>CAVPJT010000017.1:0-97332 GCA_963705485.1 Ilumatobacteraceae bacterium
GCGACACCCTGAGTAGCGGCGAGCGAAAAGGGTAGAGACCAAACCGTGCCAGTGCCAAGCCTGATGGCGTTGCTGGTGCGGGGTAGTGGGACCAGGAGACACAGCATCAGATGTGTCACGGATTACAAGTGCTGCATAGGAGAATGACTCAGGAAAGGGTCAGCCAGAGTGGGTAACAGCCCCGTATCCGAAATGTACGTACTATCCGCCTGTCATCCCAAGTAACGCCGGAACCGTGAAAGCCGGCGTGAATCTGTGGGGACCACCCCATAAGTCTAAGTATTCCTTGGCGACCGATAGTGAACCAGTACCGTGAGGGAAAGGTGAAAAGTACCCCGGGAGGGGAGTGAAATAGTACCTGAAACCGTTGGTTTACAAACAGTCAGAGCGTCGTCATGCCTTCGGGTATGGCCGCGATGGCGTGCCTTTTGAAGAATGAGCCTGCGAGTTACGGTGTGTGGCAAGGTTAACCAGTGATGGGAAGCCGAAGCGAAAGCGAGTCTGAATAGGGCGTAGAGTCGCATGCTGTAGACCCGAAGCCGAGTGATCTATCCATGGCCAGGTTGAAGCGGAGGTAAGACTCCGTGGAGGACCGAACCCACGTCAGTTAAAAATGGCGGGGATGAGCTGTGGATAGGGGTGAAAGGCCAATCAAACTCGGCGATAGCTGGTTCTCCTCGAAATGCATTTAGGTGCAGCGTCGTGTGTTCAGTACCGGAGGTAGAGCACTGAATGGGTAAGGGGACCTACAAGTTTACCAACCCCAATCAAACTCCGAATGCCGGTACTCCAGAGCACGGCAGTGAGACCACGAGGGATGAGCTTCGTTGGTCGAAAGGGAAACAGCCCAGATCATCAGCTAAGGCCCCTAATTCAGGACTAAGTGGAAAACGATGTGGGATTGCACAGACAGCCAGGAGGTTGGCTTAGAAGCAGCCACCCTTGAAAGAGTGCGTAATAGCTCACTGGTCGAGTGATCCTGCGCGGACAATGTAACGGGGCTCAAGTCCTGAGCCGAAGCTATGGGCTTCGATGAGACTTCGGTCGATTCGGAGCGGTAGAGGAGCGTCGATGGTGCAGCGAAGCGGCGGTGTAAACCAGTCGTGGAGCGCCATCGAGTGAGAATGCAGGCATGAGTAACGAGAGAGGGGTGAGAAACCCCTCCGCCGAAAGCCCAAGGGTTCCTGGGGAAGGCTAATCCCCCCAGGGTGAGTCGGGAGCTAAGGCGAGGCCGAAAGGCGTAGTCGATGCACAACTGGTTGATATTCCAGTACCTCTGTGCCCGCGCCAAGTCCAAGAGCCGCAACGTTGGGGCTGTTACCTTCGGGTAGCGAACCGACCGAGTAGCTGGCGGATAGTTGACGGGGGACGCAGGAGGATAGGTGAACCCAGGCGATGGTAGACCTGGGGTAAGCGTGTAGGTGGGTTCCGATGAGAGTTGGAGCCGTAACACTGAGACGTGATGCCGAGCGATATACCGCGAAGTCACTGATTCCATGCTGCCAAGAAAAGCCCAGCAATGAGTTGGCACAGAGCCCGTACCCCATACCGACACAGGTGGGCGGGTAGAGAATACCAAGGCGAGCGGGAGAACTATGGTTAAGGAACTCGGCAAATTACCTCCGTAACTTCGGAAGAAGGAGGACCCTTTTTGGTGAAAGCCTTTACGGCTCGAGCTGAGGAGGGTGGCACAGACCAGGGGGTAGCGACTGTTTACCAAAAACACAGCAGCGTGCGAAGCCGCAAGGCGCTGTATACGCTGTGACGCCTGCCCAATGCTTGAAGGTCACGGGGAACGGTTAGCTCTTCGGAGCGAAGCTGTGAACCTAAGCCCAAGTGAATGGCGGCCGTAACTATAACGGTCCTAAGGTAGCGAAATTCCTTGTCGGGTAAGTTCCGACCTGCACGAATGGCGTAACGACTTCCCCACTGTCTCAACCATAGACCCGGTGAAATTGAAGTACGAGTAAAGATGCTCGTTAGCTGCGGAAGGACGGAAAGACCCCGTGGACCTTTACTATAACTTGGTGTTGAGTTTTGAATTGCGTTGTGTAGGATAGGTGGGAGACTTGGAAGCATTGGCGCCAGCCAGTGTGGAGTCGTCGTTGAAATACCACCCTGCGTACTTTGGAGCTCTAACCTCGGTCCGTGATCCGGATCAGGGACAGCGCCAGGCGGGTAGTTTGACTGGGGCGGTCGCCTCCTAAAGAGTAACGGAGGCGCCCAAAGGTTCCCTCAGGCTGGTTGGCAATCAGCCGTCGAGTGCAATGACACAAGGGAGCTTGACTGCGAGACCTACAAGTCGAGCAGGTACGAAAGTAGGGCATAGTGACCCGGCCATCACGTGTGGAAGTGTGGTCGCTCAACGGATAAAAGGTACCCCGGGGATAACAGGCTAATCTTCCCCAAGAGTCCATATCGACGGGAAGGTTTGGCACCTCGATGTCGGCTCATCGCATCCTGGGGCTG
Organism: Ilumatobacteraceae bacterium; assembly: GCA_963705485.1. Lineage (GTDB taxonomy): Bacteria > Actinomycetota > Acidimicrobiia > Acidimicrobiales > Ilumatobacteraceae > Sva-07. The sequence goes on from CAVPJT010000017.1 coordinate 2,470, forward strand.
AAGCAGGTCCCAAGGGTTGGGCTGTTCGCCCATTAAAGCGGTACGCGAGCTGGGTTCAGAACGTCGTGAGACAGTTCGGTCCCTATCCTCCGCAGCCGAAGGAATACTGACAACTGCTGTCCTTAGTACGAGAGGACCGGGACGGACGTAGCTCTGGTGTGTCTGTTGTTTCGCCAGAAGCATCGCAGATTTGCTACCTACGGAAGGGATAACCGCTGAAAGCATCTAAGTGGGAAACCCGGTTGAAGATGAGTATTCCCATGCGGTTAACGCAGTAAGGCCCGTGACGAGACCATCACGTTGATAGGCCGGAAGTGTAAGCGTGGTAACACGCTCAGCTGACCGGTACTAATCGGCCGAGGGCTTGGTTTTGAACAGCTCGTGCTTGCTCTGGAGTCCTTGAGGGTCACCCCTCTTTGACAACTGATTTCGGTGACCATAGCGACAGGGTCACACCCGTTCCCATCCCGAACACGGAAGTTAAGCCTGTCAGCGCCGATGGTACTTGGGGAGAGATCCCCTGGGAGAGTAGGACGTCGCCGGATTTCGATCGAGGAACGCACTGACCGGGTATGCCGGCAGTGCGTTCTTCGCGTTTTCGCCCCGATTCGACGACGTTGTGTCTGGTGGCCCGTAGCATGGCGACCCATGTCTTCCGGCTCGTCCTCCCGTCCACCGCGCCGCGATGACGCGCGCCGAGGCAGCCCGAACCAGTCCGGCAAACCCGGCTCCAGCTCACGGTCCGGCAAGCCGAGTTCCAGTTCCAGCTCACGGTCCGGCAAGCCCAGTTCGAATTCACGGTCCGGCAAGCCCGGCTCGAGTAGTCGAGCACGGAGTGGACCTGACGACGATCGACGCGGTGGTCGCCCCGGCAATCGGAGCGACACACGCGGCCGTCCGGTCAAGCCGATGACCGAGGCCGAGCGGCGATCGAAAGCCGTCAAGGAGCGGCGGGCTCCACGTACTCCGCAGGATCCGGACCTCGAACGGCGCAAGATCGAAGAACGCACGACCGAGCAGTGGATCGACGAGGGTTCGGTGCGTCGCGAAGCGTCCGACGCCGCGCGCCGAGCAGCCGCCGTTGCCGGCGCTGCCGGTGCTGCACCCACGCGCCGGGCGCCCAAGCCGCTCGATCCCGAAGTGGCAGCCGAGCTCACCGAGGCGCTCGGGTCGCAACGTGGCGCCCGTCTCACCGAACGACTTGCCCAAGCGTCCGAGGCGCTCGACCGCGAGCGCTTCCAAGAAGCGCGCCGCATCGCGTCGGCGATTGCCAAGGAGGCACCCTCGGTGGCGGCGGCCCACGAACTCGTCGGGCTCGCCAGCTATCGCCTCGGGCTGTACAAGCAGGCGGTGTCGGCGCTCGAGGTCGCCCAGGAGCTGCACTCGAATCCGGCGCTCCTCCCGGTGATCGCTGATTGTCAGCGGGCACAGGGTCGTTGGGCGGCGGTTGATCGGGTCTGGTCCGAGATCAAGGCCTCGTCGCCGAGCCATGAGATCATGGCGGAGGGTCGAATGGTGGCTGCCGGGGCGTTGGTGGATCAGGACGACCTTCGAGGAGCGCTCGAGGTGATGGAACCAGCCATCAAGCGTCCGAAGGCCGTCCGCGAGTTCCATCTGCGCCAGTGGTACGTACTGGCCGATCTGTACGACCGCATGGGTGACCCCATCAGCGCTCGTCGTTGGTTCTCGACGATCCTCGAGTTCGACGACGAATTCGCCGACGTGCGCGATCGCCTGCGCAGTCTCGGTCGATAGCGAGCGTCGATGCCGAGCGCCAACTTCCGAGCCGGCGTGGTCGCCGTGGTGACCAACTCGCGCGACGAGGTCCTTGCGTTCGAGCGCAGCGACATCCCCGGCGCATGGCAGCTCCCACAGGGAGGGATCGACGTCGGCGAGACACCGTTCGACGCAGCCTGGCGCGAACTCGGCGAGGAGACGGGGCTCGGCGCGGGCGACGTGGAGATGACCGGCGAACATCCGATGTGGATGGCCTACGAATTTCCCGAGCACGTGCGCTCACAAGGCAAGCGCCTCGGGCAGGTTCAGCGCTGGTACTTCTTTCGTGCGGTGGATGACGACGTGATCCCGAGGCCCGACGGTGTGGAGTTCGTTGCGTGGCGCTGGGTCGAGCGGAGATGGTTGGTCGAGCACGTCGTGGGTTTCCGCAGCGAGGTCTACCGGGCGGTGCTCTGGCCATGAGCGACGACCTGTTCGCCGTTGCCGCCGAGGAACAGCGTCGCGCACGTGCACCGCTGGCGGCCCGACTGCGACCGCGCACGATCGACGACGTCGTCGGGCAGGACCATCTCGTCGGTCCCGGCAAGCCGTTGCGACGACTGGTCGAGACCGATCGGCTCACCTCGGCGCTGCTGTGGGGGCCGCCCGGTACCGGTAAGACGACGCTTGCTCTGGCAGTCGCCGGGAGCACTGATCGGGCCTTCGAACAGCTCTCGGCGGTGAACGCCGGAGTCAAAGACGTGCGCGAGACCATCGAGCGAGCCCGACAGCGACTGGGCGAGCGTGGTCAGGGCACGATCTTGTTTCTCGACGAGATCCACCGGTTTTCGAAGTCGCAGCAGGATGCACTGCTGCCTGCTGTCGAGGACGGGACGCTCACGCTGATCGGAGCGACCACCGAGAACCCGTTCTTCGAGGTGAATGCTCCATTGCGCAGCCGCTCGACGCTGTTTCGTCTCGAACCACTCGACCGGGCGGCAATCGAGACGCTCGTACGACGCGGCCTCGAAGCGGAAGGGGCGACGGCGGACGACGACGCGCTGACCCTGCTGGTCGATCGAGCGGGCGGGGATGGTCGTCAGGTACTGACTGCGCTCGAGGTGTCGTGTGCACTCGCCGGCTACCGCCACGTCGAGCTCGAACACGTCGAGGCAGCACTTGGAACGACCGCGCTGCGCTATGGGCGTGACGACCACTACGACGTGGTCAGCGCGTTCATCAAGTCGATGCGCGGCTCGGACCCGGATGCAGCGGTGTACTGGCTTGCCCGCATGCTCGAAGCCGGAGAGGACGCTCGGTTCATCGCCCGACGCATGATCATCTTTGCGTCCGAAGACGTCGGCCTCGCCGACAGCGGCGCGCTCCAGGTCGCCGTCGCAGCAGCTCATGCGCTCGAACACGTCGGTCTGCCGGAGGCGCAATTGAACCTCTCGCAGGCGGCGATCTACCTCGCCACGGCCCCGAAGAGCAACCGCAGTGCGCTCGCGATCTGGTCGGCTCGGTCGGACGTGCGTGACGGCGCTGTCGGCGAGGTGCCGGCTCATCTCCGCGATGCCCACTATCAGGGCGCTGCGGCGATCGGCCACGGCGAGGGTTATGAGTATCCTCACGACCATGCCTCGGGAACCGTCGCTCAGCAGTACCTTCCCGATGCGCTGGCCGATCGCCACTGGTACGAACCCAGTGCGCACGGTGATGAAGCGGCGATCGGTGACCGGATGAAGCACGGCTCTGCACCAGCACCGGAGAACACATGAGCGCGGGCGAACTGGTCCTCGTCGTCGCCGCCGTTCTCTGCTCGATCGGATTCGCCGCGCTGATCGTGGTGTTGCTGCGGGTGCTCGACACGCTGCGCGACGTTCGCCGTGAGGTCGATCAGCTGCGGATGGAGACCACACCGCTCATCCGCGAGCTGCTCGAAACCACCGACGAAGCCCGGGCCACGGTCGACGAGGCACGAGCGGATCTCGAACGGTTCGATCGGGTGCTCGGCTCGGCTGAGGCCATTGGAGACGCGGTCGGGGGTCGAGTGGCACGCACGACGTTCTCGTCGCCGATGATCAAGGCTGCCGGCCTCGCACGCGGCACCTCGCGGACGATCTCACGATTGCGTGGCGCACCGAAACAGACCTCGATCGGCCCGGTCGACGTCTCGTCGATCGAGGGTGCCGAGACGCTCGACGTCGGCTCGGCCGACTCGTCACGATGGAGGAAACGAGCATGATGAAGCGGGTCACATGGTTCGCTGGTGGCGTGGTGGCCGGTCTTGCCTCCGCTGGCTACGCGAAGAAGAAGGTGAAGGAGACCGCTTCGCAGATGGCGCCGACACAGATTGCAAAGTCGGCGGTCGGCACCGTTCGGAGCAAGACGAGCAACGTCGCCGACGCGTTCCGCGAGGGGCGCCAGGTGATGAAGCACACCGAAGACGAGCTGCATGCGCGGCGCGAGGGTCGCCTGACGTCGCTCGACGAGCACGTTGCACCGGGTGATCAGGTCTACGTCGACGGCGTCCCCGTCGAGAGCGGACGCGTCATCGTGATGCGCCGCAAGGAGCGCAAGGCGCCCCGGTGACCACCCCTCTGGTCGCCCGGCTGCGAGAGCGACTCCGACCCGACCAGGTGCGCGACGGCGCCGCCGAGCTGAATTTGTATCGGCACGACGCCTCGAACCTGGTCGGACATCCGTCGGTCGTGTGCTTCGCCGAGACCACTGCTGATGTGCAGGCGATCGTGCAGGTGGCCAACGAGTTCGACGTACCGTTCGTTCCGCGGGGCTCCGGCACTGGGCTCGCCGGGGGAGCGGTGCCGACGACCGGATCGATCGTGGTCTCCACATCGAAGATGAACCAGATCCTCTCGGTCGATCCGGTGAACCGGATGGCGTGGGTCGAGCCTGGGGTACTCAATCTCGACCTGTCGAATCAGATCGCGCACCTCGGTGTGCACTTCGCACCCGATCCGAGCAGCCAGCAGACGTGCTCGATCGGCGGCAATGTCGCCAACAACTCCGGCGGTCCTCATTGCCTCGCTGACGGGGTGACCAGTGCTCACATCCATGCGATCGAGGCGGTGCTGCCCGACGGTTCCGTGATCGTGCTGGGTGGAGAGGACCCCGAACCCGCGGGCTACGACCTTCGTGGCGCGTTCATCGGCAGCGAGGGCATGTTCGGTGTCGCCACCAAGGTGTGCGTGAAGCTGATGCAGAATCCTCCCCACGTGACCACGATGCTGCTCGACTTCGCCGACGTGGCCGACGGCGCGCAGCTGGTCAGCGACATCATCGCCGATGGCATCGTGCCCGCCGCCGTGGAAATGATGGATCAGCTCTGTCTGCAGGCGGTGGAGGAGTTCATCCATGCCGGTCTTCCGGTTCATCAGGCTGCGGCACTCCTGATCGAGGTGGTCGGTCTGCCGGTCGGGCTCGCAGCACAGATCGAACGGATACGAGAACTTGCCGCTGCCCGTGACGTCGGCACGATCCGTGTCGCTGCTGACGACGCCGAGCGGGCGCTGCTGTGGAAGGGCCGCAAGGCGGCGTTCGGCGCGATCGCTCGGATCAAGCCGAACTACTACCTCCACGACACCGTCGTGCCCCGCCATCGGCTGCCCGAGGTCCTGGCACAGGTCTACGAGATTGCTGCCCGCCACGAATTGCTCGTGCTGAACGTCTTCCACGCCGGCGACGGAAACCTGCATCCGCTGCTGGTCTACGACGCACGCGAGCCCGGAGTGACCGAGCGCGTGCATGCCGCAGGCGACGAGATCGTCAGGGTCTCGGTCGCAGCAGGTGGCGTGCTCAGCGGTGAACACGGCATCGGGCTCGAGAAACGGGACCTGATGCCGCTGATGTTCTCGGATGTCGACCTGGCAGCTCAGGCGGACCTTCGCCGGGCGTTCGATCCGAAGCTGCTGTCCAACCCCGACAAGGTCCTGCCGAGTCCAGCTGGGTGTGGTGACATCCACAGCGTCCCCGAGGGGGCGTGGGTGTGAACGAGTCGGCGCTCGATGCAGCCGTGACGGCGTTTGCCGGCGAGATCGGCGACACCGACCCGATCACGATCACTGGTCTCGGCACACGCGGCGGCCCTGTTGCCGGCGTCCGCCAGGTGGTCGCTCCGTCCGGTATCGACTGGATCCTGCCCGCCGAGATGACCATCCGCTGTGGGGCAGGCACCCCGGTCGCCGAGATCGGTACGGCACTCGCCGAGCACGGCCAGTGCCTTGCCATTCCCGCTGGGGGCACGATCGGCGGAGCGTTGGCGGTCGGCCAGAGCGACCGTCGGCGTCTCGGCTGGGGTCCGGTGCGCGACACCCTGCTGCAGGCGTGTTATGTCTCGGCAGGCGGTGACGTGGTGAAGGCAGGGGGCCCGACGGTCAAGAACGTGAGCGGCTTCGACCTGTGCCGACTCCTCGTCGGCTCGCACGCGGCACGCTGGGTTTTCTCGCCGACGTGATCCTGCGCACCCGGCCGTTGCCGGTCGGCGAACGCTGGTTCTGGAGCGAACACGATCCGTGGGAGTTGCTCCGAGACCTGTACCGGCCGACCTCGGTGCTGTGGGACGGCAACATCACCTGGGTGCTGCTCGACGGACACCACGACGACGTCGCGGAACAAGCACGAGTGTGCGCGCTCGAGCTGGCCGACGGCCCGCCGGAGCGGCCGCAGCATCGGTGGTCGATGGCACCATCGGACGTCAGCTCGTTGGCGACGCACGAGGCGGGAACGTTCGTTGCGGAAGTCGGCGTCGGCCTCGTCCATCGTGATCGCCCGGCTCCGCGAACGAAGGTCGACCCAACGGTGGCAGCGCTCCACGCCCGTATCAAGTCGGAGTTCGATCCGATCGGTCGCCTCAACCCGGGCGTCGACGTGCTCGTATCCGCGTGAGTCCAGACGCACGAGCGTACGTCGACCGTCCGGTCACCGACCTGGTTGCAGCGACGCACGCGGCCACGACTGCCGCCGGTGTCTGGCAGCTCGATCCGCCGGAACTGATGCGTGCCGGAATGAACGCGATCTTCGCGTGCGGTTCTGTGGTTCTGCGTGTGAGCGCGCCAACTGCTCCGGCAGAGGTCTCGCTCGAGCTCGCCGATTTCTGGAACGGCCGTGGGGTGTCGGTGCCAGGTGCGGTGCGCGACGATGTCGTTCGCGTCGACGGCCTCAGCGTGACCGCCTGGGAGCGCATCCGCGACGAGGGGAACCCGATCGACTGGCGGCGGGTCGGGGCGCTCGTGCGACGTGTCCACGAGACCGACCCCACCGTGCTGCCCCCGTCGGTGCCGCTCCCGTCGCCGACGGTGTTTCCTTGGTGGGACCTCGAGCTGCTGCTCGAGCGTGCTGCCCCGGTGCTCGATGACGCAGCCCGGCAGGGGCTCACCGACGCGATCGAGCGGCACGCCGGGTGGGGGGAGTTCAGCGACGTGGTCGTCTGCCATGGCGACGTCCATCCTGGCAACGTGTTGATGCGAGCCGACGGGCCCGTCCTGCTCGACTGGGACCTGCTCTGTATGGCGCCACCGGGGTGGGATCACGGCCCGATGATGACGTGGGCCGAGCGGTGGGGTGGCCAGCCGGGGGAGTACGACGCGTTCGCAGCGGGCTACGGCCGCTCGCTGCGAGATGATCCACAGGCGATGGCGATTGCCGAGCTTCGCCTCGTTGCCGCGACGCTCATGCGGGTTGCGGCAGCGACCACGAACGCTGACGCACGTCTCGAAGCCGAGCGACGACTTCGGTACTGGCGCGGCGACCCTGACGCGCCGACGTGGTCGGTGCAGTGACGACTGGTCAGAGGAACTTGCGGAGGATCTTCTTCTTGGTGTTCGTGTAGGGCGGGTACATCAACGACGGATCGGGGCGGGTGGGCTTGTCGAGCACCGCCTTCGAGTGGCTGAACGTGTCGAAGCCCGCCTTTCCGTGATACGCGCCCATGCCGCTTGCGCCCACCCCGCCGAACGGCAGGTCGGGGACGGCGAGGTGCAGCATGGCGTGGTTGAGGGTGACGCCACCGGCCGAGGTGTTGGCGACGACATGTTCGAGGGTGTCGTCCTCGCCGCTGAACGCATACAGCGCGAGAGGCTTGTCGCGGTCGTTGACGAAACGGATGGCTTCGTCGACGTCGCCGACGCTGAGCACGGGCAGGATCGGACCGAAGATCTCGTCGTCCATCACCGCGGCGTCGGGCTTGACCCCAGCGAGCACGGTGGGAGCAAGGTAGCGGCTGGCTCGGTCACCGGTCCCGCCGATGACGGTGGTGTCGTACCCGCCACTGTCGAGCAGCTTCATGAGTCGGTCGTGGTGACGTTCGTTGACGATGCGCGCGTAGTCGTCCGATTGGCGCGGATCGTCGCCGTAGAAGGACGTGACCGCATCGGCCAGCGCGGCGACGAGTTGCTCCTCGACGCGCTCCTCGACCAGCACGTAGTCGGGGGCGACGCAGGTCTGACCAGCGTTGAGGAACTTGGCCCAGGCGATGCGCTTGGCGGCCACCTCGATGTTGGCATCGGCGGCGACGATGGCGGGGCTCTTGCCGCCGAGCTCGAGCGTGACTGGCGTGAGGTGCTCGGCCGCCGCTCGCATCACGATGCGACCGACCTTGCCGTTACCGGTGTAGAAGATGTGGTCGAAGTGCTGTTCGAGCAGCGCGGTGGTTTCGTCGACGGCGCCGGTGACGACGGCCACCGTGGACGGGTCGAAGTACTTGGGAACCAGTTCCTCGATGAGCGCCGACACCGAGGGTGTCACCTCCGACGGCTTCAGCACCGCGGTGTTGCCCGCAGCGAGGGCCGGCACGAGCGGTGCGAACAGCAGCTGCACCGGATAGTTCCAGGGAGCGATGATGCAGACCGTGCCGAGCGCCTCGGGCCGCAAGGCTGCCTTGCCCGGCTTGAACGACAGCGGAACCTTCACCTTGGACGGCTTGGTCCACACGTCGAGGTGTTTCAGCGCGTGGTCGATCTCGTTGATCGTGAAGGCGATCTCGGTGGTGTAGGCCTCGATGCGTGGCTTGCCGACGTCGGCCACCAGGGCATCGACCAAACGATCCTCCTGTTCGACGAACAGCGAGCGAAGCTGCTGCAGCTGGCCTCGTCGTGACTCGATGTCACGAACCACGCCGCGGCGAGACCCCTCTCGGAGTTCCTGGACGATCTCGGGAATACGGTCGACGGACGTCATTGCGCCAGGGTAGGCGCTCACGCAGGTTGATGGGTGGGGCAGTAGTAGCAGGTGCGGTTGGCAATCTCGATCCGGCGGATCTCATCGCCGCAGAGCAGACACCGGTCGCGCTTGTACGCGTAGGTCGCGTCGAGCGCGCCTGATGCGAGCGTTTGGAGCGACGCCGAGGTCCTCGCGGCTGACCGTGACGATGCGGTTGTCCTTGACCCCTTGACGCAGCATGCCCTGCGCCGTGGCCCAGAGCGCCTCGAGTTCGGCCCGATGACACTCGATGCCGGGGCGGAGGGGATGCATCCCGGCGACGAAGAGCGCTTCGGCCCGGTACACGTTGCCGATGCCTGCGACGACCGACTGGTCCATCAGGAGGTCACCGATGCCGCGGGTGCTTCGTGTGATGCGCTCGATCATCTGGTCCGGCTTCGAACCGCGCCGGATCGGGTCGGGTCCGAGTCGGGCGAGGATCTTCTTGCGGACCGACGGAGGGTCGATCGTGCACACGGTGGGACCCGCCAAGTCAATCGTGACGTACTGCGATGCCATCGCCATCGGGTTCGGTCTGGAGACGCATCCTGACCTGGCCGATCGGCTCGGGTGACTCGTCGGTGCGCTGGACGCGGAACTTGCCGAACAGTCCGAGGTGCACGTGGCCGACCTCGCCGGTGGACCAACGGGTAGAAGAGATGCTTGCCGAACGGCTCGATGCGCTCCAGCACGGCGCCGTCGACCCGCTCGGCATCGGCGGCAAACCGCCCCTGCGGACTCGACACGTTGACCACGCGGCCGGCGAGCAGCGTGCCGTGGTCGCGAGCGATGCGATGAATGGTGTGGCCCTCTGGCATGTCGGGCGAGAACGTACGATGACCGGAGCATGAGTACCCCATCGAGCTCCGAACGCACGCAACTGTCGGTGCTCGGGCTCGACCCTGAGCTGGCTGCCACGTGTGTGAGTTGCGGGCTGTGCCTGCCGCATTGTCCGACCTTTCGGGTGACGGCGGAGGAGAAGTACTCGCCACGTGGACGGATCGACGCCATGCGCGCGGTCGACAGCGGGGAACTCCCGATCGACGGCGAGTTCGTCGACTTCGTCGAGACCTGCGTCCAGTGCCGCGGTTGTGAGACGGCGTGTCCGAGCGGAGTGCAGTTCGGGGCGTTGATCGAGCAGACCCGAACCAGGCTCGCCGAGGATGGCCGGATCACGCCCAGGTGGCAGCGGATGGGTCTCCGAGTGCTGCCACGACATCGGCTCCTTCTCGCCGGCTCGACGGCGCTTGCAGCAGGGCAACGACTCCGTCTCGTGCCGAAGCGGCTCGGGATTCCGCGGCTGCCGCTCCGCCGTGTTCCGAAGTTGGAGGCGACCGGCAACGACGTGTGGTTGTTCCTCGGCTGTGTGATGGATGCCTGGCAGCGAGAGACGCATCGCAACACTGCGGCGCTCATCGCCCTCGCCGGGGCCACCCACGCGACGCCGGAACGCGGTGGCGGATGTTGCGGGGCCCTCCACAGCCATGCCGGACTGCACCGTGATGCAACTGAGCTCGCACGTGGCGTGATGGCGTCGATGCCAGGAGATGCGCCGATCCTCGTCAACTCTGCAGGTTGCGGTGCTGCGATGAAGGACTACGGAGCACTGCTCGACACCGACGAAGCCCGCCGATTCAGTGCCCGGGTGCTCGACATCTCGGAGTGGCTCGCCGAGCGGGTCGACATGCTTCCGGCTCCTCAGGGTCGGCGCCAGTCGGTCATCGTCCAAGACCCGTGCCATCTGCGCCACGTCCAACGATCCCACCAACCGGTCCGAACACTACTCGCCCACGTGGCCGAGGTCGTCGAACTCGATGACGACGGCCTGTGCTGCGGAGCCGGCGGCGCCTACTCGGCGCTGCAACCGGAGCTCGCCGGGAAGATCCGCGAGCGCAAGGTTGCGTCGATCCGCCGTGCCACCGATCGATCCGACGCGGTTGCCGTGGCCAGCGCGAACCCCGGCTGTTCGATGCATCTCGGGGCGGTGGTCGATCTCCCGGTGCGGCATCCTGTGGATCTCGTGGCCGAGGCACTCGGAGTTGCGGAATCGTGACGGGCGACTACGGAGGTCTCGTCGAGCGGCTGGAATCGGTCGCCGCCGATCTCGACGAGATGGCGTTCGACAAGCTTCGTGAAGCGGTGGCCGATGGCGAGGTCACTCGCCCTGCCGACGACAAGAAGTTGATGCAGGCGCGGCGGGCGATCGAAAAGGCCGCAGCGGTGCTGCGTCAGCTCGACGAGACGTAGGTGTTCAGCTCCCGGATCAGAGCGACCAGGTCGCTGTAACCGCGCTTGGCGAACATGAACGAGATGCGGTCGAGATCGACCTTGTCGTCGGTGCGTCGTTCGACTTTGAACGGCTCGGCCCGGTGGATCTCGCCGCTCGACGCAAGATGGCCGAACCGCTCGTTGAGGTCGCCGAGTTGCTCGTCGTTCGGTCCCTGGCGCATCCTGATCACCACCTGGTCGCCGACGAAACGAACCGAGTCATAGTTCGCGTAGAAGGCCTCGATGATGCGAGCGGCCTCGTTGCAGTCGTTGGTGATCGTGTACAGGTCGACATCGGTCGCCGAGACGAGACCGCGAGCGATCAACTGTTCTCGGACGAACGTGTCGACACCCTCCCAGAACGGGTCACCGGGAGCGTCGAGCAGCACGATCGGCACGGGCACGCCCTTTCCGGTCTGGGTGAGCGTGAGCAGTTCGAACATCTCATCCAGCGTCCCGAAGCCGCCTGGCATGCAGACGAATGCCTGCGACTCCTTGATCAGCATCAGTTTGCGGGTGAAGAAGTACTTCATGCTGACGTGCTTGTCGTCGCCTGCGATGATCGAGTTGGCGCCGCTCTCGAATGGCAGCCGGATCGAGACGCCGATCGAGTTCTCGCGGCCGGCACCTTCCATGCCGGCCTGCATGATCCCGGGACCGGCGCCGGTGACGGCCATCCAGCCCCGTTCGGCGAGCGTGCGTGCCAGCCCGACAGCGAGTTCGTAGAGCGGATCGTCTGCGCCCGTGCCGCGCCGAGCCGAAGATCGAGACCTTGCGGCGACCCCTGTAGGGGCCAAACATCGCGTAGGCGTCGCGCATCTCGGCGAGGGCTGCAGTGGCGATCTTGAGATCGAGCGTGTCAGGCTGATCGGTGATGAGCCCCAACGTTTCGGAAACGAGTTCTTCCGAGAGTCGAACATTCTCGGAAACACCCAGCTCGGAGACGATCGATCGGGCCTGGGATGCTGCGGAGTCAGATACATCTGGGTCCATGGACAACCGATCGTACGGGCCCAGATGGATGGGTCCGCTCCTGGGACTCGTGGCGACCGGCGCAGGACTCGCCGCCGCCGAGCTCGTCGTCGGTCTGTTCGAGCGCACGTCGTCACCGGTCGTACCTGTCGGTCAGGTGTTCATCGATTGGGTTCCGCGACCACTCAAGGAGTGGGCGATCGAGACCTTCGGAACCAACGACAAGGTGGTGCTGGTCGTCGGTGCGCTCGTGGTGCTCCTCGGCATCGGCATCGGGGTGGGTGTGCTGGCGATGCGTGGCGCGCGATCGGCTGCCGTTGCCTTGACCTGCGTGACCGGTGTGATCGGCGCGTGGGCAGTGCTGACACGGCCCGAGCCGACGTTGGTGAAGTTGCTCCCGACGATCGTGGGCACCGGGGTCTCGATCGCCGTGCTGTTGTACCTCGCACCGCGCCCTGCGACGGGCGCCACCACCTCGGACCCACAACAACCGGTGGCCCAGCCGATGGGGGTCGACCGACGGCGGTTCGTCGGTGGCGCCATCGGGATCGGGTCAGTCGCAGTGATGGCCGGCGGTGTCGGGCGCTTGCTCCAACAGCGCTTCGAGGTGAACAGCGAACGCGACGTCCTGACATTGCCATCGGTCGACATGCCGGTCACCGAGTTGCCGGCCGATGCACAACTGCCGGTCGATGGTCTGCAACCATTCGTCACTCCGAACGCGGACTTCTACCGGATCGACACCGCGCTGGTGGTGCCCCAGGTGTCGAAGGATTCGTGGCGCCTGAAGATCGGTGGCATGGTCGACAACCCGATCGAGCTCACGTTCGACGATCTGCTTGCCCGCACCCAGGTCGAGCGCTACATCACACTGTCATGCGTGTCGAACCCGGTCGGCGGGGATCTGATCGGCAACGCGCTGTGGCAAGGCGTGCTGTTGCGCGACGTGCTCGAAGAAGCCGGTGTCCAGCCGGGAGCGACCCAGATCGTCAGCCGGTCGATCGACGACTGGACCGCCGGAACCCCGACCGAGATCGTGATGGACGGACGAGACGCCATGTTGGCGATCGCCATGAACGGCGAACCGTTGCCGGCGCGCCACGGATATCCCGTCCGGATGGTCGTGCCGGGCTTGTACGGCTACGTGTCCGCAACGAAGTGGGTCACGCAGATCGAGTTGGCGCGGTGGGAGGACTACGACGCCTACTGGGTACCGCGTGGCTGGTCGAAGAACGGGCCGATCAAGACCATGTCGCGCATCGACACGGACCGTCGGGGTGCGGCACCGAGCGATGTCATCGTCGGGGGGATCGCGTGGGCGATTCATCGGGGTGTGTCTCGCGTCGAGGTTCGCTCAGACGAGGGCGAGTGGGTCGAGGCCGAACTCGGTGGAGTCCCATCGGACGACACCTGGAAGCAGTGGATGGTCACCTTGGAACTCGAACCTGGCCGCCACATGATCGAATCACGTGCGTTCGACGGGGATGGCGTGCCGCAAACCGAGGAAACCGCCCCGGTTGCGCCCAACGGGGCCCAGGGCTACCCCCGCCGCTGGATCGACGTCTGAGCTGACGTCCGGCAGGGGTGTCAGGCCAGATCGGCGGATTTGGTTTCGAGCGCGTCGATCAGCTCGTCGAATGCCTTGGCGAAGCTGTCGACGCCCTCGCGTTCGAGCTGGGCGGCCACATCGTCCATGTCGACGCCGACGTCGGCCAGCGACTGCCACACGGACCGAGCGTCATCGACCTCGGCGTCGACCCGTCGGGCGACGGTGCCATGGTCGGCGAAGGCATCGAGGGTGGCCTCGGGCAACGTGTTGACGGTGTCCGGGCCGATCAGCTCGTCGACGTAGAGCGTGTCGGGGTACGCATCGTTCTTGGTCGATGTCGACGCCCACAGCGGACGCTGGACATGTGCGCCTCTCGCGGCGAGCGGCGTCCAGCGAGGGCCGGAGAACGCCTCGAGGAACAACTGATAGGCGAGCTTGCCCTGCGCCACGGCGGCGTTGCCTCGGAGAGCCAGTGCGTCGTCGGTGCCGATCGCGTCGAGGCGCTTGTCGACCTCGGAGTCGACCCGGCTGATGAAGAAGCTGGCCACACTGGCGACCTGCGACAGGTCGGCGTCGGGATCTTCAGCCAGGCGTTCGAGACCGGCGATGTAGGCCTCGATCACCTTCGCGTAGCGTTCGAGGCTGAAGATCAGCGTGACGTTGATACAGCGCCCCTCGGCGATCATCTGCTCGATCGGTGACAGGCCTTCCTCGGTGCCCGGGATCTTGACCATCAGATTTCGGCGATTGATCCGTTCGTGCAGGCGTCGGGCCGCTGTCTCGGTGCCGGGGCCATCGTGAGCGAGACTCGGGGCCACCTCGACGCTGACGTAGCCGTCGACCCCGTCGGAGTGGTCGTAGACCTTGGAGAACACGTCGCATGCACTGTGGATGTCGCGAATCACCATGGCCCAGTACGCATCATCGATCGACGCGCCCGCTGATTTGAGCTCGGCGAACTGCTCGTCGTAGTCACTGGAGTCCTGGATCGCCTTCTGGAAGATCGAGGGGTTCGAGGTCAGACCGCGCACGCCGCCATCACGGATCGACACGAGCTGACCCGACGTGATGTAGTCACGCTTCAGGTTGTCGAGCCAGGCACTCTGGGCCTGCTCGTCGTGGAGGGCGATGATCCGGTTCTCTGACATGGCGTCCCTTTCGAGGCGATTCGGATTCGATTCGATGGTGGTACCTGCTCAGTCGAGCAGTGCAGTCGCCCGCTCGACGACGTGGTCGACGTTGATGCCGAGCTTGTCGAGCACGAGTTCTCCCGGGGCGCTGGCACCGAAGCGGTCGATACCGATGGAGTCGTCGGCGTAGCGTTCCCAGCCGAACGTGCTCGCTGCCTCGACCGAGAGCCGCGGCACTCCGGCCGGCATGACCGCATCGCGGTACGAGTCGTCCTGCTCGGCGAAACGGTCCCAGCTCGGCAGGCTGACGACGCGGACGTTGCGGCCCTGTTCGCGGAGCCGAGCCGCTGCGTCGACACACACCTCGACCTCACTGCCGGTGCCGATCAGCACGACGTCGGGTTCGCCGTCGGAATCGGTGACGATCCCGGCGCCACGGCTGACGGCACTCCCATCGGTGACGACCCGGATGTTCTGGCGGCTGAGGATCGACGCCGACGGACCATCGTGACGAACGATGTCGGCCCAGGCATGGATCGTCTCGTTGCCGTCGGCGGGTCGGAGCACGTGCAATCCAGGCATGGCTCGCAGTGTCGCCAACTGCTCGACGGGCTGATGCGTGGGGCCGTCCTCTCCGACGCCCACGGAGTCATGGGTGAACACGAAGCCGGCCTTGGCCCCAGACAACGCGGCGAGGCGGATCGCCGGGCGCATGTAGTCGGAGAACACGAAGAAGGTGCCACTGATCGGCAACGTGCCTCCATGGTGTGCCATGCCCACGAGCGCTGCGGCCATCGCATGTTCGCGGATGCCGTAGTGGAGGTAGCGGCCCGTACGGTCGTCGGCGGTGAACGCTGTGGTCCGGGCCAGGCCGGTGCCGTTGCTGCCGGTGAGGTCGGCGGATCCGGAGATCAAGCCAGGGAGCTGGTCGTAGGTGGCGTCGAGCGCCTTCTGGATGGCCTTGCGGGTGGCGAGCGACTCGCCGAGGTCGTACGCGGGGAGTTCGGCGTCCCACCCGTCGGTGCCGGTGCCGGCCCACGCGGCCTGCCACTCCGGCGACTCCGTAGTCGTTGCGCTGGCCTGCGCCCAGGCCGTGCGGGCTGCGGTTCCACGTTCGCCGACATGGTGGCGGTAGGCGGCGACGAGGTCGTCCGGGGCCCAGAACGGTTCGTCAGGGATCCCCATGACCGCTTTGGTGCGGATGACGTCGTCGGCCGAGAACGGGTTGCCGTGGGCGGCAGCAGTGTCGGTGTGGTCAGGGGAGGGTTCGCCGATGTGTGAACGCAGCACGAGCAACGACGGTGCGTCGGTCTGGGCCTTCGCCGTGTTCAATGCGGCTTCGAGGCCGTCGAGGTCGTCGGCCATCTCGCCAAGCTCGATGACGTCCCAGCCGTACGCGCGGAATCGGCCGACAACGTCATCGTTGGTCGACATGCTCGTCGGACCGTCGATCGTGATCAGGTTGTCGTCGAAGACGCAGATCAGCTTGCCGAGACCCAGGTGGCCGGCGAGCGACGCCGCCTCGTGGCTGATGCCCTCCATCAGGCAGCCGTCGCCGGCGATCGACGAAGGTGAAGTGGTCCTGCGCCTCTGCCCCGAATCGGGCGCGAAGGTTCTCCTCGGCGATCGCCATGCCGACCGCGTTGGCGAAGCCCTGGCCGAGCGGGCCAGTGGTGACCTCGACGCCGGCGGTGTGGCCTGCCTCGGGGTGGCCGGGGGTCGCCGATCCCCATTGCCGGAAGTTCCGTAGGTCGTCGAGTTCGAGGCCGTAGCCGGACAGGTACAACAGCGAGTACTGCAGGATCGATGCGTGTCCGTTGGAGAGAATGAATCGGTCGCGGTCCGGCCAGGCAGGGTCGGCCGGATCGTGCGTCATCACCCGGCTGTAGAGCACGTGCCCGAGCGGCGCGAGCGCCATCGCCGTGCCCTGGTGGCCACTGTTGGCGGCCAGCGGGCCGTCCATGGCCATCCCTCGGATGAGCGAGACGGCCAACTGGTCCTGTTCTGCAGTCAACGACACGCGGGCGAGGGTACCCGAACCTGCTCACCGGCAACCCAACGACGCGACAACACGGGTCAGACCCGTGTTGTCGCGGTCAGGCGGGTGGGAGGAGCGTGAACGGCACGATGTGCCAGGGGCCGTGGTCGATGCGGCAGTGGGCGAACACCTGGCCGTAGTCGGGGAACTCGAGTTCGCCGCGAACGAGGCGGTAGGTGAACTTTCCGGGCTCGACCGTGAAGGGGCTGACGTTGCGGGCCACCTGCTCGCTGTCGTCATCGATACCGCGCCGGAACACGACCTCGAACACACCGGAGCCGTCCTCGCCCTCGGGGCAGAAGATCAACCCGATCAGGTGCGGCGTGATCGTCAGCGGCGCCGGTTCCGGGGCGGCTTGGGAGAACATCACGCCGCTGAGGTCGATGCGTGTCGACGGCCCCGGCGCCTGTCGCATCTCGAAGTTCTCGACGAAGAGTGCGGAGACGATCTGCATGAACCCCCAGGCTACGGTTGGCGGTCATGGGGACGACCGATCTGGACGCTGCTCGCATCGATACGTTGCTGCGCGACGGCGTGAGTCGGTCTGCGGTGCCAGGCGTGGCGGCGTTGGTCGTCGACCGTTCCGGTGTGCGCTACGAGGGAGCGTTCGGTGAGCGTGAGCTCGGGAGCGGGAGCGAGATGGCCATCGACACGGTGGGTGCACTCTTCTCGATGACCAAGGCGATCACCGCCGCCGCTGCGATGCAGCTCGTGGAACGGGGGAGCGTCGATCTCGATGCTCCCGCCAGCGATGTGTGCCCCGAGTTGGCCGACCGTCAGGTACTGATCGGCTTCGACGATGCTGGAGACCCGACCCTTCGCCCGGCTGCGTCTGTGCCCACGCTGCGCCAGCTGCTCACGCACACGTCCGGGTTCGGGTACGAACTCTTCAACGCCGACCTCGTTCGTTGGCACGACGTCACGGGCACGCCGGGTCTGGCTGCGAACGGGCCGGAGATGCTCGAGGCTCCGCTCGTGTCCGATCCGGGCACCCGCTGGGAGTACGGGATCGATCTCGACTGGGTCGGAGTGATGATCGAAACGGTGTCGGGGCAACGCCTGGGCGAGTACTTCGCCGAGCACCTCACCGGACCGCTGGGGATGACCGACACGGGATACGTGCCGACGCCATCCATGAGCGAGCGACTGGCAACCATGCACGCACGTCTGCCCGATGGTTCGTTGATGGCGTTCCCGCTTCCGACGCCCCAACCCGATGGGCACCAGGGTGGGGGAGCCGGGCTGTTCGCGACGGTCGGCGACTACGGGCGTTTCATCCGAATGATCCTCGGCGACGGCGAGCTCGATGGTGTCCGAGTACTGGCCGCTCGACACGGTGGAGCAGATGTGCGTCAACCAGATGGGCGACCTCCGCGTCGAGCCGATGATCAGCGCGATGCCACAGCTGACCAACGACGCCGAGCTGTTCCCAGGACAGCCCAAGTCGTGGGGGTTGTCGTTCCAGATCAACGAAGAGCCCGCATCGACGGGGCGACCCGCCGGCACCCTGATGTGGGCGGGGCTGGCCAACAGCTACTTCTGGATCGACCGTGCCAACGGGTTGGGTGGCGCCTACCTCAGCCAGATCCTGCCCTTCGCCGATCCCGCAAGCCTCGGGCTCTTCACCGAGTTCGAAACGGCCGTGTACGCATCGAACTGACATCGTCGGTCGCCCATCACATCCAGCGACGGGGTACCCGGAGCACGACCCGGTACGAACCGATGATCGGCACCGCTCCGAACGAGCGCGAGTCGGCCAACGTCGCGTCCCGATTGTCGGACAGGACGGACATGGTGCCGTCGGCGTGTACCTCGGACACACGTTTCACCAACCAGAAGCCCGGCCGGTCGGGATGCTCGAGGCAGCGCAGCTGGCCGACCGCAGCCCTCCGGGTCGGTACGGCGACGAGGCCCTGGCCGTCGACCAGCGATGGTTCCATCGAGCGATCCGACACCCGAAATCGACGTGGCATGGGCATGGTCACGGGCGCGGAGTGTATGTTTCGACTCGACGTCCCGCGGGAACCGTCAGCACAGCACACCCCACCATGCACTCTGAGGAGCCACCATGTTCGCCAAGTTGTTTGCTTCGGCCACCGTCGCCCATGCCCACTGCGACCTGTACTGCGGGGTGTACGACCCGGCCCAGGCCAAGATCGAGGCGCTGTCGGTGGTCAAGACCGCCAAGAAGTACGCAGAGTCCGACGACGAGGTCTTTCGCAACCGTTGCATCATGATCAAGGAGCAGCGCGCCGAGGAGACCAAGCATCACCTGATGGTGCTGTGGGCCGACTTCTTCGCCCCGGACCACTTCGCCGCGTTCCCGCAACTGCACGAGCTGTTCTGGAAGGCGATCCATCAGGCCGGCGAGGCCAAGAAGTCGATGGACCCCGCCGTCGGCGAGCAGCTCGTCGCCTACATCGACGAGATCGCCGACATCTTCTGGCAGACCGACAAGGCCAAGCAGATGGGCGTCTACCCGCCGGCGTGATCACAGCAGCCTGATCCGGCTGTAGCGTTCGCCGTCACCATGTCGGACCCGACGGTTGCTGACGGCGCTGCGCTCGAACTGAACGAACTCATCACCGAAGCGCCCGTCGAGGGTCGGTCCACCCGTGACCAGATCCTCGATGCGGCGCTTTCGTGCTTCGCGCATGCCGGCTACAGCGGAACCTCGCTCAACGACATCGCTGCCGAGGTCGGGATCCGGCGACCGAGTCTGCTGCACCACTTCGCGTCGAAGGACGCGCTGTACGGCGAGGTGTTCGAACGGCTGCTGTCCGACTGGTTCGCCCGGCTGGTGGGCGCGATCGAGTCCACGGCCACCGGGTGGCCGAAGGTCGAACAGGTCTTGCGGGCCGGGTTCGGCTATTTCGCCGACAACCCGAGCTACGTCACCCTCATGCGACGCGAGGCCATCGACGGCGGATCGCACCTCGGCATCGACCTTGCCGCCGTGTTGCGCCCGATGTTCGATCAGGCAGCGGACTATTTGCGCCGAGAGATGGACGTGGGTGTCTTCCGGCACCAGAACCCCGAGCAGTTGCTGCTCACCGGCTACGGCGCTCTGCTCAGCTATTTCTCCGATGCACCGTTCCTCGAAGGACTGCTCGACGAGGATCCGCTCGCTCCCGCTGCACTCGATCGGCGAAGCGAGCACATCATCGAGTTCTTCCGTGCGGCGTTGATGCCATCATGATCGAGCGGACCTGACCGCAACCGAGGGACCCGCCACGGGTACCGTGGAGGCCGCATGGCGACCCCACCGACGACTCCCGATCGCACCGGCGCGCACACGACGCTCTCGGAAACCGACTCGAAGGCGCTGCTCGCCGAGTACGGCGTACCGATCGCTGCTGAGCGTGTCGTGCTCGACGCCCCGGCAGCCGGCGCAGCCGCCGACGACGTCGGCTATCCCGTCGTCGCCAAGCTGAACGGCGACGCCATCGCTCACAAGACCGAACGCGGTCTCGTCAAGCTACGCCTCGGGGACCGGTCGGCCGTCGAGGCGGCTGCAGCCGACTTGCTCGCCGCGGCGACGCCTGATGACGGTGCCGTGACCGTGCTGGTGGCGCCGATGATCGCCGGCAACCGAGAGCTGATCGCCGGCGTGGTCCGCGACCCGCAGTTCGGTCCGACGGTCATGCTCGGTGTCGGTGGCATTCTGGCCGAAGCCGTCGCCGATGTCGTGTTCCGACCGGCGCCCGTCGACGAGATCACCGCGGGAGAGATGATCGACGACCTCGCAACGCAGAAGCTGCTCGGAGCCTTCCGTGGAGAGGAAGCGGTCGACCGATCACATCTGGTCGACGTGATCGTCGGACTCGGCCGACTGGCCGCCGAACGGGCCGACGTCACCAGCGTCGACATCAACCCACTGATCGTGCAACCCGATGGCTCGGTGGTGGCCGTCGACGGCCTCGTCGAGCTCGGCGCCGCAGGAGACGCCGGCCCGCGACCAGCTCGACCACGACCGAGCGACGAGCAGTTCCGTGCCTTGTTCGACCCCAAGGGCGTGCTGGTCACCGGTGCGTCGACGCATCCCGGCAAGTTCGGGTTCGTGTCGCTGCACAACCTGCTCGCCAGCGGCTACGCGGGCGGTGTGTACGGCACCAATCTCAAGGGCGAGGAGGTGCTCGGCGTCGAGACGGTCGCCGACATCGCCGACCTTCCCGACGATGCGATCGACCTCGTGTTCGTCTGCACCCCGGCTGCGGCGAACCCCGATCTGCTCCGCGCCTGTGCCGCAAAAGGGGTCACGAGCGGCGTTCCTCGACATCGGCGGGCTACGGCGAGGCGGGCGACGAGGGTCAGCGCGCCGAGGACGAACTGGTCGCGCTGGCCGATGAGCTGGGCATCATGCTCGCCGGGCCCAATGGCCAGGGCGTGGTGAGCACCCCGGCGAACCTGTGTGCGCAGATCGTCGCGCCGTACCCGCCGGCAGGTGGCATCGGTGTCGCCAGTCAGAGCGGCAACTTCGTGTCGAGCTTCATGAACATGTCACGCGCCAGCGGGGTCGGGATCAGTCGAGCGGTGTCGGCCGGGAACGCCGCGGCGGTGACCGTCGCGGACTATCTCGACTGGTACGCCGACGACCCCGACACCGCGGTCGGGCTCGCCTACGTCGAGGGAATCGTCGATGGTCGCGGGATTGATGGACCGGCTCGCCGGTGCGGCCGCCCGCAAGCCGCTGGTGCTGGTGAAGGGCGGGGCCACCGAGGGTGGCGCCCAGGCAGCCGCCAGCCACACGGGGGCACTCGCAGCCAACGACAAGATCTTCGACGGTGAGTGTCGAGCGGCGGGCATCACCCGTGCCGCCACCGTCACCGAGGCCTTCGAAGCGGCGGCCACGTTCGCGACCCAGCCGTTGCCGAAGGGGCCGAACACGATCGTGCTCACGACGGCCGGCGGGATGGGGCGTGGTCACCGCCGATGCGATCACTCGAGACTCCGACATCGTGCTGATGGATCTGCCCGTCGACCTGCAGGCGGCGATCGACACGAAGCTGCCACCGCGGTGGAGCCGCAACAATCCGGTCGACTGCGCGGGCGGCGAGGTGCGCGACACGATTCCCGAGGTGATGGCGCTGATCGCCGAGCACCCCGACGTCCACGCGATGATCTATCTCGGCATCGGCATCCAGAGCAACCAGGCGCGCATGATCCGCGAAGGCCGCTTCTATCCGGACCACGGCCTCGAGCGCATCGTGGCGTACCACCAGCGCCAGGACGAGCGGTTCGCGGAAGCGGCGCACGAGCTCAGTGTCGCCAACGACAAGCCGATCCTGGTCGCCACCGAACTTGCGGTTGCCGACCCGGACAACGCTGGGCCTGCGACTGTTCGCCGCCTCGGACGGCTCTGCTATCCGAGCGGTGGGCAGGCCGTCACCGCGCTCGGACACTTGATTCGCTATTCGAAGTTCCGCGAGGCTCGCCGACCGTGAGCGCTCGACGACGCGGGCCTGGTCCCTGGATCGTGCTCGTCGTCGTTGCACTCGTTCCCGCGCTCGGGTTGCTTGCGCTCTACTCGTGGTCGGCAGACCGAGTCGACGGAACGACGTCGCGTTGGCGGTTGACTCGGCGAGCGCCTCGCCAAGCGGTTCGTCCAGTGCCGTTGCGGCGGCAGCGCCGGAGCTCGCCACCGGCATGATTGCGTTTCGACGTCTTCCAACGATCGTGTCGCGTGAGCTGAACACCGGGGTGTTCGCTTCCGAGGTCAGCCCATTTCTGGGGTCGTTGAACGACCGGTCGTGTGGGGCGGTCTCGGTCGACGGGCAACCGATCGCCGAACGCAACGCCGACCTCGCCGTGATCCCCGCAAGCAACCAGAAGATCCCGGTCGCCGCGGCGGCGCTCGACACCCTGGGCGCCGACTTCCGCTACACGACCTCGGTCGTCGCCGCATCGACGCCCATCGGCGGTGTGGTCGAGGGCGATCTGTACGTGGTGGGTGGCGGTGACCCGCTCCTGTCGTCCGACTGGTACCCGGCCTCGAACCTCGAACGCAACGCCGTCACGTCGCCGACCTCGTTCGACACGCTTGCTGATCGTGTGGTCGCCTCGGGCGTGACCGAGATCAGGGGCTCGGTCATCGGCGACGGGAGCCGCTACGACGACGAGTACTTCGCCCCTGGTTGGGGCGACGGCGTTGCCGGCCTCGAGGGCGGCCCGTACGACGCGCTGATGGCGAACGACTCACGCGTGCTCGGCGACCCTCTGCGCGGCAGTGATCCGAGCGAGGCGGCCGCCCGCGAGTTCACGCTGCTGCTCGAGGCGCGAGGTGTGACGGTCGGCAACGACTCGACGACGGGTGTGGCGCCCGCCGAGGGTGTCGAGCTGGCCGCGCTCGAGTCGGCGCCCATGTCGGACGTGATCGCTGAGATGCTCGGAAACAGTGACAACAACACCGCCGAGATGGTCGTCAAAGAACTCGGTCACTCGATTTCCTCCCCGGGAACGCGTGAAGCGGGACTCGGAGTCGTACGTCAACAGTTGGTCGACTGGGGCGTGGATGTCACACCGATCGTCCTCGTCGACGGGTCAGGACTGAGTCTCGACAACCGGCTCACGTGCGATGCACTCCTCACCGTGCTCCAACGCACCGGGTTCGAGTCGCCGATCGGTCAGGGTCTGCCCGTCGCCGGCCAGACCGGCACCCTGGCCACTGCGTTCGTCGACCACCCGGTGGCCGGGCGTCTGCGAGGCAAGACCGGCACGCTGAACAACCCGCCGTTCAACGTCGACCCGCCAGCGGTGAAGGCGCTCGCCGGCTATCTCCCCGTCGAGGGTGGGAGTTCGGTGGAGTACGTCCTGATTCTGAACGGGCCGACCATCTCGGACCAGAGCGAATACCGTCCGGTCTGGGACGCCCTCGCCGACGCCGTCGACACCTATCCGGCCGGCGCCTCGCCCGCCGACGTGGGTCCGCGATGAGCGGCTCCGAGCCGTCGACGACTCCTGACGCCCTGGGCGTTCCGGTCCGGTACCGCTTCGCGCCCACTGGTCGGCGCTCGTCGCACTCGCACTGGTCCCGGTGGCGGCGCTCACGGCATTGCTGGCGTGGAGCGACGCCCAAGCTGACGAGTACGAGACGAGCTCGGAGGCGCTCCCGACAGCTGTCGAACCCATCGCGGCGCCAGCCCCGGCGCTGACCACCACGATGATCGACTATCGCCGGTCGCCGACCTCGTTGGCCCGACTGGGTTCCGACAACGAGTTGGCCGACGCCATGGAGCAGCTCGCGGTGTTCATCGACCAACGTTCGTGTCTCGCCGTGTCCGTCGATGGGCGTCGCATCGGATCGTGGAACGGTGACGTCGCGGTGATTCCGGCAAGCACCAACAAGCTGCTCACCGCTGGTGTCGCCACCGAGATACTCGGCCCCGATCACCGATTCACGACAGCGGTCGCCTCGAACGCACCGATCGATGGCGTGGTCGACGGAGACGTGTACCTCATCGGCGGTGGCGACCCCCTGCTGGTCGCCAACGATTTCCCCCCGGACGACGACGGGCCCGACCCGGCCGTGACGACGTCGCTGGACACGCTCGCCGACGCGGTGGTCGGTGCGGGGATCACGTCGATCCGAGGATCGATCGTTGGCGATGGCACCCGCTACGACGACGAGTTCGTCAATCCGACGTGGGGCAATGGCGTGGCCTACGTCGATGCCGGTCCCGTCGGCGGCCTGCTGGTGAACGATGGCCGAAACGTCGGACGTTCCGGCCGTCAGCTGAATCCGAGCGAAGCTGCCGCGCGCGAGTTCGCACGGTTGCTGCGAGATCGGAACGTCGAGGTGGCGAATGGTTGGGAGGCCGGTCTGCTCGAACCGGGGACGCCGGTGATCGCGGGGGTCGACTCGGTGCCGCTGTCGATCATCGTCGCCGACATGCTGAGTCGCAGCGACAACGACACCGCGGAGATGCTGCTCAAGGAGATCGGGTTCGCTGGGGCGGGATCACGGCACCACCGAAGCCAGCCTCCAGGTGCTCGACACCACCGTGCAATCGTGGGGTGTGCCGATGGACGGCGTGGTGTTCGCCGATGGATCGGGGCTCAGCTCCGAGAATCGCCTCACGTGTGACACCCTGGTGGGCGTGCTCGATCACCTCGCCCAGACACCAACGGTCGACGGACTCGCCGTCGCCGGGAGATCCGGCACGCTGATCGACGAGTTTCTCGGGACGCCAGTCGAAGGAAGGCTGACCGGCAAGACCGGCACGCTGAGCAATCCGCCTGCCGACGCCGACCCCCCCGAGGTCAAGGCGCTCGCCGGGTACCTCGAGGCACCGAACGGGGAGATGCTCGAATTCGCGTTGGTGCTGAATGGCGCTGGCTACGTCACCGGCGATGGCTACGTTCCGTTCTGGAGCGCGCTCGCCGAGCGACTGGCGAACCATCCGACCGGGCCCGATCTGACGACCCTGGGACCGCGCTGACCGCCATGGCCGTGATGCCGATGTTCCCGCTCGGGTCGGTGCTGTTGCCCGGAGGGATCCTGCCGCTGCACGTGTTCGAACCGCGGTACCGGGACATGATTCGTGACTGCCTGCGGTCCGATGGGGAACCCGAGTTCGGCCAGGCCCTGATCTCGCACGGATGGGAGACCGGCGGCGGCGACGACCGGGTGATGGTCGGCACCGTTGCGCAGATGCTGCAGGTCGACGCCATCGACGAGAACCGATACGCCCTCGTCGCCGTCGGCTCGCGCCGAATCAGGGTCAACGCGTGGCTGCCCGACGACCCCTATCCGATCGCCGATGTCGACGATTGGCCCGACATCGACCCCGATGCTCCTGGTCTCGCACTGCACGTTGCTGCATCTCACGCGCGCGTGCGAGCGGCGCGAGCGTTGGCGGCCCAGGTCGCTGCACGGCTCGATGAGGGCGGACCGGACGGCGACACGGCCGATCTGGGCGACGATGCGATCTCCGACGAGCCAGCTGTTGGCGACCTATCACCTGGCCACCCTTGCTCCGATCGGGCCGGCGGATCGTTTCCGGCTCCTCGCTGCGCCCGGACCCGCGGAGCGTCTGGACGTGCTCGACGAGATCCTCGATGACGTCGAGGCCATGTTGAAGTTCCGGCTTTCGTGATAGAAACGATGACCGTGTCAGACACCAGCGACCTCGAACAGCGTCTCGCCCGCCAGGCGGAGAAGGCGAACCAGCCAGAGGACGTCTCCGTCGGTGACATCATCGACTACGTCAAGGACTACGCAAAGCAGGAGACGCTCGGACCCCTCAAGGGCGCCGGCAACTGGTTGGGCTACGGATTCGCTGCCGCAGCGACACTCGGGCTCGGCCTGGTCCTCTTGCTGGTCGGCCTGCTGCGTCTACTGCAGACCGAATGGGAGCGTTCGGCCACGGGCAACCTGTCGTGGCTGTCCTATCTCATCGTGCTCGTCGTCGCCGCGGCGTTGTTGGCGCTCACGTTGATGCGGATCAAGAAGGCGACCCTCCACAAGGAACCGAAGTAAGGAGCCCTGTCATGGCCAAGAAGTCTGCGCCCGACGCGGCGACCAAGATCACGCCGCAGGACATCGAGAACAAGCTCAGAGCCCTGCAGGGCGACGTTCAAGGCAAGGTCGACGAGAAGAAGTCGACGATCGCCACGACGGCCGCTGCCGGTGGCGTCGTGTTGCTCCTCATCTTCTTCCTGCTCGGCAAGCGCTCGGGCAAGAAGCGCAGCGCCGTTGTCGAGATTCGACGGATCTGATGGCGCTGCTTCCCGTACGCGCTGCGCCCGAAGGTCGTCCTTCGGTCCCAGATCGTCAAGCGCGGTGTCATCGGCGGCAACCCGTTCTTGCGCCCCATCGCCATGATGATGGTGGGCCAGAGCGTCTACATTCGCCGCACCGCTCTGCGCCAAGGGCTGTTCTTGGGCAATCGGTTCTGGCGGCTGATCGGAGTGGCCCTCGTCGGCCAGGAGTTCTATCGCGTTGCGGTCAAGAAGTCGCCGGAGCGCCTCGCTGTCGAGCGCATCAGCGGTAAGGGCCGACTGAGCGTCGAAGTCATCGAGCCGAACCTCGACCTGAGTCGTCGCCAGCGACGTGCCGAACTGCGTCGACTCGAGGCGGAGGCGCTCGCGAGCGTCGAGGCCCGACTCACGTCGTGAAGGTCCTGCTGCGCAACCCTCGGCGCGAAGTCGAATTCGACGGCCCTCGCTCGGTCGATCGGCTCCTCGATGAACTCCGGCTCAGCCGCGAGGCCCACCTGGTGATCTGCAACGGCACCCTCGTGCCGGGCGACGCCGTCCTCGGCGACGATGACCAGATCGAGGTCAGACCGGTGATCTCGGGTGGCGCCGCATGAACCTACCTCCGCGATGACCGCGGTGGGGAGCAAGTGCCGGGTGTGCAAGGCGCCAGCGGTCATCGACCTGCCGCGTCACAACGCCAAGTTCTGCGCCGAGCACCTGCAACAGCTGTGTCGCCGTCAGATGGCCAAGGCAATCGACGACTTCGACATGCTGTCGCCGGACGATCGGATCCTCGTTGCGGTCAGCGGCGGCAAGGACTCGCTGGCTGTCTGGGACATGTTGATCGAGGCCGGCTACCGAGCCGACGGGCTCTACATCGGTTTGGGAATCGGCGAGTACTCCGAGGACAGCGGTGGCTACGTGCGACGCTTCGCCGACGAGCGGGGCCTGCAGCTCCAGACGATCGACCTGCGCGAGGAGTACGGCTACGACGTGCCGACGGCGTCGAGGGCCACTGGTCGGGTGCCGTGCTCGGCGTGTGGGCTGTCGAAACGGCGACTCTTCGATCAGGCGGCACTCGACGGCGGCTACGACGTCGTCGTCACGGGACACAATCTCGACGACGAGGCGGCGGTGCTCTTCGGCAACACGTTGCGGTGGGACATCGACTATCTCGCTCGACAGATGCCGGTGCTCCCGGCCGCGAACGGGTTCCCGAAGAAGGTCAAGCCCCTGATCCGGCTGACCGAGCGCGAAATGGCGGCCTGGTGTCTGGTGCGAGGGATCGACTACGTGGTCGAGGAATGCCCGATCGCCGCCGGCAACCGTCACCTGTCGTACAAGGAATCGCTGAACGCCGTCGAAGCGAAGTCACCGGGAGCGAAAGCGTCGTTCTACCTCGGGTTCCTCGACCGGATGGCGCCGCTGCTCGCCGGGAAATCGGCTGCTGCCGCCGGTGAGTTGAATCGCTGCACACACTGCGGATCGCCGACGACCGGTGAGGTGTGCGCGTTCTGTCGGCTGGTGGAGAAGGCGAGCGCGCGACGACCCCGTGCCGGTCGAGATGGTGTTGACACGTGGTGGGAAGGCGAGGCAGCGATGACCAGGGTGTTCACGGCGGGAGAGAAGGCCCTGCTCCTCGATTCGAAGAAGCGGCGCTACCTCGTCGATCTGACCGACGACGGCGAGTTCCACAGCCACAACGGTTTCGTTGCGCACGCCGGGGTGATCGGCCAGCGCGAAGGCGTCGTGGTGCGCTCGACGAAGGGGTCGGAGTACACCGTGCTGCGCCCGACGCTCGAGGACTTCGTGGTCGAGATGCCACGCGGCGCGCAGGTGATCTACCCGAAGGATCTCGCCCCGATCTGCATGCTGGCCGACATCGGGCCAGGTGTGCGGGTGTTCGAGACCGGGATCGGATCGGGCGCGCTCTCGATGACGATGCTGCGATACGGCGCTGAGATCGTCGGCTACGAGATCCGAGAGGACTTCGCCAATCGGGCGAAGAAGAACGTCGAGAGCTTTCTCGGTGCCGCAGCGCTCGAGCGCTACGAGGTACACATCGCCGACAGCTACGAGCGCGATCGACCCGGCGCTCGGCATGTTCGATCGGGTCGTGCTCGATCTGCCCGAGCCGTGGAACGTGGTACCGAACGCCGAGGCGGTGCTGCAGCCAGGCGGATTGCTCGTCGCGTACACGCCATCGATCACGCAGGCCGTGCAGGTCCGCGAGGCGTTGAAGGGCAAGTGGATCGACGCCCGCACGATCGAGGTGCTGCACCGCGGCTGGCACATCGAGGGCCAGGCCGTGCGACCCGACCACCGGATGGTCGCCCACACCGCGTTCTTGAGCGTCGCCCGGTTCCTCGGTCGCAATCCGAGCTGACCCGCAGGCGATGAGCGGCGTCCCCATATGTGCGGGTCTCGCTCATCGCTGTGACGCGCAACGGCCCCGGGCACTGGTCCCGGGGCCGTTGCGTTCGTTCAGTTGCTGATCGTGAGGATGATCAGGGTTCGATGTAGATGCACTCGCCGGGGCACTCCTCGGCGGATTCGATGACCGCTTCGAGCTGGCCGTCAGGGATCTCGGCGAGGCCTTCGGCGCCCTGTGCATTGCCCTTCGCTTCCGCGAAGATCTTGCCGGCTTCGACGACATAGGCAAGGCCGTCGTCGAGCAGGGTGAAGACGTCGGGGGCGATCTCCTCGCACAGGCCGTCGCCGGTGCACAGATCCTGGTCGATCCAGACCTTCATGTCAGTGGGGCTCCTCGTCGAGTGGGGGTTGTCCTTCGTCGGAAGTTTACACGGCCAAGCACGTGCAAAGACGATTCCCGCGACGGCGTGTACATTCGGCCCATGGCAACCTCTGCGGACGATCCACGGTCGACCAGCGAAGCCGGAGCCGGCGAGATCGAAGAACTGGCCGCGCTCCACGAGGAGATCACCCACCTCCGGGCACGACTCGCCGACGCACCGAAGCGAGTCCACTCCTTGGAAGAGCGGCTGCTCGAAACCAAGGGGCAGCTCGCCGCTGCCGTTGGTCAGAACGAGAAACTGTCGTACACGTTGCGCGAGGCTCGCGAACACATCGCCACGTTGCGCGACGAGGTCGACAAGCTGTCGCAGCCACCGGCGGCGTACGGGATCGTGGTCGGCAAGAACGACGACGACACCGTCGATGTGCTGACCAGCGGGCGCAAGATGCGCGTCGCGTTGCATCCCGACATCGACCATGAACTGCTCGATCGAGGCGCCGAAGTGGTGCTCAACGAGAGCTACAACGTCGTGATGGCGCGGATGCCGGAGATCACTGGCGAGGTCGTCACGGTGAAAGAAGTGATGGACGACGGCATCCGAATCGTGGTGGTCGGCCGAGCCGACGAGGAAGCGAGTGTGCGAACTCGCCGACGCGATCCGGGGCACGCACATCCGAACCGGCGATCATCTGCGACTCGACACCCGATCGAACCTGCTCCTCGAGAAGTTGCCGCGGCCCGAGGTCGAGCATCTGCTGCTCGAAGAGGTGCCCGACATCGCCTACACCGACATCGGCGGTCTCGATGATCAGATCGAACAGATCGCCGACGCCGTCGAGTTGCCGTTCCTCCACCAGGATCTGTTCGCCGAGCATCAGCTCCCGGCGCCCAAGGGCATCCTGCTGTACGGACCCCCTGGGTGCGGCAAGACACTGATCGCCAAGGCGGTCGCCAACAGCCTGGCCAAGAAGGTTGCCGACACGATCGGCGAAGGCAAGGGACGCAGCTACTTCATCAACATCAAGGGCCCGGAGCTCCTCAACAAGTACGTCGGCGAGACCGAACGTCAGATTCGGCTGGTGTTTCAACGTGCGCGTGAGAAGAGTGACGAGGGCTGGCCGGTGATCGTGTTCTTCGACGAGATGGACTCGATGTTCCGCACCCGAGGGTCGGGCATCAGCTCCGACATGGAGTCGACCATCGTGCCCCAGTTGCTGTCGGAGATCGACGGCGTCGAGGGCCTGAAGAACGTGATCGTGATCGGCGCGACCAACCGCGAGGATCTGATCGATCCGGCGATCCTCCGACCCGGACGCCTCGACGTGAAGATCAAGATCGAACGACCGAATGCCGCAGGCAGCCAAGGCGATCTTCGCTCGCTATCTCACCAACGAGATCCCGATCGCCGACGGCGAGTCGATCCCCGAGATGATCGACGCCACCGTCACCGAGATGTATCGCGACGACGAGGCCAACCGGTTCCTCGAGGTCACCTACCAGAACGGCGACAAGGAGATCCTGTATTACAAGGACTTCTCGTCGGGCGCCATGATCGAGAACGTCGTGCGGCGAGCCAAGAAGCTGGCGATCAAGCGTGTGATCGGCGGGGGAGCGAAGGGTGTCTGCACCCAGGACCTGCCTCGACTCGATCAAGCAGGAGTACAAGGAGCACGAGGACCTGCCGAACACCACCAACCCCGACGACTGGGCCAAGATCTCCGGCAAGAAGGGCGAGCGCATCGTGTTCATTCGCACCCTCGTCTCCAAGGAGGCCGAAGCCGACGTCGCCGGTGGCCGAGCCATCGAGCGAGTCGCCACCGGGCAGTATCTGTGAGCACCGATCGCAAGTACGACGTCGTCGTCTACGGCGCCACGAGTTTCGTCGGCCAGATCCTGTGCACGTACCTGGTCCGTCGTCACGGCACCGACGGCGGTGTGCGCTGGGCGATCGCCGGACGCAGCGCTTCGAAGCTCGACGATGTCGCCCGGCGCACCGGTGCCGACGTGCCGAGGATCGTTGCGGACGCCGCTGATCGTGTGGCGCTCGACGAGATGGCGGCCTCCGCCCAGGTGGTCGTGTCCACCGTTGGGCCCTACGCACTGTACGGCTCCGAGCTCGTGGCCGCCGTGGTCGAGGCCGGCGGCGACTACTGCGATCTGACGGGTGAGGTGCAGTGGATGCGACGGATGATCGACGAGCACCAGGCCCGAGCCGAGGAGACCGGTGCACGGATCGTGCACACGTGCGGGTTCGACTCCATCCCGTCAGACCTCGGCACCTGGTTCACGCAGCAGCGTGCGATCGAGCGGTTCGGCGAGCCGTGCACCGAGGTGCGGATGTCCGTCAAGGGCGTCAAAGGAGGCGTCAGCGGTGGTACTGCCGCAAGCGGGATGCAGATGATCGAGGAGATGGCCGAAGATCCCGCGCTCCGCAAGGCGATCGGAGATCCGTACGTCCTCGCCCCGGTGGACCTGCGTCATGGCCCGAAGCAGCCGGGAATCGGCCGACCGACCCGTGACGCTCGTTTCGAGAGCTGGGTCGCTCCGTTCGTGATGGCACCAACGAACTCTGCGGTGGTGCTGCGCAGTCATGCGCTGTTGGGTCAGCCGTGGGGTCGTGACTTCACCTACGGCGAGACCATGATGACCGGTGACGGCCTCGCCGGGGGAGTCGCCGCGTGGGGTATGACCGCCGGCCTGGCCGCCTTCGCCGGAGCGGCCAGCTTCTCACCGACGCGGAAGCTGTTGGGCAAGGTGATTCCGAAGCCCGGTGCCGGTCCGAGCACGACAGCACAGGCGGCGGGATTCTTCGACGTGAGGTTCGTCGGCCGCACCGCCGGTGGCCAGGAGATCCGCACCAAGGTGACCGGCGATGCCGATCCGGGCTACGGATCGACGGCCAAGATGCTGGGCGAGGCCGCAGTGGCCTTCCTCGATCTGGACGCCGACGATCTCGGCGGCGGTTTCTGGACGCCCGCCAGTGCGTTCGGTGACGCCCTGATCGAACGCCTCGAAGCCCACGCCGGCGTCCGCTTCGACGTTGTTTGAGTACCGGATTACATCCGGGTCTGACCCCTGATGTAATCGGAGCTGGACATCACCTGACTGGTTCGCTCCGCTAGGTTCAGGGAATGGCGCTGCCCAAGGTCTGTGGGATCGAGACCGAGTACGGCATCGTCGTGCGCGGCGACAACAACCCGGTCTCCGCGTCGTCGATGTTGATCAACGCCTACGTCTCGGCCACCAACCGAGATCGTGGCCGTGTCGGTTGGGACTTCGAGGACGAACAGCCCGCCAACGATGCTCGCGGGTTCGAACTCGATGCCTCCTTGGCCCCCGAGGTCGAGACGATGCTCGTCAACGCCGTGCTCACCAACGGCGCCCGCTACTACGTCGACCACGCCCACCCCGAGATCTCCACACCCGAGGTCACCACCGCTCGTGAAGCGCTGGTCTGGGACCGCGCAGCCGAGGAGATCGTGCGGGCGTCGATGCAGCATGTGCGCTCGTTGCTGCCGGACGGTGGCGAGATCATCGTCCACAAGAACAACTCCGACGGCAAGGGCAACAGCTACGGCTGCCACGAGAACTATCTGCTCGCACGAGAGACGCCATTCGGGCGGATGGCCAGTCAGATCACACCGCACTTCGTGACCCGCCAGGTGTTCTGCGGCGCCGGCAAGGTCGGTTGCGAGCTCCCCGGTCGGCCCAACGACCACGTGCCGTATCAGCTGAGCCAACGCGCCGACTTCTTCGAAGAGGAGATCGGACTCGAGACGACGTTGAAGCGTCCCATCGTGAACACCCGCGACGAACCGCACGCCGATGCGCAGAAGTACCGGCGTCTGCACGTGATCGTCGGCGACGCGAACATGAGCGAGGTCGCCACCTACCTCAAGATCGGTACGACGGCCATCGTCTTGGCGATGATCGAGGACGACGAGCTCGGCGACGAGTGGCTGCTCGGCAACCCGGTCGCAGCAATCCGTCAGGTGAGCCACGACCCGACGCTGCGCCAGACGATCATGCTGCGTGACGGCAACCGTGCCACGGCGTTGGAGATCCAGTGGGGGCTGCTCGAGCGAGCTCGCAAGTACGAACAGTCGCACGGGCTCGATTGCGTCGGCGAGGGCATCGGCGCCGACGTGCTGGCGAAGTGGGAGACCGTGCTGACCGGCCTGGAATCAGATCCGGCGTCGGTGGCGAACTGGATCGACTGGGTGGCCAAACAGCGGTTGGTCGACGGCTATGCCGCTCGCCACGACATCGAGCCCGGATCGTCCAAACTCAAAGCGATCGACCTGCAGTACCACGACCTGCGATCCGATCGGTGCTTGGCGCTCCGGGCAGGGCTCGACACGATGGTCACTCCAGCGGAGGTCGCCGAGGCGATGACCGAGCCGCCGCGTACGACCCGCGCCTATTTCCGTGGCCGCTGCCTGCAGAAGTACCCCAACGAGGTGGTGGCCGCGAACTGGGATTCGCTCGTCTTCGACATCGGCCGTGACCCACTGCGTCGGGTGCCGATGATGGAACCGTTACGCGGGACCGCCGAACACGTTGGTACCTTGATCGACCAGAGCGAGACGGCACGAGAACTCCTCGACCGACTCCGGCAATGATCGAACACGATTCATCCGACTCACCGAAGGGAAGCACACGCTGATGGCAGAACGCACCCAGAAGTCGAAAAACACCACGAGCCGAGACAGCGAGACCACGGTCGAGGCCGCTCCGGCGGTCACCGAGACCGGCGAGAAGCTCAAGGCCGAACTCGACGATCTCCTCGACGAGATCGATGAGGTGTTGGAGACCAATGCCGAGGACTTCGTGAAGTCGTACGTGCAAAAGGGTGGACAGTAACCCGTGACGATGCCGCTGTTCTCGACCTCGGACGACCCGGGGTCGAGCTTCCCGGAGCTGCTCCGTCGAGTCGGCCTCGGTCCCGAGACGATGGTTGGTGTCTCCACTGAGCTGATGCGTCAGCTGGCGGTGCCGCACGCAACGACATGCGTTGCGCTCACCTACGCCGACGGCGTGGTCATGGCGGGCGACCGGCGAGCAACCTCCGGCAACCTGATCTCACATCGCACGATGGAGAAGGTGGTCGAAGCCGACCGCTACAGCGGTGTCGCGATCCGCGGGCGCCGTGGGGCACGGCACTCGAGATGATCAAGCTGTTCCAACTCCAAACTCGAGCACTACGAGAAGGTCGAGGGGACGCCGCTGAGCCTCGAGGGCAAGGCGAACCAGTTGTCGATGATGGTCCGTGGCAATCTGCAGCAGGCGATGATGGGCATGGTCGTCGTGCCGATCTTCGGCGGCTACGACCTGCGTCGTGAGTGCGGCCGACTCTGGGACTACGACGCCACAGGTGGCCGCTACGAGGAGCGCGACGACGTCGCCACCGGCTCGGGCAGCCTGCACGCCGGCACCGTCATCAAGGTGGCCTTCCGCAGCGACATGAGTCGTGACGATGCGGTCAACCTGGCGGCCCGAGCGTTGTGGGAGGCCGCAGACGCCGATTCGGCGACCGGTGGTCCCGATGCGCTGCGGGGGATCTATCCGGTGGTCGCAACCATCGACGCCGGCGGGTGGAACCGACTCGACGATGACGATCTCGCAGCGCGGTACGAGGCGATCGTGGACGAGGTGCGTACGCGATGAGCATGCCGTTCTACGTCGCCCCTGAACAGATGATGAAGGACCGCGCCGACTTCGCGTGCAAGGGCATCGCCCGTGGGCGAGCACTCGCCGCCGTCCGATACGTGGACGGCATCGTGATCGTCGCCGAGAACGCCTCGGAGACGCTGCGCAAGGTGAGCGAGATCTACGACCGCATCGCGTTCGCCGGGGTCGGCAAGTACAACGAATTCGACCAGTTGCGTGTCGCTGGTGTCCGAGCGGCTCGACCTC
Source organism: Ilumatobacteraceae bacterium (assembly GCA_963705485.1). GTDB lineage: Bacteria > Actinomycetota > Acidimicrobiia > Acidimicrobiales > Ilumatobacteraceae > Sva-07. The sequence continues at coordinate 37,728 of CAVPJT010000017.1, forward strand.
AAGGGGTTCCAGTACTCCGCGCCGACGACGTCGATGCCCGCAGCCTCGCCAACAGCTACGCACAGATGCTCGGCACGATCTTCACCCATGAGATGAAACCGATGGAGGTCGAGATTCTCGTCGCCGAAGTGGGCCTGGAACCGGCCGGCGACCAGATGTTCCACATCCTGTACGACGGCACGGTGATGGACGAACGTGACTACGCAGCGATCGGCGGTGACGCCGAGGCGATCAACACCCGTCTCGCCGAGACTTGGACCGATGGGCTCGACCGCAACGCAGCGATCGCTGTTGGACGATCAGCTCTTGGCGGCCCCGATCGCGAGATTCCCGACGGCGACCTCGAGGTTGCGGATCTGGCACGCACCAACGGCCGACGGTGCTTCCACCGCCTCACCGCCGCCGACCTCGGCGTCTGAGACGAGTTCAGCCGACCGCCGTGAAGTGGACGTCCGCAGCTGGCAGCGTGCCGCCCGAACGTCCTGGCGCGCTCGAGAAGCCCCAGTAGAGGTTCGTGTACGCGATCGCTTCGGCGGGCCCGATGGGCGATCCCCACTGTCGCATGTCCTCGGTGGTGTGTGCATCGGCGACCAGCGTGGCGTCGTAGCCACGCACCAACGCTCCGTGCAGCGTCGAGCGGATGCAGGCATCGGTCTGGGCGCCGGTGACCACGAGGCGGCCCACGCCGTGTTCCGCGAGAATCGACTCCAACCCGGTGCCCTCGAACGAGTCGCCGTAGCGCTTGTGAACGAGCGGCTCGTCGTCGGCGCGCCGCAGTTCGTCGATGTACTGCCAGGCATCCGATCCTTCGGCGAGTTCGTCGTCGGAATGCTGCACCCAGACAACCGGCACCTCTTCAGCGCGGGCCTTGTCGATCAGCAGGCTGATGTTGGTGACGACGCGGTCCACCTCGAACGCGTCAGCGACGACGCCACGTTGCATGTCGATCACGAGCAGGGCTGTGTTCGGACGGTTCTCGAGTGCGGTCATGCGGGCGAAACTACCCCGGGTGCGTGTGATCAGTGAGCCGTTCGAGCGCTGACGCTTCGGATCATCACTGCCTCCTCGGCGTCCTCAGGGTTCGACCCGACGAGCCGGAACCCGGCCCGTCCGTAGAGGGCGATCGCATGGCGGTTCCGTCGGCGAACCGCAAGCAGCACGGTCTCCGCCGGCTTCGCTGCCGCCCAGTCGACCACCGCAGCGATCAGAGCTTCACCAACGCCGGTGCCCCGCACCTCAGGTGCGACCCACATCGAGATCAACTCGACCGTGGCATCCTGCCGGTCCATGCCGCCGACCGTTCCGACGACGCTGCCGTCAGCAACAGCGACGGCAGTGAAGCCAACGTGGTCGAATCGCTCGCGCCAACGCTCCTCCCGGTCGTTGTCTCCTTGCCAGTCGGCCAGCTTCGAGCCGAAGGCGTGAGGGGCGTCGGCGAGCGCCCGCAACCGAACTTCCCGCCAAACCGCCCAGTCACCGGAGCTGAGCGCTCGGATCTCGACAACCGACATGGGTCGAGCTTGCCACGCGGGCACGACGGCCCCAGGAGGCGTACCATCGCGACATGGTCGCCATCGACGTGAACAGTGACCTCGGCGAGTCGTACGGGGTGTGGACACTCGGCGACGACGCCGCGATGCTCGGTCTCGTCACGAGCGCCAACGTGGCGTGCGGATTCCATGCCGGCGACCCGTCGGTACTGCGGGCAACGTGCGCGCTCGCTGTTCACAACGACGTGGCGATCGGCGCCCAGGTGTCGTTTCCCGACCTGCCGGGTTTCGGGCGTCGTCATCTGGACATGGCACCCGACGAGCTCCGCGATGCCGTGCTGTACCAGCTGGGAGCCCTCGACGCGTTCGCCCAGGTCGCCGGCGCCGAGATCGCCTACGTCAAGCCCCATGGGGCGCTCTACCACACCACTGCGACTCACCCAGCGGCTGCCCGAGCGCTCGTGGCGGCCGCTGCGGAGTACGACCCGTCACTCGCGATCCTCGGGCTTCCCGGCTCGGAGCTACTTGTCGCCGCCGACGCCGCAGGACTCGAATCGGTGACCGAGGCGTTCGCCGATCGCGCGTACCGCCCGGATGGCGGCCTGGTCTCGCGCCGCGAGCCCGGAAGCGTGCTGACCGACCCCGTCGAGGTTGCCGAGCGAGCGGTCCGGATCGCCACCGACAACGAGGTGGTCGCCGTCGACGGCACCGTCGTGAGTCTCCGCGTCCGCTCGATCTGCGTCCACGGCGACTCGCCCGGCGCAGTCGATCTGGCTCGAGCGGTACGTTCGGCCCTCGATGCGGCAGGCGTCGGCGTCTACCGTTTCACCTCATGACCTACGCGCCGGTCGACCGGGCCTTCTACGACGCCGACAGCCACATCATGGAGCTGCCCGACTTCCTGCGCGACCATGCCGATCCGGCAATTCGCGAGCAGATCCCGCAGGTCAGCTACGCCGCGTCGCTCGTCACCGACGAGGAGGTCGAGCTGATCGTCGCCAACGGCAATCGGCACACCACCGAGCACGTCGAGGCCCAGATCGTGCTGGGCGATCAGCTGATCGCCCAGTCCAAGGAGATCCAGGCACTCGGGGCGTTCGACCGCGACGACCGGTCGGTGGCGCTGGACATGCTCGGGTTCCGCAAGCAGCTCGTGTTCGCCACGCACAGCGTGGCAACGCCATTCTCTCCGAGCCGCAAACTCACCAACGACGTTCGCTACGGCGCCACGCGCGCCCACAACCGGGCGATGAGCGACTTCTGCGCCGCCGACGACCGGCTGATGGGCGTCGGCGTCGTGCCGCTCGACGACCCCGACCATGCACTCATCGAGCTCGAGTTCGCGCTGGGTGCGGGCCTCGAAGCGATCTGGGTTCCACATCATCCGGCGGGGGAGCGGTCGCCCGGTCACGTCGATCTCGCACCATTCTGGACGCGGCTCGCCGATTCCGGCACACCGTTCGTGCTCCACGTCGGAGGCTCGCCGCTGCAGCTCGACTCGCGCTGGGCGAACACCGGCCGCCCCGCTGCACGTGACTGGATGGGTGGCGGCGAGAACATCCGCAGCAAGGACATGGCCGTGCTCCACCAGGGGCCCGAGACGTTCATCTCGGTGATGGTGATGGACGGCGTGTTCGAACAGCACCCCGGACTGCGTGGCGCCTGCGTCGAACTCGGTGCCGGCTGGGTGCCGTCGATGCTCACCCGTCTCGACTGGGTCGTGCGGTCGTGGAGCAGAGTCGACCAGTACCTGGCGCAGTTGCAGCGCACGCCATCGGAGACGCTGCGCGAGCAGATGGCATTCACGCCGTACGTGTTCGAAGACATCGGCGGGCTGATCGATCAGTCGTCAGACGATCTGTATCTGTTCTCGAGCGACTATCCGCACGTCGAAGGCGGCAAGGATCCGATCGGCCGGTTCGAGAACTCGCTCGGCGACCGCCCCGGTGAGGTGCGCGACAACTTCTACGCGGAGAACTTCCTGCGTATCTTTCCCCGGGCCCGGGTCCACTGAGCGCTGGGCGGGCCATGCAGCGTCGACCGTTCGGTCCCCGGGCCTGGTTGGTGGACGACGTCAGCGATCCTTCGGCGTGGGCCGCGGCGCTCGCGGCGATGGGCGTGCCCGGAGTCGACGAGATCATTCCCGCCGAATCGACGGTCGTCGTTCGATGCTCCCGTGCACGCCACGAAGCGATCGGTCAGGTGCTCGACATCGTCGTGCCGGCGGATGCGGTGACCGACCGTGAGCCGCCGCTCGCGATCGATGTCGTGTACGACGGCCCGGACATCGCGGACCTGGCGTACGCCGCTCAGGTCTCGATCGATGACGTGGTGCGACTCCATGTGACCGGTTCCTACGACGTGGCATTCTGCGGATTCAGCCCCGGGTTCGGCTATCTGCGCGGGATCGACCGACGCCTGCACGTGCCCCGGCGTGCCACGCCGCGCACCTCGGTGCCCGCCGGATCGATTGGCGTTGCGGCGGGGTACACCTGCGTGTATCCGTCGGTTTCACCGGGCGGGTGGTACCTGATCGGCCACACCACTGCTCCGCTCTGGGACGTCGAGCGTGAACCGCCGGCACTCCTTCGCCCGGGGCGAGCCGTGCGATTCCGGCGCGTGTCACCATGACCGCAGCGCCCAACGGGCCGGCGCTGCGAATCGTTCAGGTCGGTTTCGCCACCACGGTCCAGGATCGAGGCCGTCCGGGTCTCGCCCACCTGGGCGTTCCCGCCGCTGGCGCAGTGGATCGTCGCACTCACGACCTGATGAATCGATTGGTCGGCAATGACGATGGCGCGGCGACGATCGAAACGATGGGAGCGCTGATCCTGGAAGCACTCCGTCCGGTCGTGGTGGCTCGAAGCACGGACGCGAGCCGTCACACCCTTGCCGCCGGCGACCGATTCCGGATCGATGCGCCGGCGGGCGGCGTGTGGGCCTATCTGGGTGTGCGAGGCGGGATCGATGTGCATCCGGTGCTCGGCTCGCGGAGCACCGACACACTCGGCGTTGTCGGTCCAGCGGCGTTGCACAGCGACGACGTCCTCGTTGTCGGAGCCGACCCCGGTTCCGAACTGGCCGCTGATCACGCACCCGCACGAGAACCGCCCGATTCCAGGCTGCGCCTGTGGGACGGACCGCAGCACGATTGGTTCATCGGTGGTCGCCAGGCGCTGGTGGACCGACCATGGCGGGTCACGAACGAACTCAGTCGTGTCGGCGTGCGACTCGAGAGCGGCGAGTTCACGAGGACCACACGTTCGCAACCGCAGATGTCGAGCATCGGCCTCGTGGAGGGAGCGATCCAGATCACGCCCGCCGGCGAACCCATCGTGATGCTCGCCAACCATCCGACCACCGGCGGGTATCCCGTCATCGCCGTCGTCGATCCGGATGATCTCCCATCGCTGGTGCAGACCCGACCCGGGACAGCACTCCGGTTCCGGCGCGCCTGACCAGGCACCCTGGTGCGGGTGTCGATAGGTTGCGGTTGATGGAGCGACGTATCTACGGGCTCGAGAACGAATACGGCGTCACCTGCACCCTTCGAGGGCAGCGTCGACTCAGCCCCGATGAGGTTGCCCGCTACCTGTTCCGTCGCGTCGTGTCGTGGGGGCGCAGTTCGAATGTGTTCCTCCAGAACGGAGCGCGGCTCTACCTCGATGTCGGCTCGCACCCCGAGTACGCCACGCCCGAATGCGACTCGCTGTACGAGCTCGTCGTGCACGACAAGGCAGGGGAGCGGATCCTGGAACAGCTCGTCGAGTCGGCCGAGCAGCGCCTCGCCGAGGAGTCGATCCGCGGCACGATCTATCTCTTCAAGAACAACACCGACTCCGCCGGCAACTCCTATGGCTGCCACGAGAACTATCTCACCAGCCGTGAGGACGATCTCGGTCACTACGCCGAGGTACTGATCCCGTTCCTGGTCTCCCGCCAGATCTACACCGGTGCCGGCAAGGTGCTGCAGACCGCTCGTGGTGCCACGTATTCGATCGCCCAGCGGGCCGAGCACATCTGGGAGGGCGTGTCGTCGGCCACCACCCGCAGCCGTCCGATCATCAACACTCGCGACGAGCCCCACGCCGACGCCGAGAAGTATCGCCGGCTCCACGTGATCGTGGGCGACTCGAACATGAGCGAGTACACGAACTTCGTCAAGGTCGGCGCCGCCGCCTGCATGCTGCGGATGCTCGAGGACCCCAACGTGGTGCTGCGTGACATGACGCTCGAGAACCCGATCCGGGCGATCCGGGAGATCAGCCACGACATCACCTGTCGTCGCACGGTTCGTCTCGCCAACGGGCGCGAGGTGTCGGCGCTCGACATCCAGCGCGAGTACCTCGACCGAGCGTTGCGGTACGCCGACTCGCAGGGCTTTCCGCCGTTGGAGCAGAAGGCACTGGAGATGTGGGAGCACTGCATCACCACGATCGAAGACGATCCGCTGCTGCTCGATCGTGAGGTCGACTGGGTGATCAAGTACAAGCTGATCGAGGCATTCCGCGAACGCCACGATCTGCCGTTCGGTCATGCCCGGGTCCAGCTGCTCGACCTGCAGTATCACGACGTGTCCCGCGCCCGCAGCCCGTTCTACAAGCTCCAGGATCGCGGCATGATCGAGCGGATCTGTACCGACGCCGACATCGAGCAGGCGATCGATGTTCCCCCGCAGACCACTCGGGCACGCCTTCGCGGCGACTTCGTCAAGCGCGCCAAGGAGCGCAAGCGTGACTACACCGTCGACTGGGTCCATCTGAAGCTCAACGATCAGGCGCAACGGACCGTGTTGTGCAAAGACCCGTTCAAGAGCCGAGACGAACGCGTGGAGCGCCTCATCGAATCGCTCTGATCGCGGTACCGTTGGAATCGCGTGACGTCCGAGACCACCCTTCCTCCTCCTGTCGAGCCGCCGATCGAGCCGCCCGACGACGGCTACGGCGCGGGCACCAGCACGTCGAAACTGCCGCCCGGCGCACGCGCCTTCTTCGATTGGATGGTCGTCATCGCCGTTGCGCTCCTGGTGGCGTTCGTGGTGCGCACGTTCGTGATCGCGCACTTCGTGGTCGAAGGCGAATCGATGTACTCCACGCTCGACACCAACGACCGGGTGTTCGTCAACAAGTTGTCGTACCGCCTGCACGATCCCAACCGCGGGGACGTGGTCGTGTTGCACCAGGTGACCGGCGCATCCGAGCGCGACCTGATCAAGCGCGTGATCGGTCTCCCCGGCGAAGCTGTCGAAGTACGGAACTGCACGGTGCTCATCGACGGTCGCGTCCTCAACGAGCCGTACCTCGACCCTGAGGTGGTCACCCCGACCAATTGTGGCGGTGACTATCTCCTCGACGGGGTGGTGCCCGACAACCACGTGTTCGTGATGGGTGACAATCGGGGCGGTTCTCAAGACTCTCGGGTCATCGGCCCGATCAGCGAAGATGACCTCGTCGGGCGCGCGTTCGTCGTGTTCTGGCCCCAGAGCCATTGGCAGTGGCTCTGACCGGCTGACCCGTGACCGCTGATCAGGCCAGCGGATTCCCGATCTCCTCGCGGAACGCATCGGTCATCACGTCGACACGATCGCTGTACACGGCGTCGAGTCCCATCCGAAGACCCTCGCGGAGTTCGTGCTCGTGTTGCATGTCCCATCCGAAGGTGTGCAGTCCGAAACGGTGGAACAACGCGACGAGTCCGCCGTTCCAGTCGGTCCGGTGCAGATTGATGCCGTCGATGCCGTGGCGGGCCAGGTACTCGGCACGACGCTCGGGGGTGCCTGTTATCCGGTCGAGACGAGTCGTCTGCAACAGCCGGATCGGTGTGTCGCCGAACAGGTCGCGCAACTCGATCACCCGCTTCAGACTCGGCTCGCACAGCCAGGTCCGCTCGAGCAGCTCGGGGTCGAACTCGCTGATGACGGCAACGATCGCTGCAGCGGACTCGGGATCCTTCAGGTCGAGCGACAACGAGGGTGCAGTTCCGCACGTCTCCAACAGCTCACGAAGCGTCGGAATGTGCTCCGGCAGCTCGGCCCGCTCGAACTCGGAGATCGGACGCTTGCGCAGCCCCTTCTTGACCAGACCATCGTGGTCGAGCACCGCCACACCGTCGGCGGTCAGCCAGACATCGCTCTCGAGACCCGACGCCCCCAGACGCAGTGCGAGCTCGAACGCCTCGAGCGTGTTCTCCGGGGCGTGCGCCCTCGCTCCACGGTGAGCGAAGGTGATCGGTGGATCGAGGAGGGAGGGAAGACGTTGTTGCACTCCGACTCATGATGGCAGGCCCGTAGACTGCCGCCGTGTTCAATCTGCAGGGCAGCGAGATCATCGTCATCCTGCTCCTCGCGCTCGTCGTGCTCGGCCCGGAGAAGCTGCCCGACGCCGTGCGCAAGTTCACGCAGACGTACTCCGAGCTGAAGAAGATGAGCACCGGTTTCCAATCCGAGCTGAAGTCAGCACTCGACGAACCGATGCGCGAGATGCGCGAAACCGCCAACCTGGTCCGCAACGCCGCCGACCCCAGCAAGCTCATGGCGGAAGCCGATGCCGAACAACGCGTGCTCGACGACGCTGATGCAGCGACCGATCGCCTGGGCGATCCGACACCGGCCAATGACTGGTCGGCTCCACAGCCCGGCACTGCCGATCCGAGCCGTGCCGGCTCGAGCCCGTTCGAACCGCTCGCCGATCCCGGCGATGAGCAGGTTGCGATCCCGGGTGATCCGCCGCTCGGGTCGCCGACCGACCCACCCACGTCTTCATGACTGCCGAGGAGACCACCGACGAAGACGTGTCGAACGTCGACACGATGACGCTCACCGAGCACCTTGCCGAGCTTCGGGTCCGCATCATCCGATCAGCACTCGCCGTGGCGATCGGAATGGTGCTGATCATTGCGTTCTACGACCAGGTGCTCGATTTCCTGCTGCGTCCCTACGTCGACCTCTGCGAGCGCAAACCCCAGGACTTCTGCGACCCGGACCTCTTCGTGTTCAGCCCGACGGAAGGACTCGCCACCCGGGTGCGGGTGGGCCTCTACGGCGGCATCATCGTGGCGTTGCCGGTGCTGCTCTGGCAGGCCTGGCGCTTCATCGTGCCGGCACTGAACAAGAAGGAGAAGAAGTGGGCCGTCCCGGTCGTCACGATCTCGGTCGCACTGTTCCTGGCCGGTGGTGCCCTGGCGTACTTCACGATCGGTCAGGCGCTCGACTTCCTGATCGGCTGGTCGGGCTCCGATGTCAGCCAGGTGTACTCCGTCCAGAGCTATGTCTCGTTGATCGGGCTGATGATCTTCGCGTTCGGCCTCGGGTTCATGCTCCCCGTGTTCGTGTTCGGGCTCCAAGCACTCGGTGTGGTCACTCCGCGGCGGCTACTCCAGAGCTGGCGAATCGCACTGGTCGCCATCGCCGTCATCGCAGCGGTGATCACCCCCTCGGGTGACCCGGTCACGATGGCCATGCTCGGCGTGCCCATGGTCGTGCTCTACTTCTTGGCGATCCTGCTGGGGTGGCTGGTGGTTCGCCGCCGGCCAACCGACGCGTGACCGCAGCGGCCGAGCGCGCCCGGCTCCGACATCAGTTCGTCGCCGGCTACCCGTTCCCGCTCGACCGGTTCCAGAGCGAGTCGTTCGATGCGCTCGATCGGGGCGACCACGTCGTGGTGGCGGTACCCACCGGGAGCGGCAAGACGGTCGTCGCCGAGTACGGCATCGCCGCTGCCCGCCAGGACGGGATGCGAGCGTTCTACACCGCCCCGGTCAAGGCGCTGTCGAACCAGAAGTACCGCGATCTCGTGGCCATACACGGCGAAGACGACGTCGGCCTCCTGACCGGTGACAACTCGATCAACGGCGACGCACCGATCGTGGTGATGACCACCGAGGTCCTCCGGAACATGATCTACGGTCGCTCGCGGTTGCTGCACGACCTCGGCCTGGTCGTCCTCGACGAGGTGCACTTCCTCCAGGACTCCTATCGCGGTCCGGTGTGGGAAGAAGTGATGATCCACCTCCCGCATCACGTTCGTTTGGTCTGCCTGTCGGCCACGGTCAGCAACGTCGACGAACTCGCTGCGTGGATCACCACGGTGCGAGGGCCGACCGCGTCCATCATCGAGCGTCGCCGGCCCGTCCGGCTCGACAACGAGTACCTCGTGGCCGACCGGACGAACGATCGTCTTCGCATGTTGCCGGTCTTCGTCGACGGGCATGTGAACCGCGACGCCGTGACACTCGACGAGTCGGCCGTTCGGGGCCGCCCCGGGCGGAGGGGTGGCGCCGGCGATCGCGGCGGCCGTTCGCAGCACCGAGCCGATCGCAGCGCGCACCAGGGGTCCGGCCGGAAGGTGCTGGCACCACCGAGCCGCGTCGAAACCGTCGAGTTGCTCGAGCGTCGCCGGCTCCTCCCGGCGATCGTCTTCATCTTCAGTCGCGCTCAGTGTGACGCTGCGGCAAAAGCATGCGTCGATGCCGGCATGGATCTGGTCGATGCCGGCGAACGCACGGCCATTCGCACGATCGTCGACGCTCGCCTGGGCGGCATCGACCAGGCCGATCTCGACGTGCTCGGCTACCAGCAGTTCCTGACGCAACTCGAGTGCGGGATCGCAGCGCATCACGCCGGCATGGTGCCGCCGATGAAGGAGGTTGTCGAAGCCTGTTTCGTCGAGGGCCTCGTCAAGGTGGTGTTCGCCACCGAAACACTGGCCGTTGGCATCAACATGCCGGCTCGAACGGTGGTGATCGAGAAGCTCACCAAGTTCACCGGTGAACACCACGAGCGTCTGACGGCGGGGGAGTACACCCAGCTCACCGGCCGGGCAGGACGCCGTGGTATCGACGATCTCGGCACGGCCGTCGTGTTGTGGTCGCCCTGGGTGCGTTTCGACGAGGTGGCCGAACTCGCCGGCAGCTCGTCGTTCCATCTGCGCTCGGCATTCCGACCGACGTACAACATGGCCGCCAACCTGGTGCGCACGTATTCGAGCGACGAGGCCCGTCACCTCTTGAACCTCTCGTTCGCTCAGTACCAGGCAGATCGCGACGTGGTGCGACTCGAAGCCCGCCTCGAACGCCGCCGATCCGCCGCTCGCGAACTGCGAGCGAAAGCGCACAGCGACTATGGAGACATCGACGAGTACCGCCGGCTGCGAGCGCAGGAACGCGACGAGCGTTCCGCGGGACGGGCGGCGCGTCTCGACGCGATCGACGAGTCGCTCCGCTCATTGCGTCCAGGCGCCGTCATCCATGCAGCCAAGGGCACCTACAAAGGGCCCGCTGCGGTGGTCGCGTCGGCCAACCGCAAGACGGGCCTGCGGCTCACACTGATCACGAGATCGGCCAAGGCGCTCTACCTCACCGCCGAGGACTTCGACGAGCCACCGCGCCGGGTGGGCACGATCGAGATGCCGAGCACCTACGCGCCGAACCGCAAGGAGTACCGCAACGACATTGCACGGCGACTGCGGACGCTCAAGGCTGACCCGTCGCCGAGCACGAAGCGTCGCCGCGAGCGAACCGATGTCCTCGCCGACAACCATCCGGTGGCACGCGACCCCGATCTGCGATCCAAACTCAATGCCGCCGGCCAGGCAGAGCGAATCGAACGCGAGATCGCCGAGCTGGAACGGCGAGTCGGCGGAAAGAACACCTCGCTGGCGAACGAGTTCGATCGGGTGCTCGACGTCCTCACCACCTACGGCTACCTCGATCGGGCGGGTTGGTCGCTCACGGAGGCCGGTGAGATCCTCGCTCGGACGTTCCACGAGTCCGACCTGCTGGTGGCCGAGATCATCCGCTCAGGAGTCCTCGACGATCTTGCGGCTGCCGAACTCGCAGCACTGGTGTCCACCGTCGTCTACGAGCATCGCACTTCGGACGCGCCGCCGGCACCGTGGTTCTCCTCCAGTGAGCTGAGAGCTCGCTGGCGGCGTCTGGAGGCGATCAGCGAGGACCTTCGGGCCACCGAACGCTCGGTGGGTCTCGCCGAGCACCGTGCGCCCGATCCCACATTCGCAGCGATCGCCTATGCGTGGGTGGCTGGGGAGGGGTTCGCCGAGGTCGTTGCCGACGACGAACTCACGGGCGGCGATTTCGTGCGAACCACCAAGCAACTGATCGACCTGCTGCGCCAGTTGGCGATCGTCGTCCCGAACCACGCAACCCGTCGTGCAGCCGCCCAGGCCGCCGAGGCAGCATTCCGCGGCGTCGTCGCCGACAGTGCTGCGCCGTCTCCGAGGAGCGCATGACCATCAAGCCCGGTGCGTCGTGGGGGCGTCAGGTCGCCCCTCCCGACGACCTGATCGTCGTCGATGGCGATGCCTCGCTCGTCGCGACCCTCGTCCGGTCGGGCGGACGTCCCATCGCAGTGCGTTCGGGCGATCTGGCTCGGACGCTCGGGGTGACCTCGCAGGACGGGCGGACCACCGTCAACGAAGTGCCGATCGACTTGATCGAGGTGCGACTCGACGATGCGAGCGAACCGTTGATGGCGTGTGCTCACCTGATCGCTCGATCTCCATGGACCCGGGGGCACTGGTGGCGCGGACCGGTTCTGGCGGTGATGAACGCCGAGTTCATCGGCGACTGGGACGTCGCTCCTCGTGGTCATCCGAACGATGGACGGGCCGAGGTCTTCGAAGTCGATCCGTCGCTGTCGACGCGGGACCGGTTGGCCGCCCGGCGGCGGCTGCCCAACGGGACCCACGTTCCCCATCCTCAGGTCGTCAGGCGGTCGGTGCGCCACGCGACCTGGAAGTTCCCACAGCCGCTCATGGTGATCGTCGACGGGCGTCGCGTCGGTCGGGCATCGAGTCTGTCGATCTCGGTGGTACCCGACGCCGCAGTCGTGTACGCCTGAGTCTCGCCGTGGTCCCGACGTCGATCAGCGAAACCCCAGGTCATCGCCCACGTGAGATCCCGGGTCTCGACAGCGTCCCGTCGTAGAGTGGTCGATCGTGGCTGTGTACGTCCCTGAGTCCTTCACCGCGGGCGAAGCCGATGTGCTGCGCCGGTACTTCACCAATCTCGATGGCCCGGTGTTCGCGCTCGTCAATCTGCCCGAAGTGGTGAAGGGTGCGCTGTTCGCCCGATACAGCCGTACCCACAAGTCGCTGCGCCGGCTCTTCCTCGACGAGTTCGTCGGCGACCTGGACGTCAGCGGTGATCATTCCGTCGACGCCACGATCGGTCTCGACCGCGCCGAGGAACTCTACGAGCGGGTCTTCTTCGACTACGGCGACGACTCGGTCGCACAGCTCGGCGGAGTGCACCTCGCCTGCGAGCAGGCCTCGAACCTCTTGACCAAGATCCTCGAATGGGGTCGGTTGATGAGTTATCTCGAGCAGAGCACCCGGTACATCGCCTACGACGCCCGCCTCGGCGGTCGTTACCGGTACTACCGTGATCCGTCGGTGCTCTCGAGCCCGCTGGGGACGCGCTACATCGGCGACCTCGACCGCATCTTCGATGCATACAGTCGCTGCGTCGATGCGGTGACCGAACACGTTCGCAGCACCTTCGAGCGCGGACCGGACGACAGTGAGTTCGTCTATCGAATGGCCACCCGCGCGAAGGCGTTGGACGCCGTGCGAGGCATCCTGCCTGCAGCAGCGACCTCCAATGTCGGCATCTACGGAACCGGACAGGCGTTCGAGGCGCTGCTGCTTCGGATGCGCTCGAACCCGCTTCCCGAATCGCGCGAGTACGCGGACCTGATGCTCCACGAACTCCGCAAGGTGATTCCCAGCTTCCTTCGGCGCGTCGACCTGCCCGATCGCGGTGGTCGATGGAGCGACTATCTCGCGGGGACGCGCAACGACACTGCCGCGCTGGTCGACGAACTCTTTGGCTCGACCCCGGTCGAGCCCGCTGCCGAAGTGGAGCTGGTCGACTTCGATCCCGAGGCGGAGGACAAGCTGCTCGCTGCCATCTGCTACGCCCACTCGACCTTGCCCGAGCAGCAGCTGCTCGAACGAGTCCGTCAACTCGGCGTCGACGAGCGAGTGTCATTGCTTCGTGCGTACGTGGGCAACCGTGAGAATCGCCGACACAAGCCCGGGCGAGCCTTCGAGCGGTCCTTCTACCGGTTCGACGTGCTGAGTGACTACGGAGCGTTCCGCGACATGCAGCGCCACCGGATGCTGACGATCGAGTGGCAACGCCTCACGCCCAATCACGGCTACACCCGTCCGGAGCTCGTCACCGAAGCCGGGCTCAGTGGGGAGTTCGACGAGGCGATGGAGCGTTCCGCCGGGCTCTACGACGCCTTGAACGTCGACTTTCCCCAGCAGGCGTCGTATGCGGTCTCGATGGCCTATCGCATGCGCTATGTCATGCAGTTCAACGCTCGAGAGGCGATTCACATGCTCGAGTTGCGCTCGTCACCGCAGGGGCATCCGTCGTATCGCCGTGTCGCGCTCGGAGATGCACCGGCTGATCGGGGAGCGCGCCGGCCATCACGCCATTGCCGCAACGATGAATCACATGACCACCGAGGCCCCGGAGCTCGAACGCCTCGAGTCCGAGCGTCGAGCAGAGGCCCGTCGCGACGGCGTGTGACGCAACAAGATGACCATGTGACGCCTGTCACAGCCATGGTCTCCCGGTCGAGCGGGCGGCCACGCCTATGCTCCCGCCGCAACCCCCCGTACGCATGACGAGATCGAAACGACGAGATGGCTGACGACGACATCACTGAAACCGACGATGAGAATCTCGACGAGGAGACCGACGTCGAGGAGACCGACGAGGTCGAGCTCGACGACGACGATCTCGACCTGGACGACGACGACGCCGCCGCCGAGGGAGATGACGACGACGATGACGACGTCGCTGACGACGACGATGACGATGACGCCGCCGCTGCGGAGGCGCCCCGCACGAAGCGCAAGAAGCGTGCGTCAGACGACGATGACGACGATGACGACGACGAGCTGATCGCCGATGACGACGTCGAGGAGGACCTCGACAAGATCCTCAAGGATCGGATGGTCGCCGCAGACGACGACGACGATGACGACGACGAGGACGAGCCCGAAGTCCGCGGCGAGGGCGGCGAGCGACTCCAGCCCAAGCAGCAGGACGAGCAGCTGTGCTCATCGTGCTTCCTCCTCGTGAGGACCAGCGCGCCGAACTGCCCGGTCGGCGATGACGACTGCCCGATCTTCTCGTCCTGACGAGTCGACGCCGTCACTGGCGAGGCTGATCGAACTCGCCCTGGTGGTGCCAGTCGAGGTGAGCAGTCGGCTGGTCGAAGCGGTACCAGCGGTGATCGACAAGGTCCCAACGGCCGCCGGACGCGTCAAACGCGAGATCGTGCTGGCGAGGTTCCTGGGCAAGCTGGCCGTCGATCAGGGGGTTCGGGAGCTTCGGCAACGCCTCGCTCCCGCCGACCCACCTGCGGTGCCTCTCGTTGATCCTCCCGACCCCGTCGACGTGCCATCGATCGATGCCGACGACTTGTCGCCCGTACCCGAGACACCCGATGCGACGACGTTGGCGCTCGCCGACTACGACCATCTGTCCTCGGCGCAGATCGTCGCCAAGCTCGACGGACTCGACACGGAGGAACGAACCGCAATCGACCAGTACGAGCGCGCGGGTCGACATCGCCGAACGATTCTCGGCAAGCTCGACCAACTTCGAACAGCCGACGATCGCTCGTGATCGACCCGATCGTTCGTCCGGCGAGGCCCGACGATGCCGAGCAGCTCAGCGGACTGGAACACGAAGCACGTGCTGCACTGGTTGGCCAACGCGGCGGCGATCGCTGGCTCGATGAGCACCCACTGATCGGCGACACGTGGCCGCGCTCGTTGCGTCGAGTCCGACGTCTACGTCGGCTCGATCGATGAGGTCGTGATCGCCTACATCGTGGCCGACCTGGCTGACGATGGCATCGTACGAATCGACCAGGTGTGGGTGACCCCGGAGGCACGTGAACTCGGCTTCGGCGACGCGTTGCTCGCCACGGCGATCGCTGGCGCCAAGCAGAACGGCGCCGTGGCGGTCGAGGGACAAGCGCTGCCCGGCGACCGCCACACGAAGAACCTCTACGAGCGCGCTGGCATCGTGGCCCGGCTCATCACCACGTTTCGTCGGCTCTGACGAGTCGAGGAGCTCGGAGCGTCAGCGGCCCTTCCATTGCGGGGCGCGCTTCTCGATGAACGCCGTGAGGCCCTCGCCGATGTCCTCGGAACGCATCACGACCCCCATCGCTGCATCGGTCATCTGCTTGAGCGTGTCGTCGCTCTCGGTCGCTGCGGCGAGCACGACCTTCCGGCTCTCCCAGACGGCCAGTGGAGCCGCCGCCGTGATCTGGCCGGCCAACGCCAGCGCCGCCTCGGTGGCCTGACCGGGCTCGACGAGCCGATTGACGAGCCCGAGTTCGTGCGCCCGTGCGGCCGAGAACGGCTCGCCGGTCAGGATCAACTCCATTGCTGCGTTGCGACCGATGGCCCGCGGTAGACGGAACAGGCCGCCGGCACCGGCGACCAGGTTGCGCTTGGCCTCGGCGAGACCGAACGACGATCGAGTGGTCGCAACGACCAGGTCGGCGGCCAACACGATCTCGCACCCTCCGGCCGTTGCCAGCCCGTCGACCGCCACGATGACCGGCTTCTTGCGCTCGCGATAGGTGAATCCGGCGAACCCGCCTCGTTCCGTCGCGAGCGTGGCTCCCTGCCCGGAGTTGATCGCCTTGAGGTCAGCTCCAGCGCAGAACACCGGGTTGCTCTGCCCGTCTGTGTTCGCCTGAATGATGCCGACCCAGACGTCATCGTCGCTCTCGAGCTGGTCGATGGCGGCTTCCATTCCCTGTGCGACATCACCGTTCACGGCGTTGCGGGCATCCGGACGGTTCAGCGTGATGAGCGCGACTCGGTCACGGGTTTCGTAGGTGACGATCTCTGACATGGGCGCCGATCGTACGACGCCCACTGGTCGAGAAGCGAACCTCAGGTTGCGCTGTGGCCGGCGGCCCCGCCGCCGCCGCTCTTGGTCGATGAGCCACCTGAACTCTTCGCCGAGCGCTTGCGCGCCGGCTGCTGACGGAGTGGCTTGGGCTTCGGAGCACCAGCAGGCACCTCCACACCCAGCAGCGCGGCGATCTGGGGGAGTGCAGGACCGAGACGCAGCGCTGTCGCCCGAAGATCATCGGTGATCGTGGTCGGCGCCACCGTGGGAGCGACCAGCGTGCGCACCGGCGAGAACGCGACGGCCTCCAAGACGGCGATCCAACGATCGGCCGGATCCTCGGGGAGCAGTGCAGCAGTGGCGGCCTCACTCAGGCGTCGCGCGAGCTCGGGCGGAAACATGACCCCGGCCTTGGGCGGCTGTGACGAGAGGCGCAGCGCGTGGATCACCCGTCCGACACCGATGGCGGCGTCGATGTCACCGAACCACAACAGCAACTCTTCGTCCTGCTTGCGGATCAACGATGCTCGAAGTTCCTCAGCCAGCGCTCGAGTCGATTCATCCCGGGCAACGATCGAGTCCTCGCTCGCGGCAACCACGCTGCGGAGATCTCGAAGATCCAGGTGCTCCATCTGTCGCTGCGCTGCTTCGGCGCGGTCGAGCCATTCGGCCACACGCAGCTTCGGCAACAGGTCTTCGGCCATCTTCACGACGCCGGCTTCTGGCATCGTCGGCTTGCCCTCGGCCTCCAGCTTGACGTTGTCCTCCTTGACCCGTGCGCGAACGGCAGGGATTCCCTGGAGGGCGAGCTCGGCGATCGGTCGCTGCTCCTCGGGGAGCGCAGCGAGCACCTCGTTGCGGCGGGCCTTGCCTGGCCGGAGCCGCTTCGGCTTGGGGCGCTGGGGATCTCGGGCGGCGCCTCGAAGTGTGGGCGGCGCTGTTCGGAGCGGCGACCACCCTCGCCGGAGCGACCACCCTCGGATCGGCCGTCGCGTTCGCGGCCGTCGCGCTTGTTGCGTCCCCCGCGGTCACCACGATCGCCCCGATCCGACCGGTCCCGCTTGGCGCGGGTCTCGATCACTGCCTCGAACGGGCGGTCGCTCGGCAGGAGCTCGAGCACGTTGGCGTCCTCGGCCTTCTCGCGGCCCTTGACCACCGACTGGACCTCGATCCCGTCGAGCATCTGTTCGACTTCGACCTTCAGGATGTCACCGACCGCGGATCCGGCTGGCAGGATCGCTTCGTCGACCACTCCATTCGGCTTGCGGGCGCCTGCGGCGCGCCAGGTCCAAGAGCCATCGGCGAGCGCGCTCGTCAGCTCGATTTCGATCCGTCGGGACATCTCGTCAACGGTACCGGTTCGGCAGCTGAGAACTCCAACGAACTCCACTCCGGCAGGTACGGTGCGCCGCCATGGCTGTGTACGCGCTGGGTGACCTCGAACCGACAATTCACCGTGACGCCTACGTCCATCCCGATGCGGTGATCATCGGGTCGGTGACGATCGGGGCGCACTCGTCGGTGTGGCCCGGGGCAGTCCTGCGCGGCGACGGGGGTGACATCCGAATCGGTCAGCGCACGAGCGTGCAGGACAACGCCGTGCTGCACACCACGCCCGAGTGGCCGACGGTCGTCGGTGATGGCTGTGTGCTCGGGCACTTGGTCCATCTCGAGGGATGCACGATCGAGAACGACGTGCTGATCGGCAACGCCGCGATGGTGCTGCACCGTTCGGTCATACACAGCGGGGCGATCGTTGCGGCCAACTCCGTCGTGCTCGACGACGTCGACGTCCCGAGCGGGGCGTTGGCTGCCGGCTCGCCTGCAGTGATCAAGCTCGATCGCGTCGACCCGGAGTTCATCCGCTCGGGCGCCCGGAACTACGTCGAGCGCATCGAGCAGTACCGCACATCGCTGCGCCGTCTGGATTGATCGAGGTGCGCGCCTTCGTCGTGGTGGTCGGCGTCGACGATGCCGAGGTGGCATCGGACGTGCTCTGGCAGCTGGGGGTGCGGGCGGTCGAGGAGCGCCCGCACGTTGGCGTCGGGGATGGTGACGAGGTCGATGACCCACCTCGGGTCGAGCTGTGGACGGCGGTCGGCGACGAGCCCGACGCGATCGAACGGGCGATCTTCGTGTTGCGTGGACGCTGGCCGCACCGGGTGGTCGACGTCGAACCCGACCCGACGGAGACCTGGCGTGACTACGCCTCGCCGATGCAGGTCGACGCCGGCCTCGTGATCGTGCCGGCGTGGCAGGAGGCCGCGTCGATCTCGGCACCGATGGTGGTGCGTGTCGAGCCGGGCGGCGCGTTCGGGTTCGGGGATCATCCGACCACGATGTTGTCCCTGCGGGCTCTCCGCCGCCTCGTGACCGGCGACGCCGACGTGATCGACGTGGGCTGCGGCACCGGCGTGATCGCTGTTGTTGCGGCGCTGATGCAGGATCGTCCCGTCCGGGCCATCGACCTGGCATCAGCGGCGATCGAGGCGACTACCGACAACGCAGCACGCAACGGTGTCGGTGACCACGTGCACGTCGACACCACCGATCTGTCCGACATCGACGACGACTATGACCTGGTGGTGGCGAACATCCTCGCACCCGTGCTGATCGCGCTGTCCGGCGATCTGCGACGAGTCACACGGCCGAGCGGGCGGCTGGTCATCAGCGGCATTCTCGCTGCGTCACACCAGCACGTCGTTGACGCCCTGGCGCCGATGGAGGTCGTGCGAACCGACGAACTCGACGGCTGGGCGTGCGTCGAACTCCGTCATCAGCGCGACTGAACGAGCGCTTCGATCTCGCCTGCGAGGGGGAGCGAGGGAACCGCACCCGTGGCGGTGGTGGCAAGGGCACCTGCCGCCGCGGCCGAGCGGGCGCAGCTGTCCAGATCGTCGCCCGCGGCGAGCCGCGCGGCGAGTACACCGCAGAATGCGTCACCTGCACCCGTCGTGTCGACCGGGTCGACGGAGAACGGTTCGATCGCCCGTGTGCCAGCGGCATCGGACACCGTTGCTCCGGCGGCGCCACGGGTGACGACGACCGCACCGGCGCCGCCGGCAAGGAGTCGGTCGACGCCGCCGATGAGCTCGACTTCGTGTTCGTTGGGGATGATCACGTCGCAGAGCGCCAGCAGCGAGTCGGGCAGACCGTCGACCGGTGCCGGAGCAGGATTGAGCACGGTTCGGCACCCCGCCGCTCGTGCCGCCTCGAATGCTGCCGTCACCGTCGCCTGCGGAATCTCCAGCTGAGCGAGCACCACCTTCGCTGCGGGCAGGGTGGTGAGGCGTGCCAGTTCGTTGGTGCCGGAGATGACGACGATGCTGTTCTCGGCGTGTTCGTCGACGGTGATGACCGCTCGGCCGGTGGTGCCGCGGCGCACGACGTCCAGCCGGGAGATGTCGATGCCCTCGTTCTCCGCCACCGAGCGGAGCCGCTGGCCGGCATCGTCGTCGCCAACGGCGGCGATCAGGGCCACCGACGCGCCGGCCCGTGCGGCCGCTACCGCCTGGTTGAGCCCCTTGCCACCTGGGTACTGGGCGAACTGCGAACCGAGCACGGTTTCGCCAGGGCCCGGCAGTCGCGGCGCGGTGGCGACCAGATCGAGGTTCGCGCTGCCGACGACGACGACGTCGAACGGCATGGGTGAATCGGGAGCGCTCAGCTGGCTCGGGCGCGGATGCCGATGGGGGCAATCAGGCGGAATCCTGCGGCGTGACGCTCGTCTTCGGACTCACCGCCCCAGAACCCGTACTCGTGGTTGCGACGGGCGAACCCGATGCAGTCGACGCGGACCGAGCAGCCGGCGCACACTTCCTGCGCGGACGCCTCACGGCGCTCACGAGCCTGCGGGCGCTCGGCGGCAGTCGGGAAGAACAGATGAGTCAGCCCTTTGCAGGCGCCGTGACGCATCCAGTCGTCGTCGGTTGCAATGCGGTCGAGTTCGATGGCCGACATGTACACACACCCCCGTGTGAAGAACCCCAACTCGCAACCGGTTGGTCCCGAGCGGTCAGCAGACTAAATCGAATCAATTGTCGAGTCAATTGCATCAAGCAAGGATTTTCGGAAAACCCGTCATGCGCCGATCAACAGCTCGACACCGCTGGCAAACGTGGCCACATCGTCGTGGGTGGTGTCCCATGCGGTCATCCAGCGCACCTGGTGTTCGCTCACATCCCAGTCCCAGAAGAAGCACCAGTCGCGAAGCGGGGCGATCACGTCAGGGGAGAGACGGGGGAACAGGCTGTTGACCGCTGGCGGATCGCCGAGGTCGACACCATCGATCGTCGAGGTCAGCCGGTACAGCTCCGTGGCCATTGCATTGGCATGCGCAGCGAGGTCGATCCAGAGATCGTTGTCGAGGACGGCGTTGAACTGCGCAGCGAGGAATCGCATCTTCGAGGGGAGCTGGGTCACCTGCTTGCGGACATACTCCGAGCCCACCGTCGCAGCAGGGGACAGCAACACGACGGCCTCGGCCCCGAGCAGTCCGTTCTTGGTGCCGCCGAAGCTCACCGCATCGACGCCCGCCTCGGTCGTCATCGCCCGAAGTGTGTGTCGGGTTCCACCCAGCGCGGCGGTGGCATTGGCGATGCGGGCACCGTCGAGATGGACGAGCATGCCGAGTGCATGGGCCTGATCGCACAGCGCGGCGATCTCGTCGGCGGTGTACAGCGTGCCGAGCTCGGTGGCCTGCGTGATCGAGACCACGCCGGGCTGCGCGTGGTGCTGTACTCCTTGCAGGTGGGCGAGTTCGGCGAGCTGCTCGGGCACCAACTTGGCGCCGGGCGACGGGAGGTCGATCAGTTTGGTGGCCAGCGCACGCTCGGGCGCACCGGTCTCGTCGACCGCGATGTGCGCCCAGTCGGTGCACACGACCGCATGGTTCGGCCCGGGCAGCGACCCGAGCAGTGTCGCCAGCGCGACGATGTTCGCGCCCGTGCCGTTGAACGTGAGCCGTGTCGTGACGTCGGCGCCGAAGAGATCCCGGAAGCGCGCCGTGCACTCACGGGTGTACGTGTCGTCGCCGTAGGCGAGCGCAGACCCCTCGTTCGCTGCGAGCACGGCCTCGATCACCGCCGGGTGGGCGCCGGCGGCGTTGTCGCTGGCGAAGGCTCGTTCGGGTGGTGGCGGAAGGGTCGTCACCCCGGAAGTCTCCCAGGCGAATCGCCGACTCACACCGACCAGGTGCCTACAATAACGTCATGACGAAATCAGGCAGGGGTGACAGCAGCGGGGGATCGGCGACCGTTCACTGCCGATGGTGTCGTCGTGCACTGCCCGAGCGCAACGGACCGGGCCGGCCACGCGAATTCTGTTCAGGCCGTTGTCGTCAGTGGGACTGGGTGGCCAGACATCGAGCCGCCGAGCTCGAGCTGAGCGAGAACGAATTGGTGGTCGCACGGTCGGAACTCGATGCGCTCCACGACGAGTTGTACGTCCTCGCGTGTGCCGTCGACGATGTCGAGCGCGACCTGGCGGGCACGCGAGCACCGACCGCACGAGAACTCAGCGATGCGCTGGGCTGGCTCCTGGAGGCCGCGCGGCCGTTGCGCAACCGGGAAATCGGCGCCGCCTGAGTCCCGGCCCGTCGGCCCGTTCCGACCACAACGCCCATAATCTTCGTTATGTCACATTGGTGAGACGGGGTGGACTTCCCGTCCCGGACGAACCAAACTGGTCGCTCCCCACTCCACAGGCTCCAGACCAGGGGCCTTGAGGGAACCCAGATCTTCTGGTCGAGGTTCAGGGGACGTGATCTCAGCTCGAGATGTCGAACGCGATTTGAGGTCCAATCAGGGCGGACCGACAACTCCAGGGTGCAGGGAGCGCTTCCGTCCATGATGTCCACGACCCGCCAGATCGATCCGCAACGCTCGCCACGGCGTCGCCGCGCCATGCTCGGCGTCCGAGGTGTGTGCGTCGCCACGATTGCCGGGCTGACGCTTGCGACGGTCCCAATGGTGGCATCGGCATCGCCCGTGGTGCTCCAAGCGCCGCTGCTCCCCCAGACCGTCGTCGGGCTCCGACAAGGGGTGACCGGGGCCGACGTCGTCGCACTCCAGAAGGCCCTCCTCGATGCGGGCGTTCCCGTTCCCGGCGGAGCCGACGGCGTGTTCGGCCCGGCGACCAAGTCGGCGCTGACCGCGTATCAGTCGCGCACCGGATTACCGACGACCGGAGAAGTCAACGAGGCAACTGCATCGGCGCTCGGGTTGACCACGCCGGCGCCAGCGCCTGCAGCGGCCGCAACGGCCGGACTCACCGTCGGAGCGCAAGGCAACGCGGTCAAGGAGCTCCAGAACGCCCTGATGGCGTCCGGCGTGTTCGTCCCGGGCGGCGCTGACGGCGTCTTCGGCCCGGCGACGAAGACCGCGGTGTCGAACTTCCAGCGATGGAATGGCCTCGCCGTCACCGGCACCGTCGACGCGACGACTGCATCGCGGCTCAAGCTGGGCGCAACTCCAGCACCAGCAGCTCCCGCCGCCCCTGCTGGCGCCACTGCGCCAGCAGCAACCAGCAGCACGTTTGTCGGCATGAAGACCGGTGCCCGAGGCGAGAACGTCAAGGTGCTGCAGCGGGCATTGATCGGTGCGGGCATCTCGGTTCGCGGTGGCGCCGACGGCGTGTTCGGACCGATGACCGCGGCCGCCCTCACGAGTTATCAGCAAGCCAACGGTCTCACTGCGAACGGCATCGTCGATGCCGCCGTCATCGCCAAGTTGTCGCTGTCGCCAGGCGCTCCGGCACCCGCTCCTGCTCCGGCACCTGCTCCGGCACCTGCAGCCGGCGCCTCCCACGTCGGCCTGAAGGTGGGCTCGACGGGCAACCTGGTCAAGGATCTTCAGCGAGCGCTCATGCAGACCGGTCTCCCCCTTCGCGGCGGCGCCGACGGCGTGTTCGGCAACATGACGCGGACCACGCTGCAACAGTTCCAGAAGTCGCAGGGTCGCGAACAGACCGGCACAGTGAGCGCGGCCGACGCGTCGGCGCTCTCGCTGGGCACCACGGCTGCTCCTCAGGGCGTCAGCAGCCAACCCGGCTTCGCTGTGTACGGCGAACGCGGCGATCGGGTCAAGGCTCTCCAGCAGTCGCTGCTGAAGGCCGGGATCTCGTTCGCCGGCGGAGCCGATGGCGTCTTCGGTGCGGCCACGTCCGGTGCCATCCTCGCCTTCCAGCGCCGCGAGGGGCTGCCTGCCACCGGCAAGGTCGACCAGGCAACCGCCGACCGGCTCGGCAATGCTGCTGCTCCTGCGCCCGCTCCCCCGTCGTCGGCCGGGGTGTCGATCGACGTGTTCCCGGTCCAGGGCAAGTGCTGGTTCGGCGACACCTGGAAGGCTCCGCGCGGTGGTGGCCGGACGCACGAGGGCGTCGACGTGATCGCCGCCAAGGGCAAGCTGCTGTACGCCGTCGTGTCGGGCACCATCTCGAAGGTGTACAACGACACGCCCGGCGGTCTGGCCGGCAATGGCGTGCGCGTCGCTCAGGACAACGGGACGTACTTCACGTACCTGCACATGGACACCTTCGGCCCCGGCATCGAATTGGGCGCAAAGGTCACCGCGGGCCAGGTCATCGGCACCGTGGGCGCCACCGGCAATGCCGCAACCCCGCATCTGCACTTCGAAGTGCACCCCGGTGGCGGAGCAGCGGTGAATCCGTACCCCTTGATCAAGCCGCTCGACGCGTGCAACGTCACCGCACCGCGAGCCTGATCGGCTGACGGATCACGCAACGAGCGATCCGCGACGGGTACGCTACGCGGACAACTGAATCGCCGTTCCACCCGAGCGGGAGAGTCGCCACCAGGAATCCTCTGGTGACGACGCCGAAGGAGCAACCTCCCCGGAATCTCTCAGGCCCACGGACCGCTCGGGCGAGGCACGCTGGAAAGCGTCACCGGGAGTCGGGTCGTCCGACTCGCAATCACTCCCGATGGCCACCGACGGGGAAAGCCGGGCGCTGACCCGGCGAAACTCTCAGGTACCGATGACAGCCGGGGAAGTCCCATCCACTGCAGGAGGCTTCCACGTGTCCGACCCCACTCCCCCACGAGATCATCGCACCGTCGCCCGGCTCGACGAGTTGGTCGAGCCCGACGAGTTCACTCGTCGACACATCGGGCCATCGCCCGTCGACCTCTCCGTGATGCTGCAGGTGATCGGCGTCGACTCCGTCGGGGCGCTGCTGGATGAAACGATGCCCTCGACGATCCGCTCGGATGCGCCACTTGAATTGCCCGGCGGAGTGTCAGAAGTCGACGCACTCGCCCGGCTTCGTGCCATCGCCGGCCGCAATCGAAACGTGACCAGCCTGATCGGCATGGGCTACACGGGGACGATCACTCCCCCGGTCATCGCCCGCAACGTGTTGGAGAACCCTGCCTGGTACACCGCCTACACCCCCTATCAGCCCGAGATCAGCCAGGGCCGACTCGAAGCGCTGCTCAACTTCCAGACCCTGATCACCGAACTGACCGGGCTCGACGTCACCAACGCGTCGCTGCTCGACGAGGCAACGGCTGCCGCGGAAGCGATGACGATGGCCCGGCGACAATCCAAGTCGTCGTCGAATCGCTTCGTCGTCCACCATGACACCCACCCCCAGACCGTCGCCGTGCTTCGCACCCGCGCCGAGCCGGTCGGCATCGAACTGGTGGTCGGCGACGTCGACGCGCTCCAAGCCGGAGACGGCCTCTTCGGGGCGCTCTTCAGCCTGCCGACATCGTCGGGAGCGGTGCGAGACTGGGCCGCGGCGATCGCCGAGGTGCACGACCTGGGCGGCATTGCCGTCGTCGCAACCGACCCCTTGGCCTGCCTCCTCACCGTTCCTCCCGGCCAGATCGGCGCCGACATCGCCATCGGCTCCGCCCAGCGATTCGGTGTGCCGATGGGCTTCGGCGGGCCACACGCTGGATTCCTCGCCGCACACGAACGTGCCGCACGGTCGATGCCCGGACGCATCGTGGGTGTCAGCGTCGACACCGAGGGTCGCCCGGCGCTTCGGCTGGCATTGCAGACGCGCGAACAGCACATCCGGCGCGAGAAGGCGACGTCGAACATCTGCACCGCCCAGGTGCTGCTCGCGAACATCGCCGGGCTCTATGCCGCGTGGCACGGACACGACGGCCTGATCCGCATCGCCGAGCGCGTCCAGCGCCTCACGTCGATCGCCGCGGCGGGGATGCGCGCCGGTGGTCTGGAACTCCGCAACGAGTCGTGGTTCGACACCCTCACCATCGCCGTCGCATCGGCCGACGAGGCGGTGGCGGCCGCGCTCGATGCCGGCTTCAACATCCGACGCGTCGACGATCGTCAGATCGCCGTCACGTTCGATGAGACGACAACGGCCGAGCAGGTCCGCCAGGTCGTCGCGGCCCTGGGTGGCCACCCGATCGACAGCGATGCGCTCGACACGGTGCCGGATGGACTCGGCGATGCCATGCGCCGTCGCGACGACTTCCTCACCCAGTCGGTGTTCGAGCGCTACCACAGTGAGCACGAGATGCTGCGCTACCTGCGCCGACTCAGCGACCGCGATCTGGCCCTCGATCGCACGATGATCCCGCTCGGCTCGTGCACGATGAAGCTCAACGCCACCTCTGAGATGGCGCCGATCAGCTGGCCCGAATTCTCCGACATCCATCCGTTCGCGCCAGAGGACCAGGTCGCCGGATATCTCGAGTTGATCCATGACCTCGAGGCCCGACTGGCAACGATCACGGGCTACGACGCCGTGAGTCTGCAGCCCAACGCAGGCAGCCAGGGCGAATATGCCGGTCTGCTGGCCATCCGGGCCTACCACCGGTCCCGGGGAGACCTCGAGCGGACGGTGTGCCTGATCCCGTCGAGCGCACACGGCACGAACGCCGCGAGCGCCGTGATGGCCGGCATGGACGTCGTCGTCGTCGCGTGCGACGAACGCGGCAACGTCGACCTCGGCGACGTTCGAGTCAAGATCGACCAGGTCGGCGACCGCCTCGCCGCGATCATGATCACCTATCCGTCGACGCATGGCGTCTTCGAGGCGGGCGTCGGCGAGCTCTGTGCGCTGGTCCACGACGCCGGCGGGCAGGTCTACGTCGATGGGGCAAATCTGAATGCGTTGGTCGGGCATGCCCGACCGGGACGGTTCGGCGCCGACGTGAGCCACCTCAACCTGCACAAGACGTTCTGCATCCCCCATGGGGGTGGTGGGCCGGGCGTCGGCCCGATCGGGGTCGGCGCCCACCTCGCTCCCTTCCTGCCCGGTCATCCGCTCCGTGGCGACGATCCAGTCGGTGCGGTGTCAGCCGCACCGTTCGGATCCGCGGGGATCTTGCCCATCCCCTGGATGTACATCGAGATGATGGGCGCTGCAGGGCTGACCGCAGCGACCAGCGTGGCCATCGTTGCTGCCAACTACGTTGCCGAACGTCTTGATCCGCACTTCCCGGTGCTCTATCGCGGTGACCACGGCCGGGTCGCCCACGAGTGCATCCTCGATCTGCGCGACATCACCAAGTCGACCGGCGTGACCGTGGACGACGTCGCCAAACGACTGATGGACTACGGATTCCATGCCCCGACGATGAGCTTTCCGGTGGCCGGCACCTTGATGGTCGAGCCGACCGAGAGCGAAAGCCTCCGTGAGCTCGATCGATTCTGCGAGTCGATGATCGCCATCCGGGCCGAGATCGACCAGGTCGCGCAGGGTGACTGGCCCCTCGAGCAGAGCCCGCTGCGGTACGCACCCCACACTGCTGAAGACCTCCTTGGCGATTGGGGCCGCCCGTACCCACGCGACGTCGGCGCCTTTCCGATGGTTGGGTTGCGATCCCAGAAGTACTTCCCGGGTGTCTCCCGAATCGACGGCGCGCAGGGCGACCGCAATCTCGTCTGCTCGTGTGAGCCGCTGGAGGCCTACGCCGCTGCACTAACGTGAGGCCGATGCCGGACGACCGCTCTGACCCGTTGGCCGACTTGTTCACCCTGTTCGCCGCGCCGCTGTCCGGAACCGTGCGTTCGATCGAGCAGTTCCGCAAGGGCGTCGACGAGTTCTTGAAGGGGGTCGAGAACTTCAACCGCACGATGGAGAACCTCAACGAGACCACCGAGCGGATCAACTCGTTGCTGATCGAGGTGGAGCAGCCGATCCGCGCCGCGATCCCGCAGGTGACCCGCACGGTCAAGGCCGCCGACGAGATGATGCAGGTGGTGAGCGGTCCAGCGATGGCCGTGGCCCCCGGGCTCAACCGTCTGGCTGAGACACTCGCCACGCCGGCCTTCGCCCAACTCCCCAACCAGATCGGCGCGTTCTCCGAGGTGCTCGGCGAGGTGTCTCGTCGTCTCGGTCCACTCACACAACTCGCAGAGTCCGCCGGTGGCCTGTTCGGCGGACTCCGGCTTCCCGGGAGCCGACCGACCAGTTCCGCTCCCGCTTCCCCCGCCAACCCGGGCGCCGGTAACGCCCGAGCCAGAAGCCAGGACGATCAAACTCAAGACGACCACGGTGAAAGAGACGACGGCAAAGTCGCCGACGGCAAAGAGGCCAGCAGCCAAGAAGGCGGCCACCAAGAAGTCCGCAGCGAAGAAGTCAGCCGCCAAGAAGTCAGCAGCGAAGAAGTCAGCCGCCAAGAAGTCAGCAGCGAAGAAGTCAGCCGCCAAGAAGTCAGCAGCGAAGAAGTCAGCAGCCAAGACGCCGGCTGCGTCGGAGACGCCGGCAACCGGGGACTGAGCGTCAGCGCTGCACGAATGGTGTGGCGGCGACGCGTCCTGGCAGTTCCTTGCCGCGAACGTCGACCACCACGGCGGTGCCTTCCGCCGTCTCCGGCGGCACGAACCCGAGGGCGATCCCGTGGCCGAGCACCGGCGAGAAGTTGCCGCTGGTCACCTCTCCAACGACGTCGCCGTCGATCACGATGGCGCATCCGGCACGGGCAGGCCGACGACCTTCGGTGGCGATGCCGACCAGGCGCCGATCGATCCCCCGATGGCGTTCCGCACGTGCTGCGTCGCGTCCGATGAATCGAGGCTTGTTCCACGCCACCACCCAGCCGAGCCCCGCCTGCAGCGACGTGATGCCCGGACCCAACTCGTGTCCGTGCAACGGCAGAGCCGCCTCGAGACGCAACGTGTCACGGGCGCCGAGGCCCGCCGGTGCGACACCAGCGGCTGCGAGTGCTCGCCACATGGCGGGTGCAGCGTCGGAAGGGAGTGCGATCTCGACGCCATCCTCGCCGGTGTAGCCGGTGCCGGCAACAGTGCACTCGACGTCGTTCCACCGTGTGGCCGCCACGCGAAAACGACCGACCCTGCCAGCGTCGGGGAACACACTCGACACCAATGCTTTCGCATCCGGCCCTTGCACAGCGATGACGGCCCGCTGGTCGGTGATGTCGGAGCCGCCGATACCGGCGCGCACACCTTCGGTGTTCGAGGCGTTCGGCATCACGTCGAAGACCTCGGGGTCGTCGGGACGCCACCACACGATGATGTCGTCGACCACCGAAGCATCATCGTCGTCGAGTAGATGGGTGTACTCCGCGCGGCCGGGTTCGATCTTGGCAAGATCGTTCGTCAGCGTCGACTGCAGCCGTTCGTAGGCGTCCGGTCCTGCGACTCGGACCGTGCCGAGGTGGGACACATCGAACATGACGGCCCGATTCCGACATGCGAGGTGTTCTTCAATCGTGCCCGATGGGTACGCAATCGGCATTTCCCAACCGCCGAACTCCACCATCGTCGCACCGAGCGCCCGGTGCTCGGCCTCGAGTGGCGAGCTCTGCAGCGTCATCCGATTCGGCGGTTCGGACCCACGGTGCTCCGGGTCTCCGACCTGTCGATCACCACCGGGGCCAGATCGGCCTCGAGTTCATCACGAACGCCGCCGAGCGACAGCACGTTGAGGACGCCCTGCCCGTTCTTCAAGACATCGACGAGCTGGTCGCCGTCGCAGAGCATGACGCTGCCGCCATCGATCACGATGTGAGCTGCGGCGATGTCGGTGGCGACGTGCTCGCGAAGGTACGCGAACACCTTGCGCACCTGCTCCAGTTTGATGCCGGAGTCGAGCAGCTTCTTGATCGCCTTCAGCTCGAGGAGGTCGTTGTACGAGTAGCTGCGACGGCTGCCGCTCCCGGAAGCATCGCTGAGCGAGGGCCGGATCAGGTCGGTGCGAGCCCAGTAGTCGAGCTGGCGGTACGAGATGCCGACAACTTTGGCAGTCTGGGTGCCGCTGTAGCCGAGTTCGGTCGGCACGACGGGGTCTGAGGTGTTCTGCACGGATGGCCTCCGGTTCGTTTCGCCCAACATCACGAACGTGGCCGAGCACGTCGCTCTCACGTTCGCAGCTCACAGGTGCGTAGTTACGATGATGTGAGACCGTGCACTCTACGGAGTTCCCGCCCCCGCGTCAACAGTGAGTAGTGTCGGCCGCAACAACGAGACGAGCTGGGACACAGGAGCAGAAATGAAACCCGAGGACCACGTGGTAGCTGCCTTGCGTTCGGTGAGCTTGTTCCGAGGTCTCGACGACTCGTCGCTGCGCAGTATTGCCCAAGAGATGAGGACCTACAGCTTCCGCACCGGTTCCTCGGTGATCGACGAGCAGGCGTCCGGCAAATTCGGCAGGCTGTATTCGATCGTGAGCGGCACCGCCGAGGCCCGCGTCAACGGTGCCACGGTGGCAACGTTCGGGCCGGGCGATTCGTTCGGCGAGATGAGTGTGCTCGACGGCCAACCGCGCTCGGCCACCATCGTCGCCACGAGCGATCTCGAGACCCTCGGTCTGTCGTCGTGGAACATGCGGGCGATGCTGCGTGACGAGCCGGAGATCGCGATGAGCGTGATCACCGAACTCGTCGGCCGGCTCCGTGCGGTCGACGATCGACTCACCCACTGACGATCGACTCACCCACTGAGGAAGTCAGCTGCCGAAGTCCTCGGGGCTGACGCAGGCGCACCCGGTTGACCCGCCGCCCGTCAGGGCCTGGGTTCATGCTGGGTGGACGTTGCGGCGGTTGTCGTGGCGATCAGAGCGCAGGTCGTGCCGTCGGCGCCGAAGGAACGACCGTTCCGATTCGTTGGTGCTGCACTCGATCGCGAGTTCCAGTGCGGCGTCTGCGTCATCGAGATGATCCAGCCGTGACAGGACGTCAGATCGAGCGGTGTGGAAATACACGTAGTCGTTGATGTTGCCGGTGAGGTCGTCCGCTCGTGGAATCGCATCGAGTGCGGCGAGCGCGGCGCCAGGACCATGCACGCGGTCGACGGCGATGGCCCGGTTCAGCGCAACCAGCGCGCTGGGCTGGCGCTGCAGGAGCACGTCGTAGAGGCGTAACACCGCTGACCAATCCGTGGCCTCGAACGTTGGTGCTGTGGCGTGCAAGGCGGCAATCGCTGCTTGGAACTGAAAGGCGCCGCCTTGCTGGAACGAGTGTGCTCTCGCCAGTTCGGCGAGGCCGCGGGCGATCATCGGCTGGTCCCACAGGGATCGGTCCTGGTCGGCGAGCAGGATGGGGCGGCCATGGTGATCGAGACGGCTGGGGCGTCGGGCATCGGTCAACAGCAGGAGCGCGTGGAGTCCGGCGACCTCGGGGTCGGTCGGGGCGAGCCTGCTCAGGAGTTCGGCGAGCCAGATGGCCTCGTCGCAGAGATCTCCTCGGATGAGTGCGGTGTCCGTTGCGCTGGCATGGCCTTCGGTGAAGATCGACGAGATCACTTCGCAGACCGCACCGATGCGCTCGGCGAGCGTGTGCATGTCTGGTGGATCGAAGGGAATTCGTGCGGCCCGGATCTTGGACTTGGCGCGAGTGAGTCGACGGGTCATCGATGCCTCGGACACCAGAAAGGCGCGTGCGATCTGCGGCGTCGAGAGCCCGGCGACGACCCGCAACGTCAACGCGACCTGGGCCTCGGGGGCGAGAGCTGGGTGGCAGCATCCGACCAGGAGGGCAAGTTGATCATCGAGTGCCTGCTCACTGCCGAGGTCGATCGTCGTCTGATCGGCCAACGCCGGGAGCCGGTCCTCGAATCGCTGCATTCTGCGGATCTGATCGATGGCTTTGCGCCGGCCGGTCGTGATCAACCAGGCGCCCGGTCGGTCGGGGACCCCATCGGTGGGCCACCGCGTCGACGCCTCGATGAATGCGTCCTGTGCCGCGTCTTCGGCGATGCTGAGGTCGCCGACGTCGCGCATGAGCGTGGCCACCAGCCGTGGCCACTCCGTACGAAAGACGTCGGCGACACCCATCAGATTCGTCAGCAGACCGCCTCGGCCCAGCTCGTCAGCCGTCGAATTCCATGACCGGTCGGACTTCGACGGTGCCGAAGTGAGAATTCGGGATCTTGGCGGCCCAATCGAGTGCTTCGTCGAGGTTGGCGACATCGATCACGTAGTAGCCGCCGATCACTTCCTTCGACTCGATGAAGGGCCCATCGGTCACGATGCGCTTGCCATCGCGGACTCGAACCGTGCTTGCGGTTTCGGCGCCTTGCAGCGCTTCGCCGGCAACCATTGCGCCCGCCTCGGCGAGGGCCTGGCTGTATGCAGCCCATTCGCCCATGTAGGGCCCGAACGCTTCGTCGTCCGGGGCTGGCTCGTCGGTGGGGTTGCTTGCGAGGAGGAGCATGTACTTCATGTTGCGACGTCCTTTGTGTCGTTGGTCATTCTTGATTGTCACAGAGACGACGAACGGCGAAACGACATCCGGACACATGCGCCGAATTCCGAGCCTGAAGTTTCGGTGGTGCCGCTGTGCGAATCCCCGACCAAGCGCGGCACGCCGCGTTTGAGCAGGCAGCGTCCGACGCGATGTCTGCTGCACCCGCAGCGTTGGTGCTCGACCGCCTCAGAGGGCGGTGCCTGCGGATCCCCCGGTTGATGCGATCCGGTTGAAACCCTCGTTCGTACGCGTCGCGAGGAGAGGCCCGAAGTACGTGTTGGCGGAGCCCGGCGTGGTCGGGATCCCCTCGGCTGTTGGAGAGCCGGTGGGACACGGTTCGCTTTGGATGGTCGCTGCGGGGATGTCGCAGATGAGGGCGCTGTCTGGTCGGGCGTGAACTGATCCGGCGATCCAGCTGGTCGTTCCGACGGACAATTCCGTTGCGGCGTCGACGGCGAGTGCCTCACCGGGCGTGATGGTGAGGTCGGACATCGCTGGAGGATCGTTGGTCTGCGTGATTGGTGAACCGGCCGGCGCGGAGACGCTGCTGCCGATCTGGACCTGGTCGTTGATGACTCTGGTGGCGTAACCAACGAGGTCGGAGGCTCGGAACCCGTCGAGTCGTCGTCCGTACTCGTCCCAGGCGCCGCGGTTCAGGAACGTGCGGGTTGCGGCCACCCACGTGACGATCTGGTGGAGGCCGTCGATGCTTTGGTCGGCGCCGCGCGGGTCGAGCGCGCTGATGGTGCCATCGTGGTGATGGACGACGTACACAGGGGTTCCGTCGGTGAGCACGGCGGTCCTCGCTTCTCCGCGTGGCGGCAAGGTGGCGGTCCCGGTCGTTTCGCCGAAGGTGACTTCGGTCGGTTCGATCGTGGGACCCGCCGTGGCTGGCGAGACATCGATTGACGCAACCGTGTCCTGTTCGGCGTACGAGGTGTCGGCAGACACCGTGATCTCGTCGACGTCGACGAGCAGCTCACGATCGATTGCGGCAAGCACGGTGTACGGCACCAGCGGGTCTTCGCACATCAGGTAGCCGGCGTTCACGAAGACAGGGGTGGCCGTGCCGTTGTCGATCTGGAGGCCGTTGAGGATCGGTGGGCACAGGTTCGACCCGATTGACAACACCAGCACCGCTTCGGTGGGCCAGTCGATGTCGAGAACAGCGGTGTCGATCGGTTCCGCTGCCGTTGAGACGAGGTCGGCGAGTTCATTGCCGTTGTCGGCAACGCCAAGGAACGGGAAGTCGAGTACGCCGAGCCCGCCGCCCACGATGGTGACGGGTAGCCCATCGGTTGTTGTCGGGGTGGTGTCGCCGGTCGGTGGAGGAACGGGCCCGCTGATGTCGAAGCGCACACGGATCGACATCGGCTCGTCTTCGATCGCATCGAAGTCCCAGTCGAACAGCGGCGCCGTGTCAACCGTGAGCGTGCCTTCCGAAACCGGCGCAGATCCGGTCACACTCCGGAACACCTCGAACTGGACCACGGTGGTGGCGTTGGGTGCCAACTGCACCCGTCGTCCGGTTTCGGTGCACTCGACCGGGCCGTCACAGAGCGGTCCGTCCATTCGCAGTTGACCATCGCCGATGTCGAACGACCACTGATTGGGTTCGTAGACGACAGCGTTCGGTTCGCCGCAGCAGTAGTTCAATGCCAATCCGAACCGCAGCCACGGGTCATCAGGCCCGGTTCCACCGAGGATCTCGAGATCGGTCGTACCGACCGAGTCGACCAGTCCCCCACCGCCATTGGCGGTCACGAGCACATCCCAGTCACCCGACGACGTCGCCGGTACTGAGCCGGACGGCGTCGAGCCGCACGCCGCAACGAACAGCGCGGTGACCATCAATGACAGCGGGATGGATCGAACTCCCATCCCCATCAGAAGCTCACCGCACCCCGAACGGTTCCCACCCCCGCAACCCTACGCACACACCGTCTCAGTAGCGATCGATCCGGTACCGGCTGCCCTGGATTGCGCTGCACGAGTTGCACGGTCGAAGATCGGCCGGCGCCCCGATGTTGGCTCGGTCAGTTGTCTGGTAGGAGGAGGCGGGACCAGGTGTCGGTCAGCCATCGTTCGTAGCGGTGCGGCGGCCAGCCCCGTTCGGACGGTGAGGAGTGTGTAGACCTCGGCGCTGTTGGTGACCCAGATGGTGTCTGCGGCGTCGGCGATGGTCAGCCCGGCGCGGATTCCGCCGACCGAGTCAAGATCCTTGGCGAGTTCGCGCATGTTCATTGCTCGTCGCTCGCTGATCTCGTCCCACACTGCCCTGGCTTCGGGCTCGGTGGTCGATGCATCGCGCAGTGCAAGCAGCAGCGGTGCGAGGCGTGCGTGGATCTCACGCGTGGCGCGGGCGTAGATGGCGAGTTTGCGTCGCGGGTCGGGCTCGGTTCGGATCGCTGATGACATAGTCGCGTTCCTCGGCGGGGACTGGCTTCGCTCGAACCGGAGATGGCTTGTTCGATGAGCTCGCGCAGCAGCACGGGCTTGCGTCCCACGAGCGCGTAGACGGTGTCGACGTGCACGCCGGCACTTCGCGCGATGCCGGCGATCGTGGTGGCCCGGTACCCCGTGTTCCAGCATCTGCACCCTGGCGGCGTCGAGGATTGCCCGCCTGGTTTCGTCCGACTTCACCGAACGGGCGGTGTTGTCGTAGTTCCGGGTGTTGACTTGCTTGGCCACAGCGCCCATACTTCCATCCGAAGTATATTCGGATCAAGTTTGGAGCCCTGTCATGACCTACGCGTTCACTCAAGATGTGCCGATCGATGCCACCTTCTACAAGCGAATCACCGACGGCCTCGGCGATGTCGCCCCGGAGGGGCTCGTCGTCCATCTCGCCGTCGAACGTGTCGAAGGCGGTCTCCGCTACATCGACGTGTGGGAGTCTCAAGAGCACTGGGATCGATTCGTCGAAGAACGGCTGCACCCCGTCGTGCACGGTCTCCTGAGCGAGGTGTTCGGGGACGATCTCCCTCCTGAGCCAGAACAGGTTCCTCTCCCGGTCGTTCATGCCTGGACGCAATGAAGGTCTCGTTCGCGAAGACGACTCGCGCCGAGGCGTAGTCTTCGACACCCGACCACAGACGAGGAAGGTCCGATGCCTTCAGGCTTCCAACTCGCTCAGCATCAGGCGACGGCCTATGAGTCGTTCACGCGTGTCTTCATGGAGGGATCGGCTCGGCTCCTCGCCGAGGGTGCACTGATCCGTGGCGGCGATGTCGTGCTGGATCTGGCATGTGGCACCGGCCTGGTCGCCCGCCACGCCGCTGCGCTGGTCTCACCCAACGGTCGGCTCGATCGGTGCCGACATCAACCCGGCGATGCTGGAGATCGCCCGCGGCAGCATCGATGACGGCGTGGAGTGGGTGGAGTCACCAAGCGATGACTCTCCCGTTCGACGACGACACGTTCACCCACGTGATCTGCCAGCAAGGATTCCAGTTCTTCCCGGACCCCGTCGCGGCGATGCGCGAGACGCGACGTGTGCTCCAACCCGGCGGTGTGTTGATCGCAACGGTGTGGGCAACACCTGGCCAGAACCCCTACATCGAGAACCAACTCGATCTGCTCGCCGAACTCGAACCGTCGCTCGCGACATCGGTGCAACGAGCGACACCGACGCACGCCGACGACTTCCTGCCGTTCCACCGCCCAGCACGGCCGGATTCCACGACATCGAGATCACGATGCTCGAACACGACGTCGACATCGCCGACTTCGAACCCTGGTTCCTCGCCCAGACCGGAGGCACTCCGTGGGCTCCCGACCCTCGCCGCGCTCACCGATACCGCACGACAGGAACTGGCGTCAGCAATGGCGGCCAGAATCGAGCCGTACGCGATACCCGACGGCGGTCACCGCATCCCGTTCCGGTCGTACCGACTCCACGCTCGGGTTCCGCAATGAGTGCTGTTCGGGGCATCGCCCCTGGTCGCGTCAGCTACCGAAGTCCTCGGGGCTGACGTTCTCGATGAAGTCCTTGAATTCGTCGATGATCTCCGCTGCGTCGTCGTCCGGTTCGGCAACCGGTTCCTGACCGACCTCGTCGATCAACTCGTTCGACGCGAACAACGGCGCTGCACACCGGACGGCCAGCGCAATGGCGTCGGACGGTCGAGCCGAGATCACCTTGGCGCCAGCCGGCGTGTCGAGATGCAGTTCGGCGTAGTAGGTGCGATCACGCATCTCGGTGACGACCACGCGGGTGATCGTTGCGTCGAGCTCACCGAGCACGTCGAGGAACAGGTCGTGGGTCAGCGGCCGGGGTGGCTCGACACCTTCGAGCGCGTAGTGGATCGCCGACGCTTCGGGACTCCCGATGTAGATCGGCAGCAGACGCTGA
Source organism: Ilumatobacteraceae bacterium (assembly GCA_963705485.1). Lineage (GTDB taxonomy): Bacteria > Actinomycetota > Acidimicrobiia > Acidimicrobiales > Ilumatobacteraceae > Sva-07. The sequence goes on from CAVPJT010000017.1 coordinate 74,131, forward strand.
CGACCGTCCGATTCGCGGAGCAGGACCATGGGCGTGTTGGCCGGCATCTCCACGCGAACACCGATGAGTTCCAGAGGGACCACGTGCTCACTGTACCCGGGACCCGGACAGCGTGTGACGTCGGTTCGAACCCGACGACGTCTCAGGGCGCGTGCGACCGCAGCGATGAACGCATCATCGCCGCGCGCAACCGGCCACCGGTCTGCTCGAGCTCCTCGAGCTGGGCGACGGCCTGGGCTCGCGCCTCGGGATTGCGTTGGCGCAACAGCGGCTGGATCAACTGTTCGAGGAGTCCAGCCTCGCGATCAGCCGCCACGCGCCAGCCCCGGAGGTGACGCGGCTCGATCCCGGCGTCGAGGAATCGCTTGGAAATCGTGGCGATCTCGACCGCGTCTTCATCGAACGGGCCATCGGAACTGCTCGGCGACGCGATCACTCCGTACGACTCGAGGTCGGCGAGCTGCTCTCGGGTGATGCCCGCCATCGCGCAGAGTTCGTCCGCACTGAGCAGCAACCCGGGAAGCATTGCTCCCGTGGCGGCAACGGGGCCCCGATCGGCGGGCCGCTGCTCGGCGACGAGCGGCGAGTCGGGCGCTGATGGCGGTGCCGGAGCGGGAGCTGGCGATGCCGGCTCGGCGCCATCGGTGCGTTGGAACAGGACCGCAGCACCGCTGACCGGCTCGTCACCGTCGGCATCAGCACCGTTCGTCGACCGCTGACCGGCGCCGTCGACTCGGCTTCGTCCTGCGCTGGGGTGGGCGTCGGGCCGGGGAACGTCGCTGGGCTCGCTGACGTTCTTGATCCCCCGTGGCATCTCGCGTGGTCGAGGCTGCTCACCGGTCGGGTCGATCTCACCGGAGTCGATGCGATCCTTGATGACGCGTAACGGCAGATAGTTCTCGCGCTGCTCGCGCAGGATGCACCGCAACAGCTCGACGTCGTCGGCATAGAACTTGCGATAGCCCGATGCCGTGCGTTCAGGATCGATGAGGCCCTGGCTCTCGAGGAAACGAATCTTCGAGATCGTGACGTCAGGGAACTCCTCCAGGAGCAGCGCCAAGACCTCACCGATCGAGAGGTGGCCTCCAGCCGTCGGAACGACGAGTTCGGGCGGCGACGATTCAGCCATCGTGACGTTCGAAGAAGACGAGACGGAACTTGCCGATCTGGAGTTCGTCGCCGTGGCGGAGCATGATCCGGTCGACGCGTTCCTGATTGACGTAGGTGCCGTTGAGCGAACCAGCGTCGGACACCACGTACCCGTCGGGGGTCCGTTCGATCTCGGCGTGTCGGCGCGAGACCGTGATGTCGTCGAGGCTGATCTCGGACTCGGGATGTCGACCGAGCCTGGTGGTGGTCTCGGTGAGCGGGAATCGGGCACCTGTCTGGGCGCCGGCACGGACGATCAAGACGCCGATTTCGTACGGGAGTTCTCCGACGGCGACGACGACGTCGTCGTCGTTGCCGGGGGCATCCTGCAGCGGGTCGAGTGCGGCGAGTGTGATCGTGCGATCGTCGAGCGAATCGAGCGGTGAGCCGCAGCTGGAGCAGAACGTGCTCGTCGGCGGGTTGCGATGCCCGCACTGGTTGCAGAACACGTACGTACCCATCTCCTCAACCCTCCGTCAAGGCTCGATACGCCTCGGCATCCATCAGGCCCTCGAGTTCGGACGGGTCACGGATCTCGATGCGACAGATCCAACCCGCACCGTAGGGGTCGCTGTTGAGGAGCTCCGGTTGCGATTCGAGCGCATCATTGATCTCCGAGATGGAGCCGGTGACCGGGGCGTAGATGTCGCTCACCGACTTGGTGCTCTCGACCTCGCTGAACGACTCTCCAGCCGCAACGTCGAGACCGCGGTCGGGCATCTCGACGAAGACGACGTCGCCCAGTGCGTCCTGTGCGTATTCGGTGATACCGATCGTGACCGTGGTGCCTTCGACGCGCACCCACTCGTGATCGGATGAGTAGCGGAGTTCGGCGGGGATGATCATGAGTCAACGGTACCTGGGTTCACGTGTCGGAGTGGAGTGAAGTCGAACGGGCTGCAACACCTGATGCAACCGCCCGTCGCACCTGCGGAATATAGGCGATGGCGGTCCAGTAGCTGAGAATCAGTCCAGGAAGGCCGACGATCCACGCTGCAGCCAGGAACCAGTCGGCAGCCGGCGATACCGCTGTTGCCCATCAGGAATCCGGGCACAGCAAACATGAGCAGGAACGTGGCGAGCTTGCCCCAGTAGGTCACGTCGATGCGTGGCATCTTGTACACCACCGTCGCGATTGCCATCATCAGCCCGACGAGCACCTCTCGAGCAGCACCGCACCGGCGAACCACACCGGAATCGAACCATCGATGATGATCGCTGCGGTCGCGACGACGAACATCAGGCGGTCGACGGTGGGGTCGAACACCTTGCCGAACTCGCTGACCTGGCCGAGCCGCCTGGCCAGGTAGCCGTCGACCCAGTCGGTGGCGCCGAGCCCGCCGAGCATCCATGCCGCTGCCGCCCGGTTCTCGAGCCCGAACAGCACGTAGAGGAACACGGGGAGCAGCAGGAGGCGGAGCAGCGTGAAGGCATTCGGGATGGTCCAGATCCCATCGAACATCGACACCGGCGGCGAGTCGGCCGCCGGGGCAGCGGCGGGGCTCGATGGGGTGTCGTGGGTCACGGACCACAGCGTAGGGTGCGGGCATGAGCACGGTGTTCACGAAGATCATCGACGGCGAGTTCCCGGGAACGTTCGTCTGGCGTGACGACCACTGCGTGGCGTTCATGTCGATCAACCCGATGGCACCTGGCCACGTCCTGGTGGTGCCGATCGAAGAGGTCGACCACTGGGTCGATGCGTCCCCGGAACTCGCCGCACATCTCTTCGCGGTGACGCACACGATCGGGCTCGCGCAGCGAGCCGCATTCGACTGCGAACGCGTCGGCGTGATCATCGCCGGTTACGAGGTGCCGCACACCCATGTGCACGTCATCCCGACCTCCTCGATGGCGCAGCTGAGCTTCGCCAATGCCGCAGCGAACGTCGACCGCGACGATCTCAACGCCTGGGCCGAGTGCGATCCGGCGCGAGCTGCGCGCAGCAGGAGCCGCGGGCGTCAGCGACTGAGCGGCTCGATCAGCTCCGGTCGGTTGTTGCGGACGTTGTTCACATCGGTCGACACCGCCTGCATTGTGAGCAGGTCGGGTGGGCCACCGTCGAGCATCGAGGAGAGCTCATCGAGGTGATCGTTGGTCGGGTCGAGCCACGAAGCCCAGTGCTCCGGCGTGAGGATCGCCGGCATCCGGTCGTGCACCGGCCGCATCGTGGCGTTGGCTGCGGTGGTGATGATCGTGACGCTGTGCAGAAATCGACCATCGGGGTCGCCGGGTCCTTCCAGGCGGTCCACAGCCCGGCCACCGCCAGCGGTTCACCGTCGCCGCGATGGATGAACATCGGCTGCTTCAGCGGTTTGCCCTTCGTGTTCAACGGTCCCTCCGGGTTGCCCGGGCAGCCATTCGTAGAAGCCGTCCATCGGCACGATGCATCGCTTCTTCTTCAGCAGGCCCTTGAACGCCGGCTTCTCCGCCAGGGTCTCGGCGCGGGCGTTGATCATCCGGGTGGCGATCTTGCGGTCCTTGGCCCAACTCGGGATCAATCCCCAGTGAAAGGCCTCGACCCGAGCGGCGCCCGTCGCCGTTGTCGATGACTGCATAGATGTCCTGGGTGGGGGCGACGTTGAAATTCTCGCCGAGCGATTCGGCGACGGCTTCGGTCGGGAGCACAGCGTCGAAGTAGGCCGCAATGCGATCGGGGCCGGCAGTTGAGACGAAGCGACCGCACATGAACGCCAGGTTACGCATCGGTCCGACGCTCGAACGCCGACAGCGGGCCTGACAGACTGGCCGTCGTGGAAGACCTCATCGAGCGCTGTGCCGAACTCCCGAGGCGGTCGTTCGCTCCGGGCGACGTGATCGTCGAACAGGGCGCGCCCTTCGGCGCGATCCTGGTGTTGATCGAGGGCCGAATCGGATCGAACGTGACGGAGTGCTGCTCGCCGTGATGGACACACCGGGCGCGATTCTCGGCGACATGTCGACGGTGCTCGAACGGCCGATCGACGGCCACGCTGCGGGCGATCGAGCCGTCCACCGTGCTCTGCGCCGACGACGGTGCGGCGTATCTGCGCTCGCGGCCGGACGTGCTGTTCGACGTTGCCGCTGCGCTCGCGACACGGCTCGACAATCTGACCGGGCACCTGACCGACGTCCAGCGTCAGTACGGCGACGACGACGGCCACCTCGGCATGCTCGACGACGTGCTCAGCACGCTGATGCTCCATCAGACCCGCACGGTGACCTCGGGCTCGGCTCGACTTCCCGACCCCGACTACTGACGCCGACGTCGAGCGGACATCTGCACGAGTTCGCGGTCGGGCAGCGCTACCCACTCGGCGGTCCGCTCGTCGAGATCGATCACCACGTGCGCCGGCATCGGGCCCGGCTGGTGTCCTGCGTTGATGATCCACGTGGATCCGCGCTCGATCGATCCACCCTCCCCCGTCGACCCACGGCGCTTGGTGGATGTGACCGCAGATCACGAGTTCCGGCTGATACTGGTCGATCCAGGCGGCCAGGTCGGGGTCGGGAAACTGCTTGGCCGGTCCGGCGACGCACAGCGGTGAATCGGCCGGGGGTGAGTGGTACACCCAGACCCATCGATCGGGTCGCCCGATCGCAGCGGACGCCAGCTGGTCGTCGACCTGTTGGCGGGTGAGCGGTCCGTCCCACCAGGGGCACACCGTGAAGCGGACCCCGTCGAGATCGGTCGAATGCCCATCGACGACGATTCGGTCCGATGCGAGATCGCGTAGCCACCGTGTCGCCTGCTCGCCTGTCGCCCCCGGGCCGTCGAGATCGTGGTTGCCCGACGACGCGAGCACGAGGGCTCGTTCAGACAGGCGTTGGAGATACTTGGAGATCACGACGATCTGCACCTCGAGCGGTGCGGCTCCGATCACCTGGAGATGGTCGCCAGGGATCACGACGACGTCGACGTCGGCGGCCTGATCGACGAGCCAGTCGAACTGCGGCAGCCGGTAGTGGAGATCAGCGGTACACGAGCAGCTGCACGACGGCAACCGTACGTTCGGCATCTCTGACGTGACATGCTCACGGAGATGACCCGAGGACTGACCACCACCTACCAGACGTCACGACGCCGTTTCCTCGCAGCGGCGAACGAGACGGGCGCTGACGTGGCCACACACCTGCATCCGTTGCGGGGCATCGACGGTGAAGAGCTCGCCATCGACGTGGCTTCCATCGGCCCCGACGACGCCGAGTCGGTGCTGCTGATCGTGTCGGGAACGCATGGCGTCGAAGGATTCACCGGATCAGCACTCCAACATCACTGGCTCGAGCAGCACGCCGCAGCGCGGCCTGCGCAACTGCGCGTGGTGCTGGTCCATGCCCTCAACCCATACGGGTTCGCCTGGGTGCGGCGCGTCAACGAGGACAATGTCGACCTCAATCGGAACTTCGTCGACTGGTCACAGCCTCCGCCCGCCAACGAGGACTACGGCGCATTGGCGCAGCTCCTGGTGCCCGATACGTGGGACGAGGACGACCCAGCAGACCACGACGCTGCAGCTCCTCGGGTACGCGGAGGAGGTCGGCTTCGCCCGGCTCCAGGAAGTGGTGAGCGGCGGGCCAGTACACGCACCCGACGGGTGTGTTCTACGGCGGCACTGGACCGGTGTGGTCGCACCGATGGCTGGTCGAACACCTGGCCGGGCTGATCGGGAGCGCAACCCGACTGGGGCTGATCGATCTGCACACGGGTCTCGGGCCATGGGGCCATGGCGAGCTGATCTCGCACGAGCACCGCGATGCGCCGGGACATCGACGCGGCACCGCATGGTGGGGCGACGTTCGCTCGATGCTCGACGGAGAGAGCGTGTCCGCCGACCTCAGCGGCGACTGGCTCGCAGCGGTCGAGTCGATGGCGCCCGGGTCGAGATCACTGCTGCGGTCGCGTTGGAGTTCGGCACGGTCGACACCGTCACGGTGCTGCAGTCGCTGCGCGCCGATGCAGTCCTGCATGCCCACGGCGACCCCCTCGGCCCCGAAGCAGCCTCGGTGCGAACCCAGGTTCGGGCGGCGTTCGCTGATGACGACCCGGCATGGTTCGAAGCTGTCTCAGCCCGTTTCGACGAGGTCGTCACCTCGGCCATGTCCCATCTGACGGATGTCGCCTGACAGGATTCACTTCCGGAACCGGTACCCACTAGGGTATTGGCGTGATCGACCTCGATGACCTGTCACTGCCGCGCCGAACCCCAGCACGATCGATGGTCTGCGAGGGTGGTCGGCACGTCACGCTGCGGTGGCGCTCGCAGCTGGTGCGCTGGTCGCGCTGGCGATCGGGTTGCCCACCGACGTGATCCCGAATCCCGTCTTCGGCCGACCGGTGCCGGTCACCTGGTGGTCGTACCCGACGCTGGTGATCACCGCGGTGCTCGGCGGACTGCTCGGCAGCAACCTATGTCGACGGCCGCTCGGGCGTCGCCGTCATCGCTCGATGAAATGGATGCACCAACGCGACCGCGGCGGCATCGCCGGGATGCTGTCGTTCTTCGCCGTCGGCTGCCCGGTGTGCAACAAGCTGGTGATCGTGGCACTCGGTACCACCGGTGCACGACAGTGGTTCGAGCCGCTGCAACCGATGCTGGCTGTTGCGTCGATCGCGCTGTTGGCGTGGGCACTGCGCGCCCGCCTGCGCTCAGCGACGAGCTGCTCGATCTGAGACCACTGACACCAGAGCGACGTCAGAGCGCAACAGCGAATTCGGAGCGAATTCGATCGGCGTCGGGGTGGGTGGCGATGTAGTCGTCGACGTCTTGGCGGACGCGCTCTGCGTTGAGGCGCGGTTGGTCGACGGTCGCCCACTGGACCATGCCGTCCCAGAACCGTCCGAACAGCTCGCGGCCGCTCACCGTTGCGCCGTCGGTGGTGCGGAACGTCACCGATTGCAGCTCACCGAGGTAGACGCACAACGAACGGACATGGATCAATTCGTCGGTGCGGATCCGCTCGATGATCTCGGCGGCGAGCTCGGCCTCGAGCGCGTTGGTCGACGAACACATCGGGCGACCGCAGGATCTGCTGCGCCTCGGCGAAACCCAGCTCGGCACGGAACTCGATGATCAACAGGTTGGCGAGCAGCGAGATCAGCCCCTCGATCTCGGCAGGAAGCTCCGGCATGTAACGCGTTCCCGCGTCGGGCCGACCGATGTTGTCGGGTGGTTCCGCATCCGGATACGCGTCGGCGCCGAAGGCGAGATCACGGGCAAGGAACCACATCAGGTCGTGACCGCCGATGCCGAGGTCGGGCTGGCCGCCCTCGTCGAGTCCGTGGGCGAGGAGTAATCCGCCGCCGAGGTGGCCGATCGCCATCTCGGAGATGTCCTCGACGATGACGGGCTGGAGATCAGGGAAGGCGACATCGGCCAGCAATCGACCACGAGCCTCGATCTTGCCGGTGATCGTCAGCTGGTTCCAGAACCACTGTCCGAGGCCGTGACGCAGCAGCACACGCTGCTGTTCGACCGTGACGGCCCGCGTGCCGTCGAGCAGTGATGAGTCGGCGTTGAACACCTCTCCCCCGCGGTCACGCAATGCGCTTGCCCAGGCATCGAGCGCCGGCTCTCGGATCAACGCCCGCGGTGGCTGGTAGCGACCGTCCGCGGCAATACCGCCGTGCACTCGCTGGTCGAGGATGACGTGGGGCTCGAGATCTGGATGATCGGCCATCAATTCGTCTTCGGAGAATGCGAGCTGCATGGCGACACCCTAGGCACGTGCTCACCTGGGGCTCCGACGGGATGGGGCGTGATCGGGCCGTGACTTGTCGAACTGCACCGGCGCCTGGTCGCAGGTACCCTCCGATGACGTGAGTGACCCGGATTCATCGACGACCCTCGTACTCGTTCGGCACGGCGAGTCGAACGTCACGGTCAACCGGGTCATCGGCGGGTACCGGTCGTGCTCCGGGCTGTCCGAATTGGGCCACCAGCAAGCCGGGCGACTCCGAGATCGGATCGCCGCCACCGGCGAACTCTCTGCCGACGTGTTGATCTCCAGCAATTTTCCTCGGGCAATCGAGACCGCGGAAGCGATCGCGCCGGCATTCGGTGGCCTGACGATCGAGATCGAACCGGGTTTCGGCGAACACGACCCCGGGCCCGACATCGACGGGATGGGATTCGACGCCTACGTCGAGCGGTTCGGAGTCCCCGACTGGACCGATCCGCATGCTGAGGTCTTCCCCGGCGGCGAAACGATCGCTGCCTTCCACACACGCGTCGGCGAGGCACTCGCCGCCGCCCTGGAGACGCATCGTGGAGCATGTGTCGTGATCGCCTGCCACGGTGGTGTCATCGACGCAGCATTCCGCCACCTGCTCCGGGCACCGATCACCGGCGCGTTCGAACTCCACACGTTGAACACCTCGATCACCGAGTTCGTTGCCGCCGATCGCGGGGCCTGGCGCCTGCGGAGGTACAACGACGTCGGCCACTTGCACGGATTGCCGTCCGAGACCCCCCGGGCCACGTCCGCGACGTCGTGACGGCGGTGAGGCGATGGCTGGGAGCCGCTGTGCGTACCACCCGAACCGTCATCCGAGAGGTGAACGAGGACAACGCCGTCGACGCTGCCGCCAGCGTGGCGTTCTGGCTGCTGCTGAGTCTTCCAGCGACGTTGTTGGCCGGGTTGGCAGCACTGTCACTGCTCGGCGAGCAGGCGACCGAGGAACTGCGGCGCTTGACCTTCGAATTCGTCGACCGGGTGTTCACCAGCGAGGCCGATGAACTGCGGACGGCGATCGATGGCGTCTTCGACCAGAACAAGGCGGGCCTGTTCTCACTGTCGGTGCTGCTCGCCTTGTTCACGGTGTCCCGCGGGTTCGCCGGACTGATCCGTGCCCTCGATGTGGTCTACGACATCGACGAGTCGCGGGGTTTCATTCGATTGCGACTGGCATCGATCGGGCTCGGCATCGGGACGATCGCCACGGTGGTCGGCTCGACCTGGTTGTGGAATGTGTCGACGAACGCCGGCGTCCCGCTTGTGCTCCGCCTCGTGGCCGCGCTCGCGATCTTGGTGGTCTGGGCAGCAACGATCTTCCACGTCGGGCCCAACCATCACACGCCGTGGCGCTACGACCTCCCTGGCGCCGCGCTGGCGGCGCTCGGCTGGTTCGCCGTCTCCATCGGCTACGGCTGGTACATCCAGATCGCCGGCGGCGGCAATGCGGTGTTGGGTCTCGCCGGCGCCGTGCTGCTCGGCATGACCTGGTTCTGGGTCGTGTGCCTCATCCTGCTCATCGGCGGTGAAGTGAACGAGATCATCGCGGCCCGTGCCGGCGTGGTCGACCCCAACAGGACGCCTCGACTCAACGTCGACTCCCTGCCGATCGCTCCGTTACTCGGTCGGCTTCGGAACCGTGTCCGCTGGCCTGCCTTGCCGCTTCACCACGATCGCACCGAGCGCTCCACCGGCGATCGGCCCGAGGAGTGGCAGCAGCGTGACGACGGAGCTGTTGAGCGGTAACACCCCGAACAACACGAGGTCCAGCGCCACGAACGCCAAGCCGCCGTTCGCGTCCGTGTGCTCGCCGCCGACGACGAACTCGACGCCGGCGAGCACGACCGAGGGCAGGTCGTACTCGTGCACCCCGCTCTTCGACGTGGTCACGCTCTCACCCGACCATGAATCGATCTCGATCTGGCCGAACGGCGGTGGGAGTTCCACCCAGACCGAGCCGCTGTACTCCCCTGGCGGCCCAGCAACCGAGCCTTGCCAGGCCACGGTGTCCGAGCGGGTCACGGTGATCACGCCATCGGCGGTCGTGCTCACGAGAATGCGATCAAGATGGAACTCGAGCGTGCCGATCAATCATCGTGCTGGACCATTCCGACAGATCGAGCGCTGATGCGGTCACCCGATCATCAGGGTTCTCCTACGAGCGCGGCGTCGAAGCCAAAGTGCTGCTCGAGGCAGTCGCTGCGCTGAACCGCGCTGGCATCCTCACGAGCATCGAGTCAGCGACCAAGCGTCAGCGACTCGAGGCGCTGCTCTGATCGGCCCCACCGAGCCGACCGGATCGGCGCTGCGAAACTGAGCGGGGTGTACGGTCGTGATCGACATCGACCGAAGGGGCCCAATGGGAGTGTTGAACGAGCTCGGCTACGAGTTGAAGCCATCGAACGCTGCCCAACGACTCGTCCAGAAGATCACGGCGAGCCGCCCAGGCGCCTGGACGGCGCAACGCGTGCTGTACCCGATCGACAAGGGTCTGTTCCGGACCAGCAACGGCAAGGTGACCGTGCCAGGTCTGATGGCCGGGTTGCCGGTGATCATGCTCACCACCACCGGCGCCAAGACGGGCCAGACGCGCACCATGCCTCTCGTCGGTACGCCGTTCGGCGAGGATCTTGCGATCATCGGTTCGAACTATGGGCAGCAGCGGACGCCCGGCTGGGTCTACAACCTCGAGGCGAACCCGGCTGCGACCGTGTCGTATCGGGATGCATCGGTCGACGTGGTCGCCCGCCAGCTCGATGACACCGACGCAGATCGGGTCTTCCGCGACGCCGCTGCGGCATATCCCGGCTACGGGCGGTACCGCGAACGAGCCAACCATCGGACCATCAGGGTGTTCGCCCTGGAACTCGCCGAGAACTGAGCGAAGGAACTCCAGCTGTCGCGTGGCGCGCTGACTCAGACGCGTCCGGCTTCGATCGCGTGGTGCCGACCGCCGTGGCGCTGCATCGTGTCACGCACCGCATCGGCGTGACCGTGACTACAGCCAACGACCAGCACCTCGCCGTCGTCGAGCGCAGCGAATCCCATGTCCTCATGCTCGGCCCACGCCAAGCCGCCCGCCGCAACTCCGAGGTAGGCGCCGAGTAGCCCGCCCCACAATGCCGATGCGCCAGCAAGCGCGAGCATTCCGCCAACACCGATCACAGCGATTCCGGGCACCGCCAACGCAGCCAGGCCGATTCCGGCGAACACGCCGATCGGACACCCGCCGCCGCACCGCGCTCGGCGTCGTGGAGCAAGTCGCCTTCGGTGTCATGCTCGAACGCCACGACGTCTCGGGACCGACCTCGTGCTCATTCATCGTTCGCTCCCTGCGACGAGGTCCACCCAACCACGAAGCGTCAGCGGTCGACAGAGCCCAATGTCATGCGGGCCCGAGATCCATTCCCCGCGGGCGGAATCATGGACGGTGTTCCTACTTGGCCAGTGCGCTGATGTACTCGCTCGCAGGTTTCTGGCGGTCTCGGTCGCGATGAGCGGCCTGCCAGCTTCGGATCCCGCCGGTGAGGTTGCGCACCTCGAACCCGCGAAGTAGGAGCATCCGAGAGGCAAAGTAGGACCGCTGGCCGGAGAAACAGTGGACGATGAACCGTTTCGACGTGTCGAGCTCGTCGAGACGTCCTCGAAGCTCATCGAGGGGGATGTGTATCGAGCCGGGAATCACGCTGACCGCGCGCTCTTCGGCACTGCGAACGTCGAGGAGCACCTCGTCGTCGGACAGATCATCGACTTCGTGCCAGTGGGCAATGCTGACATCGTCGTTGACGACATTGCGGGCCGCCATCGCCAGGAGATTCGCCGGATCCTTCGGAGCGCCGTACGCCGGGGCGTAGCAGAGTTCGAGTTGAGCAACGTCGTCGACCGACAGGCCGCCCTGAATCGCGGCGGCAAGCACGTCGATCCGGCGGGCAGCCGATTCGTCGCCGACAACCTGCGCTCCGTAGATCGTCCCGTCCTCGGCCGAGAACACCATCTTCATGTCCAGTAGCTCGGCACCTGGGTAGTAGCCAACATGGGAGAGCGGGTGCACGTGCACGGACTCGAACGCGATCCCGGCTCGTCGGAGCTGGCGCTCGTTGAGGCCCGTTGCGGCGACCGTCAGGTCAAAGACCCTGACGACCGACGTGCCCCACGTGCCGCGATAACGAGAAGGTCTCCCCATGATGTTGTCGGCCGCGACGCGTCCCTGACGGTTGGCCGGTCCGGCCAGCGGAAGCAGTGTCCAGTCGTGGGTGACAGGATTCCGGACCTCGATGGCGTCGCCGACGGCCCAGATGTGATCGTCGCTGGTACGCATGTGCTGATTGACCCTGATGCCACCCAGCTCGCCGATGTCCACGCCGGCGGTTCGAGCCAGCTCGACCTCGGGCTTCACGCCGATACTGAGGATCACGAGGTCGGTCGGCAGTCGCGAGCCATCACCGAGAACCACCGTCGAGGCCCGGGCGTCCTCGTTCTCGGCCGGCTCGTCGAATCCAACCACCTTGGCACCGATGCGCACGTCGATGTTGCGATCCTCGAGTTGCCGGTGCGGCCAGAACGCAATGTCTTCGTCGACGGCACCGAGAATCTGCGGAGCGGCCTCGATCAGCGTGATCGACATGCCGAGGTGCGTGAGTTGCTCCACCATCTCGAGTCCGATGTAGCCGGCGCCCACCACGGTTGCGTGTCGCGGCCGCACCCTGTTGTTCCACTCGATCACAGCATCCATGTCGGGAATCGAACGAAGGGCGAAGTGCCCGACTCGCTCGATGCCGGGAATCGGCGGGCTGAGCGGGGCTGCCCCCGGGGCCAGGACGAGGTCGTCGTATCGCTCCGAGTAGACCTCGTCGGTATCGAGGTTGCGAATCTCGACCTGCCTCGTCTCACGATCGATACTGATCGCTTCGCTCCGTGTGCGAACGTCGAGGTCGAACCGGTTCTTCAGGCCCTCGGGGGTCTGTATCAGCAGACTCTCGCGGGTTTCGATCTCCCCGCTGATGTGAAACGGAAGCCCGCAGTTCGCATACGAGACGAAGCTGCCTCGCTCGATCATGATGATGTGCGCATCTTCTGACAGCCGCCGGGCTCGGGCGGCAACACTCGCACCACCCGCGACAGCACCGACGACGATGATCTTCTTGCTGGGAGTCGACATGGGAGCGCACGCTACGACGCGACACCCACCATGAGGCGCAGAACTCGTGCGCCGGGCCGAGGCGACCGAGGCCTCAGCGGCCAGCTACGGGACCATTAGCCTCGCCGAGGTGACCGAGCCATGGGACGACATCGCGCAGTGGTGGGTCGACACCGTTCGAGACGATCCACGTGACTCCAGTGATCTGCTCGCCCTGGTCGACGAACTGATCATCGGCACGGGTGGCGCCACGATCGACCTCGGCTGCGGCGAAGGTCAGGTGATGCGCCACCTCGGGCCGCCGATCATCGGGACGGATGTCTCGTCTCGGCTCCTGGCCATCGCTGCCACCGCCGGACCGGTCGTCCGGGCGCGTCTCCCGGACCTCGGATGGGTTCGGCCTGGGACCTTCGACCGAGCGGTCTGCGTGGGCGCCATGGAGATGGTGGAAGACCATCGCCGCCTCTTCAGCGAGATCGCAGCTGCCGTGGTCTCCGGCGGCCATCTGGTAGTGGTGATGAACCACCCCGTTTCGACGGCGCCCACCTCCGAGCCACTGGTCGATCCGACCGGCGAGATCCTGTGGCGCTGGGGTGACTACCTCTCACCAGGTCATCTGGTGCAGTTCGTCGAACAACAGCAGGTCGTGCTCTTCCATCGGCCGATGGGCGAGTTGCTCACTGCCGCGGCCGATGCAGGGTGGCGGCTCGATCGACTCACCGAACGCGCACCCAGTGCGCAGACCATTGCTCGCTTCCCGGAATACCAGGGTCAGGAACAGATCCCGACGGTGCTCGGTTGTCGCTGGACTCGCGAGGGCTGAAGTCGGCAAGTCGAAACACCCGACCTCCGTCGAGTGTGCGACCTCAGATCCAGGAAACGCCTGCTGTCGTCATGGCCCGCTCACCTCGCATGTTCATCCGAAGGGCAAGGTGGCGATCGAGCTCGCTGCGCTCCTCGCGGAGCGTTGTCGTCGCCGCTCGCAGACCATCGAGCCAGGCCAGTTCCCGCTTGGTGTCCTGCGCATCCGTCGTCCTCAAGTTCATGTCATTCCATCGTCCATCCCTGGCCGATGTTGACTCAAGACTTCGTTGAGACGGCCTTGCGATCAGGACGTGCTGGCCGGCAACGTGATCGAGCAGACAGGTGAAACTGTCTCAGTTTCCGTTCTTCAGTAGTGCTGCGCTGTAGGTGGCAGCACTGTCGTCGTGTTCGGCGAACTCGGCTTCGGCCCGTTCGACGAAGAGGGCGAACGGGTGAGCAGCATCGGCGTACGGCCCTTCTCGGCAGTCAAAGAGCCGGCGTTCGCGGGCGAGGTTGCGGCGCATTTGGTCGTCTGCTTTCACAACGCCTGACGTTCGTGCGAACAACTGCGTGGCTCCCTGGGCGACCACCACGACGAATCCCAGGAGCGCCGTGATCCACGCACCATCATCGGTGATCCAAGAAATGTCGTTACGGACCGTCTGCACGAGCGACACTGCGGCACCTGCCAACAGCGCAACCGCCCAAGCAATCTGCAGCCCCACAACCCGGCTGAGGACCGCCCAATCCGCCCGCCGGACCCTCTTGTTCACCGCCCCCAAATACCGCTGCTGCGCTTCGCTCGTCGCCGTGCTCTGTTCTTCGGCTTCCATCGCTCCTCCATCTCCTGTCGTGGTGACGGGAGCACGCCGCTCCGTCCCCCAAACCGAACGACCATCATGTCATCCGGCCGCGGACGCCGAACTCGGCCCTGTCAACTCGGTGGGCCCTTACGTAGCTCGTCGAGATCCATCCGGTAGGAAGTCAACAACCACGTCGCCCCGACCTCACCCGCGAGGAAACGGTACTCGGGATCGTCGCGCTCCTGGCGGGGCAGCACGACCTCGCCGAGGTCGTCTGCCGTCTCCCGATAGAACGCCATGAGGTCGCGCAGCTCACCATCGATCGTGCCGGCCGACGTTTGGCCCTCGGGGCCCGCCTCACCCTCGAGCAAGGCTGGCCAATACGGCATCGTCCCGTCCCAGCGACCGGCGCGATGGAACGGCCGCTCGTTTGGCCACCAGCCTGCGACCACCGTCGGGATCCGAGGCTCCTGGCGAGGTACGACCGGCAGTGTCACATCGTCGAGCCGGAAGAACTCGCCCACGAATGTGACCGGCTCGCCTGACCAGAGCAGCTCGATGACCTCGAGGGCTTCGTCGTATCGTCGTGCCCGTTCAGCGGGCAAGGAGTCGTCCCCGAACCGGCTGAAGTCGGATCCGACGCCGAGACCCACGCCGAGCATGAGGCGGCCATCCGACAACTGATCGAGCGATGCCGCGGCGAGTGCCAGCCGCCATGGCTGGTAGGTCGCGGGGGCCGAGATCCAGGTTCCCAGCGTGATCCGCTCCGTCCGGGCCGCGATCGCCCCGAGGGTCACCCACGGGTCAGTCGTACCGTCGGTGATCGAGTCGCTCACGAACACGCCATCCCAGCCGGCCTGTTCCGCCACGACAGCGAACTCGACGACCTCGGACATCGTCCGCACCACCGGATAGTTCATCACCCACACGCCGTGCTTCACACGTACCCCCAATCCCTGACCTTCTTACCACTTCCGTTGGAGGGCACTCGACGATCGGCGCTCGGGTGGTCTGTTTTGCCAAAGTGGAGGAGCGCATCGGCCACCGGCCCGCCGCTACCAGGAGGGATTCAGTCAGATGGAGTTCGACAACAGCGTTGTAGCCATCACCGGAGCATCGAGCGGAATCGGAGCTGCCACCGCAGTTGCATTCGCTCGCCTTGGTGCGACCGTGGCGCTCATCGCCAGACGAGTGGAGCGCCTGGAAGCGGTCGCCCGGGAGGTCGAGGAGGCCGGCGGCACCGCACACGTACTTCCCCAGAACGTTCGCGACGGTGGAGGGCTGGCCCGGGCGATCGACGAAACCGCTGAGCGGTACGGACGTCTCGACATCTTGGTCAACAACGCCGGCTTCGGCTACTGGGAGCGCACCGCCGATGCGGACCCCGAACAGTGGCGCAAGGAGGTGGAGGTCAACCTCCTCGCCCCGATGTTCGCAACGAGTGCGGCATTGGTCCACATGATCGCTGCCGGAGCCGGACACGTCATCAACGTGTCATCACTCGCCTCACGGGGACCGGCGCCATACGGAGCCGGGTATGCCGCAAGCAAGGCGGGCCTCAACATCTTCAGCGAGTCGGTGCTCGTGGATCTGAACCGTCAGGGGATCAAGGTCACCCTGCTCGAGACCGGCGAGGTCGCCACCGAGATGCAGTCCGACCAGGACATAGCGTCGATCAACATGCTCGATGCGGACGACGTCGCTGACGCCATCATGTACGCAGTCACGCGCCCGGCACACGTGTGCATCAAGGACATCCAGATGTTCTCACCGAAGGCGCCGTGACGAGAGAGCACAGCCTGCACGATCAACACCGAGGTGCAAAATCAAGCATCCGCCTCGCAGCCGGAGGCTTCCTCTTTGGCCAACCCGCCGGACCCTGGCTGCTCGACATCGCGCACGCGCGATCACGCCCCGTCCACCACAGCACCAGCCACACTCGGGCCCGTATCGTCCACCCGATCGTCACTGTGACGTGGGCTCCGATGGTGACCAAGTGCGGCCCGGATGCAATGCTCGGAAATAAGGGTGATCCTCGTGCCGTGCATGCTGATCTGCATGCAGAGTACGAGCGTCCGGATTGATGTCGGCACCCACGACGAACTGAAACGGCTCGCGGCCGAGTTCGACACCACCGTCGGCAACACGGTCGCTCTCGCCGTCCGCGCGCTACGCCAGGACCACATCGGCCACCAGCTCCAGAGCGAACTCCGCAACGACGAGACCGCCTGGCTCGATGCAGAGCTCGGGTGACATCGTCAACCTCGACCTGGGACGACCCGAAGGGCGCGTAGCCGGCTATCTGCATCCGGCCGTCATCGTCACCGCACAACGCATTCTCGACGCCGCACCCACCGTGATCCAGGTCGTGCCTCTCACGAGCACGCTCCGGGGCTTTCACACCGAAGTCGTCATCGGGCCGGACCCAGCCAACGGGCTCGAGCTGCACAGTGCCAACATGTCCGTGCGGTCTCACCGGCACGGGTAGTCGACACACTCGGCAAAGTGGGAGTTGTCGCAGATCCGAGAGACGATCGCCGTCGTCATCGACCTGCCCTGAGCTCCTCCACCCACTCACCACGACGGTGACGCAAACGCCCGACTTCGCCAATACTCGCAGCTCGTAACTTCGACCTTCCCATCCGACTACGCGCCGCGTCGAGGCCCAAGCCGATCACCCGATACTCACGTCACCGTGCCGACGATCGAAGAGACGGAGGAGAGCGCAGATCGGCAGATCGGGACGGGTTAGTCGAGGCCGAGCACGGTGATGAGCGCCTCATCGACGGCCCACATTTCGTCCGCCGCCAACTGCCCAACGCGACGCCCGAACCACTGGGCATCCACCGCACCGACCTGTTCGACGAGCACCCGAGTCGTGTCTCCAGCGATTGAAACTTGCGGCCGGAACGAAGCTGGACGAACGCTCCGTGACGTGGGAGCTACCAGAATCACTGAACGAGGAAGCATCGAATCGGACTGCACGACGACACCGAAGCGCTCGCCTTGCTGTTCATGTCCGACACCCTTGGGGACCTTGAAGCGAAAGACCTCACCCCGCTGCACGCATCGACTCCATCATCGACGCGATCGACAGCATCTCGGCTCGGTCGGCTTCATCGGCTTCCAACGCGGCGGCCTCGGACGCAAGCTCGCTTCGCTTCCGTACCCGCTCGGCCGAGGCCAGCAGGGCCGTGCGGATGGCCGCGGACCGGCTCAAACCGGTCGCTTCCAAGATGCGAAGCGCACGCTCGGAATCATCATCGAGTCGGACCGAAATCGCCTTCGCCATGAGTCGAGTATTACATAACGTGATACCGATCGCGACGGAACGCCACCCGCCCCGAATGCCCGGTATGCGCAGCCGGATCTCGTCAACCAGGGCGAACTCGAATCGTGTACTTTCGAAAATCGTCTGCACCACAAGGTGTCCAGGCTCGGCTCGAAGGACCACTCGCCCCTCACGACGACCGGCAAACGCCAACGCCCCATGAACTTGGCGGGTCGAGCGGTGACCGGTCGAGGGTGCAACGAAGTTCGGACGCGGGCCATCCTCGGCGTCGAGCTCGGCGAGGCGAAACGCACGCAGCGGTGGTGAACCTGTGTACGGGCTCGGCCGGTACTCTCCATGGATGCGCATCGGGATCCTGACCCGCGAGTATCCGCCCGACGTCTACGGTGGCGCCGGCGTCCACGTCGACTTCCTCGTCCGTGAGCTGGTGCAGCTCGCCGACGTCGACGTGCACTGCATGGGCGACCCCCGCCCGGGCGCCACCGCCCACTCGGAACGCAACCCGCTGCTCGTCGACGCCAACGCTGCGCTGCGGACGCTGGCGGCAGACCTGGTCGATGGCCGATCAGACCGCGGGTTGCGACATCGTCCACTCCCACACGTGGTACGCCAACATGGGCGGCCACTGGGCGAAGCTGCTCCACGACATTCCCCACGTCGTGACCTCGCACTCGCTCGAGCCCCACCGGCCGTGGAAGGCCGAACAACTCGGCGGTGGTTACCGGGTGTCGTCGTGGGCCGAACGCACCGCCTACGAGGGCGCCGACGCGGTGATCGCCGTGAGCCACGGATCCAAGCGCGACGTCCTCTCGGCCTATCCGACACTCGACGAGGCCAAGGTGCACGTCGTCCACAACGGGATCGACACCGACTTCTACCGGCCCGATCCCGACACGGACGTCCTCGAACGGCTGGGTGTCGACCCCGAGCGTCCGTCGGCCGTCTTCGTCGGCCGCATCACGCGCCAGAAGGGCGTTCCCCACCTGCTGCGCGCGGCGCTCGGCTTCGACGAGTCGGTCCAGCTCGTGCTGCTGGCCGGCGCAGCCGACACACCCGAGCTCGCTGCCGAGACCGACGACCTCGTGGCCACTCTGCGCGCCGAACGCGACGGCGTCCACCTCGTGTCGGAGATGCTGCCGCGGGAGCAGGTGCGCCAGGTGCTCACGCACGGCACCGTGTTCGTCTGCCCGTCGGTCTATGAACCGCTCGGCATCGTGAACCTCGAGGCGATGGCGTGCGAGACGGCGGTCGTCGCGAGCGACGTCGGTGGGATCCCCGACGTCGTCGTCGACGGGGAGACGGGCCGGCTCGTGCACTACGACGCCGGCGACCCGGAAGCCTTCGAGGCGGGGCTCGCGGACGCGGTCAACGACGTTGTCCGCGCCCCCGACCGGGCGAGGGCGATGGGCGTCGCGGGGCGTCGACGGGCGGTCGCCGACTTCGGCTGGGACGTCGCGGCAAGGCGGACGATGGCGATCTACGAGTCCCTCGTCGACTGAGTGTTCGATCGCGATCGGATCGCGTCGAGTGTGCGTGAGCCGATCGGACCGTCGCCCGCGACGACGCCGTTCGTTTGGGCGCACCGAATCTCGCCGACGCGACGGCGAACGCAGCCGAAGTGCTCTTCGTGAGAAGAACGACGTGTGCACGAGCTGCAACCCCAACAAGCAGCGGTCGAATCGGCCTGATCGGGCATCGGATGTCGGCGGGCGCGGAACGTGGGATCAACCATCCCGACTCACTGCCCGGCCTCGGCGATCGACGTGATGCGCTCGAGGGTCAGTTCCATTCCCGACCGAGCGTCCCGATGCGATCGCTCCAACATCCCGGGGACTCGTCGCATCGCCCGTACCCACCGAGGCATCGAGAGCACCTCGTACGACTCGGTAGCCAACCGGACGCGTCGCCGACCCACTCGACACGCTGGACCGTTGGGCTCCACTCAGCCATCCGGGTCACGTTGGCGACCAACGACCAGACCGTCTCCGGCGTGGCTGCGATCTGTCTCGATACCTCGTCCCGAATCATGGCCGTGATGTTCGCACATACTCATATGCCGCCCTGCGGCCGCCCCCGGTCGCCGTCACCATCACAACTGCTCCTTGCCCGGGCTGCCGACCCTGGCGATCACAGCAGATCAGATCGCCACCGGTGAGTGGCAGATCTGGCGCTGACGAACGACGTTCGAGCCCCGCCTCCAAGGACCGACTCAGAACAGGCGGTCCACGGCTCCGTCATGCCTTCGGCGCAGGCGGTGGACCTGATTCGGATGCGCGCACGCGAGGGTCGTCGCGAGGGCGCAAGGCAAGTCAACAAAATGTTCAACAAGAGACAGAGTCACAAAGTCCATTTGAATCAGGAATTTCTTTTTGGGACAGAATAAAAAGAATTGGAGGAGTGTTAATTGAAAGTGAAAAAGTTTTTTGGACGTGCAGTTGGGTGCCGTTCTTTTCTCCATGGAGGGTAAGGCAGGCCAATCCCTGAAGCACTGTGTCAGTTAGTAGGGGACAGGTAGTTCTCTGGATTATATTGTTGCAAGGGTAAGGGAGGAGGTGATGGTATTAGGGTTGTCAGGCATGTTAGTTATTTATTGACATAGGCTAGCCCTCTGATTTTGAATGGCGCCAGGATCAGCAGGCAGGCAGGTGATTGGTGAAGCAGTTGGAGTTGGATTTGAATAGTCAGCTTTGGAACTTTAGCTGGTGCGAGGTAGATAGGCAGGAGCATGAGGATTGGCACGGCGATTCCTTCGTGGTGCTGCTGTTGGAGCTGCCTGAAGGTGGTCCCATTGGCTCTACAAGGTGTTGCTCGTGCTGCTCAGCAGGTGCCAGGGTGCTGACATGCTCCAGAGTGAACCTGTTGGAGGAGCAGAGGAGCCGTTATAAGGAGGGTTGTTGGAGGAGGAGCAGGAGCAGCATCGGAAGGAGAGGCATGTCCAGGTAAGTACGAGGCTGCTTGAGCATCGTTGATGAATCTGGAGTTCCAGACCATCCAGGTAGGAACGCCTCCTGCCAGAGCCCGGTGAAGAAGCTGCGGGCGTTCACGCCAAGGCTTCGCACCTGGTAACCGCCCTCCTGCACGACGAGAGTCGGCAGTCTGAGCGCGCTCACCATCCGGCCGTTGGCGGTGAAGTCGGCGGCCGAGAGGTTCCAGGTACCGGTGGGGTCCTTGCGTGCCTGGTGTCGAGCCCGAGCGCCACGACCAGGATCTCGGCGCCGTGTTTCTCGACCCGGCGGCAGGGCGCGGGTGAGCACCTCGCGATAGCGGGGTCCTTCCACGCTCTCTTCGAGTGGGTAGTTGCGGTTGGCGCCGAGCCCGTCGCCGGCGCCGCGCTCATCGGCAAAGCCGCTGAAGTAGGGGTAGGCGAAGTTGGGGTGGCCGTGGATCGACAGGGTCAACACGTCGCCTCGTTCCCAGAAGATCTCCTGCTGGCCGTTGCCGTGGTGGTAGTCGAGATCGAGGATCGCGACCCGCGCGTGATGGAGAGAGACCTCGGCGGCGATGGCGGTGTTGTTGAAGTAGCAGAGCCGCCGAACGCGCGGCTTTCCGCGTGGTGGCCGGAGGGCGGACCAGTGCGTAGGCGAGCCGGCATCCGTCGAGCACTGCATGGGCGGCGGTCAGCGCGCAATCCACCGCACGCCGGGCGGCGAGGAAGGCGTTCCCGTCGAGCGGCGTGAAGGTGTCGATGCAGTAATAGCCGGCCTGCATCTCGAGCTCCTTGGGCGGGCGGGCGTTGTTGCGGATGGGAAAGACGTACGGGTAGACCGCGCGCCCGTCGCCGACCCGGGAACAGACCCGTTCGAGATAGCGGACATAGCCGCGATCGTGGACCGCGAGGATGTGGCGGTCGGGGAACTCCCGGGAGGGATCTCTTCGAAGAGCCTGGTCGGATCGAGCTCGCGACGGATGCTGGCGATCCGCACCGGCGACTCGACATAGCCGCGCTGACGAACGTGGTGGATGAGGTGGCGGTCATTGACGACGAGCGCGATTCGCTGGTCCAATGGGGGCTGCTCGATTTCGGTGATGGCGGCGAGAGACGGTTGTTCGACATAGCGGAATGTCCGGAGTCGTGCCGGGTCGTCCTTGAACGACGAAATCACCCGTTCGACATACTCGGGTGGACAGAGCTCGCCGTACTTGCGGTCGAGGATCGCCCGCGCCGCTGCCTGCACCTTTTTGCCCGACGGCATCCGATCCGAACCGAGCGGGTCGACCACCAGGTAGGGCGGCTCGTCGTCGTCCGGGGACAGCGGGGTTTCGTACTCGGTGCCGGTCACCGGACGCGCGCCGAAACCCTCGTAGAAGCGGAGCCTGGCGGCGTTCTGGCGGCGATGCGAGGGGTCCTTGCAGAGCGCAGGGTCGTCGGGGAGGCACTCGAAGAGGACACCCCATGCGCCGAGCTCGCGGGCGTCTCTGCGAACCCGCTCGTAAAGGGTGCCGCCGATGCCGCTGCCACCAGAGCCCGCACCGCTGGCGAGGAACTCGAGCCAGACGAAATCGATCTCGGCTTCGTGGTAGACCAGGGCGAACGCCTTGACCGTCCGCCGTTGGTTCTCCACGACGTAGAGAAAGGCTCTGAAACCGTGCCCCACCGGGTTCCGGAGTTTTTCGGGAAGGCCGGCGACCTCCTTCTCCTCGAGTCCGGGGAAACGGTCGGTGAGCATCGCCTGGACCTGCTCGATGGCGACCCGGTCCGGCGAGAGGATATTGTCGTAAACCCTGCGGATGCGAAACACATGACCTCCATCGGCCACCTGGGTGGAGCGTCACGGTAACACCATTCCATCCACCTCCTAAACCTCGGAAGCTCGGAGAACGTCGTATGATGCGTCGATCGTGGTCGATTTCGCCCTGGTTTGGAATCCCGAAACCGGCGCCGGTCCACCTCGGCCTGGCTGTCTCTCCGGTCGCCGTGGAGAACCCGTTCCTCCATTTCAAGACCACCTACCGCGAGGTGGTCCTCGTTGTGTCATTCTGAGCGAGCGTAGCGAGTCGAAGGATTCCCCAATCCCGGTATCGCGCTGCTCGCGAGGATCGCCGTCCGTTCCATCTGGGGACCTGTCGACTCGGTCGTCGGACTCCCTCGCTCAAGGTGACAGGTTTTGCGCCAATCAGCTCGTTGTCGGCAACGGGACCGGTGTCCATCAGTGTGATTCGCGGGTGCGTCCGTGCGCCGCACCCTTCCAACATCGAGCATCCAGAATCTAGTCCAATCGCTTTTGGAATCTCAGAATCGCTGCCGTCATGACGATGGCGAAGAGCAGGAGCAGCGGCCATATTTCGTGACCGACTTCGGGGGAGCG
>CAVPJT010000018.1:0-105876 GCA_963705485.1 Ilumatobacteraceae bacterium
GGGCATCGCCCACGGAGCACTCGTCATGACGACGCCCGGCGACACGTCGTCGGTCGACCTGGCTGACGTGGAACGCCTGGTCTCGGGCCACGACCCATCGGTGATTCGCTGAACGTCGACGAAGGGAGCTGTGATGCACCAGGTGTACGCATTCGGGATCATTGCCCCCAGCACCTTGATCGTGCTGGACGACGAATACCCCCCGTCGGGAGGGTACGCAGAGATCGCCGGGGTCTACCCCTCGTTCGGCGGTGAGGCGGCGGGAGCGGCCTATGTCCTGGCCCGGCTCGGCGTCGACACCAAGCTGGACGGCACCTGGCTCGGCAACGATCAACCGTCGTCGTTCGTGATCGAGGCCTTGTCGGGCGCCGGCGTCGACTGCCGAGCGGTCCGACGTGGGGCGAAGTCCGTGACCGAGGTCGTCGTCAGCGCAGCGGATGCGAGAACCGTGCTCGGGACGTACAAACAGTTGATGACCGATCGCGCCTGGAACGCGCCCTCCGAGGAGGATGTCCGCTCGAGTCGGATCGTCTGTCTGGATCCGTTCCTGGGCGACGAGTCGATGCTGGCCGCTCGTTGGAGCGTCGACGCGGGCACCCCTACGTGACCGTCGACGCATCGCCCGACTCGGAGATCGCCCAGGGGGCAGAAGTGCTGGTCGTCTCCGAGGAGTTCGCCACTCGCGAGTTCGGACCGCGCGACCCGTACGAGCTGTTGGCCACCTACGTCGAGCAGTGCCGAGGCCTCGTGATCCTGACGCGCGGGAGCGAGCCGGTCGTCTACGGACGACGAGGCGGGCAGGCGCAGGAGTCCGCGCCGTATCCCGTCGTCGTGCGCGACACGACCGGTGCCGGAGACAGCTTCCGGGCGGGGGTCATCTACGCGATGTTGAACGGTGCCGACGACGAACAACTCGTCAGGACTGCGAGCGCGGTGGCGGCGCTCGTGTGCGGAGGGTTCCCCGGTGTCCTGAACAGTCCGTCGGAGCCGGAACTGTCGGAGTTCCTCGCCCGGCGCGGGTGACATCGATGGCGACGACGCAGGACGACGTCGTGTGGATGCTCGACGTCATGGAGGGCCTGGGAATCCGACCGGTGATCGCCGGAGGGTGGGGCATCGACGCACTGGTCGGTCACCGGACGCGCGAGCACCGGGATCTCGACGTACTGGTTCCGAACCCGTTCGTGGCCCCGCTCGTCGATGCGCTCGTCGACGCGTCGTTCACGATCACCACCGACCGGCTTCCCGTTCGAGTCGAACTCTCGGACGTACGGGCGGATCGACACATCGAC
This sequence comes from Ilumatobacteraceae bacterium, assembly GCA_963705485.1. Classification (GTDB taxonomy): domain Bacteria; phylum Actinomycetota; class Acidimicrobiia; order Acidimicrobiales; family Ilumatobacteraceae; genus Sva-07. Next base: position 1,293 of record CAVPJT010000018.1, read on the forward strand.
ATCCACCCGGCGTTCGACGACGGATGCCACGGCTGGTGGCAGCACGGCTTCGACGGTCAGCGCTTCGAGAGCCCGCAGGAAGCGCTCACCGATGGAACGATCGGAGGCCGAGCAGTCCGCTGCTTCACGGCGGCCAAACAGCTCGAACTCCACGAGGGCTACCCCCACCGACCCGAGGACGTGCACGACGTCGCTGCGCTCCACCGACTGGCCGAACGGTGATCAAACCTTGTGGCGATGCGTGCCCGTGATGGAGACGCCGTGGCCGACCGGCCACGCCTGCGGGGCGACACCCTGTTCGGCCTCGCCCCTGACCTGCGACACGGATCGGGGCCATGACACGGGGAGTCGGCCGGTGAACGGCGCGACACCCAGCAGCGCCTCGGCGATGCCGTCGGCTTCGGATCCGGGCAGCCAACAGGCGACCACCGAATCGGCGATCTCGACGATCGGTTCGATGAGGAGCGGGCGGCCGGACAGGACGAGCACGATCAGGTGATCGACCGACGCGCGCATGCGTCGCACGAGGTCGAGCTGCTCGGTGGGCACCGTGAGGTCGGCGCGGTCCCCACCACCCTCGACGTACGGAAGCTCGTGGACCGACACGACGCCGTACGGCGCCCTGTTGCCATCGAAGTCTCCTTCGGGCCGGTACCGCACGTGCTGTGGGCCGATCAGCCTGTTCAGCCCGTCGATGATGGTGCTTCCATCGGTGATCGGCCCCGGTTCGCCCGCCCACGAGATGGTCCAGCCACCACAGCACGATACCGATGTCGTCGAGCGCGACGCCGGCCGCCAGCATCGGTGTCGCATCGGGAATCGGAAGTGCGCTGTTGTCGACGAGCACCACGGCTGAGGCCCTGACCGCCGAGCGTGCCAACTCTCGGTGGGTGTCGCAGCCGATCACCTCGAGTGGGACACCATGATTCGCCGGCTCGTCGAGCAATCCCAGTTGGGTCTTCGCGTGGAGGATTCGGGTCACGGCATCGTCGACACGGTCTTCGGTGACCCGACCCGACGCGACCAGTTCGAGCACGGTGGAGATGAAGCGTTCGAACTCGAACGGCACCATGACCATGTCGACGCCGGCGTTGAGGGCGAGCTCGACGGCGGTGGAGTAGTCGGGATCGAGTTGGTCGATCGCCATCCAATCCGACACGACGAACCCCCGAAAGCCGAGCTCGGTCTTGAGGACGTCGGTCAGGAGGTGGTGATCTGCGTGCATGCGATTGCCGCGCCACGAGCCGTAGCAGGCCATCACGGTGAGGGCGCCGGCATCAACCGCTTCGATGAAGGGAGCGAGATGGACTCGTCGAAGTTCGTCTTCGTCGATCGGCACGTCGCCCTGATCGATCTCCCACTCGGGCTCCCAGCCGTCCCACCAGGTGATCCACGGGTGGCGATGTCTGCCGGCCGTGCCCCACGCCATTGCTCCCTCACCGACGAAGTGCTTGGCGCATGCCAACACGCCGGTCGTACGGAGGTCATCGCCGTGCCACCCCTCCACGGAAGCTCGCCCGAGCTGACCGACGAGCGCGTCTGTCCTGGGAGAATCCCTCATATGTTCGTCCCCACCGGACGTCGTTCGGGACCGCGAGACAAGGGGCGAACGTCCACCTGGCGCCGGTGGCCGCGGTTTCCAGCGCAGCGGCACGGGACACCGCACGTACGAGGCCGGCGTCGCCTGTCGCCCCGAGGCCGATGTTGTGCGGGAAGATCGTGGCGCCGATGACGTTGTTGTGACCGTGGACGGCGTCGGTGCCGTAGAGGATGGGAATGCCGAGGCGGCTGCGCCTCGAACCAGCGACGAATTCGTCCACCGAGTCGCGCCAAGCGCGAGGTGAGCCGTCGCCGGGATTGCCGCCGCCACCGCTCAGGACCGAGCCGACCGACCATGCTGCGACCTCGTCGCTGGTGATGCTGCCGAACTCGACCTGGGTCATCTGGCCGACCTTCTCCGGCAGTGTCATCGAATCGACGAGGGCGGACACGGCGCTTCCGGTCATCGTCGGCACGCGGTCAGCGTGCGTCCCCATGCCCTCACGTCTCCCTGTGCGACGTCGACGCTCGGGCGCCGCACGAGTCGCCGATCCGGAGCTCGGTGGGCAGGATGACGACATCGGCACCTTCATGGTCGCCGCGGAGGAGCTGCACCGCCGTGCGTCCGACCTCCATGACCGGTTGGACCACGGTCGTCAACACCGGATCGGTGACCCGGGCATTCGGCAGGCCGTCGAACCCCACGACGGCGACGTCGTCGGGCACGCGCAACCCCCGCTCCCGAAGGGCTCGCAGGGCTCCGACCGCCATCGGGTCGGTGGCCACGAACAAGGCGTCGGGTTGTTCGACGAGGATGTCGAGGGTTGCCCGGTAGCCACCCTCGACGTTGGGCTCATCACGTCGGACGAGACGATCATCCGGTTCGCGCCCCTGGGCCACGAGCGCATCCCGGTACCCGTCGAGGCGCTCGACGCCGAACAGGTACTCGGACGTGGGTCCCACGAAACCGACCCGACGTCGGTCGAGCCCACAGAGATGCGCGGTGGCGAGCGGCACTCCCCGAACGGTTCTCGACGTCGACTCGGCGCACGTCGCGGTGGTCGACCGGGTGGCCGATCACGACGAGATTCCGGCCACGATCTCGCAACGTGGCGATCAACTGATCACTCCGCGGTCCGGCGGTCGCGATCACGCCGTCGAGGAATCCCTGCGACATCAGCGTCGGAAGGAGGGTCTCCTGTCCGCGCTGGCCGTAGAACGGGAAGATCGAGAAGATCGAGCCGGTCTCCTCGCAGCCCTCCCGGATGCCGTGCACGAGGGTCGAGTAGTACGGGTCGCCGAAGAGCTCGACGACGTCGGCCGGCATCAGGAGCCCGATCAGCCCGGTCCGGTTCGAGACGAGCGCCCGCGCTGCCTGGTTCGGGAGGTACCCGGTCTTCTCGATCACGGCCTCGACGCGCGTGCGGACCTCGGGTCGTACATCCGGGTGGTCGTTGAGCACCCTCGAGACCGTCGACCGCGAGACCCCAGCCAACTTGCCGATCGTCTCGAGCGTCAAGGTCTGTGGTGTGTCCGTCATGTCATCACCGCCGCATCGAGTTCCGTGGCAACGAGACGTCGATCCGAGCGATGGTGCCGGTCTGGTCGAAGATCTGGCGAGAGGTCTCCGGATCGAGCGTCGAGCCCGAGACCTCGCGGCGAGTCCCGTCGCGCCGGGTGATCGCGATCGTCGGTGACGTGTCGGCGGTGGACACGACGACCGGGACGCGACAGATCGTGAACGCTGCGCTTCCGGGCGGCACATCGAGGTGCGATCGACCGCCCCGCAACGTCGAGATGGACCAGGGTTCCGGCCTCGGTTCGGAGCTCCGCTTCGCTGAACAGCACCGACGAGAAGTGAATCGAGCCCTCCGACACCACGAGTCCGAGTTCGGCCCAGCGGGTGAGCAGTTCCTCTTTCACCTGCCCGGTCATGCCCGGCTGCTGGGCCCCGGCGTGAGCCGGTGTGTGCGAGTAGGGATCGGTCGGGAACGCGCCGTACTCGGCGGCGGTCCGGTTGAACCCGAGTCCGCTTCGCACCCGGTCGTACAGCCGATCAGGTCGTCGAGCGACTCGTCCGCTGTGTCGGGCGGTGCCTCCAGGATCGACTCCTGCACGGCGACGAGCAGCTTCGCCACCATGTGCCAGTAGACCGACCCGATTCCTTCGAAGGCGTACATGGTCGAGGAGCGGCCGGTGAACTCGTGATGGTTGAAGACGCGTTCGTACAGGTCGAGCACCTCGCCCCGGTGCTCGGCGACCAGTGGCCCGAAGTCGGTCGCGGCGAGGGAGTCGAGCGCCGCTGAGAGGTCGCCTGCGTTCGTGAAGTCGGCGTTGAAGTGAACGTTCCCGTCGACATCGCGGACGATGATGTCGTCGTTGCCGCTGGCGAGGAGCGCGCCGAGCAGCGGGTTGGACTCGATCGCCTCGATCGGTACCTGGTTGCGTTCGAGGAACGCCGGCCTGCGGCGAGCCGGGTACAACACGAAACTGTCGACGTCGGCCCGGTACAGATCGGACTCGTACATCGTCTCGACGAGCGCGACGACCTCGTCGACCTCGAGCAGGCCCGAGCTGATCGCGGCGACCTGCCCTTCGAGCATGGGCTGGCAGTCGGCTGACGCTCGCCTTCGGCCGCTGACCGACGTCGGAGAACGCGACCAGGTTGTAGGCGTCGTACAGGCCGTCGGGCCGATGGGCGGCTCGCAGCGAGTCGTCGAGGTGCTGCATCGAGGTCCGAAGGAGGCGGCGCAGTGTCGCCGGAGCGACGGTGTCGGTGCCGTTGGCCCCGCTGCGTACAGCCGGCTGCGGTAGTCGTCGAACGCCGTGCCGAGACCGTGGACGACCTGGAAGCGGTCCACATCGTCGATCGACGTTGCGCCGATCAGTGGCTCGTGTGATTCGAGGACCGAGACGATGCGTTCGATCCAGGCGACGACGTCCGCCGAGACGTGCACGTCGTCCGTCAGGTTGCTCGTCAGTTCCTCGATCAGCTGGAGGTAGCGACGGAGGTGGGCGAGCGTGACCATCGACAGCCCGAACCCGACCAGAGGCGTTGTTGGCGTCGTTCCACTCGGGGCGCTGGGTGTTCATCCAGATCCCGCCCCGCGGGCACGAAGTTGGAGATCTTGGCGAGGGCCGGGATGAGCAGCTTCTCGAGCAACGTCACGTGCAGGACGCCGCCGTTCGCGTCGAGGAACCAGGCGCCCGTCGGCGCCGAGACGGTCGACCCGCTCGGCAATGGCGCGTCGCAGCGGTCGAGTCGAACTCGATGGTGTCCTTCGGGTCGTGCACCAACTGCTCGAACGGCGCGATTCGATAGGGGACGTTCGCGAACGAGTAGGCGCACGCTCCCCAGCTCGGCGGTCGAGCCATGCAGGGTCGTGTGCGCGCAGCGTGCGCAGCAGCCGGTACAGGTAGACGATCTGGTGGTCACCCCAGTAGCCGATCCCGCTCCAGGGGTTCTCGGGTTCGGGAACCTCCCAGTCGATCCCGTCGCTGGTGATCCGATACGGGTTGAATCCGTCCGCGGTCGAGGCGTTGACGAACTTGGCGACGATCGACGGCAGATAGTCCGGGAAGCTCTGACACAACGCCTCCCAGTTCTGGAAGATGTCGCGCCAGTTGCCCTGGTAGCTCAGCAGCGGCTCGCCATCGGCGTCCCGGACTCGGATCGCGAACTGATTCCACGGTCGGCTCGGATCACCGTGGCGCCGCGAGAACGACAGCGGCAGGTATTCGCGCGCGAGTCTGCGTCAGGTTCGGATCGCCGTGTTCGGCCGCGCGGTCGCGGAGGTCGGCCACGTCGATCGTGTCGGGAAGGCCGTCGAGCCAGTCGGCGTGCCGGTCGGCCACGTCGCTGTTGCGCTCGGCCACGAACGCGCGGAACCGGTCGGACTCGATCGTGTAGCCATCGGCGAAGGTGCCACCGCGCATGACGTTGAACAGGGTGTTGGCCAGATGATGGGCGTCGATCTTGGGTGACGCCGTCGTCTGGATGCCGTCCGCACTCGCGACGATGTCGTGCAGCGCTGCTGAGCCCCGATCGATGTCGTCGTCGAGTTCGCGCGACAGATCTTCGCTCGTTGCGAGCTCGTGGGTGAGCCGAGCGATGTCGGCATGGCTCTGGGCCACGTCGGCGACGACGTGCCATCGCCGGGTCTGCCCGGGGGCGAGTCGACGGTGGCATTGACCAGGAACGAGCCGGGGCGGCCGGTCCTGCAGTGAGGATCCGGCGAACGGTTGCGCCGTCACGAGCTGCAGCGACGGCGCGTGGATCGACGCTCGTCGACGGCTCGCCCAGACCCGTCGACCACACGGTGGTCGCTCGGAGCGCCTCGGCGGGTTCGGGAACATCGACGATCAACGCCTCGAGGGTGAAGATGCCGAGTCCGGACTCGGTGATCTCGCTGCGTCGGTAGGCGTTCGCGAGATTGCTCATCTGCTGCTGGAACGGCACACCGATGCCCCACGGCATGACGTCGAGCAGACCGTCGAGGATCTCGACCGTCACCGGTTCGTGACCGGCTTGGTTGATCAACGACGCGGTTCGAACCCAGCCGAATCGATCCGACGGCGCCCAGCGGTACCGCATCGTGAGTCCGAGCTCGAGATGCTGCTCTTCGAAGACCACGGCGTTGCCGAGGAGACTCTTGCAGGAGGCTGCGACGAGTGTCGGGATCGTCTCCCGTGAACGGTTCCCAGAGGGTCGTCGCGTCCGGTGTGCGGACGCGCAGCACCGTCACCGGCCCGACGCGGCCGCTGAGGTGATGGAGGCGATCATCGGTCTCGTACGGAAAGATGCAGTCTCTGCGGCTCGACGCGTCCGGCCGTGAGCCCACCGGTGCTCGAGACGAACATCCACAGGTCGGAGCTGCTCACGACGCGTCATCAGGAACGGATCGATCCGATCGATCGGGGTGATCCGGTACATCTCGACCCCGTCCAGTACGTCGATGTCCTCTTCGATGTCGTTGGTCACCGTCATCGCACGTCGCTCCTTCTGCTCCGCTCGGGCGATCACCGCCGCAGGTTCCGTGGTTGGGAGCGCTCTCAGAGTATGCGGCACTCGACGAGCCCGATCAACAGTTGACTCGGCGATTCGAGCTGCGCTTAGGCTGGGAGCGCTCCCAGGAATCTGGGGCCGGCTCGTTTTCGCTCGCGAACGCGAACTGTCAGAGGGGGAATCGCGTGAACGCAACGTCGACAGAACGGAGCGCAGGGTGCTCTGGCCGCTCCGGCCAGGGGCGCTCGGACGCTCCTCCGAGTCGTGCTGCTCTTCCTCGATCCGCCGACGCAGATCACCATCAACAAGGGGAGAGACCATGAGAAGCAGGAAGTCAAAGTTCCTGGCGACGTTCGTCGTTGCCGGGCTGGCAGTTGCCGCGTGCGGCAGCGACGACGACTCGTCTGACGATGCGTCAACCGACGATGCGTCAACCGACGGAACGACAGCCGACGGAGCGGCCAGCGACCTCGACGGCACGCTGCGCGTGCTGATCCACCAGAACCCTCCAGGCGTCGAGTTCATGGAGAACTTCAACAGCGAGTTCGAGGCGGCCAACCCAGGCGTCTCGATCGACATGTCGGTCGTGAACGCGGATGACATCCCCACCGTCAACCAGACCCGTCTGAACGCCGGCGACATCGACGTCACCACGATCAGCGTGACCGGCTTCGCCAACCCGGTGCAGCCGTACATGACCGATGCCGACACGCCCTACTGGCAGCAGCTGATCGAGGCCGGGCTGGTCATGGACCTCAGCGACCAGCCGTTCGTCCAGAACTACGACCAGGCGGCGATCGACGACGGCTCGATCGACGGCTCGGTCTACTCGCTCAATCTCGGCCGCACGATCTACAGCGGCATGTTCGTGAACCTCGACCTGCTGGCCGAGGCCGGCGTCGACGTGCCGACGACCTGGGACGAGTTGGTCTCGGCCTGCGATGCCGTCGAGGCGACCGGCAACAAGTGCATGATCGCCGGCGCTCAGGACGCATGGCCGGTCTTCGTCGGTTCCTACGGGCTGCTCGGTGCGCTCTATCCCGACCAGCAGGCGCTCGTCGAGGGCCTCTGGACCGGCGACGCCGCGTGGAACGACGAGGCAGGGTCAAGAGTTGTTCGACAAGTACGCCACCTACGCCGGCATGCTCGACGCGGAATCTGCCGGTCTCACCGGTGACTCCGCTGCCCAGCGCTACGTGGCCGGCGACGTTGCCTTCGGTCCGATGGGTGCATGGAATGCCGGCCCGATCGAAGACGGCGCCGAGTTCGAGTGGACGTACATCCCGTTCCCGGGAAGCGACGACGCCGCCAACAACCAGACCCTCTTCGGCAAGTACGACATGGCGTTCGCCGTGTCGTCGGAGACGCCGGTCGAGGACATCGCGATGGCATACCTGGCGGCGTTCTCCGAGCCCGACAACTACAACGCCTTCGCCAACGCGACGAACTACCTGCCCACCCAGCCCACGGCGACGCTGGACAACACAGCTCGGTCAGGCGACTGCGCCGATCCTCCAAGCGGGTGACTTCACGGTCGGCTTCGAGCAGTGGTGGGTCGGGCCCAAGGGCGCAGGCCAGTGGGCCAACGGCAGCCAGGCCGCGCTGTGGCTGTACGACGGGAGCTTCGGCGATCCGGTCGAAGCCGCCAACCAGTCCCAGGCTGACCTCGAGTCCGGACTCTGATCCGGTCGATCCACTGACACCAACCTGAACGGGTGTGGTCCGCTCACGGCGGACCACACCCACTACGGTCCTGTCGACGTACTCCGTCGACAGGACCGGGCACGACCGAACACACATCGACAGCGCCGGGGGGCAACGATGGCAGCAAGATCGAGAAACATGTTTGGCGGGGGAGGATTCGCACGGCTTGCCCCGTGGTTGATGCTCCTCCCCGGTCTCGGCTTCTACCTGCTGATCGGAGTCGGGCCGTCGTTGGCCACCTTCTTCTACTCGATCACCGATGCGACGGGCATCCGTGGTATCCCGATCAATTGGGTCGGCTTCGACAACTACAACGAGTTCCTGTTCGAAGGTGCCCGATCGCGGGACAACCTCGACGCGTTGAGGCGAACCTTGGTCTTCATGGTCCTGGTGACGACGATCCAGTTCACCGTCGGTCTGGTGATGGCGCTGCTCGTCAACCAGAACCTGCGGGGTCGCCTGGTCTTCCGGACCCTCTTCTTCGTGCCGGTGATCCTGGGCGTCGCCGTGCAGGGTCTGATGTGGAAGCTGTTCCTCCGGCCCGGTGGCGGCCCGATGGATTCGATGTTCGGCTGGTTCGGACTGGAGTCACAGTTCCTGGCCGGTCCCAATGCGTTCTACTGGGTGATCCTCGTGCAGATCTGGGCCAATGCCGGGTTCACGATGGTCATCTTCCTCGCCGGGATGCAGACCATTCCGGCCGACCTCTACGAGGCCGCGGCGGTCGACGGGGCCACCGGATGGAAGCTCTTCAAGAACATCACGTGGCCGCAGCTCACGCCGGCGGTCAACACCAACTTGCTGCTGAACATCGTCGGTTCGCTCCAGGCGTGGATGTTGTTCCTGGTGCTGACCGGCTACAAGAACGGCACGCAGGTGCTCGGGTACATCGTCTACGCGGAGGCGTTCGGCCAGACCGGTACGAGCTCGTTCCGCCAGGGGTACGCCGCCGCGGCATCGATCGTGCTGTTCATCCTCGTGTTGATGCTCGGGATGTCCGCCAATGCTTTCGTCAATCGGCGTGAAAGGAAGTACATGGGATGAGCGTGCTCGTCGAACTCGACACCGAACCCGAAGAGTTCGTGGCTCCCAGCGATTCCAAGACCAGGCGCAAGCGGACCCTGAAGAAGACCTTCTCGTACACGGTCCTGTTCCTCTTCGCCGCGTTCTACATCGGTCCGCTGTTGGTCCTCATCTTCGCGTCGTTGAAGTCGCTGCCCGAGTTCTTCAGGAACCCGACGGGCCTCCCCGAGAGTTTCTCGCTGGACAACTTCACCGAGGCCTGGCAGCTCGCCAACTTCCCCCGCTTCCTGATGAACTCGCTGATCTACACGTCGGTCGCGACCGCGTTGTTCGTGGTCATGTCGGTCTTCGTCGCCTTCCCGATCGCCCGGGGGTACGTCAGGGGTGCCGGCGCCATGCTCACCCTCTACGTGGTGGCGCTGTTCCTGCCGCCGGCGCTGATCCCGCAGTTCCAGCTGATCTTGAACCTCGGCCTCTACAACACCCGACAGGGCTACATCCTGCTGTTCCTGATCAACCCGATCGGGCTGATCATCCTCGTCAACTACATCAAGTCGATCCCGCGTGAGCTCGACGAGTCGGCGGCGATCGACGGCTGTGGCTACGTCCGGTTCGTGTGGTCGATCCTCATCCCGTTGATCCGGCCGGCGATCGCGACGGTGACGGTGATCCACGCGATCGGGATCTGGAACGAGCTGATCCTGGCGACCGTCTATCTCACCGACGAAGATCTCTATCCGATCACCCGCGGCCTGATCGTCTTCGAAGGCGTGTACGGCAGCGACTGGCCCAAGCTCGCCGCCGCGGTGCTGATGCTGATGTTCCCGATGCTGGTGCTGTTCATGTTCCTGCAGCGCTTCATCATCTCCGGGCTGACGTCCGGCGCCGTCAAGGGCTGACCTGCCACTCGACAGCGGAGGGCGTCGTCATGAAGCACCCCACTCGCAGATCGGCCCGCATCGCCCGATCGTTGACCGTCACCGCGCTGGTCGTCGTCGCAGCGTGCGGATCGGACGAAGGAGCAACCGTGCAACCGCCGGAGCCGATTCCCGTCGACGCCCCCGACGGCATGGAACTGGTGTGGAGCGACGAGTTCGACGGCGATGAGATCGACCCGGCGAACTGGACCTACGACATCGGCGGCTGGGGGTGGGGCAACGGCGAGGCCCAGTACTACACCGATCGACCGGAGAACGCCCGGACCGAGAACGGGCTGCTGGTCATCGAGCTCCGCGAGGAGGAGTACGACGGGTCGTTCTACACGTCGGCGCGCCTCAAGACGCAGGGACTTCAGGAGTTCCAGTACGGGCGCCTGGAAGCACGCCTCAAGGTCCCGGCCGGCAGTGGAACCTGGCCGGCGTTCTGGATGCTGGGCGCCAACTTCGACGCCGACTCCGACGACCCGGACCAGCAGTGGCCCAACGTCGGCGAGATCGACATCATGGAATACGTCGGCCGCGAGCCGGACCTCGTCCTCGGCACCATCCACGGCCCCGGCTACTCCGGCGCCGGCGGTCGGTCGGGCTGGAATCGGCAGGACTTCGACATCGCCGACGACTTCCACACCTTCGCCGTCGACTGGGACGCCGACGGAATTCGTTGGTTCTTCGACGACGAGATGTACTTCGAGATCGGTCCCGAAGATCTCGGCGATCGCGAGTGGGTGTTCGACCAGCCGTTCTTCTTCATTCTCAACCTCGCGCTCGGAGGCACCCTGGGTGGCAGCATCGCGCTCGACCTCGAGTACCCGATCCGGTACTACGCCGACTACGTCAGGGTGTACCAGCAGGTCTCGGGCGGCTGAACGACCTCGGCGACGTCCTGCCACGGCACGTCGGGTGCCCCGTGCCGACTCGCTCGTGTGACCTCTCGGGCCGCTCAATCAGGCACTTCCGACGGCTGCGAACGGGCTGCGAACGCGTCGTCGCATAGTCTCGGCATGAGTACAACGGGGGTTCGTACGGTGCACGTGAAGGTGTTGGGGGCGATCGACGTCGAGCTGGAACAGCCGGCCGCGCTCGGCGGCCCGACTCAGCGCCGGGTCCTGGCGGTGCTCGCGCTGCACGCTGGTGATGTGGTGTCGGTCGATCGGCTCGTCGATGCGGTGTGGCCGGACGGTGATGCACCCGAGCGTGCAGACCACAACGTGCGCACCTACGTCCACCGCTTACGGTCGGCGCTGGGCGACGACGGAAATCGGATCGAGACGGCGGCCAACGGGTATCGGCTGGACCTGGAGCGACACGAGCTGGACGCATCTCGATTCGAAGATCTCGTCGCCGAGGGCCGCGCTGCGGCTGCACGCGACGACCACGACGACGCGCGGCGGCGATTCGACGATGCACTGGCGTTGTGGGGTGGCCGGCCCTACGACGAGTTCGCCGACGAGGAATGGGCGCGGGCCGAGGTGGCCCGGCTCGATGAGCTCCGAGCCTCCGCAGTCGAGCACCGCAACGCGGCCCTGCTCGACGCGGGCCGTCACACCGAAGTGATCGGCGAACTGCGCGATGCGGCGACCGAGCAGCCGTGGCGCGAGGTGCGTCGGATGCAGTTGGCGGTTGCGCTGTACCGCTCCGGCCGGCAGGCCGAGGCGTTGCAGGTGTTGCGCGACTACCGCACGGGGCTCGTCGAGGAGCTGGGCCTCGACCCGTCACCCGAGCTCGGCCGGCTCGAGCATCGGATCCTGGAACACGATCCGGAGCTGCTGCCGCCGTCGCACCGTCGGCACGACCTGCGCGGCTACCGGCTCGACGAGGTCGTCGGGGAGGGAGCGTTCGCGTTGGTGTGGCGCGGCGTGCAGCCGTCGCTCGGCCGCACGGTTGCGGTGAAGCAGATTCGCGCCGAGTTGGCGAACCATCCCGACTTCGTGCGTCGCTTCGAGACCGAGGCGCAGACGGTGGCGATGCTGGAGCATCCGCACATCGTCCCGCTGTACGACTACTGGCGCGAGCCCGACGGCGCCTACCTGGTGATGCGGTACGTCAGCGGGGGTTCGCTCGAATCGGAGGTCCTCCAGGGGGGCCTCGACGAACCCCGGCTGCGGCGTTTCGTCGAACAGGCCGGCTCCGCGCTCGAGGCGGCACATCGGATGGGCGTGATCCACCGCGACGTGAAGGCGGCCAACGTGCTGCTGGACGACAACGGCAACTTCTACCTGACCGACTTCGGGATCGCCTTCATCGGGTCGGCCGTCGACGACGAGCTGGCGACGTCGTTGTCGACGGGTTCGCCGGCGTACGCCTCACCCGAGCAGCTGCGTCGCCAGGTGCTCGACGTGCGCACCGACGTCTACGGCTTCGGCATCACGTTGTTCGAGGCGGCGACCGGCCGTTTGCCGTTCGCTGATGCACCAACCGAGGCGGCGCTCGTCCGGCGGCAGCTCGACGAGCCGGTACCGGCCCCGTCGTCGGTCGAGCCAGCGGTACCGCCGTGGGTCGACGAGGTCGTCGCACGGGCGACCGCAAAGAACCCGTCGGACCGCTACGCGTCGATGGCCGAGCTGATGGCAGCCGTCGCACCGGGAGCCGTCGCACCGATCGACACGCGGTACCGGCTCGGGACCGGGACCGTCGTCGGCGAGCTCGTCAACCCGTTCAAGGCGTTGCGGGCGTTCCGGGAGGCCGACACCGCCGACTTCTTCGGCCGCAACCGCCTGGTCGCCCGGTTCATCGAGGTCCTCTCACAGCCGGGGTCGGCCGGTCGTCTCCTCGCCGTGGTCGGCCCGTCGGGTTCTGGCAAGTCGTCTGTGGTGCGGTCGGGCCTGGTGCCTCGACTTCGTCGCGGTGCAGTCACGGGTTCGGCCGACTGGTTCATCACCACGATGCTCCCCGGCAGCCACCCATTCGACGAGTTCGAGTCCGCCCTCAGCCGCGTGGCGGTGCGCCAGCCCGGCCCATTGGTCGAGATCATGCGCAGCGACGAGCGCGGCATCGCCAGGGCTGTCAACCAGATCCTCCCCGATGAGGACTCCGAGCTGCTCGTGGTGATCGACCAGTTCGAGGAGCTGTTCACCCACGGTGACGACACCGAGCGCACCGCCTTCGTCAACGGTCTCGTCGCCGCCCTGCGCGAGCCACGCGCCCGTCTTCGGGTGGTACTCACCATCCGGGCCGACTTCTGGGACCGGCCGCTTCGCCACCCGAGCCTGGCCGCCCGACTGGAGAAGGCGACAGTGACCGTCCCGCCGCTGGCGGCGGACGAGTTGGAGGCAGCGATCGTCGAACCGGTCCACCGCCAGGGCGCGAGCTACGAGCCGGGCCTGGTCGCTCGCATCATGGCCGACGTCCGCGACCAGCCGGGTGCGCTCCCACTGCTCCAGTACGCCCTCACGGAGCTGTTCGATGCGAACGTGTCGGGCCTGATCCGCACCGAGTCGTACGACGCCATCGGCGGGCTCACCGGTGCGCTGGCGATGCGCGCCGAGCAGACCTTCACCGAGATGTCCCCCGCCCAGCAGATCGCTGCCCGGCAGCTGTTCGGCCGGCTCGTCAGCTTGGGTGAGGGCACCGAGGACACCCGGCGGCGCGTCCGGCTCGGCGAGCTCGGCGACGACCCGGACACCGAAGCGGTCATCGACGCCTTCGGCGAGGCACGACTCCTGGTGTTCGACCACGAACCGGCGACCCGGGAGCCGACCGTCGAGCTGGCCCACGAGGCCTTGATCCGAGCCTGGCCGCGGCTGCAGACCTGGCTGGACGAGGACCGCGACGGGCTCCGCATCCACCGTCATCTCACCGAGACCACGACTGCCTGGCTCGCCTCGGGCCGCGACGACGGCGAGCTCTACCGCGGCGGCCGACTGGAAGCGGTGACGGAGTACGCCGTCGGCGCGTCGCTCGCCGCTGACGAGCAGGCCTTCTTCGACGCCAGCGTGGCGGCCGCCGAGGCTGTGGACGAGGCCGAACGCAGGCGGGTCACCCGACTCCGACGCCTCGCGCTCGCACTCGGCGTCGTGGCGGCCCTGGCCATCGGTGCAGGCTTCGTCGCCGTCGGCCAGCAGCAGCGGGCCGACGACAACGCCTCCGAGGCCCGTTCAGCCTCCGCGCTGGCCGAAACGCAGGCCGCTCGCGCCAACGAAGCCGCCGACAACGCCGCGAAGCAGGCTGAGCTGGCCGAGGACGCGCTCGCCGATGCCGAGATCGCCACCCTGATCAGCCGTTCGGCGGCGCTCGGAGACGAGAACCCTGCTGCCTCACTCCTGCTCGCTGCGGAGGTCTACGACCGCGAGCCGAGCAACCGAACGACCGCCGCCCTCGCCACAGCACTCGTTGCGCGTGGAGCCGAGACCCGGCGTATCGATCTCGACCCGATCGAGCCTCGGCGCTGCGAGGACGGCGACGACTCGCACACGTCGTACCTGCCGATCGCGCGGGACGGACAGGTTGGATGGCACGAGGGAGGGGTGATGACCGTCATCGACCCCATGACCGGCGAAACCCGTGTCCACACCACGCAGCCCGACCCGTGCGGTGAGATCTACTGGGCCCAGGCGGACGGTCCTGTCGTCCACGTGGACGACAGAACCGTCCTGGTCGAACGAGAGCCGGGCTCAGGGATTCTCTCGAAGTTGTTCGACATCGACGAGAGCGCCAACGGGTGGGGGGTGACGACCTCCGCAGGGAGGGACGGGGTGGTCGCGGTCGTGATCGGAACGCCATCGGATGATGGCGGATCGCAGGTGGTCGACATCCACCTGTTCGGACCCGACGACCAGCCGATCGCGTCGTCGCTGGAACTCGACATCGACGCCGTCGCGGTGGACCTTGCGCAGTCGGGCAGACTCGGGATCGCGTTTGCCCCCTCGTTCAATGAGCTCCAGGGCCACTCCATCCAGCTGTTCGACGCCGAGGCAGGCGTTGCCCTCTGGCAAGCCGAACTACCCGCCCAGGCCTCCGACGTCAGCTTCAGCCCCTCGGACGCACTTGTGGCCATATCCGAGCTGGGAGGCGGCGTCCACGTGTACGACACCGCCACAGGCTCGCTGACGAGCAGCTTCGCTCCGGGCACTGGCGAGGTGACAAGCGTCGCCTTCCTCGACGAACAGCGCCTGGCGATCGCAACGGCCGACGGCGTCGAGGTGTGGGACCTGACCAACGGCGCGAGCCGAGAGCAGCAGATCGCCGTGAGCGGCGCCCAACGGGTCCGAGCACTCGCGCCGCCGCAGCGGATCGTCGTGACCACCAACATGGACGAACTCGTGGTGTTGGATCTCGACAAGTCGGGTCTGGGACGACCCGTGGCAGCGGTTCCGCCAGGGGCACGTGTCTACCTCGCACCCGAAGGCACCGCTGTCGTCGCGGCCATTGCTGCGGGCGAGGGTGACGTGATCGACCTGCGCTCCGGCGAGCGAGAGACCCGTGCCTTCACCGTGCCGAACGCGGGCGACGTCATAGGAATCTCCCCTGGGAGCTCGACCGACCTGCAGTTGGCCTTCACCATCGACGGAGCCATCGGGAAGTTCGAGAACGGGATTCTGGTCGACACGCTGTTTCTCTCCGACGAGGCCGGCTTCACCCTGCGGAGCGCCGAGGGACACCGAACGCCTGACGGCGGCCGCGTTGCCGTCCATCTCAGCAACCCCGCCGGATCGAACGAGGTGTTCCTGGTCGACCTCGTCACGCTCGAGGTGATCTTCTCCGTCGTCGGGGAATGTCCCTGCCACATCCTCCCGACACCCGACGGCGACGGGCTGGTCCTCGACACCGGTGCTGCGGTCACCATCCACACAGCCGACGGCAGCACCCGGGCGTTGGCGGCGTCGTCGATTGATCTGTCGTCGGGCGAGATCGTCCACGCCGTGGAGCCCACCAGCGATCGCATCCTCCGCGGTCTACCCGACGGCACAGTCGAATTGATCGACATGAACGGCGGTCGGCCACGAGAGGTTGCCGAGTTCGGCGTCGAGGTATCGAACGTTGCATTCATCGACGCGACCCGGGCGGTCGCAGTCCTGCGCTCCGGCGACGTGTGGCTCATCGACATGGAGAGCGCCGAGCGCATCGGTCTGGTCTGGAAAGGCGGCGCGGGCGACTTCAACTCGGGCGCTCCGACGGTCAGCGTCGACGGCGAAGTCCTGTGGGTCCCCACCTCGTCGGAGATCGTCGAGGTGCCGCTGTCGCCGGACACCTGGCGCGAGCTCGCGTGCGACCTCGCCGGCCGCGACCTCACCGCCGAGGAGTGGGACTCCCTCGTGCCGGGCGATGACGAACCTCGCTCACTGTGTCCCGAGCGCAGCTGACAGTCACAGCTGCCTGCCCGCCCACCCACCGATCGGGGCGAGCCACCCAGCGGGAACCGCGACGACGATCGCCAGTCGATCGCAGTTCGTTCATCGAGGACGCCGCCCATCTGCATCACCCCTGCTCAGAGGCCTGTGAGGCCTGCGACCGAGTCGAGAACGAATGGTGACTCCACACCGAACAGGCTGCGATGGCCGAGGCGGATCGTCGGGGCATGCCGACGAACCGCTTTTCGATCACCGCCATCGCACTCCTCGTCGCCGCCAGCATCGCTGACGGCGCACCTCCCGTCACCGACCCGGGCTCGGCCGCCTCGGCCATGAGGCAACTGCCATCAGCCGTGATCACTCCACTGACGACCTCGACTACAACAGCGCCCTCCACACCTCCCGCGGCACCGCCGAAGGTCACGCAGAGCGCGGTCACGACGTCCGAACCGGCCCCGCCCGCTCCCAACGGTGCCAGGAACCCGGCCGGCCCACCCGGACCCGCACCCGAGAGCAGCTTCGTCGAAGCCCCGGTCGGCGAGCCCCGCCCCGATCTCGGCCCGCACGTGTGCGTCGACGCCGACCCCGTCGACGCGTTCACCCACGTCGCCGAGAGCGATCTGCCGCTCGCCGGGGCCGACTACCAGCGGGCCTTCCCCCTGCCCGACGGCCGGGTCCTCTGGCTGTTCCAGGACGCCTTCGTCGACACGCCGACCGGCCGACAGCTGGTCCACAACGTCGGACTGCTGCAGAGCGGCGCCTGCTTCCAGCTGCTGCACGGGGGCGACGCCGCCGCTCCGGCGCCGTACCTGTTCGCCGACCTCACCGAAGCGCACCGGCGTTGGTTCTGGCCACTCGGCGGCGACATCGGCGCCGACGGCCTCCTGCACGTCTTCGTCGCCGAGATGCACGAACACGGCGACCGATACCTCGAGCACGTCGAACCCATCGCCACCTGGCTCGTCTCGGTCGACCCGACGACACTCGAGGTGGTCGACCGCCAGCCCGCCCCCAATCCGAGCGCCGACCTCTACGGCTGGTCGGTCGTCTCCCACCGTGAGCACACCTACCTCTACGCGCATTGCTACCGGCAGTTCGGCTGGGACCCGTTCCCGTTCTCCGAGAGCACACGTCGGGACCCACGACTGGGACTGCACCGCCGACGTCACCGTCGCCCGAGTCCCGCGAGGACGCCTCGACGTCGAACCCGAGTACTGGAACGGAGCGCAGTGGACGAACGACGCCGAGGCCGCCGTCGCAGTCATCCCGACCGAGGGCAGGGCGGTCAACCCGACGCAGGTCGCCGTCCTCGACGATCGCTTCATCGCCGTCACCAAGGTGGACGACTGGTGGGGCAGCGACGTCCACCTCGACGTCGCCCCCACCCCCGTCGGTCCGTGGACGACCTACGACACCGTGACGGTCGAGGCCCGGTGCGCCGAGTGCAACACCTACTTCGCCTCGATCGTGCCGTTCGGCGCGAGCGACGAGACGTTCACGATCGCGATCTCGAACAACCACTGGCACGGCGACGTCATCGCGCACTACCGGCCGAGCGTGCTCGAGGTCGCGATCCCGAGCTGACGCGCTCCGACTCGTCACGATCGATCGTCAGGCGCCGGCGTACACCTCGTGGATCGTGTGCAGTCCGTCGAGCCCCTTCAGCTCGACCGTCTCACCGTCGCTGAACTCGAGACCCTGGTGCCCGGTGGCGATCTCTCGAACGGTTGCGCTGACGAGGATCTGCCCACCAGCAGCCAGGTTGGCGATCCGCGCCGCCTTGATCACGTGACGTCCGAACAGGTCGCCCGACGGGTCGGCGATCGCCTCTCCCGTGTGCAGGCCCATCCGAACCCGGATGGCCCGATCAGGGTCGGCGGCCGAGTGTTCCGCGAGCCGTTGCTGCGTCGCCACGGCGAACGTGAGCGCCCGCCGCACGCTCGTGAACGCGAGCATGAACCCGTCACCCTGCGCCTTGACCTCGCGCCCACCGGCACGGGCCAGCTCCTCGCGGAACACCCGATTGTGTGCTTCGAGCAGATCGAACCACGCTGCGTCGCCCATCTCGGCCACCTGCTCGGTGTGCGACTCGATGTCGGAGAACAAGATGGTCATCGTGTCGGATCCGACGTGTGCGGGGCCAGGGTCGGCCGTGACCAGATCGGCGACGACGTCGATCGACGTCCGTCGCAGGTCACCCCTCGCACCGTCGGCGGCCGCCGCAGTCACCACCGTCCGTCGGCCGTCGTCACCAGCGGCTGGCGGCGCGCTCGCAACGACGCGGACGACCGTTTCCCCGAGCACGAGTGTCTCACCCGGCTGCAGCACGGTCGGACCGGTGACCCGCACACCATCGAGGAACGTGCCGTTCGTCGAGCCCAGGTCGGTGACGACCACCGCACCATCCTGACCGCGGAGCTCGAGGTGGCGCCGCGACACCTGGGCATCCGCCAGCACCAAGCCGTCGGACTCGCGGCCGATCACGAGCGGCTCGCGGAACATGAGATACAGCGCCTGTCGACCGGGTTGGAGCACGACGACGACCGGTTCCATCCTCGATGACTACCACACACGGCCGGCACCACCGACTGGCGTCGTGTCGTAACATCACCGTGGCGGAACGGGAGGGATTCGAACCCCCGGACGGTTGCCCGTCGGCCGCTTTCAAGGCGGCTGCATTCGTCCACTCTGCCACCGTTCCGGTCATGAGGTTAGCGGGCTACACTCCGTGGCTTCCCGGAGAGGTGCCAGAGCGGCCGAATGGGGCGCCCTGCTAAGGCGTTGATCGTTGTAAGACGGTCCGTGGGTTCAAATCCCACCCTCTCCGCCAGTCGACCGGCGCACCGCTTCGGTGCGCCGGTCGTTGCGTTGGCAGCCACGAACCTCCGCCCGGACATGCCGACGCCGGGCCGCCGATCGGCGGCGATCAGAATGACATCCATGTCATTTGCATGACGACGATGTTGCGGTTTCATGACGAACGGAGTAGACCGGAGACCGCTTCCCATGACGACCGACCGACACGACCCCTCCGCCGCCTCCGAACTCGATGACGAGTTCTGGGGTCAGCAGACCGAGTGGACCCCGCAGCCGCACCCATCGACAGAGCGTGCCGGGCTCGGCGTCGCGATCGGTCGTTGGTGGAACGGGCTGCTCGGTGGCGACGCCGGTGCCGAGCGATCGCACGGCGTCGGGCATCGGATGCACGGACGCCTGCCGCCGTGCCGATGCCGTCGGCCGACTCGCACGATCCGGCGATCCCCGGTCCCCACCACGACCCCGACCGACTGACCGGCGACGACGAGCGGAGCGCTCCTGATGAGGATGCGTGGACGTTCGAGCCCGAACCGCAACCGAGTCGTCGGCCCGGCGTCGATCCGCTTCTCGCCCGGCTGGGTGGACTCGCCGTGATCGTCACGCTCGCAGCGCCGCTGGTCGTGGGTTTTGCCTCGTCGCAGTCCGACGCGGACGGTTCCGACGCGTTGCTGGCCACGATCGCTGGAGCGCCGCTGATCGAGTCGGCCGAGACGACGGGGACGACCGGGACCGCAGCGCCCTCCGTGTCGGGCCCTGCCACGGTGTTGAACACCGACGCGACACCGACGGCCGATGCCCGTTCCGGCATCGCCGCCACGACCGAGGCACCCGCCGATCCCGACGTCGACGACTCGCCCGCTCTGGAATCCGCAGAGGTCGCATCACTCGAAGCCACGCCGCCCGGCGACCCCGAACCGGCAACCACCGGGCTCGTTGCAGCCGCTCCGGCATGTGGCAATCGGTACGCCGTTGCCGCCGGCGACTACTGGATCCGGATCGCCGACGCCGCGGACGTCTCACTGGCCGATCTGCTCGCCGTCAACGATGCGTCGGTCGACACCGTGCTCGTGCCCGGAGGCTCGATCTGCCTGCCCGTCGGAGCGTCCACCCCAGCCCCGCCGACGACCGTGGCGCCACCCGCCAGGACCTCGTCATCGAACACCACCGCACCGGTGACCACCACCGCACCGAGCCGCCCGACGTCCACCACGGTCGCTCCGGCTCCGCCGGCCCCGTCTCGGCCAGCCGCGGTACCCGAATCGCAAGCCGCGTCGATCATCCGTGACGTCTGGCCGGACGACCTCGAAGAGCGGGCCCTCGAGTATCGTGTGGCGCGAGAGCAATCATCGATCCAACGTGAACAACTGGTGTTGCTATGGCCTGTTCCAGATCCATTGGAATGCGCATCGGAGCTGGCTGGCGACGATCGGCGTCACGTCGGTGTCGCAGCTCTACGACCCCGTGGTGAACGCCACCGCGGCGTACACGCTGTACCAGCGTGCGGGCGGCTTCGGCCCCTGGGGCGGCTGACAAAAGTTCACCGTCGGCAACTCGACGAGTTGCGTCTACACTGTCGGCCGTCGCAATTGCGCTCGTAGCTCAATGGATAGAGCACTTGACTACGGATCAAGCGGTTGGGAGTTCGACTCTCTCCGAGCGCGCTGGACACGCAGGGGCTTTCCGGCAACGGAAAGCCCCTGAGTCATTTTCGAACCCTGCGCAACCGTCTGCCGGCACATCGTTGCGACGACACGGAGCAACGTTGGTCACACCGGGACCTTCTACCCTGTGGGGTATTCCTCGCCGGCGCGACCCTCGGAGGGCCGGGATCGGTTCCACCGACCCCGGCACAGGGCTCGGGCGGTCCGGACCCTGAGGTCACGGCGTCCGGAGGATCTTCGGAACGGAGACCCTCCTCCCGTCGTCAGCGACGTCGGGTCACCACTTCTGGTGGGACCCGCAGAGGAGGAGTCATGCGCAAGTCTGCACTCATCGGCGGCCTCGCCACCGCACTGGCCTCGATGGTCTTGGTCCTTCCGCCACCGGCGGTGTCTGCTGCGCCGGGCGGAGGCGGGGGCGGCGGTGCAGGTGAGGTCTACGCCGACCTCTTCGTCGCCTTGCGCGATGAAGACGGCGTTCCGATCCTCTCCGAGACGTTCTACGAAGAGGGCCCGGTCACGGTGACGTGTATCCAGCCGATCTCGTATGCGGCGATTCCCTCGGATCCTGCCGACCCGTCCAGCCCATCCCTGCCCTCGACGCCCAATCCGGCAGACGGGCGAGAGGTGTATCTCGTACCGCTGCAGGGGGAGGCCTCCCTCGACGGCGGAGATCCCGTGCCAGAAGACACCGCCTGCGCCCCACAGACGGAGTTCGTTCCGTATGTGTCGGAGGTCGAACTCGAGCGGCTGAATCTCGTTCGCACGTCTGATGAGGTGCTCTGGAAGAAGCTCGCCGAGGTCGGGACCCGGCTCGCGACGGCCGACGAGATCACGCTCGACGGTGCCGGGCGGATCACGACCTGGATCAGCGATCCCGACACCGGCGACCCCGTCGGCACCGCGATCGACGCATCCCCCGATCAGGCCGCCATCTACGCTGCGACCGAAGGGACCTCCCCGGCGCCCCCGCCGGCGGCTGGAGACGGGCCCACCGAGGTGGGCGAACCCGGTGGCCTGATGGACACCGGAACCATTCCTCACTGGCTCGCTGGGCCACCGCCCGTTGCCGAATATCCACTGGAGAATCCGGCACAGATCGTCCAGGGTTCTGGTGGATTCGACAACTGGATGTTGGCTGCTTCCGCGGTCGGCACCGCAGCAGGCAAGCCGGTGCCGATCACGATCGACACGATCCAGTACTACAACCGCACCGCCGCCCGGGATGGTGACGTCGCCAACTGGGGCTACGTCTCAACACTCCCTTCCGTCGCGAACGGTGACGGGTTGTTCGCCGGCGACCCACCTCCTGAGGAGTTCGTCGACTACTCCGACTTCGAGTACACCCGGGCAGACGTCTTCGCGGGCTGCACGACCTGGCTCGACGTGGGGACGCTCACGTGGATGTCGGCTCCGGTCATCGACCGGGTCGAGTTCACCGACATCGTCGACTTCGCAGCCCAGCCCACTGCAGGCACCGTGGAGAACGTGGCCGGGTTCGCCCAATTGGCGGACGACGTCCGTTCGGTGATCGGGTACCTCCACGAGAACGAGGTGGTGGTCAATCCGAACACTGGTGAAGGCTTCTTCATCGACCCGGTCTTCGAGGAGTCCTGCGTTGCGCAGGCGGAGAAGGTCGTCGAGCTCAACCAACCGGTCGACGCCGTCGACCCGACGGTGGCCATCACCGTCGCACCGCCGGCGGAGACCCAGTCGACCACCGCCACGTTCGAGTTCGTCGCGACCGATGCGGCGAGCGTGCTCTGCGTGCTCGACAGCGGCGCGATCGAGCGGTGCACGAGCCCGAAGACCTACACCGGGCTGGAGCTGGGCACGCACACGTTCAACGTGATCGCGATGGGCGTTGCCGGCAACTTCGTGTCCGACACCTACACCTGGCAGGTCATTCGGCCCGGTGAGGACTCGATGATCGTGTCGTTGGACCCGTTGCGGTTCGCCGACACCCGGTCTGGTTGGGTGGCTGCCGATGGCCTGTTCTACGGATTGGGTCCGGTGCCGGCTGGCGGGGTCGTCCAGGTCCCGATTGCCGGGCGCTTTGCCGTGCCGGTTGGTGCGAAGGCGGTGGTTGCCAACGTGACCGTGGTGGGCGGTCCTGTTGGTGGCGGGTTCGTGACGGTGTTCCCGTGTGGGCCGCTGCCGGGTACGTCGAGTGTGAACTACTCGGGTGCTGACGCGGTTGCCAATGAGGTGATCGTCAAGCTGTCGCCCGCTGGTTCGATCTGTGTGTATGCGCACACAGCGGTCAATGTCATCGTCGATGTTGCCGGGTATGTCCCGGCGACGTCTGACTATGTGGCGTTGACGCCGGCGCGGTTGGTTGACACTCGGCCGACTCCGGTGCCGGCCGGCGGGACCTTGGAGGTCCCGGTTGCCGGTGTTGCCGGTGTGCCGGTTGGTGCGAAGGCGGTGGTTGCCAACGTGACCGTGGTGGGCGGTCCTGTTGGTGGCGGGTTCGTGACGGTGTTCCCGTGTGGGACGCTGCCGGGTACGTCGAGTGTGAACTACTCGGGTGCTGACGCGGTTGCCAATGAGGTGATCGTCAAGCTGTCGCCCGCTGGTTCGATCTGTGTGTATGCGCACACAGCGGTCAATGTCATCGTCGATGTTGCCGGGTATGTCCCGGCGACGTCTGACTATGTGGCGTTGACGCCGGCGCGGTTGGTTGACACTCGGCCGACTCCGGTGCCGGCCGGCGGGACCTTGGAGGTCCCGGTTGCCGGTGTTGCCGGTGTGCCGGTTGGTGCGAAGGCGGTGGTTGCCAACGTGACCGTGGTGGGCGGTCCTGTTGGTGGCGGGTTCGTGACGGTGTTCCCGTGTGGGACGCTGCCGGGTACGTCGAGTGTGAACTACTCGGGTGCTGACGCGGTTGCCAATGAGGTGATCGTCAAGCTGTCGCCCGCTGGTTCGATCTGTGTGTACGCACACACGGCCGTCAACGTCATCATCGACGTCGCCGGACACCTCTGACCCACCCGTTCGTCGGGACGCCGTCGAGGAGAGCGACACCTTCGGGTGTCGCTCTCTTGGCGTTCGGAGCGAGGTGCCACGGGTACTCGTCAACATTCCCTCAAGGTCTGTCGGCTTGCTGCCGATGAGGGCTCATGAGACTGATCCGCCTCGGCGCGCTGGTCGGCAGCGTCGTGCTGCTCGTCGCCACGTCGGTCTCGATGATCAACCACCGCTCCGAGGCGCGACGTGAGCAAGATCCGCGGGCGAGGGCGGCGGTCCTCGTTGCCGACCAGTCGGTGGAGAGCACGATCGTCCGAGCTCTCGCCGTCGTGGGGTTGGCCAATCAGATGACCGATCCCGGCGATCTCGCCGCATCGTTCGGCTCCGATGTCTCGGCATGCGTCTCCAACGACGACGCGCCACGTTGCACCAGCGCCGATCTGTTCGCGTTGTCCGGCTTCGGGGCAGCAGCTGCGGCGTCTGTCGAACGCGGCGAGCCGACACTGGTCGTCGACGAGACGACCGACTCGCTCCTGGTGGTGTCGCGCGGTGCAACCACGACGGCGTTGCGACTTCCCGTACCGGCGCTCATCGACGGGCGAGCGGGGAACACGATTGCTTCGTACGACGCCGTCGTCGACATCGCGTTGTCCGCAGCAGCGGCCGGTAACGGCGGGCGGACGGGTCCGGTGACGAACGACGGCCGCCGAGTGTTGACCGACCGGCTCGATCTTCCTGCCGACGGTGGCTCGGTGCTCGTGGTCGCATCTGTCGACGACGATGCCGGTCTCGTCGGGAACGGGTTTGCCGGCTACCTGGTGTTGCTCGCCCTTGGCACGGTGTTGATGGCTCTGGCAGGGTGGACGTTCCTGTTGGATCGTCGAATCCTCGAGCGACGGGCAACCACGGACGAACTGACCGGGCTCGTCAATCGTCGCGAGTTCGAGCGGATCACCGAGGAGTCGTTGCTCGTCGCCGATCGGTTCAGCACCGGTGTGTGCCTGATGCTGATCGACCTGAACGGCTTCAAGCAGATCAACGACACCCTCGGCCACCAGTTCGGCGACCTCGTCCTACAGGCCGCCGCTGAGCGGTTGCGGTCCACGGTTCGCGACACCGACGTCGTCGGTCGGTGGGGTGGCGACGAGTTCGTGATCTTGCTGCCTGGTATCGAGGACGGCTCGGGCGTGCGTGCCAGTGCCGAGCGGATCGCCGGATCACTCGGTTCGACACCGATCGTCGGTGACGTGAGCGTGACCGCTGCGATCGGAGCTGCGCTGTTCCCCCGCCACGGTCGGACGCTCGATGACCTGATCAGCGGCGCCGACGTCGCGATGTACAGCGCCAAGTCGACCGGCGTCACCCATCGCCTCGCCGATGCCCATTCCGTCGAGCTCGCGGGGGAAGAACTGACGACCAGCTCCGGCTACTCGGGCCCTGATCGGCGCCGGAACGCCTCCGAGAACAAGGCGGTCAGTCGCGACTGACGGCGCCGTCGTCGCCCACCGATTCCTGCCGCAACGCAGCGACCCGGACCCTCACCTCTCGCATGCCTACAGTGGCGCCGTGGCCCTGACCGATCCGCTCACCACCAAGCTCGCCGGCTTCGGTACCACGATCTTCGCCGAGATGTCTGCCCTCGCCGTCGACACAGGAGCGATCAACCTGGGCCAGGGCTTTCCCGACACCGACGGCCCGATCGAGGTGCTCGACGCAGCGGTCGACGCCATTCGGTCGGGGGTCAATCAGTACCCGCCCGGGCCCGGAATGCCCGAGTTGCGTCGGGCGATCGCCGATCACCAGCGTCGCTGGTACGGCATCGAGCTCGACCCGGAGACCGAGATCGTGGTCACCGCCGGCGCCACCGAGGCGCTGGCCGCCGCCCTGCTCGGCATGCTCGACGCCGGCGACGAGGTGATCGTGTTCGAGCCGATGTACGACAGCTATCAAGCGGGCATTGCGCTGGCCGGGGCACGTGCGGTGCCGGTGCTGCTCGCACCGGACGCCAACGGTCGCTACGTCTTCGATCCCGACGAGCTCGAACGAGCCGTGTCCGAGCGGACCAAGCTCATCTTGCTCAACACGCCGCACAACCCGACCGGCAAGGTGTTCGACATCGACGAGTTGGAGCTGGTCGCACGGGTGGCGATCGAACGGGACCTGATCGTGGTGACCGATGAGGTGTACGAGCACCTGGTGTTCGACGGCCATGCGCACATCCCGTTGGCCACCTTGCCCGGCATGCGCGAACGAACGCTCACGATCTCATCGGGTGGGAAGACGTTCCACACAACCGGCTGGAAGATCGGTTGGATGTCCGGCCCGCCACCCCTGGTTGCGGCGGCGAGGACGGCGAAACAGTTCTTGACCTATGTGAACGGCGCGCCGTTCCAACCGGCGATGGCCGTCGGCCTGGCGCTCCCCGACGCGTACTTCCACGAACTCGCCTCCACCCTGCAGACCGCCCGCGACCATCTGGTCGCAGGGCTGCGTGACGCGGGCTTCGTCGCCTACGAGCCCGAGGCGACGTACTTCACCACGGTCGACATCCGTCCGATCGAACCGGGTGGCGACGGGATGGCGTTCTGCCGGTCGCTCCCCGAACGGTGCGGTGTGGTGGCTGTTCCGAACGAGGTGTTCTATGCCCGACCCGAGCACGGTCGCCACCTCGTGAGGTTCGCCTGCTGCAAGCGTCTCGACGTGATCGACGAGGCGGTCGAGCGGCTGGTGAAAGGCTTCGGGTCATGACCGCGGTGCGCGTCGCGGCGATCCAACACGACATCGCGTGGCACGAGCGCGTCGCCAACTTCGAGCACGTGGCACCGATGATTGCGGGCGCTGCTGCGAGCGGTGCGCGCATCGTGCTGTTGACCGAGACGTTCTCCACGGGGTTCTCGTTCGACTCGCCGGGCATCGCCGAGCCCGAAGGCGGGCCGTCGTCGCAGTTCCTCACCGAGATGGCGGCCACGCACGGCGTGTGGGTCGGCGGATCGTGCCCTGAGGTGGCTCCCGAAGCCCCGGCCGGCGATCAACGCCCGTCCAACGTGTTCGTGCTGGTGGCACCGGACGGCACGGCGACCCGATACCGCAAGATCCACCCGTTCTCGCATGCCGACGAAGAACGGTACGTGCGTGCCGGCACCGACTTCGTCACCGTCGAGATCGACGGGCTGCGGTGCGCTCTGTTCGTCTGTTACGACCTGCGCTTCGCCGATGAGTTCTGGGCGCTGGCGGCAGATGTCGATGCCTACCTGGTGGTCGCCAACTGGCCGGCGAAGCGGCGACTTCACTGGTCGGCACTCCTTCGGGCGCGGGCGATCGAGAACCAGGCCTACGTGGTGGGGGTCAACCGGGTCGGGAGCGGTGGGGGTCTCGACTATTCGGGCGACAGTGCGATCATCGACCCGCTCGGCGAGGTGCTCGCCACCGGAGCGGGCGGGGAGACCGTGCTCATGGGCGATCTCGACCCTGCCCACGTCGCGTCGACACGAGATCACTTCCGCTTCCTCCAAGACCGGCGCTGACCGCGACGAACAGTTCTTTCCGAATCGGGAACGGATCCGGAACGATCCGAGTTCTGGGTTCAGCCCAGCGTCGGCGTCTCTACGTTGAACCCATGAATTGGATTCGTCGCAATCTGAAAATCGTCCTCCCGGCCACCGTGATCGTGCTCGCCGGGTTTGCCTATCTCGCGTTCGGGATCTTCGGCGTGCACACGCTGTTCATCGACGACACCGTCGACGAGGACGGCCCGGTCTTCGATTCCGGCGTCGCCGCCGTGACCGACGACAGCGTCGAGTCAGCCGTCGAGGCAGTGGCCCCGCCCGTCGCCGAAGCGCCATCGGCCACGGACGTCCCGGTGGCCCCGGACTCCACCGACGCACCCGTCTCCACCGAGGCGCCGGTCGTCACCGAACCTCCGGCACCACAGATCGTGACGCTGGCCTCCGGCGGCTTCATCCCACGCGGTCGCTACAGCGGTGAGGGCACGGCTGTGGTGCTCAACGACGGAACCGAGCAGCGGTTCCTCCGCTTCGAGAACTTCTCGACCGACAACGGCCCCGACCTCCGGGTGTACCTGTCGGCGTCGGACGCCAACGCCGACGGCGGGACCTTCGACGACGACTTCGTCGACCTCGGGGTGTTGAAGGGCAACATCGGCGACCAGAACTACGAGATCTCGCCCGAGGTCGACCTGTCGGTCTACGACACCGTCGTCGTCTGGTGTGTGCGGTTCTCCACCCCCTTCACCGCCGCCGATCTTGCCTGAGCGGCGCCGGTCGGGGCGTTCGGGTCAGCGAGTTCCGGTCAGGGTCGGCAGGAGCGCATCGGCGACCGCCTTCGGCGCCTCTTCGTGGGAGAAGAGACCGATCCCAGGCAGCACCTCGAGCTGCGCGTTCGGGAATTCGTGCACCATCTCTCTCGCCTGGCCGACCGGGAAGAACGGGTCCTTGTCACCCCACACGAGCTGCACGGGTACATCGAGCTGCCGATGGATGTCGGTGAGGTCGGTGACCATGCGCATGTCGAAGCTCTCGAGGAGTTTGGCGGCGGCGTCGCGGCGGGCGGGGATCTCGTGCAGCGGCTGGAAGAAGAACTCGTCGAACTCACCTTCGAGCAGTGACCGGTCCACGAAGGCGTCGCCGAACACGAGTCGCATCCGACGGATCCGGTGCGCGCCGGCGACCCAGCCGAGCCCGGCGCTCAGTCCGGGCAGCCGGCGCGACGCGATGAACGACTTGAATCGCCAGCCCGGATTCGGTGGTTCGGTGTTGATCAGACCCATCGCTCGGAGGCGTGTGTCGCCGACCATCGCATGTCGCGCGATCATGCCGCCACTGTCGTGCCCGACGACGGCGACCGAGTCGAGTCCGAGGAGGTCGACGACTCGCTGCACGCTGGTGATGTGCTGCGCGATCGACATCGGTGTCTCGCTGTCGAACTTGCTGGAACCCGCCGACGGCAGGTCGATGACATGACAGGTGACGTGGTCGACGAGGTGCGGCAGGAGCTGTCTGAAGGTGGCCCCGCTGACCGGCCAGCCATGGACGAACAGGACGTCGGGGCCGGTTCCGACTCGACGATGGGCCACCTCTCCGGCACCCACATCGAGGTAGCCGTCGGGCTCGGTGCGGAACAGCTCGGTGGCGGCTTCGGATGTCAGGGTCGTCACGGGTACTCCTCATCGGTTATGTAGTGATCACTACATAACCTAGTCGTAGCGATCACTACAATCAAGGGCCGTGGGTCCGAAGCACACCAGAGCCGACATCTTGGACGGCGCGCTCGCCGCGGCGCTCGACGACGGACTCAGCCAACTCACCTTCGGCCGGCTCGCGAAGCGGTTGGGGATCAGCGACCGCATCATCGTGTACTACTTCCCCAGCAAGGACGACCTCGTCAGCGACGTGATCGTGGCGATGGGCCTGCAGCTGCAGCAGACACTCGCAGCGGCGTTCATCACGCCGGCCGCCGACCATCGTGAACTCATGGCCGCAGCCTGGCCGGTGGTCGCCACCCCCGAGACCGACCGCGTCTTCGCGCTGTTCTTCGAGGCCAACGGACTCGCTGCGGTGGGCCGCGACCCGTACCGCGACTTGGTCCCGACGCTCGTGCAGGTCTGGATCGACTGGGCGGCCGAGTTCATCGAGGGAACTCCCGACAAGCGACGCCGGGAAGCCGAGACGGCGGTTGCGCTGCTGGACGGGTTGCTCCTGCTCCGCCAGCTCGCCGGTCCCGAGGCGGGGGATCGCGCAGCGGCGACCATGGGACTGTGCTGAGCCCAACCCCTCAGCGGTCGATGGTGCCGAAGCTCATCTCGCCGCTCGATGGACGCAACGCCTCGATCGGGTCGCGGACGTCGTCGATGTAGCCGAGCGCGTACGCGCCGATGCGGTAGCCCATCAGGCGCAAGAGGTCGTCGGGCAGCGTGGTGGCCACATCCTGCGGCACCGACAGGTACTGGTTCTCCTCCTGGCGCAGCCAGCCGACGTCGTAGGTGATGTTGAGTCCCATGCGGGTCTCGTCGGAGGTGTTGGCCCCGCCGCCGTGGTACACCTTGCCGGTGTAGAGCAGGCACGACCCCTTCGACATCTCGGCGGGCACCGTCTCGTCGACGGTGTGGGTGTGTTCGTTCGGGAGGTGCTGGCTGCCGGGCATCAATCTCGTCGCGCCGTTCTCCTCGGTGAAGTCGGTGAGTGCCCAGATCGTGTTGCACTGCACGTCGTAGTCGCTCGGGAACTCGAAGAAGTCGAATGCCCACTGGTCTCGGTGGATCGACTGACCAGGTGAGTCGGGCCCGATCGAGATCACCTGCGTGAGATGCAGCTGGAAGCTCTGCGCCCGGTGGAGCAACTTCTCGGTCACGCCGAGGATCGTCGGATGTTGGATGAGCTGATGGCTCGACGGGGAACGTGCGATGAGGGCCCCGGTGCGCTTCGTGTTGCGTCCCGAGAAGTCGTCGCTCCCGGGCGGCGTCGCCTCGATGAACGGGGTCATCTCGGCGATGACGGCATCGATCTGTTCGGTGCTCGCCAGATCGTCGATGATCAGGGCGGCGTCGCAATGGAGCACCTCGTGGATCTCCTCGACGCTGGCGCTGGCGGGGAGGTGGACGACGCTCATGACGCGACCGTAGTCGGCGCGTTGTTGGATCCGAGGGCCGCTACGATCGCCTGGTGACCGGCGGGTTTCGTGCGAGCGTGATGGTGGCGGTCGCTCTCGTTCTCTCCGCGTCTGCGATGTGGGTCGGTGGTGACCAACGCACCGCCGACGCCCTCGACCAGCGGCTGGTGAGCCTCAGCGAGTGGTTCTTATCGCCTGATGCGGCGAGCCTGAGCGCCGACGGCCGCGTCGTCTTGATGAGCAGCACGTTCGATTATCGCTGGCGAGTGCTCGACCGCTCGACTGGTCGACGGACACTGCTCCCCGGGAGGACCGACTCGCCGGCGATTCTCGTTCCGGATGGCTCGGCCGTGCTGTTGCAGGCGGGTGACATCTTCGGCTTGGCGTCTCCGTTCGAGAGCCCGCAGATCTACCGGTACGACCTCTCGTCCAACAGCGTTCGACGGCTCACGACCACCGATTTCGGTGTCGATGCTCGTCAGCACCTCGTCGGCTCGAGCCATGACGGGCGCTATCTGCTGCTCAGCGTCGCCCCGTACGAGGACGAGTACCCGAACGTCCGCAGCCGTGTCGTCGTGCTCGACACAATGACGGGGACCAGCGAGGTCGTCGATGATGCGCTCCCCGGGCTCGACAGGCGGTCGACCAACCCGTCGATCTCCGCCGATGGTCAAGTCGTTGCCTTCCAGTCTCATCTCGGCAACTGCGAGCCGAACTGCGTGGAGCGGTCCTATGTCGTCGACCGGGTCAGCGGTGCCTATGAGCAGATCGACATTGCGCCTGGCGGCAGCGACGCCGACGCCAACTCCTCCCTGCCGAGCCTGTCCGCTGATGGGCAGCACGTGTTGTTCTACTCGAGAGCGACGAACATCGTCACGAACCCGATCCAGGAAGAGTGGAACCTCTACGTTCGAGATCGTCGGACGGCGACCACGCAGTTGATCGCCGGCCGGGGTTCCGACTTCACCGCATCGATCAGCGGTGACGGAACCCGGGTCGTCTACCTCGGGCTTGCACCGACGGACGCGGGCGATCCGTACCTCGGTCGCCAGCCGATTCTGGTCGATCGCACGACTGGCTCCAGCGGACCGATCGTGTCGGGCGTGAACGGTGAGATTCCGAACCAGATGGCCGAGTGGGTGCGTCTCACCGCTGACGGCCGCACCGTCGTGTTCCAGTCCGACGCCGACAACCTGATCGCCGGAGTCCGCTCGCGCAACATCTACGCCCTCGGCCCCGTGTTCGAGCCGCCGACACCGCCACCGCCACGCCGCCTCCGCCCTCGCCGGTTGGTGGGTCGTTGGTGCCGTTGGTTCCGGGGCGGTTGTTGGAGTCTCGTGTTGGTCCGTTGGAGCGGACGGTGGATGGGGTGGCGCAGGGTGGTGGGCGTTTGCGGGCGGGTTCGACGTTCGAGTTGAAGGTGGCTGGTCGTGGGGGTGTGCCGGGTGATGCGTTGGCGGTGATGTTGAACGTGACGGTGGTGTCGCCGGTGTCGGCGGGGTTCGTGACGGTGTTTCCGTGTGGTGGTGGTCGTCCGTTGGCGTCGAATTTGAATTTCGTGGCGGGTGATGTGGTGCCGAACTCGGTGTTGGCGAAGGTGGGTGTTGGCGGGAAGGTGTGTGTGTTCAGCTCGGCGGCGACTGATGTGGTGATCGACGTGAACGGTTACGTCCCGGTTGGTGGGTCGTTGGTGCCGTTGGTTCCGGGGCGGTTGTTGGAGTCTCGTGTTGGTCCGTTGGAGCGGACGGTGGATGGGGTGGCGCAGGGTGGTGGGCGTTTGCGGGCGGGTTCGACGTTCGAGTTGAAGGTGGCTGGTCGTGGGGGTGTGCCGGGTGATGCGTTGGCGGTGATGTTGAACGTGACGGTGGTGTCGCCGGTGTCGGCGGGGTTCGTGACGGTGTTTCCGTGTGGTGGTGGTCGTCCGTTGGCGTCGAATTTGAATTTCGTGGCGGGTGATGTGGTGCCGAACTCGGTGTTGGCGAAGGTGGGTGTTGGCGGGAAGGTGTGTGTGTTCAGCTCGGCGGCGACTGATGTGGTGATCGACGTGAACGGTTACGTCCCGGTTGGTGGGTCGTTGGTGCCGTTGGTTCCGGGGCGGTTGTTGGAGTCTCGTGTTGGTCCGTTGGAGCGGACGGTGGATGGGGTGGCGCAGGGTGGTGGGCGTTTGCGGGCGGGTTCGACGTTCGAGTTGAAGGTGGCTGGTCGTGGGGGTGTGCCGGGTGATGCGTTGGCGGTGATGTTGAACGTGACGGTGGTGTCGCCGGTGTCGGCGGGGTTCGTGACGGTGTTTCCGTGTGGTGGTGGTCGTCCGTTGGCGTCGAATTTGAATTTCGTGGCGGGTGATGTGGTGCCGAACTCGGTGTTGGCGAAGGTGGGTGTTGGCGGGAAGGTGTGTGTGTTCAGCTCGGCGGCGACTGATGTGGTGATCGACGTGAACGGCTACGTCCCGGCCAGCTGAGCAATCCGGCGGCTCCGACACGGAGGGTGACGTTTTCCGAACGTGATCGGGGAGACGTCCCTGAGCTGACAGACTCGACTGCGTGTCGGCCATCATCGAGACCAGTGGGCTCGTCATGCAGTTCCCGTCGACCCGGGCGCTCGATTCGCTCGACGTGTCGATCCCGAGTGGGGTCACGGGTTTGGTCGGAGCGAACGGCGCGGGGAAGACCACGCTGATCTCGCTGGTGCTGGGCTTGCTGGCACCGACGGCAGGTTCGATCAACGTGCTCGGACTCGATCCCGCCCACAAGGGTCCCGAACTGCGTGCACAGATCGGCTACGGACCCGAGCGCAACGTCTTTCCCGACGATCTCCGTGCCTACGACTTCGTGCGACATCTCGCCGAGGTGAAGGGCCTTCCTCGCGACGAGGCACGCAGCCGGGCCAGCGACTCGTTGTACCTCGTCGGGCTGGGCGAGGAACGGTTCCGGGCGCTCGGCACGATGTCGACCGGTCAGCGCCAGCGGGTGAAGCTCGCCCAGGCGATCGCCGCCGACCCGCGCCTGATCGTGCTCGACGAACCGACCGACGGGCTCGACCCGGTGCAGCGCGACGAGATGCTGAACATCATCGTGCAGGTCAACCGCAACTTCGGTATCGACGTGATGCTGTCGTCGCACGTGCTCGAGGAAGTCGAGCGGGTCTGCGATCACGTCGTCGCGTTGGCCGAGGGGAAACTGATCGCTCAGGGATCGATGGCCGAACTCTCCGGTGCATCAGGGGGCATCGAGTTGGAACTCGTGGAGATCGCCGATCGTCCACGGTCGGTCGACGACGTGGCCGAACGGCTGGTCGCTGCCGGCGCAGGCGTTCGCCGCAATGGTGCGATGTTGTCGGTGGTCGGGCTGAGTGACGACGAGCTGTTCGACCTCGCTGCTCGCAGCGTCGCCGACGCCGGGGCGAGGATCCGTCGCCTCGGCCATCACCGTCGCACGCTCGACGACATCTTTGCCAACGACGAAGCAACGGTCGATCCGGGGACGTCGTGAACGTGCCGGCGCGCGGTGACGCGCAGATCGTCGAGCGCGGCTTCCAACGGTACGAGGGGCGTCGTTCGGGCGTGCCCGGCGCGATCCGCAGCGTGAGTTGGGAGAGCATTCGCTCGACCCTCGGCCTCGGCCGTCCCGCCCGCAACAAGATCTTCCCGGTGATCGCCGTCGTGATCGCCTACCTGCCCGCCGTGGTGTTCATCGGCATCGCGGTACTGATTCCCGGCGACATCCTGGAGCCCGAAGAGGTCGCCGACTACCCCGGCTACTACGGCTTCATCATCCTCGCCATCGTGCTGTTCACCGCGCTCGTCGCCCCCGAGGTACTCGTGTCCGACCGCCGCAACGGGATGCTGGCCATGTACCTGTCGACCCCGCTCGATCGACGCACCTACCTGGTCGCCAAGGCGGTGGCGGTCGCCGCCATGCTCGGCCTGGTCACCCTCCTGCCGCCGGTCCTGATGCTGATCGGCTACTCGGTCGAGAACTCGGGGCCCGACGGTCTCGGCGGATGGCTGCTCACCCTCGGTCGGATCGTGCTGTCCGGGATCGCGATCTCTGCAGCGCTGGCCGCGGTGTCGATGGCGGCGTCGAGCCTCACCGACCGGCGGGCGTTTGCGGCGATCGGCATCGTGTTGTTGCTGTTCGCCACACCGATCCTTGCGGCAGCCCTGGTCGAAGGCGCCGACCTGTCGCCGTACTGGCGGCTGATCGACATCTCCACGATGCCGTTCGAGTTGGTGTTCCGCATCTTCGGTGACCCCGGCAACTTCCCCGAACTCGAAACCTGGGCGGTGCTCACCAGCAATCTCGCCTGGACGTTTGGCGGCATCACCATCGTGTGGTGGCGGTACTCGAAGCTGGTGATCGCCCGATGACCCAGCTCCCCCCGCCGAACACGGGCGCGCCGCCCCCGCCGTCGGGCGGCTTTCCCCCACCCGACACCACGGCCGCTCCGCCAGTGCCGCCGATGCAGCACGGCATGATCGCCGTCAACGTCGTCTCGAAGTTCTTCGGCTCGGTCGTCGCCGTCAGCGACGTCAGCTTCGGCATCGACCAAGGAGTCACGGCGCTGCTCGGCCCGAACGGTGCCGGCAAGTCGACGCTGTTCCGGATGCTGTGTGGCCTGACCCCGCCATCGCGTGGCACCGTCGACGTGCTCGGTGCAAACCCGCGCACCGATCGCGACGTGCGTGGGCGAGTGTCGCTCGTGCCGCAGCAGGACGCGCTGTTCGATCATCTCAGCGCGAGCGAGTTCCTCCAGTTCGCCGCACGAACGCACGCAGTCGTCGATCCGGACGGTGCGGCACGCCATGCGCTCGAACTCGTCGACCTCACCGAGGTCGGAACCAAACCGGTTGGGCAGTTCTCGAAGGGGATGCGCCAGCGAGTGAAGGTTGCTGCCGCGCTCGTGAACGACCCCGAGGTGCTGATCCTCGACGAACCGCTCACCGGTCTCGACCCGGTGCAGCGCCGCCACATGATCTCGCTGTTCCATCGCCTGGGCGACGAGGGCCGGTGCGTGCTCGTGTCGAGTCACGTGCTCGACGAGGTCGCGAAGATCGGGTCGAGAGTGCTGGTGATCGCGCAGGGTCGGTTGGTCGCGAGCGGCGACTACCGCGACCTGCGTGAGTTGATGGACGACCGCGCGCACCGCATTCGGCTCGCCGCCTCCGACCCACGGAAGCTGGCGACCGCACTCGTCGAACGCGGGCTGGTCAGTGGGCTCTCGATCGACGACCGCAACGTGATGGTCGACACCCGCGACGTCGACGCATTCGGCCGCCAGGTCGCCGCGTTGAGCGTCGAACTCGGCGTGCGCCTCACCGAGGTCGCCCCACTCGACGACGACCTCGAATCGGTGTTCCGCTACCTCGTGGAGGGTCGATGAGCACGACGGGTTCGCTGAACGAACGGGCGGCGCGTCACGTCGCCGCCGGCGCTGCGGTTGCGCTGTCGTACCGCGTGGTGTTGCGACAGTTGACCAGCCGTTCGCGCATCATCGGGCTCACGTTGCTGGCGCTCGTCGCGCCGATCTCGGGGTTCGCGCTCGGGAGCGCCGACGCTGTCCCTCGACGATTCCGTTCGGCTGATCGCCAGCGTCGGTCTCGGACTCGTGCTTCCCGTGGTGTCGCTGGTGTTCGCCGGTGCGGCCGTCGGCGATCTCCGCGATGACAAGACGCTCGTGTACCTGTGGCTCCGTCCGATGGATCGATGGCCGATTGTCGTCGGCGCGGCGCTGGCCGCCGGCACGCTGGCCGCTCCGATCACGATCATCCCGATCGTGGTGGCAGCCGTCCTCACCGGAGCGGGCAATGGCATCGTCGCCGGCACGCTGCTCGCCACCGTCGTCGGGCTCGTCGCGTATGTGTGTGTGTTCACGCTGTTCGGCGTCTGGCTGAAACGCTTCATCGTGTGGGGTCTCGCCTACATCTTGATCTGGGAGGGCTTCATCGCCCAGGCAGGTGCAGGGGTCGCGCGGATCGCGCTGCGCAAGTACACCCGCTCGATCCTCGTCGACCGCACCGGAGCCGACCTCGACCTCGCCGACTTCTCGTTGGCGATGGCCGTGATCGTCCCGTTCGCGGTCGCCGTTGCTGCGCTCGCCATCGCCTCCTGGCGACTCGCCAACCAGGACATCGACTGAACTGTCACACCGTGCCGGGCCTGATGTGACAGTTCGACGTCGGGTGTCTCGCACCTGGTCACCTGCGTAGCCTCGCTGCATGACGCGGTCAGTGCGCATCGGACACTGAACTCGTCGACGTTGTGAGCGATGCACGCACGGGGCGCGGGTATCGCTCACAACGGAGGTTCGGGCTGGTGCGGGCAGGGCCGGCACCGCGTGCGCTCAGTGGCTGGCGATGCAGAACTCGTTGCCCTCGGGGTCGGCGAGCGTCGTCCACACCATGCCGTACTCGTGCTTGTCGTGGACGACGATCGCGCCGAGCCCGACCAATCGCTCGACCTCTGCTACGCGGTCGCTCGCATTCATGTCGAGGTGCACACGGTTCTTCACCGTCTTTCCTTCTGGCACCTGGATGAACATCATCATCGGATCGGACCCCTCGCCCGGGATGCGGGCGAAGAACTCGCTGGCGGCCATCTCGCCGTCGTGATCCACCGGGCGGCCGACGGCGGCCGACCAGAACTCGGCAAGGGTCAGCGCGTTGGCGCAGTCGAAGGTGATGGCGGTCACGTGCAAGCTCATCGCAACAGACTGCCACGATGCCGCAGGGCGCTGGAACGGATCTCGCTCAGGCGGCGGCGCGGGTCTTGCGGAGAACCGGGTCGGCGAGCCCGAGCGCCTTGTCGGCGAGCGACAGCACGCGTCCGGCCGCGCCGGGCGTGGAGTTGTCGACCAGGTTGCCCATCACGGCGAGCGTGATGTTGGCGATGGCATCGGTGCTCACCGACAGCCGAAGCCCCGGCTTGAGGATCCACGGGTGGCCGATCAGGAACGAGAAGCGTCGGCCGGTTCGCAGGAAGGCGTCGAAGCGCTCACCGACGAGCTCGTCGTAGCGTGCCGGCGCTGTCGCCGGATCGTCGAGGAACAGGTCGGCGGCGAGCATTCCGGATTCGAGTCCGTAGTCGATGCCTTCGCCGTTCATCGGGTTGACGAGACCGGCAGCGTCGCCGATCGCCACCCAACCGGCACCATGGCGGCGCTGGGTCGACATCGGCAGGCGCCATGCCCGTGGACGTTCGAGGTTCGGGCCGAGATCCCAGTCGTCTTGGACCAGATGGCGATACGACTCGAGCAACGTGTTGAGGTTGAGCTTCTTGAAGCCCTTCATCGTCGACAGTGCGCCGACACCGATGTTGACGGTGCCGTCGCCGGCGGGGAACATCCACCCGTAGCCGGGGATGGCGACACCGTTCTCGTCCTTGAGCGACAGACACGCTTCGAGATGCACGTCGGTGTGGCGCGGAGTGGCGGCGTAGGTGCGGATGGCGAGGCCGAACGGCTCGTCGGGCACCCGGTCGGCACCCAGCTTGCGGGCGACCGCACCCTGCGCACCAGCAGCGATCACCGTGAGGTCGGCGTCGAACCGGTGGCCATTCGCCTCGACGCCGGTCACGCGACCATCGTCGCCGATGACCGGGGTCGCCTCGGTCTCGTACACGATCTCGGCGCCAGCTTCGACGGCGGCGTCCATCAGTGCGGCATCGAGTCGTCGGCGCGGCCACACGGCACCATGATTCGGGAACCGGTCGGTGGTCGGCCAGTCGAGTTCGCGTACCTGCTTCCCGGCGATCATCCGCAGCCCGCGGATGTGGTGGGCGTCGTCCAGCGGGATCTTCAACTCGTTCAACGCGCCGACCGCCCGTGGGGTGAGCCCGTCACCGCACACCTTGTCGCGACCGTGCGCGCCCTTCTCGAAGACCACGACGTTGGCGCCGGATCTCGCGGCCTGGATAGCCGTCGCCGCACCGGCGGGCCCGGCACCGATCACGGCGATGTCGACTCGTTGCGAACTCACATCCACCACGCTGCCCGAACCCCGACCGAAAAGCACCGTCGAGCGCCCGAAGTCACCATCACCTCTCACCGACCACCCACGTTTGCGTTGCAGTTCCGGTGGGGCGGGTCACCGGAAGTTGCGCACAAACGCAGGTGCCTGCTCGCCATCCCCGTTTGTGTTGCAGTTCGGGTGGGGTGGGTCGCCGGAAGTGCCACGCAAACGTGAGTGCAACGCAAACGTGAGTGCCACTCA
This sequence comes from Ilumatobacteraceae bacterium, assembly GCA_963705485.1. GTDB lineage: Bacteria > Actinomycetota > Acidimicrobiia > Acidimicrobiales > Ilumatobacteraceae > Sva-07. The sequence continues at coordinate 40,064 of CAVPJT010000018.1, forward strand.
ACGGGGGTGTCGGACTTCGGGCGTGGCGGACGATGATGTCGGTGATGGGGACACCGACGATCGACCATGGCGCGACGCTGCTGGCGATCTACGACCATGCCCTCCGTGAGGTCTACGCCTATCTGCGGGCGCGGTGTGGCCATCGAGTCTTGGCGGAGGACTTGGCCGCCGAGACGTTCCTCGCCGCCGTTGGACAGATCGAGCGGGGACGGGTCGACGAGGTGACGGTCGCTTGGTTGATCGGCATCGCTCGCCACAAACTGCTCGACGAGTGGCGCCGGGCCACGCGACGCCCGCGTTCCGAACCACTCCACGACGCCGATGCGCTGCAGCTCAGCGTGGACGGCGACGAGATGTGGGATGCGGTCATCGACCAACATCTCGTCGGCGACGTGATGGACGCGCTCGGACCGCACCACCGGTCGGCGCTGGTCCTGCGCTACTTCGACGGCCTCGCCGTGCCGGACGTGGCAGCGCACCTCGGCCGGACCGTCGACGCGACCGAGACGCTGCTCGTGCGGGCCCGCCGCCGATTCCGGACCGTGTACGAACAACAGCAAGGAGGTGTGTCATGACCGAGCCCCGCGACGCCTTCGACGGGCTCAGCCCGAGCACCGACGAGCAGGTCGATCCGATCTTCGCCGCCCGCCTCCGCGCCCGAGTACAACGAGCGCTCGGAGCCACGTCGAAGGAGATCGCGCTCGAGCTCCCGAAGCGAGCCGGCACTGCTGCCGACGCATCCACGACATCCGCCACCACCGATCCGCACACCGACAGGAGCACCGCCATGACCCAGGTCATCACGCCCTACCTCTGCGTCCACGACGCCACCGCCGCACTCGACTGGTACCGCGAATTCTTCGGCGCCACGGTCGACAACGTGATCCCGTGGGACGGGCGGGTCGGTCACGCAGAACTCGATGTTGCGGGTGCCGTCTTCTACCTCAGCGACGAGGCTCCCCAATTTGGTGTGGTTGCACCCACTCGCGACGGGTCGCAGACGTCGGTCAGCATCGTCATCCAGGTCGCCGCCGTCGAGCAGTTCGTCGAGCGTGCGGCGAGGGGTGGCGCGACGGTGCAGCGACCGATCGAGGAGGCACACGGCTCGCGCAGCGTGTGGATCATCGACCCGTTCGGCCATCGATGGAATGTCGGCACGCCGGTGTACGACGCCGCACAGGTTGCCGTCCGGCGAGCCCCCTCCGAGCCGTATTACATGACCTTGACGACCGCCGACGTCGAACGCGGCGCAGCGTTCTACGGCTCGGTGCTCGGCTGGGAGTTTCAGCACCAGGACCACGGCGGGCGTCACGTGACGAACACCGAGATGCCGATCGGTCTTCGAGCCACCGAGAACCCCTACGGCAACACCGAACCGGGCGAGATCCAGATGTGGTTCACCGTGCGCGACTTCGATGATGCCGTTGAACGAGTTCGGGTCGCCGGTGGAACGGTCGTGGCGCTGAACGCCTACGACTCGGGCCGCGAGGCGGTCTGCGAAGACGACCAGGGCGTCGTCTTCAAGCTCAGCGAGCCTGCACCGGGGTACGACCGCTGACAGGCCCGTCGGCGCGACAATGGTTGGCGATGACCGATGGTGTCGACCTCTACTGGATCCCGCTGGGGGCGGGTGCCGGCGGTGCGCTCGTGCGTTGGTCCGGCCGGTGCTACGAGGCGATCGCCGCCACCGTGGGGCGCCGCCGCCGTCAGCCCCTGTTCCACTCGGCGCTCGAGGTACACGTCGACGGAGCCACCACCACCATCGAGATGACTCCGGTGTGGATCACGCAGGGCGAGCGCGGCGTCGTGGCAGAAGGTGCAGTCGGGATTCGACTGCTTGGTCGGTGGAGGCTGTTCCGGTACGAGGTGCGCAGCTGGACGGGCGGCACGATTCCCGATGTCGCCGAGGCGATCGGCGGTGTACACCGGGTCAGCGATGATGCCTCGACTGCTCGACGCGTGCTCGACCTGGTGGCTGAGGTCCCCACGGCCACCTGGGGCCGAGACGAGTCGGGCACCGGCGACATGTGGAACTCGAACTCACTCGTGTCGTGGTTGCTCGCGAGCGTCGGGATCACCCTCGACGACATCCAGCCTCCCGACGGCGGTCGCGCGCCGGGCTGGGCGGCTGGGCTGGCGATGGCGTCCACCGCCCGCGGATGAACGCGTCACTCCCGGCCAGGTCGACTGCAGCGAGGTCACGCGCGTACCGTTTCCACATGGCCGACTCGGTGCTCGCTCCCGCCAACGTGTTCTGTCGAGCCACGCTCAACTTCGCGGCCCGCAGCGGCGAGTTCATCGCCGAGCCGATCGACGTGGACATGCTCGACGGTCGCACGGCCGACTTGCCGGGGTGGGAGCAGTGTGGCTTCGAGCTCGTGTCGCACACGACGGCCGCAGCGAGCTGGGACGATGACGACCTCGCAGCCGTGCACCATCAGGAGATGGAGGAGCTGGCGCGTCGCATGACGGGGTGCGATGTGGCGTTGGTCTCGAATCACATCAAGCGTGGACCCGAGCACGCACGCCAGCACGAGGACCTCGCCCCGATCTCGTTCGTGCACTCCGACTTCGCCGCCGGCTACGACGACCTCGTGCGCGGGTCCTACGACCAGCCCGAACGCGAGGGTGCACTGCGAGCGCTCCAACGCAACGGCGCGACGGCGGCTGATGTCGCGGCGGCATCGAGGCTCGTGATCCTGCAGTTCTGGAGGAACCTCGGCCCGGCGAAGATGGACTTCCCGCTCGGCTTCTGCGATGCCCGCACCGTGACACCCGCCGACACCCGTCCCATTCCGGTCACCGACTACGCAGGCTCCGGCATCGACTTCGAGGCACTGGCGGTGCTCGGCCCGACCGAGGAGGCGCCGTATCGGTGGTACGCGTTCCCCGAGTTGCAGGCCGACGAGGTGGTCGCGTTCCGCACCTACGACACCGAACGGGTCGAGCGTGGCGAGAGCTGGTTCACGCCCCATTCGGCCTTCCGGGACCCCGACGTGGAGATCGGTCATCCGGCACGGTCGAGCATCGAACTGCGGGCGATCTGTCTCTACGACTAGATCGACGCCACGCTCGGGGTCATAGGTCGCGGAGCAGCCGGCCCTGCAGCTTCGACATCGTGTCGAACACGATCGCCCCGGTCGCGGCCAGGTCGTCTCGACGGGTGAGGCCGCCCGCGAACCCGAAGCAGGTCATCCCAGCAGCGACGGCCGCGCGGGCACCGTTGATGCTGTCTTCGACGACGACGCACCGCTCGGGTTCCTCGCCCATCGCTCGGGCCGCATGGAGGAACAGGTCCGGCCATGGCTTGCCCCGTTCGACCTCCGAGGCCGAGTAGATCCGGCCGTCGAAGAGCGGCTGCAGCGCGGTGAGGCCGAGCGTCAGATCCATCTTGGCGTGACTGCCGCTCGACGCCACACAGGTCGCGATGCCCCGGCGGTGGAGCGACTCGACCAAGTCACGCACCCCGTCGACGGGCTGGAGCTCGGCGCGGAAGGCAGCGATGATCTCCTCGCTCGAGCGACGATCGAATTCCGCAGTGAGCTCGGCGCCGAGGTGGCGTTCGACCTCCTTCAACATCGAGTCACTCGACGTGCCGACGAACCGTCGGACGACCTCGTCGACCGTGATCGGCCAGCCCATCTCGGTGAGCATGCGCGCCTCGACGCCGACGGTGAGACGTTCGCTGTCGACGAGCACGCCGTCGCAATCGAAGATCACCAGTCCGACATGGTCTGGTCGTGCAGACACCGTGTCCATCCCACACCCTGCCATGACCAGCGTGCGGCGCAGGATTGGGTTGCGCTCGGAGTCAGCGGCCGGCTCCGGTGCCGATCGGCGTGGCTTCGCTCGATACGGTCGGCGCGCCCAGACCGTCGAGAAGGGAACAGCCACATGGAGATCCAGGGACTGAAGGCGATCATCATCGGCGGAGCATCGGGGTTCGCCCGCGCGACCGCCGAGCGGATCGCAGCTGGAGGTGGCTCGGTGGCGATCCTCGATCGGGAGGAGTCCGCGGGCGCCGAGGTTGCCGAGTCGCTCGGTGGCACCTGGCACCCGACCAACGTGCTCGACTTCGAGGGGATCGCCGTCGTGATCGACGAGGCCGTGGAGTCGCTCGGCGGGCTGGATGTCGCGGTCAACACCGCGGGCGGCGGCAAGGCCGGTCGCACGCTCGGTCGAAGCGGGCCGTTCGACCTCGACGACTTCCGCGCGGTGATCGACCTGAACCTGATCGGTACGTTCAACACCAACCGGTTGTGCGCCGCCCACATGGCCGAGAACGAACCGAACGAGGACGGCGAACGTGGGGTGATGATCAACACGGCATCGATCGCCGTGTTCGAAGGTCAGATCGGCCAAGTCGCCTACACCGCAGCGAAGGCGGGTATCGCCGGGATGACGCTCACGATGGCGCGCGACTTCGGCTCGCTCGGCATCCGCGTGCGTCACGATTGCACCGAGCCTGTTCGCCACTGGTCTGACCGCCGGTGTCACGGAGGACCGAGCGGCCAACCTCACCAAGGACGCAGCGTTCCCCAAGCGCCTCGGCCGACCGGACGAGTACGGCCGACTGGCGATCGCGATCATCGAGAACCCGATGTTGAACGGTGACACCATCCGCCTCGACGCCGGCACCCGCTTTGCCCCGAAGTGAGGCCCCAACCACGTTTGCGTGGCGGTTCCGGTGGCCCGGTCCACGCAGAACGCAACGCAAACGTGGTTGATGCGCCGGCGGGTGGCGCGCTCAGTACTCGAGCTGTGTCGCCAGCGACTCGACGGCGTCGATGAACTCGGTCACCATGTCCATCACGACCTGACCGGCGGACTTCGGCTGGTTCATCGTGCCGACGATCTGGCCGACGAAGTAGCCCGCCAGCTTCTCCGCCCCCGAGCCGTGTGTGTGCGCGGCCCGGTTGATCCGTGCCTGGGCCTCGTTGGTGAGGATCGGCTGCAGCGGCATGCCGAGCGGGTCGGGCGTGTCGGCCCGCTCCCACTCCTCGGTCCAGGCGGTCTTCAACATGCGGGCGGGTTTGCCGGTCATCGAACGCGACCGGATCGTGTCGGCGGAGGTGGCGGCCAGGAACTTCTGCTTCACGACCGGGTGGGTCTCGGCCTCGTCGGTGGTCAACCACACCGACCCGCACCACACACCCTGCGCGCCGAGCGCCATCGCAGCGGCCATCTGGCGCCCACGACCGATACCACCGGCGCCGAGCACCGGGATGTCGACAGCGTCGACGATCTCGGGGATCAGCACCATCGAGCCGATCTCACCGGTGTGGCCGCCGGCTTCGGATCCCTGGGCGATGATGAGGTCGACGCCGGCTGCTTGATGGCGTTCCGCGTGTACGGGTCGCCCGGCGAGCGCCCCGATGAGACGGCCCTCCTCCTTCACCCGGTCGATCAGGAACTGCGGAGGCGGACCGAGTGCGTTGGCGACGAAGGCCGTCTTGTGGGCGAGCGAGATCTCGAGCTGCGGTCCGGCTGCAGCGGCGCTGAACGGGGCGATGCCGCCGTGTCCGCCGGTCGATCGGCCACCACCGCGCTCCTCGTCGGGCGGGAACTCGGGGACGTCGTAGCGACGGAGGATGTCGTCGATGAACTCGCGGTGGGTGTCGGGGATCAGCGCCCGGATGTCGTCGAGCGTGTAGCCGCCCCCCTCGTCGCCGGCGTACTTGGCCGGCACGATCAGGTCGACGCCGTACGGCCGGTCGCCGATCTCGTCCTCGATCCACTTCAGGTCGATCTCGAGCTGTTCGGGTGAGTGTGCGACGGCGCCGAGGACACCGAGGCCACCGGCCTTCGAGACGGCGGCGACGACGTCGCGGCAGTGGCTGAACGCGAAGATCGGGAACTCGATTCCCAGCATCTCGGTGGCGGCGGTCTTCATCTGGTCTCCTCGAGCGCGGTGGTGGATCCTCCATTGTTGCCATGTCGCCGCTGAACCGACGAAGCCGCGCCCTGGCCGCAACGTGCCTGGGGGCATCGTGAACAGGAAGCGCTGTGAGGGGGGAGGGCGTAGCCTGGAGCCACGGTCGGCAGTCCGCCGATCGCACCAACAGGAGCCGATAACCAATGTCCGTGACCGACTCGATCAACACATCCGAGCTCGTAGCCAGGGCGAAAGCAATCACCGAGCGAGAGCTTGCGATCTACGCGGAGCGAACCAAGGGTTCCCAGGCGGCGACCGAGCGGGCACGCAAAGTCCTGCCTGCCGGCGTCCCCTCCAGCTTCCAGGCGTACGACCCACACCCGATCGTTGTCAAGCACTCGTCGGGTTCGCACATGATCGACGTCGACGGCAACGAGTACGTCGACTACGACATGGGCTTCGGCGCCCTCTTCGCCGGTCACATGCATCCGGCGGTCCGCAAGGCCGTCGAGGCGCAACTCGACGACGGCACCCTGTACGTGACCCCGTGCGAACTCGACGCCGAGGTCGCGGAGCTGTTGGGCGAGCGGTACGGCTTCCCGATGTGGCGGCCCACCAACTCGGGCACCGAGGCGACGATGGATGCGATCCGGCTCGCCCGTGGCGTCACCAAGCGCGAGAAGCTCGTCAAGGTCGAAGGCGGCTACCACGGCCACCACGACGAGGTGATGATCTCCAACAAGCCGGCCATCGCCGATGCCGGGCCTGCCGACGCCCCATTCTCGATTCCGCAGTCGGGCGGCATCACGCAGGGCACGATCGACGACGTCATCGTGATCCAGTACAACGATGCGCCGGCGCTCGAGCGTGCGCTCGCCAGCCGCGAGGTCGCCTGCTTCATCGTCGAGCCCGTGATGGAGAACATCGGGATCTGCCTGCCCGACCCGGGCTATCTCGAAGCGGTCCGCGAGATCTGCGACAAGTACGGCACGCTGTTGATCTTCGATGAGGTCAAGACCGGCATCACCGCTGGTGTCGGTGGCGCGACCAAGCAGCTCGGCGTGACGCCGGACCTGATCACGCTCGCCAAGTCGATCGGCGGCGGCTTCCCCGTCGGCGCATTCGGCGGCAAGGCCGAGTACATGGAATTGATCACGACCGGCGAGGTGCTGCACCTCGGCACCTACAACGGCAACCCGCTCGTGATGGCCGCAGCGAAGGCGACGCTCACCGAAGCCTGCACGCCTGAGGCGATCGATCACGCCGATCGCGCTCAACACCCGATTGGTCGAGGCGTGCCAGAAGATCATCGATGACGCTGGTCTTCCGGCCCACACCGTGCAGTTCGGTGCGAAGGGTTGCATCACCTGGTCGAAGGATCCGGTGCGCAACTACCGCGACTACAAGGCCACCGACTTCGATCTCGCATTCGCGCAGTGGATGCACGGCATCAACCGCGGGATCCTGCTGCCGCCGGGTCTCGACGAGCAGTGGCTGATCTCGGTGATGCACTCCGAGGCCGACGCCATGCGCTACGCCGACGTCTTCGCCGAGTTCGTCGACGAACTCATCGCCTGACCACGACCATGTGTGTCAACTGGGGTCTGACCCCAGTTGACACACCGTCGGTGGGGGAGACTGGACGGCGTGGCACTGTTCTGTACCGACACCGTTCTCGAAACGTATGGCGACCGGATTGCGGAGATCGCGCCGGATCTCGATGTGGTCGTACTCCGACCGGGCGAAGAGGTCTCGGCCGGTGACGTCGAGCGCATCACGATCGTCTTCTTCTCCGACGACGCCTGGCCCGAGCGCGCCGGCTCGTTCTTCAAGGTGGCGCTCGCCACCACGAACCTGCGGTGGTTCCACTCGATGTCGGCGGGCGTCGACAGTCCCGTGTTCTCGACGTTTCTCGAACGTGGGGCACGACTGACGACCTCGTCGGGAGCGAGCGCACCACCGATTGCCGGCACGGTGATGCTGTACCTGCTCGCCCTCAGCCGGGATCTGCCGGGTTGGCTTCGAGCCCAGGCGGCGCATCAATGGTCACCGGCGCCGTTCCGGGACCTCGAGGGCCAGCGACTGGTCGTGGTGGGCTATGGTCCGATCGGCCACGAGGTGGTGCGGCTCGCCACGGCGTTCGGGATGCGACCTGTCATCGTTCGCCGCTCCGCCCGTGGCGACGAGCCGTGCCCGGTGCGTTCCTTGTCCGAACTCGGCGAGGCGGTACGTGATGCCGAGGCGGTGGTCGTGGCGTTACCGCTCGCCGCGGAGACGCGCGGGATCATCAGCGCCGACGTGATTGCCGAGATGGCTGCCGACACCGTGTTCGTCAATGTCGGTCGTGGCGAACTCGTCGACCAGGCAGCTCTCACCGATGCGCTGGCCTCGCGCCGACTCGCGGGCGCTGGCCTCGATGTCTTCGATCCCGAGCCCCTCCCATCCGACAGCGCGTTGTGGGACCTCCCCAACGTGATCATCAGCCCGCACAACTCGGGCGCGAGCGACGGGACAACGGCACGGGTCGCTGAGATCTTCCTCGACAACCTCGGGCGCTTCGTTCGCGGCGAACCACTGCGCAACGAAGTCCTGGGCTGACGCCAGCCGTGGGCAAGCGCTCAGGCAGCGATGGGCTCTGCGTGGGTGCGGAGTTTGGCGATCGCTCGCTCGACCCGTCGGCGCACGGCTTGTGGGGTGACACCGAGTTGCTCGGCGATCACCGCAAAGGTGGCCGGCTCCTGCCCGCGCAGCCCGAATCGGGCCGCGAACCTGCGAAGGCGCTGGTGTCGTCGAGGTGCTCGAGGAGTGCGTCGATCTGCTCCCGGGCGAGACGTCGGACGGCGGCGTCGTCCGGTCCTTCGTCGTCGCTCGCAACGAGCGTGCCGAGGGTGTCCGGCCCGTCCCCGATGGGGCGATCCATCGACTCGAGCTGGCTGAGCATGTCGATCATCGCCAGTTCGTCGTCGATCCGGTTGCCGGACGCAGTGCTTGCGGCGATGGCGGTACGGAGCTCGCGTGTCCGGTGGCCCGGGATACGGATCGTGGTGGCCGACGCTTCGAGTCCACGCTGGATCGACTGGCGGATCCACCATGTCGCATAGGTCGAGAACTTGTAGCCGCGGCGCCAATCGAACTTCTCGACCGCCTTCTCGAGGCCGATCATGCCGTCCTGCACGATGTCGTCTCGATCGAGGTGCACGGGCACGCTGAATCGGTTGGCGATGCTCTGCACGAGGCGAACGTTCGCCTCGATGAAGTGGTGCCGTGCTCGTTCGCCTTCGGTGGCGAGTTCGAGGTCGCCGTCGACGGCGGTTCCGTCGTCGAGGCGCTGTCGGGCTGCTCGGCCGGCCTCGATGGCTTGGGCGAGCCATCGTTCGTCCGCTGCGGTGAGCAGCACCCGATGGTCGCGTCGGAGGCGGCGGGTACCCGTGCGCTGGCCAGCCGAGACACGGGAACGAGAGGAGGCGTCGTCACTGGGCATGCACCAATCTTAAAACACCCTTTTTAAAAGGTCAATGTTGGGATGCAAATAAATCGAGCCGTATCATCCGGGTCTGTTGATCTGGTTCCTGCTTGCCCTGCACGCCGTCGTTGTCGTGGCTCTCGCGGTTCTCGGAAGCCGCCTCGGGCGCCGATCACTCTGGGTGGCTGCAGTGCCGATGGCGGTCACCGCCGTGTGGTCCGCAACACGGTTGGGATCGACCGACGTCGTCACCGCCGGGTTCCAATGGGTGCCTGGCCTCGACGTGGCCATCGAGTTCCGGGTCGACGCCATGGGAGCGCTGCTCTCCACACTGGTCTCGGGCATCGGGGCGCTCGTGTGCGTCTATGCCGTCGGGTACTTCTCTGCCGGTGCGGCGAGCATGGGCCGCTTCGCCGCCACGCTCCTCGCCTTCTCGGCCGCCATGGTCGGGCTCGTCTGGGCCGATTCCGTCTGGACGCTGTTCATCTTCTGGGAACTCACCTCGATCACGTCGTTCCTCCTGGTCGGCTTCAAGCATGTCGACCCGGTTGCTCGCATCGCGGCGCGCCGTGCGCTGGTCATCACGGCCGCTGGCGGCCTGTCGCTCCTCGCGGGCTTCGTGCTGTTCGTCGATGCCGCTGGCACCGCCAGTCTCAGTGAGATCACCCCGATCACCGGCTCGACCGCCAACGCGGCAGCGATCCTGATCCTCGTCGCAGCGGCGACCAAGTCGGCACAGTTCCCGTTCCACGTCTGGTTGCCCGGCGCCATGGCGGCGCCCACCCCGGTCAGCGCGTACCTGCACTCCGCCACCATGGTCAAAGCGGGTGTGATTCTCGTCGCGGTCATCGCCCCGGCGTTCCAGGACACCGACGTGTGGAAGCCCCTCGGATTGTCGTTCGGTCTCGTCACGATGGTGTGGGGAGCGGTCGGCGCGCTGCGCCACGTCGACGCCAAACTCATTCTCGCCTGGGGCACCGTGTCGCAGCTCGGCCTGCTGATCGCACTGCTCGCGATCGGCACACCGAAAGCGACGTTTGCGGCCATCTCGATCCTGGTCGCCCACGCCATCTTCAAAGCAGCGCTCTTCATGGTCGTCGGCGAAGTCGATGTCCGCGCCGGCACCCGCAACATCAACGACTTGTCGGGTCTTCGGCGAGCGATGCCGATCACGTTCGTGGTGGCCGTGATCTCCGGCGCCTCGATGGCCGGCATCCCACCGCTGCTTGGATTCCCCACCAAGGAGGCCGCCATCGAGGCGGCGCTCGGGCTGTCGGGTGCCGAGTTCTGGATCGTTGGTGGGCTGATCATCGGCGGGTCCGTGCTGACCGTCGCGTACACGACCCGGCTGCTCATCGGCATGTTCGGCTCGACCGAGCCGATGCCCGACCGTGAGATCTCACCGCGTCGCCCGGCGATGTCGGCACCCGAGGCGATCCTGGCGGCCGCATCGGTGCTCGGCTTCGTGGCACTCGGTTGGGTCACCAGCGTGGTCAGGCCGGCTGTAGTCACCGTCGCTCCCAAGGCCGAGGTCTACTCGCTGCTGCGCTGGCCGGGACTGACCGAGGCATTCATCACCTCGCTCGTGATCGTTGCATTCGGTCTTCTCATCGGTGTCCTCCTCGCTCGTCGATACGTTGCCAGCGGGCCGGCGGCTCGAGGCGCTGCCAACGTCGACTGGACGATCGACGGCGTCGGTCGCCTCGCCCGCCAGATCGCGGGTCGTGTGCAGCACGGCTCTCTCCCGTTGTACCTGGCGACGACCGTGCTCGTCGTCTGCGTCGCCGCCGTGCCGTTCGTCGGCGAGATCGACCCCGACACGCTCTACTGGTGGGACAATCCAGCCGAGGCGGTGCTCGTGGTGATGATCGTCGCCGCAGCGATCTCGGCGACCCGGGTGTCGTCGCGGCTCGGCGCAGCATTGGTCCTCGGCGGCGTCGGATTCAGCGTCGCCGGCCTGTTCGTTGCGTACGGCGCGCCGGATCTGGTGTTGACCCAGCTCCTGGTCGAGACCGTGATCGTGGTCGGATTCGTCGTCGGCCTCGGCCGCCTGGCCACGAAGTTCCCCACGCCGACCCGGCTCTGGCTTGCGGGCCGACTCGTGATCGCCGGCGCAATGGGAACCGCCGTAGCCGTGGCGTTGGCGGGAAGCGCCGGGAACCCGGTCGGGGATGCCCCCGTGCGCGAACTCGCCGAGACGGCGCAGGCGGACGGTGGCGGCAAGAACGTCGTCAACGTGATCCTGACCGACACCCGAGCGCTCGACACCTTTGGCGAAGTGATCGTGCTGATGGTGGTGGCCGTCGGGATCTTGACCCTCAGCACCAAGCGCGGGCCGGACGCGTCCGACCACACGGACCGCCGCTGCTCCACCCGATCCGCGTCCTGCCCCGGTCGAGACCACCGTCGTCGATGAGGTGGTCCGGTGATCGCACGCACGTCGCCGATCGTGTCGCTGGCGGTTCGCGCGGTCACGCCGATCGCCTTGGTCGTCGCCGCCTACGTGCTGTTCGCCGGCCACAACCAGCCGGGCGGCGGGTTCGCGGCCGGGCTGATGCTCGGAGCGATCATCGTGCTGCGCACGATCGCCGGAATCCAGCAACCGCGACACGCCACCGCCTGGCTGTCGGTCGGCGGAGTGATCGCCGGACTGGTCGCGATCGCACCCCTGCTGTGGGGTGAGCCGCTGCTCGACCAAGTCGTGGTCACCTGGGAAGTTCCGGTGCTCGGCACGGTGAAGTCCGGCTCGGCGCTGCTGTTCGATCTCGGAGTCGTCGCGATCGTGGTGGGTCTCGTGATCGCGCTGCTCGATGGTCTCGACGCAGCGTCGCTCGTCGATCGCGGCCGGACTCCCGCGCCAGCAAGCGTCCGATCGGGCGACGCCGCACCGTCCGACGACCAGGGGACGACCACGTGAGCATTGCGATGATCTTCGCGGTGGCCGGACTGGTCGCGGCAGGCACCTTCCTCGTCACGTCGCGCTCGTTGAGCCGGATCGTGCTCGGCTTCGCGCTGCTCGGCCACGCCGCAGTGCTCGCACTGCTGGCAGCGGGCGGTCGCGCCGGCTCGCCACCGATCGTCGACGGCGAGCCGGCGTCGGACACGTCCAACCCGCTGCCACAGGCGTTGTCGCTCACGGCGATCGTGATCTCGTTCGGCCTCACGCTGTTCGTGTTGGCGCTCGCTCGCCGGCAACAGATGCTGACTGGAGACGACCTCGTCGAGGACGACGTCGAGGACCGGCGCATCGCGACCACCGAGGAAGCTCGCGAAGCGGCACTCGACGAGACCCGCGAACTCGAGACGCTCAACGACAACCCGGAGCGCGAATCGTGAGCGCCGTGGTCGGTTTGTGCGTGGCGTTGCCGCTGCTCGCCTCGGCGCTGGTGCTCGGTGTGCGTCGGATGGCGAAGGTCCGCGATGTGATCACCGTGTCGACGATGGCCGCGGTGACCGGAATGTCCGCGGCGTTGCTCGCCGACGTCGACCGCAATGGGACGATCGTGCTGCGGGTCGGCGACTGGGCGCCCGACCTCGGCATCGTGTTGGTGGCCGATCTGTTCGCAGCGCTGATCCTGCTCGTGGCCTCGGCGACGATCCTCGTCGTCGAACTGTTTGCCATCGGCCAGCGCCGGACGCCAGCGGGCGCCGACCCCACGGTGGTCAGCCCGATCCTGCTGGTGCTCGCCGGTGGCGTCAGCCTGGCGATCCTCACCGGCGACCTGTTCACCCTGTTCGTGGCCTTCGAGCTGATCCTCGTCGCCAGCTATGTGTTGCTGACCCACCAGGGCCACGAGTCGCAGGTGCGCTCCGGCATGACCTACGTGGTGATCAACTTGTTCGCCTCGACGCTGTTCCTGTTCGGCGTGGCCATCGTCTACTCCGCCACCGGCACCGTCAACATGGCGCTGCTCGCCGAGCGGATCCCGGAACTGCCAGCTGCCACTCAGGTGGGTATCGGGCTGTGGTTCCTGATCGTGTTCGGCACGAAGGCGGCGATCTTCCCGCTGTTCTCGTGGCTTCCCGACAGCTACCCGACTGCTCCGACCACCATCACCGCGGTGTTCGCCGGGCTGCTCACGAAGATCGGCGTGTACGTCCTCATCCGGTTCTTCACGCTGATGGAACTCGAGGAACTCGGCCCGCTGCTGCTCGTGATCGCGGGGTTCACGATGATCGTCGGCGTGGCCGGCGCCTTGGCGCAGAACGACGTCAAGCGCATCCTGTCGTTCCACGTCGTCAGCCAGATCGGGTACATGATCATGGGACTGGGGTTGTTCACCGTGGCCGGCGTCGCCGGCGCCGTGCTGTTCCTCGTCCACCAGATCCCCGTCAAGACCGTGATGTTCCTCGCCGGTGGTCTCATCGAGGACGATCAGGGCACCTCCGCGCTGAAGAAGGTCGGTGGTCTCGCCACCAGCAAGCCGGTGATTGCCGTGCTGTTCGCCCTCCCGGCGCTCAGCCTCGCCGGCCTGCCCCCGTTCTCCGGTTTCATCGCCAAGCTGGCGCTGGTCGACGCCGGCATGGCGTCGGGTGCCTACGTGATCGTCGCGGTGTCGTTGGTGGGTTCGATCCTGACATTGCTGTCGATGACCAAGATCTGGCTCGGCGCGTTCTGGGGCGACGTGACACCGTCGGCGGTTCCGGCGTCGAGTCGTCGCTCGATCTCGATCATGCAGACCGCCGCCGGCCTGGCCGTGGCGGGAACGATCGTCATCGCCGTTCTCGCCGGGCCACTGTGGCGAATGAGTGAGCAGGTCGCGGGGGAGCTGCTCGAACGCACGCCGTACATCACCGATGTGCTGGGTGAGGCGGTCGACTGATGGGTGCCGCTGTCGTGCGATCGTCATGGGTGTCGCGGCTGGGTCTCAGCCTGCGCGGGCTCCTGACCGTGCGTCGCCTCCTGACCGTGGCGTTGCTCGTCGTGGCGTGGTGTGCGCTCTGGGGCTCGGTGTCGGTGGCCAACATCGTGTCGGGCACCCTCGTCGCCGTTGCGGCAACACTGTTCGCCGGGGTCGACCGCAGTGCTGGTGGTCTACGCATCGGCCCGTTGCTGCACTTCGTCTGGCTCGTCACCGTCGACCTCGTCGTGTCGACGGTGCAGGTGGCCTGGGAGATCCTGACCCCGACCGACTACACCGACGAGGCCATCATCGCAGTTGACACCAACCTCGAGTCGAGGTCGCACTTCTTGATGCTCGTGGTGGCGATCACCGTCACACCTGGCACGGCCGTGATCGACAGCGACGGTGACACGGGCCGCTTGTATCTGCACCTCTTGCACGCCGAGAAGGCATCGGAGATCGAGCAGCACGTCTGCCACCTGGCCGAGCTCGCCTGTCGAGCTTTGCCTGTCAACGAGGAGGTGTCACCATGATCGCCGACATCGCCGTGGGCATCTTCCTGCTCGCCGGGATCCTGGCGGGTATCCGCCTGGTTCGTGGCCCGTCCCTGGCCGACCGGGTGATCTCGCTCGACGCTGCACTGGTCGCGTTGATGGGCGCCATCGGGACCCGGGTGGCCGAGACCGGCAACACCCTCTACATCGGTGTGCTCGTGGTGATCGCCATCGTGGCGTTCACCGCGACGGTGGCGCTCAGCCGGTTCATCGAAACGACGGGTCGACCATGAACGTCGTCGCCTCGGTGTTCATTCTGCTCGGAGCCTTCGTGGCGCTGCTCGCCGGCATCGGGCTGCTCACGTTCACCACCCCGTACGCACGATTCCACGCTGCCGGCAAAGCCAGTCCGATCGCGTTCCTCCTGGTTGCCATCGGCGCCGGGATCGAGGTGGGAGCCAAAGGTGCCGCCGAGTTGGCGATCGTTGCCGTCGCGCTGCTGCTCACCCTGCCTGCAAGTACCCACTTGTTGTTCCGGGCAACGCACCGAACCACGGTGTCGGACCATTTGAGCACTGACGAGTTGGCCGCCGCCGAGCGCGAACTCGCCGAGTACGACGAGGCGGCTGACCGAGAGCAAGTTGGAGGTGCTGATGGCGACCAGAGCTGAACGACGCGTGCAGGGTGGTGCCGAAAAGAACCCAGGGCAACAGGTGTCTTCGAATACCTATGATGTGCATGTGACGTTGATCGAGCCGAAACCGGATCTTCCGTCGTGGACGTTCCTCACGAATCACGCCCACGTGATGGTGGCGCTGAGCCGCGATCCTGATCTGCGCCAGCGTGACCTCAGCTACGTCGTCGGGATCACACCCGGTGCGGTGCAACGGATCCTCGACGATCTCGAGCACGCCGGGTATCTGCGGCGTGAGAAGGTGGGCCGTCGCAACCACTACGAGATCATCGATCGGACGCCACTGCGACACCCGCTCGAAGGCCAGCACACCGTCGGGGAACTCCTCGACATGCTCCACGATTGACGCCGTTGGTGAGCCAGCCTCCCGAGCGAGGCGGCCGTCCCCCCGACCCGACCCGACCTGCCCCGACCCGAAAAATCACGTCAGCGTTGCGCTCAGCGGCACAGATCCGCGCCATTTCGGGGTTGAACACGCGTTGATCGTGCGAGATGGGACTTTGGGCGGTCGTCAGGGTGCCGTTGAGGACGCAAGGATGGAATCCATGAGCACGACGGCAACTGATGATCGCCCCACCACCGACTCGGTGGGAGCCGACCCGGGCTCGTCGCCGTCGGCGACCGCCTGTATCGATGGCAACGAGGCCGCTGCCAAAGTCGCCTACGCACTGTCGGAGGTCGTGGCGATCTATCCGATCACGCCGGCGTCAACGATGGGAGAACTCGCCGACGCCTGGTCGGCGGGTGGAGCGACGAACCTGTGGGGAGCGGTACCCGAGGTGGTCGAGTTGCAGTCGGAGGCCGGCGCCGCTGGAACGTTGCACGGGGCGCTGCAGACCGGTGCGCTCGGCACCACGTTCACTGCGTCGCAGGGGCTGCTGTTGATGCTGCCGAACATGTACAAGATCGCCGGCGAGCTCACGCCGGCGGTGATCCACGTCGCCGCACGAGCGATCGCCACCCATGCGCTGTCGATCTTCGGCGACCACAGCGACGTGATGGCGGCCCGTTCCACCGGGTTCGCCATGTTGTGCGCGAGTTCGGTGCAGGAGGCGCATGACTTCGCCGCGGTGTCGCATGCTGCGACGTTGCGGGCGCGGGTGCCGTTCCTGCACTTCTTCGATGGGTTCCGCACCTCTCACGAGATCAACCGCATCGAGTTGCTCGGCGACGACGACCTTCGTTCGCTTGTCAACGACGACGACATCGCAGCCCACAAGGCTCGCCGGCTCCGACCGACCGCACCGGTCGTGCGGGGCACGGCGCAGAACCCCGACGTGTTCTTCCAGGCCCGCGAAGCCGGCAATCGGTTCCACGACGCGGTGCCGAGCATCGTCGCCGACGTGTTCGCCGAACTCGAGGTACGCACAGGACGCCGCTACGGCCTCGTCGACTACGAAGGTGCTCCGGACGCCGAGCGCGTGATCGTGATCATGGGATCGGGTGCCGGCGCGGTCGGGGAAACGGTGGCCAAGCTGGTCGCCGCCGGTGAGAAGGTCGGTCTCGCCACGATCCGCCTGTTCCGCCCGTTCCCGATCGATGCGCTGCTCCATGCGCTGCCCGACTCCGTGCGGTCCATTGCGGTGCTCGACCGGTGCAAGGAGCCGGGATCGGTGGGCGAGCCACTGTTCCAAGACGTCGTGACCGCCATCGCCGAGTCAGATCGCTCTGGAGTTCGCGCGATCGGTGGTCGCTACGGGCTCGGCTCGAAGGAGTTCACACCGGCCATGGCCAAGGCGGTGTTCGACGAACTGACGCTGGACGCGCCGAAGCGCCGGTTCACCGTCGGCATCGTCGACGACGTCACCGACTTGAGTCTCGACGTCGACGACTCGTTCCTGGTCGATCAGCCCGGACGGTCGGCGGTGTTCTACGCCCTCGGCAGTGACGGAACGGTCGGAGCGAACAAGGCCTCGGTGAAGATCATCGGCCACGAACCCGACCTGTACGCGCAGGGGTACTTCGTGTACGACTCGAAGAAGTCGGGCTCGATGACGGTGTCGCACCTGCGTTTCGGTCCGGAACCGATCCGCTCGACCTACCTGGTGCAGGAGGCCGACCTGGTCGCCTGCCACCAGTTCGGGCTGCTCGACCGCTTCGACGTACTCGCCGACGTCCGCCAAGGTGGCACGTTCCTCCTCAATGCTCCGTACACGGCCGACGAGTTGTGGGAGCACCTGCCAACCACCATCCAGCGCCGCATCCACGAGCGCGACCTGCGTGTCTTCACGATCGACGCCACGCGCATCGCTCGCGAGCTGAAGATGCCGGGCCGCATCAACACGATCATGCAGCCGTGCTTCTTCGCATTGACCGACGTGATGGATCTCGACCGGGCGATCGGTGCCATCAAGGCGTCGATCAGCGCTGCCTACGGGCGCCGAGGCCGGCTGATCGTGGAACGCAACGAGGCTGCCGTCGATCGGGCCGTTGCCGAGTTGGCTCAGGTGACGGTGCCGGCTGTGCAGGCGGGGGGCACGCCGCCGAGTGTCGAACTCGACGAGACGCTCGACATCTTGGACGACGCTCGACAGAACGCCGAGACCGCCTTCATCGAGCGCGTCACCATGACGATGATCGCCAACCAGGGCGACCGACTGCCGGTCTCGGCGATGCCGATCGACGGCACGTACCCGACCGGCACCACCCAGTACGAGAAGCGGAAGCTCGCCATCGAGATCCCGATCTGGGAACCCGACCTGTGCATCGACTGCGGCAAGTGCGCGGTCGTGTGCCCGCATGCCACGATCCGCATGAAGGCCTACGAACCCGACGCGCTCGACGGCGCTCCCGAGGGGTTCCTCACGAAGAAGTTCCGCTCGCGCGAACTCGACGGACACCAGCTCACGATCCAGGTCGCCCCCGACGACTGCACGGGCTGTGGCATCTGCGTCGACGTGTGCCCCGCCAAGGACAAGACACAGGTGAAGCGCAAGGCGATCAACATGCAGCCGGCGCCCGAGCATCGTGTGGTCGAGCGCGAACGGTGGGACTTCTTCACGTCGATCCCCGAACTCGACCGCGCGTCGATCACGCACGACTCGGTGAAGAACTCCCAGCTGCTGCTACCGCTCTTCGAGTTCTCCGGTGCCTGCTCGGGCTGTGGCGAGACGCCGTACCTCAAGTTGCTCACCCAGCTCTTCGGCGACCGTCTCGTCGTGGCCAATGCCACCGGCTGCTCGTCGATCTACGGCGGCAACCTGCCGACCACGCCGTGGGCCAAGGACGGCAACGGACTGGGCCCGGCATGGTCGAACTCGCTGTTCGAGGACAACGCGGAGTTCGGCTACGGGATGCGGCTCGGCATCGAACACCACCAGCGCGACGCCCGGCGTCTGGTCGAGGAGCTCGCCGATCACGTCGGCATCGACCTGGCGAGTGCCCTGCTCGCCGACCCGACCCCGACCGAGCACGGAGTCGTCGAGCAGCGCACCCGAGTGGCCGTGCTGCGTGAGCGTCTCGACGAACTCGTCGACTCGAACGACCCGGTCGTCGCCGACCAAGCGCGACGCCTGAGCGTGATCGCTGACGAACTGGTGCGCACGAGCACGTGGATCGTCGGCGGCGACGGCTGGGCGTACGACATCGGCTTCGGTGGTGTCGACCACGTGCTCGGCAGCGGCCGCAATGTCAACCTGCTCGTGCTCGACACCGAGGTGTACTCGAACACCGGCGGGCAGGCCTCGAAGGCCACACCGCTCGGTGCGGTCGCCAAGTTCGCCATGGGTGGCAAACCGACGGGCAAGAAGGACCTCGGCGCGATCGCCAGGCGCTACGGCAACGTCTATGTCGCCCAGATCGCGATCGGTGGCAGCGACATCCAGACGGTGAAGGCACTGGCCGAAGCCGACGCATGGGACGGCCCGTCGCTGATCATCGCCTACTCGACGTGCATCGCCCACGGCATCGACATGGAGACCTCGATGTCGCACCAGAAGGACGCAGTGAAGTCCGGCTACTGGCCGCTGTACCGCTACAAGCCGACCACCGACGAACACGAGCATCCGTTCCAGCTCGACTCGGCAGCACCCAGCATCCCGTTGAAGGAATTCGCACTGAAGGAAGCCCGGTTCTCGATGCTGGCACGATCCGATCCCGGACGTTCGGCGGAACTGCTCGACCTCGCCCAGCAGGACATCGACGAACGCTGGCACTACTACGAGCAGCTCGCCGGAGTGGAACGGATGTTGCCCGAACCCAACCGAGCGCTGTTGGAGGACGAGTCCGACGAGGAGATCATCGATGAAGCGAGCGACGGAGGATCCGACGATGCCTGATCTGCACACCACCTACCTCGGCTTGGCGCTGAGGTCGCCGCTCGTGGCGTCGGCTGGGCCGCTCACCGGGCAGATCGACCGCCTCGTCGAACTCGAACTCGCCGGAGCCGGTGCGGTCGTGCTGCCATCGATCTTCGAAGAACAGATCGAGCACGAGACGTCCGAGATCGACCGGTTGTACACCGTCAACCAGGAGAGCTTCAACGAGGCGACCTCGTTCTTCCCCGAGATCGACGACTACGGATCGGCGATCGATTCGTACCTGGAGTTGATCGAGAACGCGAAGGTCGCGATCGACATCCCGGTGATCGCGAGCCTGAACGGCGCCAACATCGGTGGCTGGGTGAAATACGCCCGCCTGCTCGAGGGCGCCGGCGCCGATGCGTTGGAGTTGAACCTGTACACCGTTGCGGCCGATCCGGACATCGACGGGGCGGCGTTGGAGGCCGAACACCTCGAACTCGTTGCGCTCGTGGCGGAGGAGGTCGACGTCCCCGTTGCGGTGAAGATCTCGCCCTTCTACTCGTCGGTGTCGTCGTTCGTCGTCGGCCTGCAGCGTTCTGGCGCTGCAGGTGTGGTGATGTTCAACCGGTTCTACTCGCCCGACCTCGACTTGGAGACGCTCGAGTTGGCGCCGCGCATCGCGCTCAGCACACCGGAGGAACTGCGTCTGCCGCTGCGCTGGACCGGCATTCTGCGTGAGCACCTCACGATGTCGATCGCCGGCTCGACCGGCGTCCACTCGGGCTTCGACGCCGCGAAGCTGATCCTGGCCGGCGCCGACGTGGCGATGGCGACGTCGTCGCTGCTGCACCACGGTCCAGCACACCTCGCGACGATCGAGTCTCAGCTGCGCGACTGGATGGTCGAGCACGACTACGAGTCGGTGAACCAGATGCGCGGTGCCGTTGCGAGCCATGCTGCCGCCGATCCCGCGGCGTACGAGCGGGCGAACTACATCGGCAACATCGCCACCTACACCAGCCGCTTCATCGGTACCGGCTCCGTCCCGCTCGCCCGCAACCGCACCGACTGAGCCCAACCTCTCCAGCGTTGTGAGCGATGCACGCACATACACCGTTCATCGCTCACAGGACCAGAGAAGTGATCCAAGCCGGTGAGCGGTGTACGCACATACTGCGTGTATCGCTCACAGCAGCGCTCAGGGGTTCCCGGGAGGACCAGGTATGGGAGGGGCCGGCTCGGGGTCAGCAGACGGCGCGAACGTACGGGTACGGGTTGACGGCGCGGCCACCGCCGGGGTGTACCTCGAAGTGGAGGTGATTGGCGGTGGTGTTGCCGGTGGCGCCGACGTAGCCGATGACTTCGCCCTGCGACACGTTGCGACTCGACCCTTCCCACGCGCTGAGGTGGGCGTAGAAGTACCGGGTTCCGCTGTTGCCGTTCACCCACACGGAGTTGCCGCCGAGTCGGGTGGTCTTGAACTGGGCGTACCCCGACTCGACAGCGACCAAGGGGGTGCCGCCGGGCGACATCATGTCGACGCCCTCGTGGCTGCGACCACCGGACCGGCTCGCACCCCACGTGTCGCCAAAGGCGCGCGGACCGGCCACCGGGCACACGATGCCGCTGCCGGCATTCGACGGCGGCGGGCTGGCGGGAACAGGTGCGGGTGCGGGTGCTGGTGCCGGAGCTCGGTGAGGTCGCTCCCTGCGGGGAGCTCGTCGACCTCGAGGAACCGGCCGATGACGAGTTCCCCGACGACGCCGCGGGAGCAGCAGCGAGATTCGATGCTGCCGCAGCGGCGTTCGACGCCTGGCGTTGTTGGGCTGCAGCGGCGGCTTCCTGCGCGAGCTTGGCCTGGCGCTGACGTTCGAGTTCTCGCTGCACAGCGACGTCGGCCAGGCGCTGCTGCTCGATCTCGGCCAGCTTCACGACCTCGGCTTCTGCGGCTGCCTTGAGGTCTTCGAACTGCTGGCGGGCCTGCGTGGTGGCGTCGCGTTGGCGCTCCAGATCCGCACGCTGTGCTCGGACGTCCTTCATCACGGCGTCGAAGTCGTCGAGTTCCACCGACGCCGCACCCCGTGCCACCGATGCCTGATGATCGGCGGTGATGCCGGCGTTGGCCTGGTCGAGATCGATCAGCAGCGGGAGCGAGCTGCCGGAATTGACGAAGCTGCGCTGCGCGTCCTGCTGCAGGCTGCTTCGCATCGAAGCGGCCTCGGATTCGACCGCTGCGAGGTCGTCTTGCGCTGCCTCGATCCCGAGTTCGAGCGTGTCGAGTCTGGACTCCGCATCGAACATCGCCTGTGCAGCGGCGTCGGCGCGGTCACGAGCGGCTTGGATCTCTTGGGCAGCACGGACGGCAGCGGGGTCCTGCGCGCTCGCGACGGCGAGTGGCAACGTGGTGAATCCGACGGCGACCGAGATCGCCAGGGCGAGGAGCGTGAGCGTTCTTCGCGCTCCGGCGCCGCGGATCGATCGGATTCCCAACATGGCGGTCGAGCCTAACCCAATATGACGGTTTCGTGACGATCGGGTGTCGGTCGACCGTCAGCGGGTGACGTCTGCGGTGTAGGGGAACCAACGGAGCGTCTCGAAGTCGGCGTTGGTCTCGGGCGTCGCCGCGCGTTCGGCGTGGTCGTCGCTGGCGGCATGGAACAACTGGTGGGCTGCGGCGAGGTGACGGGCGAGGTCGACGGGCTCGCTGCGACGCCGGTTCTCGAACTGCATCCGGCCCGTGGTGTAGGAGATCTCGTCGAGGCTCATCGACGGGCCACGCGTGCCACGTCGGTGATGCCACAGCCCACTGTCGGGTTCGAAGTCGTACTCGCTGAGCAGCGATGCCCCGTGGGAGGCGATCATCGTCACGGCGTCGACGATGTAGTCGAAGGTCTCGTCCTCGATGAAGTAGTTGAAGTTGACGCGCACCCAGCCGGGCTTGATGCCCTCACAGCCGCGGTTGATCTCACGCTGGAATTCGTGGGAATGGTCGAGGTCGATGCCGAGCAGCCGGTGCCCGTACGGCCCCGCACACGAACAGCCGCCGCGGGACTGGATGCCGAACACGTCGTTGAGGAGTGCGACGACGTAGTTGTGATGCAGGAACCGGTCACCGTGGCGGATCACGAACGAGACGATCGACAGCCGGTCGGCCTCGTGGCTGCCGAGCACATTGATGTTCGGGTGCTGTTCCCACCGGGTGATCGCACGCCGCACGAAGTCGGACTCCTTCGCCTCGATCACCTCGGGGCCGACCGCTTCCTTCAGTTGGAACACGAGCCCTGCCCGGATCGATTCGATGATCGCCGGCGTACCCGCCTCCTCCCGATGTTCGATCTCGGGGTGGTAGTCGTGCTCTGCGGTGCTCACGTAGCGCACCGTGCCTCCTCCCGGCACGTCGGGCACGCGATTGGCGAACAGCTCGCGGCGCGCCACCAGTACCCCTGGGGTCCCGGGTCCACCGATCAGCTTGTGCGGCGAGATGAACACGGCGTCTTTGTAGGCGAGGTTGGCAGTTCCGGTGCCATCCACGCTCGACCCCATGTCGATCGGCACGTACGGCGCCGCCGCCGCGTAGTCCCACAGCGACAGCGCACCGTGTTCGTGCAGCAACGTCGAGACGGCGACGGTGTCGGTGATGATTCCGGTGACGTTCGACGCGGCAGAGAACGACCCGATGAGCGTCGATCGGTCTGCATGGCGGATCAACTCGCGCTCGAGGTGCTCGAGGCTCACGTGGCCGTCGGCGTCCTCGTCGATGATCACCACGTCGGCGATCGACTCGCGCCACGGCAGCTCGTTGGAGTGGTGCTCGTACGGGCCGATGAACACCACTGGCCGCTCGTCGGCCGGGATCGAATCGGCGACGTGGTACCGATCGTCGAGCACGGACGGGACCTTCAGCCCGAGCACGCCGATCAGTTTGGCAATCGCGTGGGTGGCACCGCTGCCGCAGAACACCACGGCGTGCTCGTCGCGGGTCGCGCCGACGCAGCGCCCGATGATGTCGCGGGCCTCCTCGCGCATTCGAGTGGTTTGCAGGCCGGTGCCCGACGATTCGGTATGGGTATTGGCGTACAGCGGGAGGACGACGCTGCGGATGTAGTCCTCGATGAACGACAGCGACCGCCCCGATGCGGTGTAGTCGGCGTAGATGATCGGACGTGGCCCGTACGGTCCGTCGATCACGTCGTCACGCCCGATGACCGACTCGCGCACGTAGGCTGATCAACTCGTCGGCGGCGGATCCTGCTGTCTGCACATCTCCAGTGAAGCACCGAAATGAAACGGAGGGGTTGGACCTGTCCGTTTCATTACGCTGCGCTGCGAGATGGACCAGCAGCGAGTCGACACCGCGGGAACGCTCGGGCTGCGTGAGGGCGAGGTCGCCGACCGCGTCGCTGCGGGACAGGTCAACATCACACCCGAGCTGCCTGGGCGGTCGCTCGGCCAGATCGTGGCCGCCAACGTCTTCACGGTCGTCAACGCGATCATGCTGACGTTGTTCGTGCTCGTGCTCGTGTCGGGCAACCCCCGAGATGGTCTCTTCGTCGGTGTCGTGCTCTCGAACTCGGTGATCGGTGTCGTCCAGGAGGTTCGCGCCCGCCGCGAACTGGAGCGGCTCGAAGTGATCACCGAACCTCGAGCGACCGTCATTCGAGACGGCGAACCCCTCGACATCGCCTCCGACGAAATCGTGCTCGACGACGTGGTCGAACTCCGTCTCGGGGGGCAGGTCGCTGTCGATGGTGTCGCGCTCGACGCCACGGGGCTCCGACTCGACGAGTCGATGCTCACCGGTGAATCCCTGCCGGTCTCCAAGGAGGTCGGTGACGACGTGCTCTCGGGAAGTTTCGTCGTGGCCGGCAACGGTCGCATCCGCGCCGTCGCCGTTGGCGCCGACAGCTACGCCAGCACCCTCGCCACCGAGGCCAAGCAGTTCACCGCCGCCGAGTCGCGACTCCGCCGGGGTATCGACACGATCCTGCGGTGGCTCACGGTGATCATCCCGGTCGCCTCGATCTTCCTCTTCGTCAACCTGCTCGGCGCCGAGGACCACTGGCAGGACGCCCTGCTCGGCACCGTCGCTGCGGCGGTGGCCATGGTGCCGGACGGTTTGGTACTGCTCACCAGCCTGTCGTTCATGGCGGGGGTCATCGCATTGGCCCGCCGCAACGCGCTGGCCAAGCAACTCTCGACGGTCGAGGTGCTCGCACGAGTGGATGTGCTCTGTCTCGACAAGACCGGCACGATCACGACCGGGGAGATCTCCTTCGCCTCGGCCCACACGGCGGCGGGCCGTACCGACGACGAGGTCCACGACGCTCTCGTCGCTCTGGCCTCCTCCGACCGTGACCCGAACGCCTCGATGGCAGCGATTGCTGCGGCCGTTGGAACAGCGTCGTCGTGGACCGTCGATCGGGTCGAGCCCTTCGACAGCGAACGAAAGTGGTCAGCCGGGTCGTTCGTCGACCACGGCTGGTTCTTCCTCGGTGCCCCCGACTTCCTGCTGGCGGCCGATGACCCGGCACGTGCACTCGTCGAGCGGCTGAGCGCCGGCGGCAAGCGGCTGCTCGCCGTCGTGACCTCGGACGAGGGGCCCGACGGCGATCGTCTGCCTGTGGGAACGCGGACGCTCGCAATCGTCGAACTCGAAGACGAGATTCGCCCCGACGCCGCCGAGATCCTGGCGTACTTCGCCGAACAGGACGTGACGCTCAAGGTGATCTCGGGCGACAACCAGGACACGGTCGCCGCGATCGCAGAGCGGGCCGGCCTCGGCGTCGTGGGAGCGCCCGTCGACGCCCGCGACCTCCCGACCGAGATCGACGAACTCGCGGCCGTGTTGGACGATGCAACGGTCTTCGGCAGGGTCAAGCCGCAGCAGAAACAAGCGATGGTGCGTGCATTGCAGTCACGCGGACACGTGGTCGCGATGACCGGTGACGGCGTGAACGACGTGCTCGCATTGAAGGACGCTGATCTCGGCATCTCGATGGGCTCGGGAAGCCAGGCCACCAAGGCGGTCGCCGACCTGGTGCTCACCGACGATGCGTTCTCGAGCCTGCCGACCGTGGTGAACGAGGGCCGAAAGGTGATCAACAACGTTGAACGGGTCTCGAACCTGTTCGTCACCAAGGCTGCGTATGCGGTGCTGCTCACGTTTGCCGTGGGGCTGCTGGACAGTCCGTTCCCGTTTCTCCCGCGACAACTCACGCTGATCGGCACGTTCAGCATCGGCGTCCCCGGGTTCTTCCTCGCGCTCGCACCCGAGGTCGACCTGATCCGACCCGGATTCTTGCGGCGCGTCCTGCGCTTCTCGATCCCGGCCGGGGTGATCGCCGGCTCGGCGACGCTGGCGGCATACGAGGCGGCGCTCCACGTCGCCGACCTCGATCTCGACAAGGCCCGCACGTTGGCGACGGTCACGCTCCTCGCGATCGGATTGGTCGTGCTCGCTGTTGCCAGCCGTCCGCTGCGTCTCTGGAAACTCGGCCTGGTCGCTGCGATGGGTCTGGGCTATGTCGTGGTGTTCCTCGTGCCGTTTCTGCGCAACTTCTTCTTGCTCGAGGTGTTCTGGGACGCAGCGTGGTGGTACTCGGTGATTGCGGTCGGTGTCGCTGGGGCGATGATCGTCGCCATTCCCCGTGTCATCCCGACACGCTGAGTCGCTGCGGCGCAGACAACTCAGGTTCGGCAGCCGAGCGCAGGGCATCGACGTCGTCGTCGAGCGCGACCAGGGCGTCGTCGAACGATTCGAGAAGGCCGGCGAGCCACCGGCCAGCACGGTGGAGTACGAACATGTCGGCCCCATTCTCCACGCTCCCGTTGTGTTCCACACAACTGGCGGCATGACCTCGTTGACGTCGAAGCAGTCGCCGCACCCCGACGAGACGAGGAACAGCTATCGCGTTGCGCGCGCCCGATGTTCATCGGGTGGTGGACCTGCAGCGGAGACCGGGGCATCCGAACTCGGGAGCCCGCCCACCTCGGCGACCAGACTCAGTACCCGTTGCTCGATCGCATCGATCCCCTCGGCATCGATGTCGAGGATTCCGCAGAGATGATCGGCGAACAATGCCCAGCCGAGCCCGAGAGTGGTCGCGACGATGACCGCTTCGTCGAGTTCGGCGCCGGTCGCGTCGGGTCGCTCCGCTCCGAGCGCCGCCCGCCAGCCGGGCAGGATCGGGTGGGAGGGAAACGGATCGTCGTCGACCTCGAGCATCGCACGGGCGATGGCCTTGGCAACCTCGCCGTCCCGACGGAAGGCCAGGTCGGCCGGGGGAAACCCGGCTGGGTCGACTTCGGCGGCGGCACGAGCGATGACGGCTCCGAACGCCTCGGTGAGCAGCGCGTCCTTGCTGCCGAAGTAGGTGTGCACGAGGCCGTGATTGACATCGGCGCGCCGTGCGATGTCGCGCACCGTCATCGTGGTCCCCTGTTCGAGGATGAGCTCGGTGGTGGCCTCGATCAGGGCGGCCTTCACCGCATCGCGACCCACCGGCCTGTCGAGGCCGTCAGACATCTCGGGGCGGCAGGTCGATCGTGGTGGTCACCGGTTGAGCAGGACCGGGAGGTTTCGTGGGCCACGGATCTGACCGTTCGCCCAGGTGGTCGGCTTGGTCGGGTCGAGTGCGTAGTCGGGGAACGCCCGCAGCCATTCCTGGAACGCCACGGTGCACTCGAGGCGGGCCAGGTTCGATCCGACGCAGCGGTGGATGCCGAGGCCGAATGCGACGTGGCGGTTGTTCAGCCGATCCATGTCGAACACGTCCGGATGCTCGAACGCCGCCGGGTCGTGGTTCGCGGCGGGGAACGTCAGCAGCATCTGGTCGCCCGGATGCACGGGGCATCCGGCGACCTCGGTCTCGCCGACCACCTTGCGGGCCATCGTGACCGGGGCGTAGAACCGCAGCACCTCTTCGGTGGCGGTGTTCCACAGCAGTTCGTCGTTGTTGGCAGCGACGAGGCGCTCGACCTGGTCGTGGTGCTGGCCGAAGTGCCACAGCCCCGAGCCGATGGCGCTCCAGGTGGTGTCGATGCCGGCGATGATCAGCAGATTGATGTAGCCGACCTTGAGGTCCCAGTCGACCGGCTCGCCATCGATTTCGGCGTTCGCGACCATCGTCAACATGTCGTCGTTCGGGTTGGCGAGACGGTCGTTGAGCAGCGCGTCGACGTACTCCTTCATTTCGGTCGCGACGGCGACACGCACGGCGTTGTCTCGCGGGCCCAACTGGAAGTTGCGGTGGATCCAGTCGCGGAAGAGATCGGCATCCTCCTCCGGGAGGCCGGTGAGCTTGCAGATGCCGTGCACCGGGATGTGTTGGGAGTACTGCGACGCGGCATCGGCGCTGTCGGCGCCATCGAGGTCGGCGATCAATTTCCGGCAGAACTGGCGGAGCTCCTCCTCGAGCGGCGCGACGTTCTTGGGGCTGAACGCTGGGAGCAGCAGCCGGCGGTGACCATGGTGTTCGGGCGGATCGGAGGTGATCGGCGGCGCCGGCCGGCGAGGTGCATCGGGGCGCCCGACATTGACCCAGATCGACGAGAAGTGCTCGGTGTCGTTGGCGACCGCGGCGACCGCTTCCATCGTGACCGGCATGAAGGCGCGTCCGTAGCGTTCGGTCGTTGCTACCGGGCACTGTTCGCGAACGGAGTTCCAGATGTCGATCGCGTTCTCGCCCCACTGATCGTCGAGCCAGTCCCAGTCGGTCAACCAGTTCTCGACGGGTGGCATGTCCACGTGCTCGGCCCCATACGCCATGTGCGATTCCCCTTTGTCGTGTCGCATGAAAGATAGTCGCGAGACTGAACGCCGGCAGGGTCGGACCTGCCCCGGCCTCGGGCGTATCGTCGGGGTGCTGTGAACGATCGCACGGCTCGACCTCCTCGCTGGTGGCCCTTGATCGCTGGAGCGGTGATCATGATCGTGGTCGTGTGGTCGTTCATCACCGCCTGGGAGGGGATCTGGGGATCACATCCGATCGGGTGGATCACACTGGTGCTGTCCGGCGTCGGCGGCGGAGTGCTCGTTGCCTGGTCGCTGCTCGTTGCGCCGGCGCCACGACGAGCGACCTGGGTGCGGTGGCTTGCCCGTGGTGGGCTCGTGCTCGGCACGGCGAGCCTGGTGTTCGTGATCGTGTACACCAAGCCGCTCTCGGCCGAGCCGGTGGCGATCGATGCGCTGAACGACGGTGCGGGAGTCCGCGTCGACGAGTCAGCCACGATGATTCGCCTCGAACCCGAGTCGCCGCGCTCCACCGGGCTGGCGTTCTACCCCGGCGCGAAGGTCGACCCGCGGGCCTACGCCCACGTGCTTCGCCCGATTGCCGAAGCCGGCTATCCGGTCGTGATCCACAAACAGCCGTTCAACCTCGCGATCCTCGAAGGCAACGCCGCTGACGCGGTGGTGGGCGACACCGATGACGTCGATCGATGGGTGGTCGGTGGTCACTCGTTGGGTGGTGCGATGGCTGCTCGCTACGCCGAAACGGACCGTGACGAACTCGTCGGCCTCCTGCTGTATGCCGCGTACCCGGTCAACGACATGTCCGATCGGTCGGGCCTGCAGGTGTTGTCGGTGTCGGGAACCGCGGACGGTCTGGCAGACACTGCGGACATCGACGAGTCGGTCGCCGAGCTCCCGTCAACAGCGCAGTTCGTCCGCATCGTCGGCGGCATCCATTCGTTCTTCGGCGACTACGGGCCACAGGCTGGCGATGGGACGCCCACGATCTCTCGTGGCGACGCCCAAGCGGAGATCGCCGACGCGACGATCGAGTTCCTCGACACGATCGATGCCGGACCGAATTCCTGAGCCGTCCGCTTCGACGCTGACCGTGACCGCCGGTGAACATCGGGCATGGCATCGACGTCGGTCGACTTCGGCGAACTCGGTTGGCAGGATCGCGATCGCGATGTGCCTGACCTCGCCGTGCAGCGTGACCATCTCGCGCTGCACAACGGCATCACGGGACTCGAGACATGCGAGCCGAGCGAGATCGACCGTGCGGTTCGCATCTTCCGGCGCGACGGCTTCGTCGTGGTGCGCGACGCGCTCGATGCCGAACAGGTGGGCTTCCTCCGAGCCGGTGTGCGGTCCGTCGCCGCCGACATCGTGGCCCTCGACGCCGAGCGCAACGGGAACCGAGGATCCCATCGCTACTCGTTCGGTGGCTCGAGTGTGACGCGGCAGCATGCTCCACCGGCCCGAGTGGCAGATGCTCGTCGACCTTCCGACCGTCACCCCGATCGTCAGTGCGATCTTCGAGTCGTCTGACTATCTGCTCCGGGCGGCGAGCGGCGACTTCTGTCTCCCCGGAGCGACCGAGTACCAGCCACTGCACTCCGACATCGGCGACTGGTCGAGCTCCGAGCGGACGCCGTTCAGTTCGTTCCACGACCCCCGCGGATCGCTGACGGTGCGTGACCTGCCCTGCCCGTACGTCGCCGTCAACTTCTTGCCCGACGACCAGACCGCCCTCAACGGGCCCACTCGGCAGATACCGGGTACCCAGCACTCGCGTGCACCGATCCCCACCCTGGACGACGAGCCCGAATGGATGCGGCTGAGCACCGTCTGCCCGGCGACCGCCGGCTCGGTTCAGATCCGCGACGTGCGCGCCTGGCATGGCGGCACTCCCAATCTGTCCGATGATCTGCGGGCGATTCCGAATCTCGAGTTCTACGCCCCGTGGTTCCGCGAGCCGATGATTCCCGGCATCACCCATGCCGACCACCGCAACCTGTCCGAGCACGCACAGCGGCTCACCCGCTACAGCGTCATCGACTCGTCGGAGGAGTTGCCCCGGGGGTACGTCGTCACCCCACTGCCGAAGCGGCTCACCCGGCGCTGACGGCCAGACTGCACGACATGGACTTCAGCCTCGACGACGACCACCTGGCGATTGCCGATGCGGTCGACCAGGTCTGCGCCGACTTCGACGACACGTACTGGGCCGAACGCGATCAACGCCACGAGTTCCCCTGGGCGTTCTATTCGGCGATGGTCGCTGGAGGGTGGCTCGGGGTTGCGATCCCTGAGCAATTCGGCGGGGGTGGGCGAGGGATCAGCGAGTGTGCGATCGTGCTCAACCGCGTAGCCGCCTCGGGCGCAGCGATGAACGGATCGTCGGCATTGCACCTCACGATGTTCGGGCTGAACCCCGTGGTGAAGTTCGGGAGCGAGCGACTGAAGGAGACCTTCCTGCCGCGGGCCGCCGCGGGCGACCTCCACATCGCGTTCGGCGTGACCGAGCCCGACGCCGGAACCGATACGTCGCGCATCAGCACCCGAGCGATCGACGATGGTGCTGGCGGTTTCGTGGTTCGGGGGCGCAAGATCTGGACGTCGAAGGCCCTCGAGTCCGAGGTGTGCCTGCTGCTCGCCCGCACCGACGACCCGGATCCTGACGACCCCCAGCGGCGATTCGACGGGTTGAGTCTGTTCCTCGTCGACCTCGACCCGGAGTACTGTGACATCAGGGCGATTCCGAAACTCGGCCGCAACGCCGTCGCGTCGTGCGAGGTCGCCTACGACGATCTGCCGGTGGAGGGCTGGCGGTTGGTCGGCGAACGCGGTCGCGGGTTCCAGCAGATCCTCCACGGTCTCAACCCTGAACGTGTGCTGCTCGCTGCGATGGCCTGCGGGATCGGCGAGGCTGCCTTGCGGCGCGCGGTCGGCTACGCCAAGGAGCGGGTGGTGTTCGATCGTCCGATCGGCGCCAATCAAGCGATCGCCCACCCACTCGCGCAGGCACACATGCAGCTCAACGCAGCTGGTTTGATGTGGCGCGAGGCGGCGTGGCGCTACGACCAGGGCCTCGAGTGTGGTGAGCAGGCCAACACGGCGAAGTACCTCGCAGCCGAGGCCAGCTATTTCGCCGCCGATCAGGCGCTCCAGACCCACGGGGGCCTCGGCTACGCATCGGAGTACCACGTCGAGCGGTACTGGCGCGAGGCTCGGCTGCAGCGACTTGCCCCCGTCAGCCAGGAGATGACCTGCAATTACATCGCGCAGCAGGTGCTCGGTCTGCCACGGTCGTACTGATTCCGGCGCTGATGAGCCGCCGCACTCAGCCGTCGCGCCAACGGTCGTCGACGGGCGGCACGTCGGTGACGCGGACCTCCGGGCCGAGTTCGGCGCCCACGAGTTTCAAACGATCGCCGCTCCAGAACGTGCCGGGGTCGTACCAGTTGGCCGGTCGATCAGACCCGAGGAGCCCCATCCGTTCATAGGTCACCGCGACGAGTTCAGCGCAGTACACGTCGGTGAGCGAGACCTGACGACGGAGACGTCCGGAGAGCCAGTGCCGCGCCAGGGTTCTCGTGCTCGGGAAGCCCCGGCCGCTGTACTCGGCCACGACCGAGAGCGCCTGGTTCTCCATCTCGGTGTTCACATCGATGTCGATCTGGCGGAACCATGGCTGCTGGCCGTACCGGTGCGTCCACACGCTCACGGCTCGGTCGAGGCGATGGAGTTGGGCGCCGCGAGCACGCTCGGCCGTCCACACGTTCGGCATGCTGGCGCCCAATTCGGCGTGCCAGATCAGCGGCGGCAGGTCGTCGATCGCGATCACCATGCCGACGTGGTTGACCGGGCTGTTCGTGAACAGCCGAATCACGCGGTCGGCGACCGAGCGTCCGCGGAACAACCACACGTCACCCGTTGCCGCAGCATCAACTGCGGCGGCGAGGGTCATCGATGCAGCCATCGAGGTCCTAACGTAGATGGTTGTGAGATGGGCCAAGATCCTCGGTGTTGCCGGTGTGGTCGCGGTGCTCGGCGCAACAGGTGTCGTCGTGCACCGGCAGCGACAGCGACGCATCTGGGCGGAGATTCCCCCAGACGAACTCCGCGCACGGCTCCACGCCCGGCTGGACGTCTCCTCGTCGAGGACATCGACGCCCACGTCCTAGCGACTTGGGTGCTGCACTGCGTGCGTCAACGAGGTGCCCGCTGGACCGGTCGGGTCGGCACTACGATTGATGTCCCCACTCGCGCACGACGTGTGCGTGTCGACATCACATGCCGAAGAAGCAGCTCATCTCCGATCCGACTGGCGCCCGCTTCGAGCACCGCGTCTGGGGCAAGCATGTGAAGGCTCGCAAGCTGCTCGCCAAGATCGCCACCGAGCAGGCGACGGAAACGGTCAACGACTGCTACCTGCTCGTCGATGACTCTTGCTGGAACGCCAAGATCCGGGGCAACACGCTGAAGATCAAACAGTTGGTGGCCGAGCGCAAGGGATTCGAGCAGTGGACGTCGGATCGCCACCGCACGGCCGACTCGACGCCGTCGCCGTTCGACATCATCTTCGAACAACTCGGGCTCGATCGGCCGCAGCGAGGTGAGGAGTACGACCTCGTCGAGGAGATCGCAGCGCTCGATGGTGACGCAGGCGTACGCGCCGTCTTCGTCACGAAAGAACGTCGCCGATACCGGATCGGCGATCTCCGAGCCGAGGCGACCGACATCAGGATTCGCGAGAACAGTGACGTGCTCCACACCTTGTCGATCGAGGGTGACGATCTCGATCAATTGGGCGCGCTGCGCAAGCGGCTCGGTCTGCGTGGCGAGGACAATATGGCGGTCCACAACGCACTCGATCTCGAGTTCGACAACTAGCCGGCGTCTTCGGGTCGCCGTCGAACGTCCCGTCGCAGCGATGAGTCTCACCGCGGACAGGCTGCGCCGAAACTCATCGCACCAGCGTGCAGACCCTCACCGATGAGTTCCAGCGCACACAGGCTGCGCCGAAACTCATCGCACCAGCGTGCAGACCCTCGCACGGTCCGGGCACTAGCCGGCGTCGTCGAAGCCCGTCGCCGAGCGGAGGGCCACAATCGCACCGGCTCGGGTGTCGACACCGAGCGTGCGGAACACTGCCTCGAGGTGCTTCTTCACGGTGCCTTCGGAGATTCCCATCGAACGAGCCAGCTGCGCGTTGGTGCCGCCGGTTCGAGCGAGTTCGAGCGCCACGTCGGTCTGTCGTGGGGTCAGACCCACGTCGATCAGCTGGACCGCCTCGGCGGCCTCGCTGCCCATGGGACGCACGAGGAGCACGGTCGGGCCGACCGGCACGGGATGGATGACACAGCGCCAGTGGGTGTCGCCGACGGTGACTTCGCAGCTGGTCGACTCGCGCTCGAGATCGTGCGATGTCGGCAGGAGTGCGATGACGTCGTCGGGCACGCGACCGTCGCCAGCGAACGATGCGGACGCAGCACTTGACGACGAGGCATCGATGGTGCCGTCGGCTCGCACGGTCATCACAGTCCAGCCGCCGTGACGATCGGCCCCGGCGGCCATCGCTCTGGTGCGTTCGGCGTCGACGATGTGACGGTGATGCATCGCGAGGTGTGGGCCGAGCGCGTTGAGTATCGAGACGTCGCGGTCGCTGAATTCACCCTTGTCGGCGCTCCGATTGAGGGCGTACCCGACGATCACATCGGGCGGCGCGGGAAGTTGGATCACCATCTGGTACCGGAGCCCGAAGGGCACGAAGAACTCGTTGTAGAACTCGGTTTCGGTGAACGTGTCGCCCCCCGGAACGTCACAGAACCGGAGCGCCCCACTGTTGGGCTGGATCAGGGCCGCCCCGATGAGCGGGTGTTGCGACGCAGCGAGGCGGTCGTAGACGGGCTTGAGCCGAGCGGCGAGGTCCTCGTGATCGGGCGGGACGATCACGTACCGGAAGTCGCCGACGGTGAGCGCCATGTCGTTGAACGAGGCGCTCGTGCAGTCGATGAGAGAACGCACGAGTTCCAGCACAGCATCGATACCGGGTGCGGTCTCGGATGCGAGGGTTGCGGTCGCATCGAGCACGGCGCGAACGTCCGAATCGTCGAGCACCGAACGCATGAGCAACCGTAGCGGCTACGTCGGATGACGTAGTACGTCGAAGGGGTCCGGGACGGAGCAGTGGTTCGAGCGCTCGTGTCTCCGACGGTGGTCAGCCCGCGTCGGCTCCGGGCACACAACCGAACCCGTCGCCGTCGGTGTCGAAGCCGTGCCGGTCCGGTGGCACCACTGGGAAGCCGCTCGCTCCGACGTTCGAGCAGTCGAGGTCGGGTTCGTCCATTCGGATGCACATCGCCGGGTACGACGGATCGCACCGTCGGTCGGAGGCCGTGGGTGACGCGGCCATGGAGTCGCGTATCGCTCGGAGGGTCACCTCCCATTCGGCTGCCATCGTGGTGAGCCGTTCGGGATCGCTGGCGGCAAGGTCGCTGCATGCGACTCGTAGAGCGTCGTCGGACTGGCTCGCGGCGTCCCACATCTCGGCCGCCGTGACATCACCGACCGTCACCCCGAACTTGGTCGACTCGACGCACATCTCGACCCGTGCCGACTCGGAGCCCTCGGCGCAACCAGCGGCCAGGAGTACCAGCCCCGTCAGCGTTGCTGCTCGCGCAATCGATCCCACCCCCGTGTGTCGGCAGGAGAGCTCTCGAACTTGACGGTGCGCAACCTGGCTGACGTTCGTCGCCTGTACTCGGATCAGGTGGCGGAGCGGCCCAGCTTCCAGTAGCCGCGTGCGGTGACGCTCTGTCGGTTGCGGCCGCGCTCGTCGAACAGATGAGTACGCAGTCGTTGTACTGCGGCGGCTTCGCCGGCGACCCAGACAGCGTCGGGCAGTGGGTCGAGTCCCTCCACGACCGCGGCGATCGAGTTGCCGGGTACCGCTCCCGCAACCGCGTCGTGCCACGTGATCCTGGCGTTCGGGTGCCTGGGCAGCTCGAAACGAGCATCGGGGTGAGTGATCTCGATGTGGACCTCGATCGTGCGGTCGGGCTCGATCGATTCGAGCAGTTGGGAGATCGCCGGGATCGCCGACTCGTCACCCGCGAGGAGGAACGATCGAGCTGCAGGGTCGAGCGTCTCGCTGCGCCCTGGTCCCGAGATGGCGACCTCGTCGCCCACGTCGGCTCGCCGTGCCCAGTCGGTCGCTGCCCCCTCGTCGTGGAGCACGACGTCGAGGGTGAGCTCGAGGCGCTCGGGGTCGAAGGCCCGAGGTGTGAAGGTTCGGATCGGTGCCCGTTCGCCAGTGGCGAGCTCGAACTGGTTGCCGGTCCACGTGGGCAACTCGATCCCGTTGCTTCCCGGGGACGGCAGGAGGAGACGAACACTCGATGCCGGCGATTCGATCGCAAATCCGGTGAGTTCGTCTCCCCCGAGCACGATGCGCATCATGCGCTCGCTGAGCGGTGTCTTCGAGCGCACTTGGACACGGCGGAACGGCGGTGGCTCGCGTCGGATGCGCTGGAGTCGGGAGGCGGCGTCGTCGGAGGTCACGACCTCCATGCTGGCATTCGAGGATCGCGTGCTCGTCGTCAGCCGGTGAAGCCGGCCTCCTTGTGCGATCCGTCGCACAGCGGCTTCGATGCCGACTGCCCGCAGCGACAGAGTGTGACCCGGTTGCGGGTCTCGAGCACAGTGCCGTCGGCGCGGGTGACCTCGATGCCGCCGGTCACCCAGAGCGGGCCGTCGGGAATGGCGGCGATCCCTCTCGGAAGGTCTGGCTCGATCGCCTCGTCGTCGACGGTGTAGCTCGACGCGCCCGAGGGACACCGCTCGATCATCGCCATCGCCTCGGCTCGGATCCGGCTGTCGCCCGTCTTGGCGGCCATCTTCCAGACGTTGGTGACCTGATTCCCGCAGAAGCCGGCGTGGACGCAGATCGGTCGGTCGTCGAGCACCTCGATGCCCTCGCCGCCGTAGCTCTTCGCACGTTCGGCGTATGTGCCCTCGGGTGCGTGGTCGGCGTCGTCCCACTCGACCTTGGCGTGGGTGCCGTCGCAGTACGGCTTGGTCGACGACTGACCGCAGCGGCACAACGCAACGCGATCGGCTTGGCGTCGTCGGCCGGTTCGGTCTTCCAGGTGAGTGGCTCGCCGTGTTCGGACATGATCGGCGTCTTCGTGGTGACGGGATGCCGCCGCGCACGATGTACGGCCCGCCGGGGGCCACGGTGATGTTCTGGTCGTCGCTCATGTTGGGCTCCTGTCGTGGTGGGATCGTGGTGGGGGGTCGTCGGTGGATTCAGATGCCGGTGACGTCGCGGCACCAGGCAAGCAGGGCTGCCTGCACTGCGAGGTCCCCGGCGCCACCCGGAAGGGGCTTGATCTTGCCCTTCAGGACGAAGGCGCCGTTCGGCGTCGAGTACTTCGGGTTCGTCGCGGCGTCGTGGAGGCGGGCCGCCCCCTTGTCGGGCGTCGAGAACATGAGGTTGCGGATCGGTACGAGCAGCTTCGGCATGCCTTCGCCGGAGGTCATCGGGGTCTTGACCGCTCCGGGTTCGCCGGAGCGGAACATGGTTGCCGGGTACTCGTTGGCGAAGGCGGACATCAGTGCGGCGGCAGCAAGCTTGCTCTGCGAATAGGGGCCGACCAGTTTCTTGAACTTCGTCGGGCTCGCCAAGTCGTCCACTCTGAGGTTCCCGGTGTTGTTGATCCCACCGGTCGAGACGGTGAGCACCGTGCCGCCTTCGAGTACCGAATGCAGGTGTCGCGCGAACAGGTAGGGCGCGACGGTGTTGACCTCGGCGTGCATCTCGATGCCGTGCTTCGACTTCTTGATCTCACCGAGGAGCACACCAGCGTTGTTGTAGAAGAGGTCGATGTGGCCGCGCTCGCGGAGCTGCGCCGACGCAGCGGCGATCGAATCGTGATCGTCGAGGTCGGCCTGGACGACCTCGACACGGACGGTCGGGCTCTCGTTCTCGATCCGTTCGACGACCACTCGTGATCGTTCGATGCTGCGATTGACCATGATGATGTCGTCGCCATGGCGAGCATGGAGCACGGCGAGCTCGGCGCCGATGCCGCTGTTGGCGCCGGTGATGACCACGAGTTGCCTGCTGCTCATGTCGCAGGCTTCATGATGCGAGCTTCGCGGTGGCCGAGACCGACAGGTGGAGTTCGTTGCCGATGACGAGCGACGGCAGCTTGTCGACGCCCAGCGCTCGTCGATCGACGGTGGCGGTGGCGTTGAATGACGAGGTCGTGGCGGATGTCTCGACATCGGTGATCGCTACCGAGATCGGAGCGACCTGGCCCTTGATCGTGACCCTGCCGTCAGCCCGGTAGCCGCCGGCAGCGCGAGCCGCCGCGCCGGTTCGAAAGGTGATCGTCGGGTGGTTGGCGCCGTCGAGGAAGTCGGGGCCGACGACGTGCTCGTTGCGTTTTGCGTTCTTGCTCGCGTAGGAGCCGGCGTCGGAGACGACCTCGACATTGACGACCTTGCCCGAGTCGTCGATCTGGATGACGCCGCTCGTGACGTTCAGGGTGGCGGGGACAGTGGTCACGAACAGGTGCTTCGCGGACACGGTGATCGTGGTTGCCGCCGGGTCGATCTGCCAGGTGCCCGGGGGCAGCGACATCTGATCGGTGGACGTGTGCTCGGTGGTCATGTTGCGGCCTCCAGGGCGTCGGTGGTCAGGTGGGAGATGGCGGCTCGAAACTGCTGGTCGAGTTCGGGATCGGTGATCGAACCGCTGACGGTGTCGAAGTTGGCGGAGAAGTTCGGGACGGCAAGGCTCGCCAGCACCTCGTTGCCGAAGAACGGTGCGGACTGGACCGCCGTCCGCAGGACGTTCGATCCGCCATTGCGGCCAGGTGACGTCGACAGCATCACCGTCGGCGTTGCCTGGAAGACCCGCATGTCGATGCGCGACGCCCAGTCGAAGACGTTCTTGTAGGCGGCGGTGTAGAAGCCGTTGTGCTCGGCAAAGGAGATCAGCAACGCATCGGCCGCGCCGATGCGGCGGTAGAAGTCGTGGGCCGCGGCCGGGATCCCGCCGTCGTGTTGGCGGTCGACGCTGTAGATCGGCATCTCGTAGTCGTTCAGGTCGAGCGTCTCCACCGTGAGGTCGTTGCCATCGGCTTCGAGGAGGCGGGTGGCGTAGCCGATCAACGCTCGGTTGATCGACCGTTGGCTCGTGGTGGCAGCAAAGGCGAGGACGTGCATGTCAGAGGAGTTCGGTGGCGGGGGTCATGTCGATGGTCTCCTTGATTGTTGACTCGTCAAGTACATCCTTGTGGGGGCAACATACTGGAGAGAACTTGTCGCGTCAACGACTATGGTCCGGTCCATGGCCGAGACGCGTCGGCTCGACGACACCGAGCAGCAGGCCTGGCGGGCAGTGCTCGTATTCGTCAACCGCGGTCTCCCCGAACTCGAGCGAACGCTGAAGGAACACGACCTGCTGGTCGTGCACTATTCGATTCTGGTCGCGCTCTCCGGTGCGCCGAACGACACGATGCGGCTGTCAGAGCTCGCCGACGCGGCCAACGTGTCACAGAGCCGGCTCACCCATCGGCTCCGGACGTTGGTCGGTCGTGGCGACGTCGTGATCTCAGCCGACACCGACGATCGCCGCGGCAAGCATGCACACCTGACCGCAGCGGGACGCCGTCGCTTGGAGCAGGTCGCGCCGCTCCACGTGGAGGACGTGCGACGCCTCCTCTTCGATCACCTCGACGACGCGGAGACCGCAGCGCTCGCCGGTGCGCTCTCGAAGGTGGCCGGTGCGCTCTGCGATCACGACGCCTTTCTGCCGACTCGGCTCTGAATCCGATGGCGACGCGGCCGAGGACGACGCCTTCACGCGCGATGGCAGTTCTGGTTCAAGTTCGACGGTCGGATTGCCGATAGGCGACATGTGGGACCCCGCCCGGCGATGCTTGATCGGGCTCGTCAGGGAGACCGGGACGCACTGGCCGAGCTGTGGCGCACTCATCACGCAGCCGTGCTCCGCTATCTCCGGAGCCGTCGCACGGTCTCGCCCGAGGATGTCGCCTCGCAGGTCTGGGTCGACGTGGCGGCGTCGATCGCTCGTTTCGAAGGCGACGCCGACGACTTCCGGCGGTGGCTGTTCACCATCGCGCACCGGCGTGGTGTCGATGCGATCCGCCGTTCGGTGCGCGACGGACAGCTGGCCGTGCGTGCCGTCGACACCGTGAGGCCCGCCGATGCTGCAGACGTCGAACACGACCGCATCGATGCGGTGGACCGAGCGGTCGCGCTGATCGCCTCGCTCCCGGACCAGATGGGAACGGCCGTCATGTTGCGGGTCGTCAACGAGCTGCCCGTCGCCGACGTGGCGGCGATCATGGAGACGACGGAGGGCAACGTGCGCG
Source organism: Ilumatobacteraceae bacterium (assembly GCA_963705485.1). Classification (GTDB taxonomy): domain Bacteria; phylum Actinomycetota; class Acidimicrobiia; order Acidimicrobiales; family Ilumatobacteraceae; genus Sva-07. The sequence continues at coordinate 79,820 of CAVPJT010000018.1, forward strand.
TGCTGGTGCATCGTGGAATCCTTCGCCTGCGCCGAAGAACTTCTGTAACGAAGGACCATGTCCCGACGATGAAGGGTGTGTCATGAGCGATTTCCACGACCCCGACGACATCGTCGACGTGCTCCGAGGCCCGGCAACGGCCGACGAGCTCTCTGGTGAAGCGGAGATCGTGGACCTCATGGCGAACGCCCATCTCGCAGCAAGGGGAACATCCATGCATTCCATCTCTCGTCGTGCCCGTCTCGCCACCCTCATCGCCATCGGGGTGATCGGATTCGGCGGCGTCGCCGCCGCCGGCTCCGGAGGATTCGACCTGTCGTCGCCCGACCCCGACGGAAGCGATGTCACCAAGATCGACGGTGAGTCCGAACACCAGGTGGAAGAGTCGGAGCTCCCCGAGGCGGAAGAGATCCTCCAGGACGAGCCCGCGGTCGAGGAGGCCGTTGGTGCCGACGACGAGGTCGAGATCGAGGAGGCGCCCGAGACCCCCGAGGTCGCGGAGGTCGAGGAGGCCGCCGAGCCGGTCTACGGCGATCTCGAGGATCCGAACGACGACACGACGTTCAACGAGGCCTACTGCGTCACCGACGACGAGGGCAACGAGCTGAACCACGGCAAGACCGTCTCAGCTGTGGCCAAGGGCGAGGCACCCTTCGAGAACGTCGAGGTACGTGACGCTGCCCACTCCGACTGCGGCAAGAAGCGCAACGCCGACGTCGAGGAGAGCGACGACCTCGAGGATGACGACGACGCCGAGCAGCCCGCAGAGGTCGAGTCCCATGACGACGTCAGCGATGAAGGTGCGGACGATGACAACGATCGGACGGAGCGGTCCACCGGTTCGAAGCATGCCGACAACGGCAAGTCGAACAACGGCAAGTCCGACAACGGCAAGTCCAACGGCAATGGCGCCGGCAAGGGGAAGAAGGGCGACAAGTAGTCACCCATCGCCGCCGATGAGGTGCTGATCGGGCCGTCGTGCTGACGGTAGAAATGGGCCTGGCGTCGAATCATCCATTGCTCGACGCAACCCGGCTCACGATCGATGAACTCGGCGAACCGGCACCCGATGGTTACGGCTCCGCCCTGAATCCTCGACTACAGCTCCTCATGGCGAACGGTGGCACCATCGGCGTCAACGACGTCACCCTCGTCGCCCGAGGCATCGGCGGACAGCCCGACCTCATGAGGACCGAGGCATCGAGGTTCGCAGAGCACTCCACGACAGCGGCGCCGGTCGACACTTCATTCACTGCGCTCGACAACTGACTCCATCTGGATCACATGTGTTTGCTGCCGTCTCACCAGGAAACGCCCGGAGTCTGCGAGCCTTCCTGTCGCAGGGGTTCGTCCCGATCGCCAGCGAAGTCATCATCACGCCCGCCCAGAGCATGCGTCCAACGCACCCGGGCAGGCGATCAGTTTCTCGGCCGACAGCAATCCGCCCCACGATCCCACGGTGTGGCGATACTTGGTCCATGAGTCCCCCTGTGCGCGAGACGTCGATCCTGACCGCGGATGAGCGTGCTGCGGCACGTGCATTCCTCGCCCGGTGCGAGGTGCGCCTGTCGACCTTTCACCGCATCGCCGTGGGCCTGTTGTCCGGCGCCGGCCTGCTCGTGGTCCTGCCGGTCGTCGCTCGCGATTCTGTGTCCGGCGTGCTTCGGTCGTTGTTGATCGATGGGACCGGGGTCGCTGACATCGCGCTGGTTGTCGGTGTCGTAGCGATGTTGGCCGTTCCGGTGGTCGCTCTCTGGTTGTTGTTCGCTGATCTCACCCGTTTCTACTTTCACGCCAATCACCTCGGCGGCGACGGTCGCGACGTGTTCACCCCACGCTTCACGCTGACCTCGCTGCAGCTTCCGTCTGATGAACTCGGCCCGGCAGCGAGCGAACAGCTCGATGTGAGCCGAACCGACCCCCGCATCGTCGAGTTGTTGGTACCTGCCAATGACCGGTCACGACGTCGCGTCGACAACCAGTTGCAGGTCTATGCGGGTCTGGATTCGGGCCATGACGACGCAACCCGAGCACAGGGTCTGTTCGAATTGGCCGCGTCCACGAGCCGTCCGCTGCTCGACGAGGTTGCCAAGGTCGAGCACGGGATGGCCCGCCATGTCCTGCGACTCCGCGGGCTCGTGCTGCGCTACGTGAAGGCACTCCTCGCGCTCTTGACCACGGCGCTCGCCGTGTATGTCGGCGACGCGATCGTCGCCGGGCTCGGCGCGGACGAGGGCATGTCGATTTCGGGGAGTGTTGCACTTGCATCAGTCGTACTGATCTGGGCTCCGATCGTGGTGCTCGCCGTGACGTCACCCGTTCGTTGGATCGAGAACCTGATGCGTGACGACGGAGCTCCGTCGACGGCGGTCGCCGATGATCCCGACCTGACCCACGTCGAGCGTGTCGCGCTCAGAATCGCTGCGATCGCCTGGCTTGCTGCGGCAGTGGCGATGATCGTGTCGGTGACCAACGACGCAACCGGTGGTCAGGCGCAGGCGACCGGGCTTGGCGTGCTCGCGGGATCGTCCATCGCCGTGGTCCTTGCAGCGTTCTCCGGACGATTCCGAAGCCTGGCACGACTCCCGTAGCGCCCGCGTCGTGACCTGTCACTGCGCGAGTTCACACTGCGCGAGATGTCACCGTGGGAGATCGAGGCGCACCGGGCCTTGCCAGCTGTCGCCGGTGTCGAAGAAGCACACTCGCGCCGGGTACGGCATTTCGACGAGCAAATCCTCTTCGAGTACGACGTCGCGCACCGACCAGCCCTCGGGCATCTCGGGCGCGTTGCCGCTGTCGGCGTCGGGACGAAAGCTGGCCCGTGCGACCTGCGGGACGTAGTCCCACCCGTCGCCCATGTCGAGGATCGAAATCGTCCGTCCGGCCACGAACCCGACGCGGTGGTGCTTGTAGACGGGGAGGACCGTGACGCGCTCGAAGCCTGGCTCTGGCTTGCCCGGTCGTGCCACCTGGGCGAATGTCCAGCCGTCGATCTCGACGACATCCACCTCGATGTCGCCGAGTTCCAAGCCAGGCGACGGACCAGACCGGCTCTGTCGGATTCGGAGGTACACATCACGACTGCGCACGGCCCAGACCTCTACGAGAACGCCCGCACTGCCACCCAATACATGATCGAGTGGCTCGGGGCGAATCGCGGGCTCGAACCGGCCGACGCTTACCTGTTGTGCAGCACCGCGGCCAACCTGCGGATCAGCGAGGTGGTCGATGCGCCCAACTGGCTCGTGTCCCTCCACTTCCCCCTCCACTTCCCCTCGACATCTTCCGCTGACGCCGACCGATCGTGATGCCGAGCGACCGCTGCGCCAAGTCGTCTCGTGTGGTCAGGATCTGACGACCGCCGAGCTGGCCGAGACTGGCGGAAGTTGAATGGCGCTACGTAGCGGAGTCGTGCGCTCGGACCGGTGGGTGAGCCACTCGTCGATGTGCTGAAGGCCCCTGTCGCCGGTGCTGCAGGCGCGGTTCTCTGGTGTCATGAGCGGCGATCGACGGCCGTGGTCGCTGAAGCGGCAGCTGGTCACGTACGCCGTCCTTGCGTACGCCCTGTCGTGGGCGTGGTGGGTTCCGATGGCCGTGCGCGGCGATGTGGCGCGCGCTGGCCAGGGCTGGCCGACGCACCTGATCGGGCTCGCGGGGCCCGCTGTCGCGGCCGTCGTCACGGCGTGGTGGTGCGGGGGCTGGCACGAAGTGGCCCCGCTGCTGCGCCGGTGCCTGCAGTGGCGCGTGCCGATGATTGCATGGCTGGCCGTGGCGGCAGCGGTCCTGCTCGCGTTGCTCGCGTCGATCGTCGCCGATCATCCGACTGCATCGTTGTCGTACTCGGGTGCGCCGCGACTGGGGATCCTGACGGTGCTCTTCGTGCTCCTGCTCAACGGGTTCGGCGAGGAGCTGGGGTGGCGAGGGTTCATGGTCACCCGCCTGCGCCCCGAACGGTCGTTGCGGGACACCTCGGTGATCGTCTGGCTCGTGTGGGGCTGCTGGCATCTCCCACTGTTCTGGATCGTCGCCAACTTCCGCGACTTCGGCGTGGCCGGCACGGTCGGGTGGGCCGTCGGGTTGTTCTTCGGCTCCGTCTTCCTGGCGTGGTTGGTGGGCGCCGCCCAGGGGTCGGTGCTCGTGGTGGCCGTGTGGCACACCGCCTACAACTTCGCGACGGCGACCGAGGCAGGCGCAGGGGGTGTCGCCGCAGTTGCGACCATGGCGGTGGTGCTGGCGACGTTGTGGATCATGAGGACCGGCGTCGGTGTGCCAGACGCAAACGCGCCGCGAGCATGAGCGTCGACCGATCGCACGGTCGCTGCTTGCTTGGGGGAACCTGGACGTTCTTCGCGTCACGAACGGAATCGAGATGTCAGACGGCGACGAGGGCCCTCACGGGGCGGGCGGCCATCAGCTCGTACTCCGCTCGCAGTGCGGGGTTGAGACCTCGGAAGGCGGCCTTGGCGCCAGCTGGATCGAGGTCGAGTCGAGCCAGTGCCGCGACCGGTGGCGTCAACAGTGCGGCGAGTTCGTCGCGCTGACGCTGGTACGCCCCGAGCGCCTCGTCGGCATCCTCGCCGTCGGTGACGATGGCGGACAGGGCGTCGCTGAGCAGCTCCGCACTGATGAACGCATCGGTGAGCCCGTGGGCGCTCACCGGGTCCTTGAAGTAGCCGGCGTCGCCCACGAGCGCCCATCCGGCTCCGAACGCCTGTCGGCGGAAGCCGGGAGTGCCGGCGAAGCCGCGGTACCCGCCGTTGCAGGTCGCCCCGCGCAGGAGGTCGTTGAGGTGCGGCGCCTCGGCGATGATGCGGTGATAGGCGCCACTCAGGTCGCCTCGGGCCTCGGCACGGAACCGCTCCGGAGGGATGGCGACCCAGACGCACGTCTCGCCGTCGTTGGTGGGGATCACGCCGACCGCCCGACCGATCGTGTCGTAGTGGTTCTCCATCACGTCGTCCGCGAGCCCGCTCCAGTAGGCGTAGATGTTCGATGAGGTCACCTGATCCTGGTGGATGATCGGAGCATCGACCTGCGCGGCGACGCGCGAGCGGACTCCGTCGGCGCCGATGACCCACGCAGCGTCCACGCGACGACGTTCGCCTGCGATGTCGAGGTCGACACCCGTCACCCGGCCGTCGAAGCTGCGGAGCCCGGTGACGGACACCCCGTGGAGAACGTCGGCTCCGGCCTCGATCGCGGCGTCGACCAGGATGCGGTCGAGCACGGAGCGCCGCGGTGAGTACAACCCGTCGACGTCACCGTCCGCGCTCACGTCGATCACCGCCGGGTCGTCGTCGTATCGGAACACGACCGTGCGGGTGACGGGTGTACCCGCCGCTCGGAGTCGGTCGAGCAGCCCCCAACGGCTCAGCTGCAACACGCCGGCGCGGGCGAGCGAGTGCGTCGAGTGTGTGTCGCTGCCGTAGGCACCGCGGTCGACGGCGAGGACGGACAGGCCGCGACGAGCGAGCAGCATCGCCGTGGATGCGCCGGCGGCCCGTGCCCCGACGACGACCACGTCGTATCGAGAGGCGATGGCGGATGTCGGGAGGGAGATGTCGTTTCGAGTTGTCATGGGTTCCACCATCGACAACTGCTCGCCGACGTGCTTGGAGGGAATGTGAAGAGGTTGTGGAGATGATCTGTTCGCAATCTCCACGCCGCCTCCAAGACCTGTCGATTCGTGATCCGTACGGTCGACTCCATGGAAACGACACCACGAATCTCCGGCCGCCGGACACCTCGCTTCGCCACCACGCACACCTCGGTGGGCAACCGTCCGATGCCGATGCAGCGACCGCTCCCCAGTCGCCTGCTGGGGGTGTGGGCGCACCCCGATGACGAGGCGTACCTCTCGGCGGGTCTCATGGCGCGTGTCATCGACGCAGGCGGATCGGTCACGATCCTCACCGCAACCGCCGGCGAGAAGGGCACCGACGATCCCGCCCGCTACGACAGCGACGAGTTCGCCGCGTTCCGTCGCGCCGAGCTGGTCGCCAGCGTCGCCGAACTCGGGGTGATCGACGTCCGCTTCCTCGGCTTGCGCGATGGTGAATGCGACGTTGCCGACGACGACGGCCAGATCCGCGCCGTGCTCGACGTGATCGATGACGTCCGCCCCGACGCGATCGTCACGTTCGGCCCCGACGGCATCACCGGCCACCCCGATCACCGCAGGGTGTCGTCGTGGACCACGCAGGCCTGGAACCGAACGGACCGGACCGCTGAACTCCTGTTCGCCGCCATGACCAAGGACTTCCTGGCTCGCAACGCCGAGCTCCACGATCGCCTGGGCGTGTTCGAGGAGTACGGCCGCAAGCCGGCGTCGATCATGACGTCCGAGGTCGCGCTCGGCTGTCGGCTCACTCCGGCGGAACTCGAACGCAAGCGCAGCGCCCTTGCTCGTCATGCCAGCCAGACGATCGGTCTCGCCGATGTCGTCGGCGAGGAGACGTACCTGCGGTGGTGGGTCGACGAGACGTTCCGGAGCGCAACGGTGTGCGACGGCGCCCACTCGCCGCACGCCCCACAGCTGGTAGGTGTGCGATGACGGCGTCGATGATCGATGCGGTCGGGGTCCGGCCGGCGACGACTCGCTCGTTGTTGCTCGAAGGGGCGCGCGACATGACACCGATGGTGATCGGTGTGCTCCCCTTCGCCGTGGCCATCGGCGCTGCGATCGGGGCGTCGAACCTCGCTCGAACGGACGGCCTGCTCAGCGGGCCGGCGATTCTCGCCGGCTCGGCGCAACTGACGTCCGTCGAGATGCTCGACGCCGGCACCGCTCCACTGGTGGTCATCTTCTCGGCGCTCATGATCAACGCCCGCCTGCTGATCTACAGCGCGTCGCTCGCGCCGTGGTTCGCGGGCCATTCGCGGCGGAGCCGCCTCGCACTGGCAATCCCCGTGGTCGATCAGCTCCACTTCACCTGTGTGCCGCGCTTCGAGCGCGGTGACCTCGATCTGCGGGGTCGGACGTCGTATTACGTCGGCGCTGCGGCCTGGTTGGCCGCTGCGTTCGTGACGGCGCAGGCGGCCACGGTCGTCATCGGCTCGAACGCGCCGGACGCGCTCGGTCTCGAGGTCGCCGCACCGTTGGCGCTCGTCGGGCTGCTCGCCAAGTCGACGGCGGATCGCCCCTCGACCATCGCGGCTGCGGCCGGGTTCGTCGTCGCCCTCGTGGCGGTCGGCCTGCCGATGCACACCTCGATGCTGGTCGCCACGCTCCTGGGGATCGCCGCCGGCGCAGCGAGTGCTGCACGTCGTGGAGGGGAGCTGTCGTGAACGCCACAGCGGTCATCCTCGCGGTCGGGCTCGGCACCTATCTGTTGCGGGCGAGCATGTTCGTGGTGCTCGGTGGCCGGACGCCGCCCCAGTGGCTTCAGGCGCGATTGGCCTACGTCGGCCCGGCCGGGATCGCCGCGCTCGTCGGCGCGATGTTGCTCACCAGCAATGGACACGCCGGCGTCGGTTCGATTCCCGCCGTCGTGGCCGCAGTGGCGGCGTTCGTCCTCGTGCGTCGGACCGGCAACGTGATGCACGCCTTCGCCGTGGGGATGCCCGTGTTCTGGACGTTGACCGTCCTCGGCGTCTGACCAGGCGATCTCGCTACGGCAGCAGGGCGGGGTCACCACCCTGACACGGCAGCGCCCTCATCGAGTGCCCTCGGCTGGCTCTCGAGCGGGCAGGGAAGTCCACTCATGGCGACGCTTCGCCCAGACGTAGCCCCTGCCGCTGTGGCCGAGCGCAAGTTTCTCGCGTCGCTCGACGCGCAGGAGGCGGTAGCCGAGCTTCTCCGGGACCCGGGCGCTTGCGAGATTGGCGCAGTCCATGTGGATTTCGACCCGGTCGACGTCGGCGAGGTGAGTGAAGGTGGCGTCAGTCATCGCTTCGGTTGCCCTGGTCGCGTACCCACGATCGTGTCGATCGCTCCGAACCCAGTAGCCGATCTCGACGGCGCCCGGGCCGATCCGACGATGCACACCACCTCCGCCGACCAGCGCGTCGGTCGCGGTTTCGCGAAACAGGAACCCGAACTCGGTGCCAGCGTCAAAGGCGGCGGCGCCCTCGGTGAGGGCCTTGCGCTGTTGCTCTCGGGTCGGCATGGTCTGCGCCCAGTGCATCCACTGCTGGAGGTCCGCGAAGCTCGACCGCACTGCCTCGAGGACTTCGTCGACGGCTTCGGGGCGCCAACGCACGAGGTTCAGCGGGCCCGCTTCGAGAACATCAGGCATCGCGGCCACGGTGGAAGTCTGGTCGACAGTCGGTTGTCCAGCCAACCAGTTTCGATCCGCGGTCGTGCCGTCCGGTGGTCCCCGCCACGCCGAACTCGACACGATCCAAGATGCGGCGGCGCGGCGACGCGGCACCTTGTTTCTAAGCGAACGCTTTAGTATGGTGTCGATCATGAGAACTCTCAAGGATCGGTACGGAGATTGGGCGCTGGTGGTCGGGGCCACGTCGGGGATCGGGCGAGCCCTGGCGGACCAGCTGGCCGACGCCGGTTTGAACGTCGTGACCGTGGCCCGCACTGAAGAGGCACTGGAGCGTCAGGCCGCGGAGCTACGTGCCACTCACGGCGTCGAGGTCATCCCAGTTGTCGGCGATCTTGCCGAGAGCGGTGGTGTTGCGGCGATCATTGCCGGGGTCGGCGAGTTGGAGATCGGTGTGTTGGTTCCCTGCGCGGCGACTGAGGAGAGCGGCTACTTCGTCGAGGGATCGACGGAGGCCCAGCAGCGTATGTTGCAGATGAACTGCGCGGCTCCGACACAGCTCGTTCAGCATTTTGGTGCTGCGATGGCGAAACGCGGCCGTGGTGCAATCCTGCTGGTGTCGAGCTTGTCGGGCTGGACGGGCCAGCCGTACATGGCGCAGTACGGTGCCTCGAAGGCATACATCTTGTCGCTGGGCGAGGGCCTGTATCGAGAGATGAAGGATCTCGGTGTGGATGTTGCGGTGTTGTCTCCCGGTCCGACCGACACACCGATGGCGGCAGCGACAGGAATCGACTTCGCGAAGATGGGCATGAAGGTCATGGACCCGACCGACGTCGCCGCGGCAGGGCTGGCAGCACTCGGCCGGCGGCAGAACGCGATCCCCGGAGCCCGCAACAAGATGATGGTGGTCATGATGACCCGCCTCATGCCGCGGCGGGTTGTCGGCGCGATGTTCCACAAGATGATGGGACGAGCACTCCACATCTCCGCGCCGGTCGCCTGACCAAGCCCTCACCGCCAAGTCACAACAATTACAGCGAGGAATGAAGGAATCACTATGCCGATCTCCACACAGCATCACCATGTCACCCTGACCTCACAGCCCGACAAGGCCACCGAAACTCGGGAGCTGCTCGCCCGGTGCGCGCTGTTCGAAACTCAAGAAGCAGTCGACTTCCACGTCGCAAACGTCGCCGACATCGTGGCCAACTTCGGTCCCTTGATGGCCGCACCGCCTGAGACCATCATCACCCCCGTCCTCGTCAGCGCCAACTGACTCGCCGTTGCCCTGGACCCCACCAGGTCCGGGGCATTCGCGCTTCTAAGGTGGGCAGCACCATGGGACGACCCAAGACCTACGACCGGGCCACCGTGACCGCAGCAGCGATGGAGCTGTTCTGGCAGCGCGGCTACCACGACGTGTCCACCCGCGAGCTCGTTGACGCGATGGGGATCAACATGAACACGCTCTACAGCGAATTCGGAACCAAGGCCGGTCTGTTCACCGCCGCAATCGACCACTACGAACAACACATCGTGCCGTCCTACATCGGCGCCCTCGAACAGCCCGACGCATCCATCGACACCATCCGCACCGTGCTCAACTCCTTCCCAGCCTTCGCCGACACCGACGACTTCGTCCCTGGGTGCCTCATCACCAACACCGCCACCGAGCTCGCTCCCACACCAGACACGAGCCACCAGTCCATGGCCCGCTACATCGACCGTCTCACCAACGCGTTCACGAACGCACTGCAGAACTCCGCAACCGGAACCCCCGACGTCACAGCCATGGCTCGGTTCCTGACCACCACGATGCTCGGGTTGTTCGTCATGATCCGGGCCCAAACCAGTAGGGAACTCCTGCAAGTCACGGTCGACACCGCGCTGGACTACGTCGAAAGCAAGCTCGGCTGACAGCAATTGGCCAAGCGACGGGCCCATCGCGTCCGGGAGTCGCTCAGAACGCCACCGACCAGGACCACCTGCCCCATGACGTCGACCTCGACCGGAGACGATGAGGAGACCTCGCCAGATGACCGATACTCAAGCGACTCAGCCAGACCTCTTCGTCGGGTGGTGGGAGATCGCCTTCCACGTCAGCGATGGCGAGCAGACAGACGTCAGCGGCATCATCGAGCACGTCGACGAGGCCGGCGATTTCGAAGTGTTCCGTGACGGTGAACGCATCGGGGCCGGACACCACATCGACTTCACGGTCGACCCAGACGGATTCACCAACGTCAGAGAGGTCCCCGGTCCACGAGATCAGATCGGGCGCGAGCTCGCCATCTACCGAGTGAGCGAGGACGTGCTGGAGGTCTGCAAGGCCAGCGAGCACACGGGGCGTCCATCGAGGTTCGACTCGCACCGGGGGAGCGGGTGGACGCACGTTGCGCTCCGCCGACTCAGCGATGACGACCCGCGCATTCCTGACCTGGCCGACGCTCGCCCTGCGAGGTCCGAGCAGTTCAGCTTTCTCAGCTTGAGATCGGTCGCGTCGCTCGATGACTTCGGTACCTACGCTGATTCGGCGTTTGCCCTGGCCCGCGCGACCTTCGGGCATGCGGAGAGTGTCGACGACACCCTCCGGCACCTCTCGGGTGACGACGTGGCCCTGGTGATCGACGTTCGGACCGGCGGGGTGGTCGGCTTGACGACGCTCTCCATGTCGACCGGAGCCGAGCTCCCACACGGACAACTCGAACGGCACGGCGAGGTCTCCCGCGAGACAGCGATTGCGCATCTGCAGGGAACCGTGATCCACCCGGGTGCCCAAGGCCGTGGCCTCTACCGTGAACTGAACCGACTCCGGTTCGAGGGGATCCTCGATCGCAGAATCCGGTTCGTCAGTGCCACGACGCAGAACCCGAAAGTCGAGCGTGGAATCCGTTCGATCCTGGACGGCTTGATCGAAGAGGAACGGATCGTCGGCTGGACCCTTGACATCGAAGTGCTGCCCGGCTGCTACGGACAGCTCTTGGCTGCGGACCAGCCCGACACGGCCGGCACGCCGTTCGAACATCTCGATCGTGAGGCAGGCGACGCGTGCTCGTTGCTGTTCGATCTCCGCTACCAGTCCAACGGATGAGCGACGACCGGTCCGCAAGCCCACTCTGAGCGCGATGAATCAGCCGATCCGCTACATGTCCGCAGACGAGGACAGTGCCCGTTGGCTCGACTGGCTCGTCGCGCCGAAGGACGAGCTCTTCGCCGATCTCGAGGCGCAGCGTCACCGTCGATTCATCAAGCCGCATACACCGCTCGACGGGCTGACACTCGATGAACGAGTGACGTACATCGTCGTCGCCCGTCACCCACTCGACGCGGCGGTGTCGCTCAATCACCAGAGCGGCAACATCAATCGTCCTCGCATGGCGGAACTCACCGGCAAGCCGGATCTTGCCAAGCCCACGCGCGCGGCCGCAGCTGGACGATTGGCTCGTCAGCTGGATCGAATCGGATGCAACCGCTCGGGATCAGCTCGACTCATTCAACGGCGTCTTCCACCACCTCACCGATGCATGGAATCGCAGGCACGCGTCCAACGTCGTGCTCGTGCACTACGCCGACCTGCTCCACGATCTCAACGGTGAGATGAGGCGGATCGCAGCCCTCCTCGGGATCGACGTCACCAACGAGCGAGTCGACGAACTCGCGCAAGCCGAACCGCCGGGTCGCGACGTTGGCGGCCGCGGTGCGCGGTGGTCACCTCCTGAAGCTCTCCACACTCTCTCCACGGTGTCTCCAAGCTTCGAGTCGAGCGCTTCGTCAATGTGGGGTTCGACAACAACGAACCCGCCAGAGCGGGACCAACACAAGGAGACATTCCCATGACCATCACCGACACCAACACCCCGGTCGCCGACAACGGCGTCAACGTCGAGGCCCTCCTCGGCGCCCGTGAGGCTCTGACGGCGGCACCGGCCGCAGCCCAGTTCACCTTCTCGGCCACCAACGAGTGGATCGGCGGCGTTCACAGCCGTTCGACGGTCCAGGACTTCTTCGGACTCGGCGAGGCACAGGCGCACCGTCAGCCGTACTCGGTCGACACCGATCACCCCGAGATCTTCGCCGCCCCCGACAACGGCCCGACGCCGGTCGAGCTGGTGTTGATGGGTCTCGCCGGCTGCCTCACCGCCGGCGTGGCATCGGTCGCCCAGAATCGCGGCATTCAGCTTCGCTCGGTCAAGGCGACCGTCGCCGGCGACATGGACATGGCTGGGATCCTCGGCATCGATCCTGAGGTCCGCAACGGCTTCAAGGGCATCTCGGTTCGCTACGAGATCGATGCCGATGCCTCCAGGGAGGAGTTGCAGGGAGTCGTCGCGCAGTCGCAGAAGCGTTCCGCGGTGTTCGACGTGGTCACCAACCCGACCGCCGTCGTCGTCGAGGTCGTCTGACGAGCCCGCGACCGGGAGTATCGAGCCATCCAGGAACATCGAGCACGGAGTGAGTCCCATGAGCAACCAACGCACCACCGATGTCGTCGTGATCGGCGGCGGCCAGGCCGGATTGGCCATGAGCCGTTGTCTGACCGACCGGTCAATCGATCACGTCGTCCTCGAACGTGCCGAGGTCGCCAACTCGTGGACCAACGAGAGGTGGGACTCACTCCGCACGCTCACCCCCAACTGGATGAGCCGGCTCCCCGGCTTCTCCTACTCCGGCCACGATCCGGACGGCTACATGACCGCCCGGGACGTCGCTGCCCACCTCGACGCCTACCGTCGCTCGTTCGATGCGCCGGTCCGCACCGGTGTCGAGGTGACCAGGATCCGCTCGGTCGAGCACGGTCACGTCGTGGAGTCGTCCGACGGGCCGTGGCACGCCCGAGCGGTCGTCATGGCAGCCGGGGCGTGCAGCAATCCCCACGTCCCCGCGATCGCCGCCGACATGCCCGACCATGTCGACCAGCTGACCCCGATCGCCTACCGCAATCCCGCGCAGGTGGCCGATGGCGGCGTGCTCGTCGTCGGCGCCTCGGCGTCGGGTCTGCAGATCGCCGACGAGCTCAGCCGGGCGGGCCGCGAGGTGACACTCGCGGTCGGCGACCATGTTCGTCTCCCTCGGACGTACCGTGGCATGGACATCCATTGGTGGATGGACACGATCGGTCAGCTCGACGAACGCTACGACGAGGTCGACGACCTGGCCCGTGCGCGACGGCTTCCGTCGCTGCAGCTGGTCGGGTCGCCCGAGCGGCGCGATCTCGATCTCAACGGCGTGGCCGCGAACGGCGTGTCGCTCGCCGGCCGGCTCGTCGGACGATCCGGCAACCGCGCCCAGTTCTCCGGATCGTTCGCCAACATGTGCATGTCGGCCGACTTGAAGCAGCAGCGTCTACTCGACCGCCTCGACGAGTACGCCGCAGCACACGGTCTCGACGACGAAGTCGCTGCGCCGACACGACCGTTGCCGACATCTGTGGGTACGCCGATGCTCGATCTCGATCTCCGCTCGATCGGCACGATCATGTGGGCGACCGGCTTCAGACCGTCGTATCCCTGGCTCGACCCGGCGTTGCTCGATGGTCGGGGGCGGCTCGTGCACGACGGCGGCGTGCTGTCCGCACCAGGTCTCTATGTGCTCGGTCTGCCCTTCCTGCGACGTCGCAAGTCGAGCTTCATCGACGGAGTGGGTCCTGATGCGCATGACCTGTCCGAGCACCTGGTGGCCCGCTTGAGGCATCTCGTCAGGTCGTGAAGACCAATGTCTTCGTCGTCTGGAGGAGCCCACATGAACCCGGCAATCGACATCCTGATCCAGGGATCCCATGGGAAGGATGACCCTGAGCGGGCCAGCCTTCCGTTCGTCTTCGCCAACGCCGCTGCAACCGCAGGTCGCGAGGTCACGGTGCTGTTGAGCTCGGACGCCGTCTGGCTCGTCACCGAAGGCTTCGCGAGTGACATCGAGTTCGTTGCACAGCCAACGGTCGGCGAGATGATCGCTCAGTTGGTCGACAACGGTGGAGCGATCTGGGCGTGCGCTGCCTGCACGGGACCCCGGGGCATCGAGCCGAACCACCTCGTCGCCGGCGTCGAGATCGTGAGCACTGCGCACGTCACCGCAGCACTCGTCGACGGCGTCCACACCATCGGATTCTGATACGGCGAGCCGATGCTGTTGTTCGAAGCGACCCACGGTGCGGACGACCCCGAGCGCGCCAACCTTCCGTTCATCCGAGCGAATGTCGCTGCAGCGATGGGACAGGACGCAGCGGTACATCTCGTCGGCGAGGCGGTGTGCATGGCCACCATCGAAGGCGGCCGCCACGTGCGATACGGCGGCCATCCGAGCGTTGCGGAGATGGCCGACTCCCTGTTGAACAACGGTGGCCGCATCCTGGTCGACGCGGCCTCGGCGGCCAGTCGGGAGATCGCTCTCGACGGCTTGCGTTCGGGTACGGAGTTGGTGACGACCGCCGAGTTCGCTGCGCTGATGTACGACGGCGCCACGACGCTGCGGGGATAGCTGTCAGATGCGTTGTGCGATGATGCCCCGGTGACCGGGAGCACCTCGAACTTGCTCGGACGCGAACTCGATGCCGAGAAGGTCAGCGGGTTTCTCGACGATCATCCGGTCGTCACGCTCGTCGGACCAGGCGGGATCGGCAAGACCACACTCGCGCTGGCGTCAGCCGATGCGGTCGCCGACCGGTTCACCGGAGGGAGCTTCCTGGTGGAGCTCGCCGGGGTGTCGGACGACGACGACCTGGATCGAGCGATTGCGCGCCAGGTCGGTCACGAGTCGTTGGAAGCGTTCAAGATCGGCACGAGCGGCCATCCCACACTCGTGGTGCTCGACAACTGCGAGACTGCGCTCGGCATCGCGCAGTCGCTCGCTCGCGAACTGACCGAGTCGGACGACTCGACGACCGTGCTCGCAACGAGCCGGGTGCCCCTCGGGCTCCACCGAGAACGAGTCCACGTCGTCGAACCGCTCGGCTTGCCCGAGCGTCCAGGTTTGGACGCGGTCGGCGCCTCGCCCGCCGTTCAACTCTTCCTGAGTCGTGCCCGTCTGGCCGGTGCCACGTGGGAGGTGACCGAGACACAACTGGAAGCCGCCGCCGAGATCGTGCGCCAGCTCGATGGGATGCCGCTCGCCATCGAACTCGCCGCCGCACGGGCCCGCGTCGTCGGACCCGTCGACCTGCTCGAGCTGCTCGATCAGCAACTCGATGTGCTGCAGCGGCCGTCGGAAGATCGGCCGGCGCGTCATCACAGCATTCGGGCTGCCGTCTATGCGAGCTATGAACCCCTCGCGCCAGACGTCAAACGACTGTTCCGTCAACTCAGCCTGGTCCGCAGCGAGGTCGACCTCGACTTCGTCCACCGCTTGACGGGCTTGCCGAGCAAGTTGGACACCCTCGACGTCCTGACGGACCTGGTCGCCCAATCACTGGTCGTTGCCGTCGAGCGTTTCGGCACCACCCACTACCGACTGCTCGAACCCATCCGGGCCTACGGGCTCGAACAGCTCGACGTCATGGGCGAGGCGGCGCAAGCTGAAGAGAACTTCGTCGCCGCAGCGGTGGCCTTCGCCGACGAGACGATCGTCGCATCGGCGCAGAGCATGTCGTCGGACGTGCTGGACCAGATTTCGCGTCGTGCGCTCCTGCTCCTGGCGGCCATCGACGCCACGCTCCGCATCGACGACAGCCCAGTGCGCGCCTACCGGCTCTACCTGCTGTTCTATGCGCCGACGCCTGTTCCGAGAGTTGAGCTCAACCGGGTTGCAGTGAGGATTCTCGAGCGTTGGCCCGACCCCCAGGTGCCACTGCGAGCTGAGGCGCTCGCGGTGATGGCGCACTCGGCGATGTGGGCCGGCGACAATCGAAGCGCGATCGAGCGCGCCGACGCGGCAATCGCTGATCCCGACGCGACACCCCTCGGGCGATTGATCGCACATCGGGTGCGCGGATTCACGGCCGGACACCAGGGCGATCGGGTCGATGGCATCGCTCATCTCGAAGCGGCGATCGCCGAGGCCGAGTTGCTCGGCGGATCGTTCGTCCGTGAGCTCCGCATGTCGTGGGCGTCGATGCTCCCCGCTCCGGCGAGAAGCGCTGAGGCGATCGCCGCCCTCGATGCGGCGGCGGTGGAAGCAGCTGAGCGCAATGAGTACCTGACGCTGGTCTGGGCCGCCGCGTCAGTCGCTCATCACCAGGCAGTGCTCGGGGATCTCGATTCCGCTCGACGCAACGCCGAGCGTGCAATCGAGCTGTCCGATCTGACAGATGCTCCCTGGGCGACGTGTGCCGCCCACCGCACGCGTGCGAGCGTCAGCGTGCTCGATCGAGGATGGGCCGCTTCGGTGTCGGACTGGTCGAAGGCGCTGGAGGCCGAAGTGGCGATCGGCGACATCGAGGGCGTCACGCTGACGATCCGCACTGCAGCCGGGGCGGCCGAGCTGGCCGGCGAACATGAGACCGCCGATGCATTGTGGCTCATCGTGCCTGCGCGGCGTGGGGTATCGACCCTCCCGCCGCTCTTCGAGGCTCCCGAAGACCTGTTGCGACAGCGCCTCGGATCGCCTCTCGCGATCAGCGTCGCTGAAGCGGTCGGCAAGGCCCGGGGGCTCCTCCGCCACGAGACTGCACCGGCGAGCCCGCCCGCCTCGGTCGACTCGAGCGCATCGGGCAACACAGTCTGTTTCGGTGCGTACGAACTCGACCTCGACGCACATGAACTCCGTGACGACGGGGAGCGGGTGCCCATGGAGCCACAGGTCTTCGACGTGCTCGCCTACCTCGCCACCCGACCCGGCCGGATGATCACCAAAGAGGAGCTTCTCGACGAGATCTGGGGCGATCGTTTCGTGTCGCCGTCGGCGTTGAACTCACGGATCAAGTCGGCCCGGGCGGCGACGGGCGACGACGGCAAGCGCCAGGAGGTCATTCGAACCGTCCATGGTCGCGGTTTCATGTTCGTCGCTGAACGGGAGTGAACGTGACCACGTCGATCCCGCTGACGATCTGACCGTGACCCCTCCTCCCGTCGGGACGTTCTTCCCTACACGGGAGATGCGGGTATCGCCACACTGGATGTCACGCGGTCGCCACCTCAGTTCGTCATCGGGCCGAGCGACCGGGAGGTCACCGGGTCGGAAGGAGTGTTCACCGGGTCATGACGACGATTGTGGTCCCGCTCGATGGGTCGGTATTCGCCGAGCGAGCCATTCGGCCGGCGTGTTCGATCGCTGCTCGCCTCGAGCAGGCGCGGGTGCTGCTCGTGAGCTGCGCCCCCGACGACATCGACGCAGCACAGCACGAGCTCGACGATCGTGCTCGGCTGTACTCCGAGGTCGTCGACATCGAAACCCGAATCGTCGGCGGCGGCGATCCGGCGGAGGTGATCCTTGCGATCGCCGCGACGGAGCCCGACGGAATGCTCTGCATGGCCACCCGGGGAAAGGGCGGTATCCGGGCAGCGCTGTTGGGCAGCGTCTCCACCGAGGTCGTCTGCCGATCGACTCAGCCACTCGTCCTCGTTGGCCCACACTGCAGGACCACCCTCTTGCCGGCCGAACGAGGCCGACTCCTCGTGTGCTCGGATGGCTCCACCTTGTCCGACAGCATCATCCCCACGGCGGCCACGTGGTGCGATCGACTCCAGCTGGAGCCGTGGCTGACTGAAGTGGTCGGGCCGGACGAGGACCCGGAGCCCGCGCCATCGACCTCATCCCAACCGAGAGGTCGAAGCGGCGAAGGCGCGTCTGGCCACGCTGGCGACCCGACTGCACACACCGACATCTCGTGCGAGAACCAAAGTCCTCCACGGCACCTCGAGCAGCTCGATTGCCTGGTTCGCCGAGCGTCTTCCCGCCGCGCTGGTCGCCATGGCGACCCACGGGCGCGGCGGACTGACACGCATCACCATGGGCAGCGTCGCCACCGAGGTCGTCCGCCACGCCCCGTGCCCGGTCCTGATCACACGGCCGACGGACGGCCAGGCGTGCGTCGACGAGTGACACCGCACAACTCGAGTGAAGGAGACGAAGATGGGTCAGATCATTGTTGGCATCGACGGTTCGGAGGGCTCGCGGCGCCGCCTTGCGATGGGCAGCTCGCACGGCCGCTGCCCAAGGTGCCGGGCTTCGGGCGGTCGCAGTCTGGCAGTATCCCGCCAGCGCCGTGATCCCAGCCGGACCCGCACAGCTGACCGGGCCAGACGAGATGGACGAACGGACATGTGACGAAGTCCGCGCCGTGGTTCGCGAGGAACTCCAAGCCGGAGCCGACCGGGTGGAAGTCGAGGCCGGGCGCGGTCCCGCTGCACCAGTGCTCCTCGGCGCCGCCACCAGGACCGGTGCCGACATGCTCGTCCTCGGCGCCCGCGGTCTGGGCGGCTTCGCCGGGTTGCTGCTGGGATCGGTGTCCCAAGGATGTGTCGAACACAGTCCCTGCCCGGTCGTCGTAGTGCGCGGCGAACCCGACCCGTCGGATGGACCCATCGTCATCGGGCTCGACGGCTCGGAGGGTGCAACCCGTGCGCTGGACTGGGCGATCGATCTCGCCGAGGCGACCGGTTCGGACATCGTCGCCGTCCACGCGCCAGGCGTTGGAGCGAACAACGCCACCGTGGACGCGGGCCGGCAGGCACTCGAACAGTGGTGTGCCCCGATCAGGCGCCGCGCGGTGACGCATGAGATGCGCATCGAGCCGGGCGACGCGCGCGCCGCACTCGAGCATGTCGCTGATGCAACTGAGGCTTCGTTGCTGGTCGTCGGAACCAGAGGGCTCGGTGCCGTACGCGGATTGCTGCTCGGCAGCGTCGCCGGCTACGTCGCCCGGTACTCGAAGCGGCCCATCGCCGTCGTGCCCCGGTCGACTGGTTGACGCGAGGATCGCCGATGACGGTCGCACCTGACATCCGCGGCTTGACTGCGGCCGAAGCGACCGAGCGGCTCGCCAGGTACGGCCCCAACTCGCTGCCCGAAGCCGAACCGGTGAGATGGTGGGCTCGCGTCGGTCGACAACTGCGCAGCTCGATCATCTACATCTTGTTGTTCGCGTTGGCGTTCGACCTGATCGTGTGGATCTCCGAGGGAGCGCACGAGTGGCCGTTCGAATCGATCGCCATCGCGACGATCCTGGTGTTCAACACGGTGATGGGGGTCTGGCAGGAGTACCGAGCCGAAGACGCGCTCGCCCGGCTTCGTGAGCTTGCAGCACCCAGGGTCTGGGTCCTGCGAGACGGCGAGCTCGCCCACCTCGACGCGGCCGTGCTGGTCCCTGGCGATCTCGTGCGGGTCGAGGCCGGCGACCGCATCCCGGCCGACGGCACCTTGACCAGTGAGCAGGCCCTCCAGATCGACGAGTCGATCCTGACGGGTGAATCGGTGCCGGTCGAACGTGGGGCGGGTGAGGATGCGTTCTCGGGCACGCTCGCCGTGCGCGGTCTGGCGTGGATCGAGGTCACCCGAACCGGACCCGATTCGGCGATGGGACGCATCGCGACGTTGCTCGGTGCCGTCGAGGCGGAACGCACACCGCTCGAGCGTCGCCTCGAGCACTTCGGGCACCGCGTGGCGCGCTGGATCGCCCTGCTCGCCGTCGTCCTCGCTGTCGCTGGAGTCGGCATCGACGGGATCGACCGCTTCGACGAAGCGGTGCTGTTCGCGGTCGCCGTGGCGGTGGCGGCAATACCGGAGGGGCTCCCGGCGGTGCTCACGCTCACGCTCGCGCTCGGCACCGAGCGGATGAGTCATCGCAAGGCGGTGGTGCGAAAGCTGTCGGCCGTCGAGGCGCTCGGGTCGATCACGGTCATCGCCACCGACAAGACCGGCACCCTGACCGAGAACACGATGACCGTCGCCGACCTGGACGCCACGGATCAACGGCGGGCGCTGCGGGCCATGGTCTTGGCCGCCGATGCCGAACCCGACGGGGGCGTCGGAGACCCGCTCGAGCTCGGTTTGTACTCCTACGCGGCAGCCCAGGGGGTCGACCCGGTCACCACCCGCATGGAGTACACCCGCCAGTCGGTTCGCCCGTTCGACTCGGCGTGGCGATTCATGCGCGTCAGCGTGACCGAGGACGGACACACTGTCGCGTACCTCAAAGGGGCCGCCGAAGTGCTCCTCGAACGCAGCACGCTCGACTCCACCGAACGTCAGCGATGGCGCGAACGGATGGAGACCGCCGCAGCGAGCGGCTACCGCGTGCTCGGTCTGGCCTGGTCGCCCGACGACTCCGAGGAGCAGCTCACGTGGCTGGGCTCGGTCTCACTGTGGGACCCGCCCCGCCAAGAGGTTCACGCGGCGATCGCGTCGGCGCAGGCAGCCGGCATCAGAGTGCTGATGATCACCGGGGATCATCCAGCCACCGCGCAAGCGATCGCCGCCGAGCTCGGGATCCCCGCCGACCGGGCCCTCACCGGGTCAGAACTCGACGGCCTCGAACCGGACGAGTTGAGCGAGGCGGTCGCCGACGTTCACGTCTTCGCACGAGTCAGCCCCGAACACAAGCTCGCTCTGGTCGAGGCGCTCAAGGCGCGGGGTGAAATCGTCGCCATGACCGGCGATGGCGTCAACGACGCTCCCGCGCTCAAGCGCTCCGATGTCGGCGTCGCGATGGGCCAACGCGGCAGCGATGTGTCGCGCGAAGTGGCCGACCTCGTGCTGCTCGACGACAATTTCGCGACCATCACCGCCGCTGTCGAGGAAGGCCGCGGCATCTACGACAACATCCAGAAGTTTCTCCGCTTCCTGTTCTCCACGAACGTCGCGCTCGTCATCCTCGTCGCGGTCGGCGTCGTCGGCGCCGCGATCGCCGACCTCCGAGACGAAGCCGGCGATCTCCTGGTGCCGCTCACCGCCGCACAACTGCTGTGGATCAACGTCATCGCTGACGGGCCGCCCGCGCTGGCGCTCGGCGTCGACCGCAACCCCGGCGTGATGGAACGCCAGCCGAGATCGCCGAGTGCACCGTTGCTCACACGAGCAGGGCTGCGGTTCATCTTCTTCTCGGGCGTCCTCAAGGCGCTGCTCGGGCTCGGCCTGTTCTTCGGGCTGCCGGAGCTCGGCTACAGCGGAACCGAGGCCGTCACCGCCGTCTTCCTCTACGAATCACTCGCCCAGCTGGCGTTCGTCTATCCGGCCCGGCGCATCACCGCGAAGCCGGTCACCAACCGAATCCTCAACTGGATCGTCGCCGTCACGATCGTGCTGCAACTGGCCACCGTCAGCATCCCGGGCCTGCGGACCGTACTCGGGCTGCAACCCCTCGACACCACCGCCTTCGCCCTCGTCGCCACAGCGCTCGCCGTCTCGATACTGGGCGCGAACTACTCGGCACGCCACACCGTCGAGGCCAGCTGACGAGCGTGGGGCGGTGCCCAGTCTCGAGGCCCGCGAGGTCGGTCTCCCCCGAGTAGCAGACAGCACCGGTCAGCTCAACTGTCATGTGAGCAGCGAGGAACTCGAAGTCGGTGTCGATGTTGCGCCGGTCCGCCGGAAGCGGGACCGGGAGCACGTGCGGCTCGCCGACGCCGATGCCGACCACGTGAAGTCTGCACCCGTGACCACGCGCGCGGACTATGGCGGCGCTCGCCACCTCGTCGAGATGGGGACGCTCAGCCCGCGACACGTGCGGCAACTCGCTGCAGATGCCGGTGAGCGGGTCGTCATCGACGCGCCCGTGTCCGGCTCGATCGATGCCGCACGCGATGCCCAGCTGATGATCATGGTCGGCGCCACGGACGCGGCGATCGAACCGGTCAGGCCGGTCCTGGCCGCTCTGGGCAGCGAGATCATCTGTCTCGGCTCGGTCGGCGCCGGGGAGACGATGAAGCTTGCGATCAACATGCTGATACACGGTCTGAACCAGACGCTGGCCGAGTCGCTCACGCTGGCCGAAGCAGCGGGCATCCCGCCCGCAGACGCGTACCGGGCGATCGAGAGATCCGCTGCGGCGGCACCGATGCTCCGGTACCGCAAGCCGAACTATCTCGACGAAGCCGACACCCCGGTGTCCTTCGCCCTCTCGCTGGCGCGGCAAGGACATCGCACTCGCAACGGACCTCGCGGCGGAACTCGGCATCCCGATGCCGCAGGCGCAGCTGAATCTGGAGCAGTTGCAGGCCGCCGAGGCAGCAGGATTCGGCGAGCGCGACATGGCATCGATCGTCAACTACTTGCGAGGAATCACATGAAGAAGGCAGCACTGTTCGTCGGCGGATGGGAAGGGCACAAGCCGCAGGCGTTCTGCGACTGGGCCGTCGGGCTCCTCGAGGGCGACGGGTTCGAGGTCGTGAGTTACGACACGCTGGCGCCGCTCGCCGAGCCGGACCAGCTTGCCGACGTCGACCTGATCGTCCCCATCTGGTCGAGTGCACGTTCCTCCCATCAGCCCGAGTTCGGGAACATGAACAAAGCCGAGGAAGACGGTCTGTTGCAGCTCATCGCGAATGGCTGCGGCATCGCCGGCTGGCACGGGCACATGGGCGACGCATTCCGCGACCATCCGACCTATCACTTCCTCATCGGCGGCCAGTTCGTGGGCCACCCGCCTGGTTGGCCTGACAACCCCGTCCCGTCGGACGACTTCATCGAGTACGACGTCACGATCACGAAGCCGGACGATCCGATCGTCGCCGGAATTCCGAGCTTCCGGATCAAGTCGGAGCAGTACTACATGTTGGTCGACCCTTCCAACGACGTCTTGGCCACGACGACGTTCTCGGGCGAGCACCTGTGGTGGATCGAAGGCACGAGGATCCCCGTCGTGTGGAAGCGTCGCTGGGACAAGGGGCGCGTGTTCTACTGCTCGCTCGGCCACGCGATCGAAGATCTCGAGCTGCCGCAGGTGACCGAGATCATGCGGCGCGGCATGCGTTGGGCCGCTTCGGCCGTCGACGGCCGCTGAACGGCCGTCGACCCAGCGGCCGGCTCATCCATCGTCGAGCAGTTCGGCGAACGTCGTGGGCGTGGGCGCCCGCTGGGTCAGGGTCAGTCGTCGCCGGCCGTGCCGGGCCAACGAAACACCACGTTGGTGTCGGACCACTGGGGCTCGTGTGCGTCGAGGTAGGCGGCGAGCTCGTCGTCGCGATCCTCGGTCAGGCACAACCGGCGGCGCGGCAGACGAGACGCGCGAGGCGGTGTCGGCGGTGGCTCTGGCGAGTGGTGGGCTCGGCACGTCCCACCGTTCGGCGTCGAGGTCGAGTCCGGCGAGCACCTCGGCGAGGTCGTCGGCGGTCGGCCCGGTCGGGCGTTCGAGCGCCCAGAAGTGGCGCCAGGCGTCGTTCCAGCCCGACAGCGGGTGGCGGGGTGGCAGCACGAGCACGACGGCGAGGCGTGCGTGTGCGGTCAGCGCGAGCAGGAACGGCTCGATGTCGGCGACGTTGTAGGCGACGTGGTGGCACACGACGACGTCGGCGGCGGGGGTGACGACCGCAACGTCGGGCCAGCGACCTTCGACGGTCATCGACCGGGCCCCGGTCACCTCGGCGGCGCGTGTGAACTGGGCGAGCATCGCCGGGCTCTGGTCGACACCGATCACCCGCACAGCGGGCGGAATGAGCGACATCGCAGCGCGCCCTCCGCCGCACCCCACGTCGAGCACCGAGCCACCGCCCGGAGGGAGCACTGAGCGAGCGATCTCGGCGGCCGGAGTCTGCCGATCGAGCGTGTCATCGACCGCGAACATCGCCGTGTCGTGCTGCCAGGGCGACACCGGTGCCTGGGCGAGGATCTCCTCGGGGATCGCCCACCGCTCGAGCTGCTCGGCCCATCGGGCCGCCGCCTCGGTGATCGTCGGCTCGCGGCCTGCGGGCGGATCAGGATCCCTGGCGGGCGGTGGCGGCACGCCGTCGACGCTAGTTGGCATCGGCGACTGGGTGCTCCCGACCTTCGACCCTGGCTCTCGAGCGGTGAAGGGCGCGACGGTTGACCAGCGCATGGAGTTGCCGTTCGGTCGATCTCGATGGAGCACCATGGGTAGGAGGTGTCTCATGAGCTACAAGGTGCATCGGTTCGCCGTCGACATGGAGAGCGATTCCGCGAGATTGGAGGCCTTCTTGAATGGGCTCGACGGGGAGGTCGTCTCGATCATCCCCAACGTCCGGAAGACAACTCTTGCCCAGATCTACGGGGTGACGCGCAAGATCGATTTCCTCCTCATCGTCGAACGGACGTAGCGAGTAGCCCTCCCTCGCTGACCTTCCGCAACATCGCAGTCCTGAGGTGGTGCGACGACCTCACGAGACCACGTCGTCGGTCCCCCAGCCCTGGCGACTCGCGATCCAGCGACGGGCGATCCGGCCCTGCGCAGCCTGGAACGGGCGAAGCGTCGGGAGGCCGGGAGGTGGGGCCTTGAGCGACATCCTCGTGAAGTAGCCGGCGATCGCTGCGATGAAGGCGGTGACCGAGTCCGGGTCGGCAGCTCTCCCGACGGGGTGGTGCTCGAACACCTCTTCTGGTGTCGGACCACCGTCGAGTTCGAGCGCCGGGAGCAGACCGACCAGGTCGACCCACGGCGCGCCGACCGAGGCTCCGGGCCAGTCGACGACCACGTCGTGCTGCCGTCCAGCGGTTGCGAAGATGACGTTGTCGCTACGCATGTCGAAATGCACGAGGTGGTCGCCTCGGATGGCGTCACCGACGCCGACCTCGAGGCCGGCGAGATCATCGAGATGGCGAGACGACCAGGGGTCGAGGTTGTCGAGGGGGTGATCGATGAGCCGCTGCCAGTGCCCGAACAGGCCAGGATGGACCGTCGCGCACGGCTGCAGCGCATCGATGCCGTCGATCGACGCGAGCCGCTCGACGAGTTCGAGGAGCCGTTCGACATCGTCGTGGCTGAGCGGTGGGATCGGCATTGTTCCGTCGATCCACTCGATGACGAGCGCGACCCAGTCGCCGTCGTCGAAGACTCCGACGATGTTCGGAGCAGGGACGCCCGCTTCGAGTCCCGCGAGGATCTGCCCCTCTCGCCGATGCATCTCCGGTGAGACGGGGTTGAGTTCCACGCCGGCTGCCTTGACGAAGACGACTCGACCGTCCGACAGGCTGCATCGGGCAGCCGGGCCGGGCGAGAACCCCCCGTCGAGGTTGACGGCGTCGATGACCGGCGCGCCGGCGATCCTGTCGACGGCCTCCCGAACGGAGACCGGCATGTCGCTCCACTCAGAGCGAATCCCTTGTCGACCCATCCGTAGATCGAACCACATCCGTCGGGTGGCACCGGCACGAGTTCGGGCAGAGCCGCCGAGATGGATGAACACTTCCGACTGGGCCGTCGGCGATCCCTTGTCCGTCGCCAGACGGAGGAGACAATCCGCTTCGAGCCCGATGCCTGACCCCTCTGGCGCTTGGTACTTGTTGAGTACCGAGACGAGGACACGCAGATGACCACCACCGAAATCCCGAATCAAGTCGCAGCATCGTCGCCCGAGACCTCACCCGGGTCGATGCGACGGGTGATGACGCTTCGCGACTTTCGTCTGCTGTTGGTGGGTACTGCGACATCGTTGCTGGGTGACCAGTTCGCCCTGATCGCCACGCCGTGGCTGGCGTTGCAGTTGACCAACGACCCGCTCGTGCTGGGCATCGTGTTGGCCCTCGAGGGCCTCCCTCGCGCGGCGTTCATGCTGGTCGGCGGCGCAGTGACCGATCGGTTCGCGCCACGGCGCGCGTGATGATCGTCGCCGACGTCACCCGCGGCCTGTTGACCGCGGCGATGGCTGTGGTCGTCCTGACCGGTGCTGTCCAGATGTGGATGCTGTTCGGGTTCGCGCTCGCTTTCGGGTTGATCGCAGGTTTCGCCGTTCCCGCCGAGAACAGCATCGTGCCGACGCTGGTGCGGCGCGATGACCTGCAGGCCGGGAACGCCGTGAT
>CAVPJT010000019.1:0-138458 GCA_963705485.1 Ilumatobacteraceae bacterium
CGGTCTCCAATGGGCGGAACGCCAGGTCGTGCTTGTGATCGCGTCGCAGCCAGAGCTCGGAGGGGTTGTTCATCTCGACCTGGAGCATCTCGGGCTTGTCGTACCAGTCGTCCGGATAGGGGAACTCGACGATCTCGACGTCGTCCATCGTCATGCCGTGGATCCGGAGCATCAGCTCGATGCCGGCGTGTTCCTGGATGCGCCACCAGTCGTTCTTGATGGTGTTGAGGCTCTTGGTGAGGCCGATCTTCTTGCCGCGGAGATCGTCCATCCGGAAGATGTCGTCGCGGGCGCGCACCAACATGGCGCCGCCCTCGTACACCTGCGTCGCGCCGAGCAGCCGGGTCCGGCGGATGTCGGCGTTGACGTGGATCGTCGGATACAGCCCACCGAATCGCACCAGGTTGTCGAGGTTGTGCACGTAGTGCGGGTACCAGTTGTTCTCGGGCGCATGGCGGAAGTAGGCGTACTCGACGCCCAACTTCTTGAACTCCTCGCGGCACCAGCCCAGCTCCTGGTCGACGTTGTTGGCCGACACCATCGGGCAGTTCGTGAACCACACCTCGTTCCAGTCCAGTGGGACGGTGGTGGCAACTTTCTCCGACATCGAACTCTCCTCCTCGGTCGCGCGGCTCGCTCCATCTCGTGAGGACGACCGCACCCAATGTGTACGAACGTACTCATGATACGCCCGGTACTCCGAGCTGCCCCAGAGCCGATGGTCCCAATCGCCTCCCGATGCTCAGACGTGACGCGGGGTGGGGTCGGCCGGCGACGGCCACGGTGTCGCACCGAGCCGGCGCGCCGTGTGCACCAACTCCTCCCGAAGCGCCGCCAAGGGCACCTCATCCAGCTCACCCGCCTCGACCAGATAGTCCTCGAAGACTCGCCATCCGATGGCCGTTGCGACGATCTGCGCCGCTCGAACTCGTGCCGCGACCGGGTCCAGCCCATACCCATCAACGATGGTGTTCGCCATCGCTGCGACCGGGTTGAAACCCTCGCGGCCGGCCAGCGGACGGCCCCGCATGACGAGAGACGCCGTCACCCGCGACCATTTGCCCATCACCGTCTCGACCCCGTGCCCCTGACCCGACAGCGGGTTCTCACTCACGCTTCTGGCCAACTGGGCCGACAGATCATCGAAGACCGCCAGCTCGAGTTCCTCCCGATCGCCGATGTACCGGCCGATGAGCCCGAGGTGTGTGTTCGCCGCAGCAGCGACGTCACGCAGCGAGACCTGTCCGACTCCACGCTCCGCGAACAGCTGTGCGGCCGCGTCGAGCACCGCTCGACGAACCTCGTCGGGCCCCGACGGGGACCCCGGAGGGCGACGCGGACCCGGTCGATGACCAGCGTCCACTTCCGACTTCGCCATATTGCCTCCATCGATCCTCCGGGCTCCCACCAGTCTGGCCCGCGACCGCATCGAGCTCGTCATCACACCGACCGACGGCCCCAAGCCACGCGAAATCAGCACTCGACATCAGCCGACGCAGCGTCAGACCCAACGCGATGATCACTGTGAGCATCAGCGGGCCGGTCGAGTGAGATCGGCCAGTCTTGGCATCGGTGACTCGGCGTGACCCACATGATCCCCCTCGGCGGCGCCAGTCGCCACCGCTGCCGACGGCCCACAACGTCGCGTCGATTGCCCAGATCAATGGCTCACCGTGCGACGGTTTGCGCTCCGCCCGGCTGACGCCCATCTCTCGGCGAAGGGTGAGGACGATTGCTTCGGTCTCCAAACCGGCGACGACGTCGAGCAGCTCCCTACGGCGGCGCTCGGACTCGTCGCTGAACGCCCAGCTCATTGGTCGCGGTCCACCGGTGCGATGATGTCGCCAATCACGTCGGCTGCTCTGCGGTCGGCCTGTTCGACGAAGTGGGCGTACACGTTCAGCGTCGTCGAAGCATTGCGATGTCCGAGGCGACCCGCCACGGTGCGGACATCGACGCCTGCACTCGACAACTGCGTCGCCACGCAGTGCCGGAGGTCGTGGAGGCGGACGTCCGGCACGCCCTCCTCCTCACACAGCCGTTTGAACTTCCGCGACACGGAGTCAGGGAACCACGGGGCGCTTCCGTCGGCCGTGTTGCTGAAGACGAACGCGTCGGCAGCCGTCGCCACCCGACACATGGCCGCACGACTCAACATGTTCTCGTGTTGCTTGGCGACGGCCGCAGCGGTCCCAGCGTCGAGTGACACGCGGCGAGCTGAGTGAGTCTTCGTGTCCTTCTCGACCAGTCCGTTCGGGCCGGTCACGATCCCCCGCTCGATCGAAACAGTGGCGTTGTCGGGATCGACGTCGCTCCATCGGAGTGCGATCAGCTCAGCGGTGTGGTCGCCGTGGCCGGGTTGATGCCGATCCAACCCCACTTGACTCCCTGGTTGAGCGCGCGCCGCAGGATGCCATGGATGCGTCTTACGGTGCCAGGCGCCAACGGTCGGCCGCCCACCGCGCCCAAGGTGAGCAACTGTCGGTAGAACGCATCGAGATCGGCGGGCTTGAGTTTGGCCAATCGCCTCGACCCGAGCACCGGCATCAGCGAGCGGTCGATGTAGCCCCGCGTCTCCTTGACCGTCTTCGGCGAGAAGTCGGGCGTGGCGAAGTCGATCCACGCCGACAGCAGCTCCTCACTGTCGCCGTCGTCCGAACCGTCAAGCCGCGCTCGGCCTCGGTGATCATTTCAGCGAGCGCCGAGGAAGACCCTCAGCTCCCACGACGCCCCTCGCTGCCGCGTGAAACCCTTCATCCGATTTCTCCTTCCAGGGAGATTGGCATCAGAGTGGCAACGAGTCCAGAAAACCAGGAGAGCCACTCCGAAGAGTGGCTCTGACCTGGTACTTCCTTGGCAGCCCGTACGGGATTCGAACCCGTGCCGCCACCTTGAGAGGGTGGTGTCCTAGGCCACTAGACGAACGGGCCAAGTAGCGATCGGCAACGATATCAGCCGGGTCGGCGATCCCACCCGGCGGCGGCGCCCCGGTCGAGAATCTGCGCCGAAAAGTGACGACGCCGACCTCGCAATCGTGCGGGTCGGCGGTCGATCAGAGCTGGGGTGCAGGGACTCGAACCCCGAATGACAGTACCAGAAACTGCTGTGTTACCAATTACACCACACCCCACGGCGTGACGGTCGACGACGAGTCGACGACCGGTGCGGGACGGGATTGTATCGGCCTCAGTCGGTGAGGCCACTCAGCCGTTCGAACCCGATGATTCGACCGACCGCAACACCTGCGGCCTCCGCCATTTCACGGCGCAGTTCGTTGGTGCCGCGAACCACCGAGTCGGGTGCCGGCGACACGTACGCCGTGAATCCGACCTCCTCGGCGGTGAGCCGAGTCCGCAGGGCGTGGTACGGATCGGTGACGACCAGCACGGTGTCGACCGAGTCGTCGAGGAGTCCCCGTGCCCGGTCGAGCGAGTCATGGGTGGTCGAACCAGCGTCCTCCTGCACGATCGCTGACTCTGGCACGCCACGCTCGACGAGGTACTGGGCAGAAGCAGACGCTTCGGTGAAACGATCGCCTTCCTGGTTCCCCCCGGTGACCACGACCCGTGGTGCGAGGCCGTCGTCCCAGAGGTCGAGCGCATGATCGAGTCGGGCCGCCAGCTGCGGCGACGGACGTCCGTCGTACTGAGCGGCGCCCATCACGACGATGGCGTCGACGTTGCGGGCTTGGTCACTCCGTCCGGTCGACCAGACCTGCCAGAACGACAGAGCGAGGTAGCCGACTCCGATCAGCAGCATGAACACGGCGACCTGCACGATCCTGCGACCCAGGAAACGTGGTGGGGTCGGCAGCGGCTGCACCGGCGTCGGGTCGCGGGTCAGTTCCGCGTTGGCCGACGGCCCCATCGACGGCTCACGTCGATCGGTGAGTGGCACCTCGCCTGTTCGCGCGTACTTCTCCCCCACGAGCTGATGGCGATCGAGTGCCTCGAGCAGTTCGCGGTCACGCGCCACCTCCTCGTGGCTGGGGAGCTGCAACTCGCGATCAGCCATCGTGGTCACCCGCCGCGACCAGCGGTGTCGTCACCTACGGCCACAGCCATCGACAGTCGCCGCAGCGTCTCGTCGCGGCCGAGCACCTCCATCGACTCGAACAGCGGCGGACCGACCGAACGACCGGTGACGGCAACCCTCACGGGCGCCTGTGCCTTGCCGAGCTTGACCCCATACGACTCCATCGCCGCTTCGAGACGGGCCTTGAGCTCGTCGGCGGTCCACGGAGCATCGCGGTAGTCCTCGATCACGTCGGTCAGCAACGCAACGGACCACTCGGGAGCGAAGGCCTTGTCCCAGGCCACCTGGTCGTACTCGATCGGCGCGTCGTCGGGCAAGAAGAGGAAGTCGACCTTCTCGGGCACCTCGCGGAGTGTGGTCAGCCGCTCCTGGATGTGGGGGGCAATCGCAGCGAACCGATCCCGATCCCACGAGGGCGGGAGCTCGGCGCCGGCGCGGTCGATGAACTCATCGAGCGGCATCATCCGGATGTAGTCGCCATTGAACGCGGCAAGTTTCTTCACGTCGAAGAACGCCGGCGAATGTGTGACGTCCTCGAGCCGGAACGCCGCCTCGATCTCGTCCCACGAGACGATCTCACTCCCGGCGGCTTCGGCCCCTGGTGGCGTCCAGCCGAGCGTCATCAGATAATTCACCATCGCGTCGGCGAGGTACCCGTCATCGCGGTACTGCTCGAGCGCCACCCTGTCGCGACGCTTCGACAGCTTCTTGCGCTGCTCGTTGACCAGCACGGGAACATGAGCCCAGCGCGGGGGCTCGTGCCCGAGCGCCTGCCAGAGCATCTGCTGCTTCGGCGTGTTCGGAAGATGTTCTTCGGCACGCACCACGTCGGTGATCGACATCTCGATGTCGTCGACCACGTTGGCCAAGAGAAACACCGGTGTGCCGTTGCCGCGCAGGAGCACGAAATCCTCGATGGTGGCGTTGTCGAACGAGACCGCGCCGCGCACGAGGTCGTTGACGACCGTCGTGCCACTCGGGACGCGGAATCGCAACACATGTCCGGATCCGGGCCCGAGCCCGCGGTCACGCGAGTACCCGTCGTAGCCGCTGAGGCCGAGTTCCTTGGCCCGTTCCTGGATCTGCTCACCGGTGAGGTCGCAGTAGTACGCGTGGCCGTCAGCAAACAGCCGCTCGGCGGCGGCGATGTGCGCATCGGCGTACTCGCTCTGGAAATGCGGGCCCTCGAAGTGCTCGTCGTCGGACGAGATGCCGATCCACGCCAATGCGTCGATGATCCCCTGTGTCCACTCCGGCCGATTGCGGACCTCGTCGGTGTCCTCGATCCGCAGCACGAACGTGCCACCGAGGCTCCGCGCGAGTGCCCAGTTCTGCAGTGCCGTGCGGGCGCCGCCGACATGGAACGAACCAGTGGGCGACGGCGCGAATCGGAAGCGGGGCCCGGGGGTCATGACAGTGACGACGCTACCCGTCGTCGGCTCTGCCCGAGGGGTGTTCTCGGACAAGGGGCAGCCAAGTCCTCCACAAGACTTCTGCAAGCCACCCGCAAGCTCTCGGCAAGGGCACCGGCATCGGCCTTCGTCGCCGAGGAGGAGCGGTCTCAACCCGCGTCTGCGGGCGCTCCGGCGACGGCGGTGATCGTCAGGTTGCGGAGCTGGCGAAGCGCGACCGACAGGGTGGTGAGATTGAAGCTCTCGGCACGGCGGATCTCGGTGTGCATCGCAAGCGCTCGGCCGACGGCTCGCTCATTGGCCTCGATCCATGCGGTGGGTGAACCGTCGGCCACCCGCATCACGTTCCGCGTGAGTTCGGCGAGCACCGTCATCAGGTCGTCGCGCAACGCGGAGCGGGCTTGCTCCTGCCAGCGATCCGACCGCGGCAGGTTGCTCACGCCGTCCCAGAGCCAGCCGATGTCGAACGCACCGAACGTGGCCCAGTATGCGGTGGCCGCATCGGCCACGTTCCTCGCTTCGGTGTGGGCGATCTCGACGATGTCGAACCCGCTGTGCAGCCAGGGCCAGCGAGCCGAAACTGCAGCGAGTTCGAGCGGGACGCCGGCCGCGACACGCTCGTCACGCAGCCGTTCGACGTCACTCTCCACCCGTCCGCTCACGACCTGATCGAGCGAGTCCGCCAGGAACGCCATCCCTGCCGAGAAGGTGTCGATCGCATCGGCGATGTCGAGCGGTGGGCGGCGATGACGCAACAGCCAGACCGTGCCGCGCTCGGCCATGCGTCGAGCATCACGGAAGAGCCCGATCTGGGTCTCGAGGCTGATGCTGCTCCCGAGGGCATCGATCTCGCGCCAGATGTCGGTGAATCCGAAGATCTCGCGCGATGCCAGGAACGCCCGGGCGACGTCGGAGACCGACGCGCCCGAGTCCTCCGTCATGCGATGGTCGAACGAGATCCCGGCCAGGTTGACCATGTTGTTGACGATGCTCGTTGCGACGATCTCGCGGCGCAGGCGGTGCGAACGGATCGCATCGGGAAATCGCTCGCGCACCTCGACCGGGAAATACTCCATCAGATCGAGTTCCAACGCGGGCTCGTCGGGGAGATCGGAATCGAGCACTTCGGCAACGTCGGCGTTCTTCGTGTAGGCGATCATCACTGCGAACTCCGGTGCACGCAGCCCACTGCCTGCACTCTGTCGTTCGGCGATCTGCTTGTCGGACGGCAGGAACTCGAGTTCCCGGTCGAGGTACCCCTCGGATTCGAGCGTGTCGAGGTAGCGGGCGTGCACATTGACCATCGAGAGCGACTGCGTGCGAGCGATCATCAACGCCAGGGTTTGGGCTCGGTTGTCATCGAGCACGAGGCGAGAGACCTCGTCGGTCATCTCGACGAGGAGATCGTTGCGCTGCTTCACGGTCAGCTCGCCGTCGCGAACGAGCTGGTCGAGCAAGATCTTGATGTTGACCTCGTGGTCGCTGCAATCGACGCCGGCGGAGTTGTCGATGGCGTCGGTGTAGATCAGCCCGCCGTTGATCGCATACTCGGTGCGGGCCAGCTGCGTCAGACCCAGATTGCCGCCCTCGCCGACGATCCGGGCACGCAGCTCGATCCCATCGATGCGCAACGCATCATTGGCCCGATCGCCGACGTCGGCATGGCTTTCGGACACCGACTTGACGTAGGTGCCGATGCCGCCATTCCACAGCAGGTCGACCGGGGCTCGCAGGATCGCCGAGATCAGATCGTCCGGCCGCAACTCGGTGGTCGACGCATCGATACCGAGCACCTTGCGCACCTGGGGGGTGATGGTGATCGCTTTGAGGTGGCGGGAGTACACGCCACCGCCGGCGGAGATCAAGCGGCTGTCGTAGTCGGCCCAGCTCGACCGCGGGAGTTCGAACAGGCGCTGGCGTTCGCCGTGGGAGATCGCCGGGTCGGGGTCGGGGTCGAGGAACACATGGCGGTGGTCGAATGCCGCGACCAGCTTCAGGTGCCGCGACAGCAGCATGCCGTTGCCGAACACGTCGCCAGACATGTCGCCGATCCCGACCACGACGAGCTCGTCGGTGTCGACGTCCTTGCCGATCACTCGGGCGTGACGACGCACGCTCTCCCATGCGCCGCGAGCGGTGATGCCCATCGCCTTGTGGTCGTAGCCGTGGCTTCCTCCCGATGCGAATGCGTCACCGAGCCAGAAGTCGTACTCTGCAGCGATCTCGTTGGCGATGTCGCTGAACGTCGCCGTGCCCTTGTCGGCGGCGACGACGAGGTACGGGTCGTCGTCGTCGTAGATGACCGAGTCGGGCGGGTGCATGACCCGGTCGCCGACGACGTTGTCGGTCAGGTCGAGCATGCCGCGGACGAACCGCCGATATCGATCGATGCCCTGGGCGCGCACGGCGTCGCGGTCGGCCGGATCAACCGACGACGACTTGATCACGAAGCCGCCCTTGGCGCCGGTTGGCACGATCACGGCGTTCTTGACCATCTGGGCCTTGACGAGCCCGAGCACCTCGGTGCGGAAGTCCTGTGGGCGGTCACTCCACCGCAGCCCGCCGCGCGATCCGACCGCCCCGCAGATGGACCCCCTCGACGTACGGCGAGCACACGAAGATCTCGAACTCGGGTCGTGGCTCGGGGAGGAACCCGACGTCATGGGGCCGGAGCTTGACCGAGATCTCGGCTCGGCCGCGGAATGCGTTGGTTCGATCGGTCGCATCGATCAACGTGAGGAATGCACGACAGATACGGTCATCGTCGAGCGATGGGACCGCATCGAGCAGTTCGCACAACTCGGTGCGGCAGCGGTCGAGTGCTGCCGACCGCGTGTCAGCCGTGGCCAGTGCAGTCGACCGGGGATCGAACTTGGTGTCGAACAGCTCGACGAGTCCCCGAGCGATCTCCGGGTGACGCACGATCGCTCGCTCGACATAGCTGGCACTGAACGGAATCGTGGCCTGACGGAGGTACCGGTTGTAGAGCCGGAGCACCGCGATCTGCCTGCGATCGAGTCCCGCCGACAGCACCAGTCGATTGAGTCCGTCGGGTTCGATCGCTCCGGTCATCAGATCGACGAAGGTGCGCTGGACCTCGGCGTGCTGTGCGTCGGTGATCGTGTGGGCGGACAGACGTACGCCGACGTCGTCGAGGTGTACCGTGGCTGCCTCACCGACGAAGACCGACGGGTGCTCGTCGATCGGCGTCAGCCCGAGGTGTTCGAGCACTGGGACGAGTTCGGCGATCGTCGTGGGGCGGTCACGCAGGAAGACGCGGAACCGCCACTCGCCGTCGACCGCGTCGATCGAGCGGCCGAACGACGTGGCGATCTCGTGAGTGCCCGTCAACATCGCTTCGACGTTGACGAGGTCGCCGACCGCTGCCTCCGGTCGAACTCGCGCCATGTAGTCAGCGGGCACCGTGGCACCGACGACCGACCACACCCGAAACCCCTCGACCTCGCCCATGGCGTCGACGAGTGCGTCCCTTGCCCGCTCGTCCCACGAGCGCGACGCGCTGTCGATCGATGCCGCCAACCGGGTTGTGTCGTCGAGCGTTCCGGACCGGACGGTCATCGAGATCCGGGCCAACGAGCTCACACCCACGAGCGTTTCGAGATCACGGATCTCGCCGCCGTAGAACTCCTCCACCAACGCGGCAACGAGCTCGGGCAGGGCAGCAGTGAAGCGGGATTGGGGAACGTAGGCGAGCACGGTCGTCCAGGGGCCGACCGGTTCGGTCACGTCGAACACGCGGACGATTCGTCGTTCCTGCAGGCCGCTGATCTCCCCGACGAGCTCCGTCAAGGCGTCCGCGCCGGTCTCGAAGACCACGTCGCGTGGCAAGGTCTCGATGACATTGCGTACCGCTCGTCCGGTGTGGCTCTCGACCTTTGCGCCCACCCGGGCGACGACCTCGTCGGCCCGATCGCCGATCGCGGGGATGGCGAAGACACTCTGGCGGTAAGCGGCGCTGCCGAGGAGACCGACGAATCGAACCTCCTGATCGAGTCCCGGGACCCGAACCGCGATCGAGGTCATCCGAGCCGGTCGGTGAACTGTCGAGACCGCTTCGGTCCGGGCGATCACGACGGATTCGTCACCATCCTGTGCCGGCGGGTCGATTCGCGCAGGATCGAGACGGCCCGAGCGGTACTGACCGAGCACGCTCGCCTGCTGCATCC
The DNA here is from genome assembly GCA_963705485.1 of Ilumatobacteraceae bacterium. Classification (GTDB taxonomy): domain Bacteria; phylum Actinomycetota; class Acidimicrobiia; order Acidimicrobiales; family Ilumatobacteraceae; genus Sva-07. Next base: position 9,635 of record CAVPJT010000019.1, read on the forward strand.
GAAGCCCATCCGCCGAACGGTCGTAGATCGCGGAGCCGAGGAACACGAAGTTCTCGTCGGCGAGCCATCCCAGCAGCCGGTCGTCGCCGGCGACCTCGCACAGACGCTCCTGCATCGATCCGAAGTCGCGAACGACGGACTGCACGTCGTCGATCGCTGCACGCACGTCGGATTCGAGCAGCACTCGCTGACCGGGAGGGCAGCGATCCAGCTCGATCAACGTCCACGCCTCGACTCGGCCGTCGTCCGCATCGACGTCGACGAGCTCGTGGCGATCATTGCGATCGACCGAGAGCATCGGGTGGATGAGCATGTGGATGCCGAGCCCGAACCGGTCGAGCACCATCCGCACACTGTCGACGAGGAACGGCACGTCGTCGGTCACGAACATCAAGATGGTGCGTTCGGTCTCCCAACCGTCACGCTCGAGATCGGGCGACAACACCTCGACGAGCGTCTCGCCGAATCGCCGCGTCCGGCCGAGTTCGAGATGAGCAACCGCGGCGGCGTAGGCGGCGTTCAGCCGGCGGTTGTCGGCATCTTCGCTCGGGACATCTCGGTAGTAGGCCCCCAGGAATGCCTGGAGCAGGGAATCGGTCGGTCGACGTTCACCTGCAATCGTGCGCAGGCTGTCGATGATGTCGGCCACGTCGTTGTGAGCACTCATGTGATTCCAGACCGAAGTCGAGCGGTGTGCCATGCAACGTAGCCGCCGTGACGACCGAGATCCGACACGTCTGGGCATGTCGTCCACGGGCACGGCTAGCGTTTGCGGCGATGACTCGTCCTGAACTGTCGCCCAAGGATCTGGATCGCCCCGAGCAGCACAGTGGCCACCGGCCGGTGTCGGGCGGCCTGGCTCGGGCGGCGGTGTTCGGCATCAACGACGGCCTGGTCTCGAACGTGTCGCTCATTCTCGGGTTCGCCGGCTCGGGCGTCGACTCGTCGGTGGTCCGACTCGCCGGGCTCGCCGGGGCGATCGCCGGTGGGATCTCGATGGCGGCCGGCGAGTGGATCAGCGTGTCGGCCCAGAACGAACTGGTCGAGCGCGAGGTGGCCGTCGAACGCCGCGAACTGGCCCGAAACACCGTCGCCGAGACCGCCGAGCTGGCGGCGATGTACGAGGACCACGGCATCTCGCCCGAGACCGCCCGAGCCGCAGCCGAGGATGTGATGGCGTCACCAGAAGTGGCACTGCGGGTACACACCCGTGAGGAACTCGGCGTCGACCCTCACGACCTGCCGTCGGCGTTCAACGCTGCGGCGATCTCGCTCGTGTGTTTCCTGTTCGGCGCCTTGTTGCCCGTCATCCCATGGTTCACGGGGGCATCCGGGTTCGCTCCCGCAGCCATCTCGGTGATCATCGGCGTCGTCGCCGCGGCGTTCGTCGGTGCGGCCATCGGCCGATTCGCGGAACGTTCGATTCTGAAGTCGATCGGTCGACAGGTGATGATCGTGCTGGTGGCGTGTGCCGTGACGTACAGCATCGGTGAGTTGGTCGGTGTCAATGTCTGACGACCAGCGACCAGCATCGACGCAGCGCAACGTGCTCGGCACCGAACTCCAGCCGTGTTCGTACGACCCGATGACCGGCTACTACCGCACCGGGTGCTGCGAGAACCGCGGCGACGATCCCGGCTTGCACACGGTGTGCTGTCGGCTCACCGACGACTTCCTCGAGTACTCGAAGTCGCAGGGCAACGATCTCAGGACGCCGATGCCCCAGTACGGGTTCGCCGGGCTCTCGCCCGGCGACCAGTGGTGCGTGTGCGCAACACGTTGGAAACAGGCGTTCGACGCCGGACATGCGTGCGCTGTGATCCTCGAATCGACGCACATGTCGACGCTCGAGTACATCGACCTGGCCGATCTCCGAGCGCACGCGATCACGAGCTGACGTCCGAACCGTGGGAGCCACGTCGACCGACGATCATTCGCCGTTGCCGGGTTGGCTGGCCATCGTGCTCGTCGTCGGGACGTCCGCTGCCGTGCTGGTGTTCGAGATACTCGCTGGACGCCTGCTCGCCCCGTACGTCGGCGTGAGCCTCGAGACCTACACGGGGATCATCGGTACGGTGCTCGCCGGGCATCGCCGTCGGCGCGTGGCTCGGCGGCGTCGCCGCTGATCGGATCGATCCTCGGCGACTGATCCCTGCGCTCCTGGTGACAGGCGGCGCGCTCGCCATCGCGACCGTGCCGACGGTGCAGGCACTCGGAGAAGCCGGGCGGTTCCACCAGTGTCGGGGGCACGCTGGCACTGACGGCGCTCGGCTTCCTGCCCTCGGCGACGGTGCTCAGCGCAATCCCGCCGGCGGTGGTCAAGTTGCAGTTCCGCGACCTCGCAGACACCGGGGCGACCGTCGGCCGTCTGTCGGCGTACGGCACGTCGGGCGCCATCGTCGCCACGTTCCTCACGGGTTTCGTGCTGGTCGCCGTCGCGGCGGTGACGACGATCATCGTCTCGGTCGGTGTGCTGCTCGTCGTCAGCGGGCTCGCTCTGTGGCTGGCGTCACCGAGCATCATTCGGCGATCGGCCCGCACCGGGATGACATCGGCATCGGCGTTCGCCGGCATCGCGCTCGCCACGGCGGTGGTGATCGGGAGCCCGTGCGACAGCGAGACGACCTACTACTGCGTGTCGATCGACACCGACGCCGACCGAACGAGCGGACGGGTGCTCGTGCTCGACGACCTGCGCCACAGCTACGTCGACCTCGACGACCCCACCTACCTCGACTTCTGGTACACCCGCCGCTTCGTCGACGTCATCGAGGGGCTGGCGCCCGACGACGGGATGGAGGTGATCCACATCGGCGGGGGCGCACTCACGGTGCCGACATGGGTGCAGACGACGCGCCCGAACAGCACCCAGTCAGTGTTCGAGATCGACGGAGAACTCGTCGATCTCGTCGTCGACCAGTTCGACCGATCGACCGGCCCGGGCACCGGACTCGACGTGATCGTCGGCGACGCACGTCAATCGCTTCGCGACGAGGCCGGCGACAGCGTCGACGTGATCATCGGCGACGCGTTCGGCAGTCGGGCGGTTCCCTGGCATCTCGCAACACGGGAGTTCGTGACCGATGTGGCCAGGGTGCTGCGGCCCGACGGGGTCTACGCACTCAACGTGATCGACGGTGCCCGCCTGTCGTTCCTGCGCGCCGAGGTGGCGACGATCGCCTCGGTGTTCCCGCACGTCGAGGTGGTGTTGAGCGAGGGCGCCGCGGAAGGGCGGATCGGCAACTCGGTCGTCGTCGCGTCCGACCAACCGTTCGACGTCGACCTGATCGATCCCGATGGTGGCACCATCGTCGACGACGTCGAGGCGTTCGCCGACGGCGCAACGGTGCTCACCGATGACTTCGCGCCGGTCGACCAGCTCCTCACGCCGGCGAACTGATCGGCTTCGTGCCGATGCCACCCTCAGTCCGCTGACTCGGTCGCCCTCAGTCCGGTGACTCGCCGGTCTGCTCGGATCGCACGAACGTGAGGATCGCGGCGATCTGTTCGTCGGTGATGGCCCCGTTCGCGGGCATCGGACCGAACTCCCACCGTTCCTCCTCGACCCCGTTGCGGATCGCGTCGGCGACTTCGTCGTCGGTCAGCTGTTCGGGTCCGTAGATCGGGTCGAGCAGCGACGGCCCACTGTCGGTGCCGGCGAGGTCTCCGCCGTGACACTGGGCGCAGTTGGCGCCGTAGATCCCCGCACCCCGCTCGAGCGCCGTTCGCGGTCCGTCGGCGCCACAGGCAACACCGACGGACGCCAATACCACGGTGCCGACGGTGCCGAGCCCGAGACGAATGCGAGCGACGCCCATCCCGACAGTGTTGCACCACGATGGTCCGATACGGTCGCACTCGTGGATCGGTTGCCGTTGCTCGCCGTCGTTGCGGCCCTCACCCTCGCAGCGTGCGGGTCCGACGGCACCACACCCGAGGCAGCCGGCTCGCCGGCCGTGCCGACCGTTGCCCCGGCCAGCACCACCACGACCCCACCCAGCAGCACGACGACCACCACCTCCACCACCAGCACCACCAGTACGACCAGCACGACCAGCACGACCAGCACCACCACGACGACGCTCGCGATCCCGTTGACACCCGGGGCCACTCGACCTGAACGCCGACCAGGTCGGACTCGGAATGTCGGTCGGCGGCCGACCGATCATCGCCGAACGCTCCGGCACGATCGGCGGGCGCCGTGTCCTCGTGATCGGCGTGATCCACGGCAACGAGGATGCCGGGATTGCGATCGTCGACGAACTCCGCGCCGAGCCGGTGCCCGACGGGGTCGAACTGTGGATCGTCGAATCGATGAACCCCGACGGCCAGGCCAACCAGGTCCGCTCCAACGACAACGCCGTCGATCTGAATCGGAACTTCCCCTACAACTGGGGGCCGATCGGCGTGCCCGGCGATCCGCAGTACGCCGGCACCGGTCCGGCGAGCGAACCCGAGACGCAGGCCATGATCAACTTCATGCAGCAACTGCGCCCCGACATCACGATCTGGTACCACCAGGACCTGTTCGTGGTGAATCCGTCCCAGGGTCGCGAAGGGCGCATCCGCGAACGCTACGCGCAACTCACCGGCCTCCCGATGGGTCAGATCACCGGCGGCACGTACACCGGCATCGCGGCCACCTGGGCACGCAACGAGTTCCGGCCGGACGAGGGCGTGGCGTTCATCGTCGAACTCGGACCGACGCTGTCACCGATCGAAGCGATCACCCACGCCGACGCCGTGCGCATCATCGCCACCGAGGGCTGACCGTCCGACCTGAGTGGTCTCGATGGGCCCGGAGTCGGTCGGGATGCGGCCGCTCAGCCCAGCCAGGCGAGGATCGCGGCGACGACGTCCTCACCTCGGTCGTCCTGCAGGAAGTGGCCACCAGGCTCGAACGACTGATGTGGCTGGCCGGCTGCACCGGGAATCCGCTCCACGAACGTCGACTGCAGATGTCCGAGCACGATGTCGCCCGGTGTCCAGAGCGTCAGGACGGGCTTGGTCCACTGCTCCCACACCTTCCACGCGGCCTGGTTCGCCGGCACGGCGGGGTCGTCGGGTGACGTCGGAACCAGCAGCGGAAACTCTCGGGCACCAGCGAGATACGACTCGTCGGGAAACGGCGCTCGGTAGGCGTCCATCTCCGCACCGGTGAGCTGACGCGCCACACATGCCCGGCCCAGCAGTGCCCCACAGTCCATCGGGTCCATCGACTGTGACACCTGCTGCCACATCATGAAGCCATCGCCCATCGGCTCGCCGGCGGGCAGTGCGGTGTTGCCGATCACCACGCGGTCGAACCAGTCGGGCTGCTCGGCGATCATCCGCAGCCCGAGCAGACCGCCCCAGTCCTGCACGAAGACGTGGAGACCGGATTCCGGACGTTCGAGCCCACCGACGAACTCTTTCAGCCAGGCAACGTGGTTCGCGTAGGTGTAGGTCGCCCGGTCGGTCGGCTTGTCGGAACGCCCGAACCCGATCAGGTCGGGAGCGATGATCCGGTATCCCGCGTCGATGAGCGGCGGGATCATCCGTCGATACAGGTACCCCCACGTCGGTTCACCGTGAAGCAGCAGGAACGACGCCGGCAACTCCCGAGCCTTCGTCGACGTAGGCCATCCGGAGTCCATCGACGGTGGTGTACCTCGGTTCGTACGGGAAGTCGGCGAGGTCGGCGAACCGACCATCAGGGGTGCGCACGAAGTCGACGGTCATCGCCCGATGCTCGCAGATCGGACCCGCCGAACATCAGTTGGTCTGCAGCCGAAGGATGACGGCTTCGGCGGGGGCGAGCGGTTCGCGGGCGCCGGTGCGAGCCGGGTCGGAAGAGATCAGGACCTCTGCGTCGGCCAGCTGGGCGGGCCAGCCGGCCTCGGTGTCGCCGAAGTTGACGAGCACGGTCATCCGATCGTCGTCGAGTGACCGTTCGAACCGGAACACGCCGTCGGCGACGGGCGCGATCGTCATCTCCCCGCGGCGGAGCACGTCGTGCTCGTGTCGCAATGCGAGGAGTCGTCGATAGAGCGAATGCATCGAGCCGGGCACGCCGATCTGGGTGTCGGCTGCGTGGGATGACGCATTCGCGGGGAATGGCAACCACGGCCGGCCAGACCATCCGTGACCCGTTTCGTCATCGCCCTCGGCCAGCCACGGAATCGGCGCCCGACAACCGTCGCGACCGTCGGGATCGACGACTCGGGCAGCGGGGACGACCGCATCCTCGAGCCCCAACTCCTCACCTGCGTAGAGGAAGGGGGTGCCGCGCACCGACAGTGCCAACACCGCAGCTGCTCGGGCTCGCGCCTCGCTGCCGTAGCGGCTGCGGTGACGAACCTGGTCGTGGTTCGACAGCACGAACGTGGGCCAGCGCGGCTCGGCGAAGTCGTCCTCCATCGCGCTGATCGCCGTCGGGATCCGTTCGTCGTCCCACGACGAATGGAGCGGACGGAAGTCGAACGACAGGTGCAACTCGGGGGCGTCCGGCGTGCCGACGTACGACGCGCTCTCGCCGTCGCGCAGCAGGTAGACCTCGCCCACCATCATCGGCTGGTGTTCGTAGGCGTCGAGCAGCCGCCGGATCCGTCGGAGCAACTCGTGCCCGAACGGCCGGTCGGTGGCGAGGAGCGGGTACTTCCAGAGCGGATCGGGCAGGTCGTCGACGTCGGTGCCCTTCCCGATCAGATTGACGACGTCGGCGCGAAACCCGTCGACCCCCCGGTCGAGCCAGTAGCGCAGCGTGTCGTGCATCGCGGCTTCGACCTCGGGATTCGCCCAGTTGAGGTCGGGCTGCTCGGCCAGGAAGAGGTGCAGGTACGACTGGTCGGTCGCATCGTCGTGGGTCCAGGCGGGCACCTGGTTGAACATCGCCTGCCAGTTGTTCGGCGGGGACCCGTCGGGACGACGATCCTTCCAGACGTACCAGTCGCGCTTCGGATTGTCGTGCGACGACCGCGACTCGACGAACCAGGGATGGTCGCTGGAGCTGTGATTCGGCACCCAGTCGAGCAACAGCCGCATGCCTCGCTCGTGCACGCCCATCGATCAGATCGTCGAAGTCGGCGTCGGTGCCGAACACCGGGTCGATGCCGCAGTAATCGGCGACGTCGTAACCGAAGTCGCGCATCGGCGAGGTGAAGATCGGCGAGAGCCAGAGTGCGTCGACACCGAGGTCGGCGAGATAGTCGAGCTTGCCGGTGATCCCGGCGAGATCGCCGACGCCGTCACCGTTCGAGTCGGCGAACGAGCGCGGATAGATCTGGTACACCACCGCATCACGCCACCATGGCGTCGTAGTCGTCGTGCGGCTGCCCGCTCATGCGACGCGACCGGTTCGAGTTCAGGTCGCCAAGGTCGCTCACCGGACGATTCTCGCACGTGTTCACACGACCGAAACGATCGCGGAACATCGGCTCCGTACGGTGAGCCGATGCATGTCGAGAATCGCCACGCTCTCGGGGAGGACGATGATCGAAGCGGTCGATCCCTTCATCGGGACCGACGTCACCGACCTCCCCCAGCCGTGGGCCTGGCCGCCACGTGGTGGTGGCCGAAGCCCCAGGTCGGCAACACCCATCCGGGCGCGACCTCGCCGCTCGGGATGGTGTCGGCCTGCGCCTACTCCGGCGCGTACCCGACCGGCTACGGCGTCCACGAACTCTCCACCGAGGGCGTCCCGGCGGTGCTGCACGAGCGTCTCGTGGCGTCGGGCTTCACCCACTTCCAGCAGTCGGGGACCGGCGCGATCCGCAAGTACTACAACTACTTCCGCGTCACCCCGATGCTGGACCCGCTCGACGACCTCGGCACGGTGTGGGCGCTCCGTGACGAGGCCGCCGAGCCGGGCTACTACTCCGCGACGCTGGAGAACGGCATCCGGGCCGAGCTCACCGTCGGCCCGAAGTCGGCGGTGCACCGCTACACGTTCCCGGCTCAGCGGGACGCCCGGCTCGTCGTCGACTTCTCGCTCGGTGGCCTCGCGATCGAGCACGGCCGCACCGTGCCGACCCGGGCGCACCTGGCCACGCTCGAGCCCGGCGTCGCCGAAGGCGAGATCGTCGTCGAAGGCGCACCGCTGGCGGTGCACATCGAGTGCGACACCCCCTCGTGGCGCCAGATGCTCTGGTACGACCAGCGGCTGATGCCGGGCGGCACGCAGCTGGACTTCGACTCGATCCGGCCGACCACGCTGCGACCGTTCGGCCTGCATCCTGCTCGGCCCGACCGACGCCGGTCAGGCGGTCGAGCTCCGGTTCGGGTTCTCGCTGCGCGGCGTCGAGCAGGCCCGGCACAATCTCCACGCCGACTGCGGCGCCAGCCGACGCAGCTTCGAGCGGCGCCGCGCAGCGACCCGCACCGACTGGGCGAACCAGCTCGACGCGATCCGCGTCGACACCGCATCGAGCGAGCGCCGACGGTCTTCTCGACCGCGCTCTACCACTCGCTGATCAAGCCGTGCTTCGCGCCCGACGAGAGCCCGTTCTGGCCCGTGTCGGGGCCGTTCGTGTTCGACATTGCGACGATGTGGGACATCTACCGCACCCAGCTGCCGCTGATCACGCTGTTGGCGCCCGAGCGGGCGGTCGAGCTCGCGAACGCATTGCTCGTCATCTGCGAGGAGGAGGGCAACCTCCCGATCGGCTACCGGATGGCGCGAGGCGCCGACCGGTTCTCCCGCCAGGGCAGCGCGCTTGCGCACACGTTCCTCGCCGACGTCTGCTCGCTCGAACTCGCGGGCATCGACTGGGACTGGGCGCTCGTGCACATGCACAACGATCTGCGGCGCAACTACGGCGAGGAGTTCCTGGAACGCGGCATCGCCCACCCGATCACGCCACACGCTCGACCTCGCGTTCGGCTACCACTGCACGGCGCAGGTCGCCCGCCACGTCGGCGACGCCGCTCTCGCCGATCAGTTCGACGCGCTGGCGACCCGGTGGGTCGACGCCTTCGACCCCGAGACCGGGCTCCTCGTCGACTCGACGTTCTACGAGGGCGGGAAGTGGAACTACTCGTTCCGCCTCATCCACGACATGGCCGCACCGGATCGAACTGGCGGGCGGCGAGACGCGCTTCGTCGAGCTGCTCGACCGGTTCTTCGGATTCGGGGCCGACCCGGTCAAGCAGCTCGGCGTGACGCCCGACGCCGCCGAGGTCGCCGACGGGCTACGCGCTGAACCGCTTCGAGGGTCTGAACAACGAACCGGACATGGAGGCGCCGTGGGCGTACCACTACGTCGGCCGCCCGGACCGGACCGCCGAGGTCGTGCACGCCGCCGTGCAACAACCAGTTCGCGACCGGTCGCGGCGGACTGCCCGGCAACGACGACTCGGGCGGGCTGAGCTCCTGGTACGTGTGGGCGTCGCTCGGGCTGTTCCCGGTGGCCGGCCAGCAGATCGTGCTCGATCAACGCCCCGTCGTTCTCGCACGCCGACTGATCACGTGTGCCGGGCGGCACGTTCGTGATCGAGACGACGGGATTCGTCGAACCCGAGGCCGGACGGACCGGTCCAGTACGTCCAGTCGGTCCACCTCGACGGCGTCGCGCTCGACCGGAGCTGGCTCACGCTGGCCGAACTGCACCGTGGCGGCCGACTGCACATCGAGCTCGGTCCGGAGCCGTCGCGCTGGGCAACGACGGTTCGGCCACCGCTCGGTGTCCGACACCCGCACACCTCGACGACCACCGGAGCGAGCCTCGCACGAGAGGAGCCACCCATGACCGCGACGAAGCGCCTCGTGATCGTCGTCCGCGCCGATCCCGTGATCTGCGGGCACTCCGGCGAGGCCCGCAACCTCGCCGAGGTGGCGCTCACTCGCGGCTTCGACGACGTCCGCATCGTCACGTGGCCGATCCCGACGCTTGCAGGCCGCCGGGCTCCCGCTGAAGCCGCTCGACGCGGTGCTGCCCTACAGCGCCGGGCATCACCGTCGAGCGTCCCGACCCGGTGGGCGACTACAAGGTGCCCGACGCCCGCTTCTACGGCGGCATCGTCGGTCGGCTGGTCGAGCTGTTCACCGACGGCGTGCCGACCGTGGCGATGTCGCTGTACCTCACGCCGCACGCCACCGCGGTCAACGACGCGCTCGCGCGTCGGCGCTGCGCCACCGGGCTCCCCGTCGACGTCACCACGATCGCCGAGGCCGTCGGCTCCGACATCACCAACGTCGTGCGCACGTCGCGTCGAAGAGCAGCTGTTCGGTGCCGCCGCACAGGTGTTCACGACCTACCTCGCCAACGACCACTGCGTGGCGGTGTCGGAGTTCACCAAGGAGCTGATCGTCGACTCGGCCGTGGCGATCGACGCCCGCCACGGCACGTCGTTCGCCGCGCAGTGCCGAGAGCGCGTCGCCATCTCCTACCCGGCGATCGACAGCCGGCAGTTCACCGACCTCGACCGGGCGGCGTCTCGACGCGGTGCTCGCCCGCCGCGGGCTGACCGACGACGGCTACGTGCTGTTCCTGTCGCGGGTGACCAAGGCCAAGGGCGTCGACGACCTGATCGACGGGTACGCAGCGAGCCATGCCGCGATCACGTGCCGCTCGTGATCGCCGGCAACGGCCCCGAGGCACCGGCGCTGCGGGCCAGGGCACAGGCGTCGTCGGCTGCCGACCGGATCGTGTTCTTCGACGACGTCGACGACGACGAGAAGACGTTCCTGATGGCGGGCAGCGCCGCGTACGTGCTGCCGAGCAAGCCGCGGCCCGAGTTCGTCGAGACGTTCGGCATCGCACTGGTCGAGAAGATGCTCGCCGGTGGCGGACCGGTGATCACGACCGCCACCGGCGGTATCCCCGAGGCGATCGGCGACCATGCCCTGGTCGTGCCGGTCGGCGATCCGATGAGCATCGCGCAGGCCCTCGACGACGCCATCCTGCGGACGTCGGCCGAGCAGACGCGCCGCGCTGGCGACGCGGCCCGTGAGCACGCGATGCAGTTCGACCGGGTGAACGTCTTCGACCGTCTCTTCGCCCGCCTCCAACCGACTCCGCGCCGCCTGAGCCTCGCGCCAACCCGAAATTGACGGGGGTGAGCGAGGCCGGCGTCAGACGAATCGGGCGAAGACCTCGAGCGGTTCGCGGTCAGTGGTCAGGGTGTTGATCGGTGCATCGGGGTCGGCGTGGCCGATGGCCACACCGCAGAAGATCCGTTGCTCGTCGGGAGCACCGACGAACTCGCTGACCGCGTGCTCGTAGACCGCCCACGCCTCCTGGGGACACGTGTCGAGGCCCGGCCTCCTGAGCCAGCAGCATGAAGGTCTGCAGGAACATCCCGAGGTCCGACCACTGCGGCGGTCCCATGATCCGGTCGATGAAGCAGAAGATCGCCGCCGGAGCACCGAAGAAGTCCAGGTTCTTGGCGAACTGTGCGAGACGCCCGGCCTTGTCGTCGCGCTCGATGCCGAGGGTCGCGTACATGTCCTCGCCCACCTTGAACCGGGAGCTGCGGTAGGGCTCGTGCAGCGGTGAGGGGTAGATGTCGTAGGCGGCCGGTTCGATCGGCCGGTCGGCGAGGAAGTCGCGGAAGCGGGTCATCGACTCACCGTTGACGACGTAGATGCGCCACGGCTGCACGTTGCCGCCCGACGGCGCCCGTGATGCCGTGGTCAGCAAGCGGGCGATCACGTCGTCGGAGACCGGGTCGGGCAGGAAGGCCCGAACGGACTTGCGGGCATTGACGGCGTCGGTCACGTTCACCGCCGCAGTCTGACCGGGCCGCCGCAACCGGGTCCAACCGGGTCAGCCCGACGATCGATCGGCACCCGCGGCGACGTCGCACCCGGGTCGCAACCTAGGTTCGCGTCATGGCCACGATCAGGGAACTCGCCGAGGAGCACTGGCAGGGGCGGGGCGAACTCGTCCACGCCCATCATCCGGTGCAGCCGATCCACGTGCATCATGACGACGGCACGCGAAGCACGGCCAGCGAGGAGATCGACGAGGGCCTGCTCACGTTGAAGTCGATCGCCTCGGTGAATGCGCTCGACACCGGCGACGGCCTGGTGATGCTCGACACCGGTGGGGCGTTCGACCGCAGAACCGTGTACGACGTGGTCCGTGGCTGGCGACCCGATGCACCGGTGCGTGCTGCGGTGTACTCGCACCACCACGTCGACCACGTGCTCGGCACGGCACTGTTCGACGCCGAAGCGGCCGACAAGGGGTGGGAGCGTCCGGTGGTCTACGCCCACGAGGACCTGCCCGCCCACTTCCGTCGCTACGAGCAGACGGTCGGCTGGAACACGGCGATCAACCGGCGCCAGTTCGCGATCGACGTGCCGCAGTTCTCCTGGCCGAGCGAGTACCGCGACCCCGATGTCACCTACGCGACAGCATCTCACGTTCACCCGAGGCGAGCTGACGTTCGAACTGCACCACGCTCGCGGCGAGACCGACGACGCAACGTGGACCTTCGTGCCCGAACGACGGGTGCTGCACCCCGGCGACCTGTTCATCTGGGCCCTGCCGAATGCCGGCAACCCTCAGAAGGTGCAGCGGTACCTGTCCGACTGGGGTGCAGCGCTGCGCCAGATGGCGGCGCTGCGCCCGGAGATCCTGTTGGCCGGTCACGGCCTCCCGATCTTCGGCGCCGACCGCATCGTGACAGCACTCACCGACACCGCCGAGTTGCTCGAGTCGGTCGAGAGCCAGACGCTGGCGATCATGAACCAGGGCAAGAGCCTCGACACGTGTCTGCACGAGGTGACCGTGCCGGCCCATCTGGCAGACAAGCCGTACCTCCAGGCGGTCTACGACCATCCGCAGTTCCTGATCCGGAACGTCTGGCGCCGGTACGGTGGCTGGTGGGACGGCGAGCCGGACAACCTGCTGCCGTCGCCTCGCGCCGAGCAGGCCGGCGGAGTGGGTCGAGCTGGCCGGCGGTGTCGACCAGGTGCTCGCCCGGGCCGAGGAGGTGCTCGCCGCCGGGGACGCACGGCTCGCCTGCCACCTGGTCGAGTTCGCCGCGCTGGCCGCACCCGAGAACGCCGACGTCTGGAGCGTGCGCGCCGAGGTGTACGCCGCCCATTCGGCCCAACACACCTCGTCGATGGCGCGCAACCTGCTGCGCCACGCGTCGATCGCGAGCGAACAGGGCAAACGCGACCTCGCCGGCGACTTCTGACACCCCCAACTGTCCACGTTTGCGTTGCATTCCGAGTGACCCGGGCCACCCGATCTGCAACGCAAACGGGATGGGTCTACCAGTCGGTGGCGATGTACTGGGTCTCGCAGAACTCGTAGATGCCCTCGCTCGCGCCCTCGCGGCCGAGGCCCGACTGCTTCATGCCGCCGAACGGTGCGGCGGGGTCGGAGACGGCTCCCCGGTTCGAGACCCACCATGCCCGCCTGGATCCGTTCGCTGACGGCGAGGCCGCGGCGGAGGTCCTGGGTGTAGACGTAGGCGGTCAGGCCCATCTCGGTGTCGTTGGCGACCTCGATCATCTGCTCGGTGTCGTCGAACGTGATCGACGGGCGCCACCGGACCGAAGATCTCGTGCCGGGTGATCTCGTCGCCGGGACGCACGTTGCCGAGCACGGTCGGCGGGTAGAAGTGGCCGGGCCCGTCGACCGCGCCGCCACCGGTGGCGATTCGGGCACCGTGGTCGGCAGCGGCGGTCACGAGTTCGTTGATCGACTCGACCGCCTTCGCGTTGATCATCGGACCACAGGTCACGCCGTCGTCGAACCCGCTGCCGATACGCACATCGGCCATCGCTGCCGCGAACATGCGGGTGAATTCGTCGGCCACCGTCTCGTGGACGAGGAACCGGTTCGCGGCGGTGCAGGTCTCGGCCGAGTGACGCATCTTCGCCACCATCGCACCCTGTACGGCGGCCTCGAGGTCGGCGTCGTCGAACACGATGAACGGTGCGTTGCCACCGAGTTCCATCACGGTCTTGAGCACCCGGTCGGCGGCGCGTTCGAGCAACACGATGCCGACCTCGGTCGAGCCGGTGAACGACACCATCCGCGTCGCAGGATGCTCGACCGCGGCATCGAACCACGCTCCCGACGACAGCGTCGGCACGATGTTGACCACGCCGGCGGGCAGCCCCGCCTCGTGGAGGAGTTCGCCGATCCGCAGGGCGGTCAGCGGGGTCTCGCGCGGCGGCTTGATGACCGCCGCGTTGCCGGCGGCGAGGGCGGGGGCGAGCTTGCGGGTGATCATCGCTGCAGGAAAGTTCCACGGTGTCACGATCACCACGACGCCGACCGGCGGGTGGTGGACGACGATCCGGTTGGCGCCAGCCGGTGCGACGCCGAGCGACCCCTGGATGCGGACGGCCTCTTCGGAGTTCCAGCGGAAGAACTCAGCGGCGTAGGCGACCTCGCCTCGGGCGTCGGCGAGCGGCTTGCCGTGTTCGAGCGTGATCAACCGAGCGAGTTCGTCGGTGTGATCGACCATCAGCTGCCAGGTACGCCGGAGGATCTCGCCGCGCTCGCGGGGAGGCGTCGCCGCCCAGGCCGCCTGCGCCACCGCTGCCGCTTCGCAGGCGGCGGTCGCGTCGTTCGTGGTGCCGGCCGCGACCGAGGCGACCACCTCCTCGTTCGCCGGGTTCTCGACATCGAACCGCTCCGACGCCGAACCGTCTCGCCACTCGCCACCGATCAACAACTGGGTCTGCATACCCACATCATGCACCCGGAGCGCACCGCCGACCTCAGGCGACCAGGCCTCCCGTTCGGTCCGGCGCGACGCGACGTCGAGCGTCAGGCGACGTCGTAGCCGGCGTCGTCGATCGCACGGCGAATCGCCGAGTCGTCGCCACCGACGACCGTCACCTGTTTGGCGTCGACGTCGACCGCGACCGTTGCCACATCGGCGACGGACGCGACCTCGCTCTCGATGGCTCGTTTGCAGTGATCACAGCTGATTCCTGGGACCGAGTACGTGTGGGTGACGCTCATGCGACGAGTTCCTGTTCTTCGAGACGGAGGGATGGAGCGGGAGGACTGACGGTGGTACGGCGATAGCCGTCGAAGCGCCGCAGTCGCAGGCTGTTCGACACGACGAACAGCGATGAAAGACCCATGGCGCCGGCGGCGATCATCGGGTTGAGGACCCCGAACGCAGCGAGCGGAATCGCGGCGGCGTTGTAGGCGAACGCCCAGAACAAGTTGCCCTTGATGGTTGCAAGAGTGCGGCGGGACAAGGCGACGGCATCGGCCGCTGCACGCAGGTCGCCCGACACGATCGTGAGATCGGAGGCTTCGATCGCCACATCCGAGCCGGTGCCGACAGCGATGCCCAGATCGGCCTGGGCCAGCGCAGGAGCATCGTTGATGCCGTCACCGACCATCGCCACGCGATGCCCCTCGGCCTGGAGCCGCACGATCTCGGCGGCCTTTGCGTCGGGCAGCACCTCGGAGATCACGACGTCGACACCGATCTCCGATCCGACCGAACGGGCCGTGCGGTTGTTGTCGCCGGTCAGCAGCGTCACCGTGAGACCGAGATCGTGGAACGCCGCGACGGCTTCTCGTGACGTCGGCTTGATCGTGTCGGCGACGACCAGCACGGCCTCGGCCGCGCCGGCACGCCCGACGAACACTGCGGTGTTGCCGCTCCGTTCGGCGCCGGCAGCTGCCTGCTCGACCGCTGCTGGGACCGAGTCGAACAGCTGTCGGCGACCGACGCGTACCTCGGTGCCGTCGACCGTGGCCACGACGCCGACACCCGGGCGGTTCGACGAATCCGTCGAGCGGACCCGGAAGCGGACCGCGCTCGGACGCTGCTGCAGCGATCGACCGGGCGATCGGGTGCTCGGAACGCGACTCCACGGCACCGGCCAAACCGAGCAACAACTCGGTGGGCGCGTCGGGAGCGATCACGTCGACCAGCCCCATGCGACCCTCGGTGACCGTGCCGGTCTTGTCGAGCACGATGGTGTCGATCCGTCGCGTGTCCTCGAGGACTTCGCCACCCTTGATGATCACGCCGAGCTGTGCGGCCCGGCCGGTACCGACCATGATCCCGAGCGGCGTCGCCAGTCCGAGCGCACATGGGCACGCGATGATCAGCACGGCGACCGATGCCGTGAACGCCTCGTTGGGGTCACCGGTGATCGCCAGCCATGCGAGCAGCGTCACGACGGCGATGCCGATTGCTGTCGGCACGAACACAGCGGCCACTCGGTCGGCGAGACGCTGCACCTCGGCGCGGCTGCCCTGCGCCTCGTCGACGAGCCGGATGATCTGGGCGAGCGCCGTGTCGGCGCCGACTCGAGTGGCTTCGACGACCAGCGAGCCGTTGGCGTTGACCGTGGCACCGATCACCTCGTCGCCGGGGCCGACCTCGACCGGCACCGGTTCGCCCGTCACCATCGACGCGTCGACGCTGGAGCGCCCGTCGACGATGACGCCGTCGGTGGCGATCTTCTCTCCTGGCCGCACCAGGAAGCGGGAGCCGACTTCGAGCTGATCCAACGACACGTCGGTGCCGTCTTCCAGCCGGGCCGAACGGACGCCGAGATCGGCGAGGGCGCGGATCGCGTCGCCCGAGCGGCGCTTCGCGCGTATCTCCAGCCACTTCCCGATCAGGATGAGCGCAATGATCACCGCCCCGGTTTCGTAGTACACGTGCCCGCCACCGCCACCGGTCATCGACATCGACATCGACCCCATGTCGCCGGACGACTCGTCCCCGATGCCGGCCACGAGCACGACCGTCGACCAGGTCCACGCCGCGAGCGTGCCCATCGACACCAGCGTGTCCATCGTCGTCGATCCGTGCCGCAGGTTCATCCACGCTGCACGGTGAAACCCCCAACCGCACCAGAACACGATCGGCGTGGCAAGTACCGCCACGACCCACTCCCAGCCGTCGAACTGCAGCGGTGGAACCATCGACAGGGCGACAACCGGGACGCCGAGCACCAGCGCGACGATCCAGCGACGCCGCAAGTCGGCTTCGCGCCGACGCTCTGCAGCGTCGTGGTCAGCGGAGATCGGGGCGACGTATCCCAGCCGTTCGACGACGGTGCGCATGTCGGCCTCGGCGGCACCATGATGCAGCACGGTCGCACGGCCATTGGCGAAGTTGACGCGGACCTCGTCGACCCCGTCGAGCTTGCCGAGGCCGCGTTGGATCCGGTTCGCGCATGCCGCACAGGTCATCCCTTCGATGGCGATGTCGGAACGCACCGAGGTCGCGGCGGGACTCTGCGTGGTCATGACGGATCGATCACCTGACAGCGGTTGGGGTCGGTGCAGTTCGCCGGATCGAGGTGACGAGCACGCTCGACGAGTTCCAGCATCTCTGCGCGTGCGGCCTGCAGCCGTTCGATCTGCACGTCGATCTCGGCGAGATGACGGTCGAGGAACGACAACGTGTGCGAGCACGTGGCGCTGCCGGCGTCCTTCATCGACAGCAGCGTCTGCACCTCGGTGAGCGTGAGGCCCGACGCCTGGGCATCTCGGATGAATCGCAGGCGTTGTGTGGCGTCGTCGGAGTAGTTGCGGTAGCCGGCCGGCGTGCGGTCGGGTTCAGGGAGCAGCTCGATCGACTCGTAGTACCGGATCGTCTGCGTGCTGAGTCCGGACCGTTCGGCCAATGCACCAATTCGCATGTCCGACACCCTACCGGCAAACCTTCGAGTCGACTAGAAGGTTGGTGATGGTGCCCTCGCTCAGAGCACGTCGCGCAGCCGGGATGCGGCGACCTCCGGTGTGAGGTCGCGCTGCACGCTGGCGAGCAACTCGTAGCTCGCCGGAATCTTGGCGACCTCGGCCGACCGCAGCAGCGGCGGGTAGTAGTGGGCGTGCAACTGCCATCCGGTGGCGTCCGTCCCGGTGGGCGCTGTGTGCCAGCCCGAGCAGTACGGGAATTGTGTGTCGAACAAGGCGTCGAAGGCTCGGAGCATGGCCTGCAAGGCGGCGGCGAGTGACGCCCGCTCACCGGCATCGACGTCGTCGAGACGTGCAAGCGGGCGACGGGGCAACACGAGCGTCTCGAACGGCCAGTACGCCCAGTAGGGCACGAGGACGACCCAGTCGTCGTTGGCCGTCACGATCCGTTCGCCGAGGTCGAGCTCACGCTCGACGTAGTCGAGCAACATCGGCCGATCGTGCGCGTCGAAGTAGTTCGCCTGGCGATCCAGCTCCCGCTCGATCTCGTTGGGGAGAAACGTCGAGGCCCAGATCTGGCCGTGCGGGTGAGGATTGGATGCGCCGGAGATCGCCCCGCGGGTCTCGAAGATCTGGACCCACCGGTACCGCTGCTGCAGCTCGACGAGCTGCGACTGCCACAACTCGATCACGCCGATCACCTCGGCGGGTGTCATGTCGGCGAGCGTGAGGTCGTGTCGCGGTGAGAAACACAGCACTCGGCACTCGCCGTTGGCATCAGCGGTGCCGAACAGGTCGTCGACCTGCGACGGATCGGGGCTGGGAACATCCGGCAGCAACGCAGCGAAGTCGTTCGTGAACACGAACGTCGAGTCGTATGCAGGATTACGCCCGCGACCCGCGCGTTCGTTGCCGGGGCACAGATAACACGTCGGGTCGTACGTCGGCGCCGACGGCACTGCGGCCGACCGCTGGCCCGACCACGGACGCTGCGTCCGCTGCGGCGACACGATCACCCACTCGCCGGTCAGCGGGTTGTGGCGTCGATGCGGGTGGCGGGACGGGTCGAACGACACCGTGGCAGCGTAGGTCCCTCAGTCGCAGTGACCCAGCGAACACCGTTGCGCTGAGGACATCGTGTACGCCGGCGCCGCGACCGCTGCGAACGTCGGCCGGTACACCTCGGTCGCGATGCCATCCCATCGGTTGTTCGACAGGGCGTACATCAACTGTCCGGGCACCGGGGACGGCACCCAACTCGCGAAATAGGTGTTGCAGTCGATCGCACACTTGGGGCGCGCCGGGATGTCCGCGACGACGGTGTACGGCCCCACCGCCCGCCCGGCCCGTTCGATCACGATGCGATCGCCCCACCAATCGCCGACCTTCGTGATCGCCATCCAGCTGTTGTTGACCAGAACGAACTGGCTGGCGTTCACCATCCGATCTGCCGTCTCGATGATCGGTGCCGCACGCAACGGGTCCGCACTCCATCCTCGTCCCGTCCAGTACGTCGGCGCCGCCAGCAGTTGCCCCTTCGGTACGCGACCGACCGTGACCCGGTTCGCGCAGCTCAGGTCGTGGGCGGCGTAGTAGATGTACAGGTCGTAGCCGAACTGCCGGTGGCACTGCGCAAAGAGATACGTCCACGTGTCGTCCGACTCGATCGACCAGCCGTACAGCGCATCGCTCGGGTTGGCAGGGGTCGCGCTGCGCAGCACCGTCCAGGTCTGCGTGTCGACCACCGCCACTGCGGTCGAGGTCGGTTCGGTACGGACCAGGTAGCCCGGACCGCGTTCGTACATCTCGGCGGCGAACACATAGAGCAGACCGTCGACGCCGACCTCAGCGCCGAGCGGCCAGTACCACCGGACGAATGGGGTGGTCGACTCGGCGAACAGCCAGGGCTGAGGATCGGTGGCGGTTCCCCCCAACAGCACCGAGAAGCACGTGCCGTCCTGCACCATCCCGATGTTGTGCACGAGCACCGTCGAACCGTCGGGCCGACGCACCTCGGCGTCCTGGAACGTCCACAGCACCCTGCCGCCCGGCAGCGGCGTCGTGCGTTGATAGTCGGCGCCGACCACGCCGCCGAGCTCGGACACGAACAAGCGATCGAGCTCGCCGGGCGTCGCCCCGGGCAGACAGGTCCACTCGCGACCGTCGGCGGTGGCGGTCACCGCTGACGTACCCACAACCACCGCGGCCAGCGCGCCCACGGCGACCAAGACGACAGCCACCGCGGTCGCGGTCGAGCGTCGGACACCAGAGGGTCGAAGGAGCCGGTGGGGGCGAGCCACACGTCAGTCTCGCACGGTCCAGCGGCGGGGCGTTGTCGGGCGTCCACGCCGCCGCGAACGGTCAGAGGCGCCGGATGTCGGGGTTGGACGAGCGCGGGCCACGGCGAGGAACCGACACACCGACCGTGTACAGCAGCCGCACGATGCGCTGACGATGGCCCGCCCAGGGGGCCAGGTGACGGCACATGATCTCGTCGCCGCCGTTGTCAGCCGGCACTCGACGGGCATCACCGGTGAAGGCGTAGTTGACCAAGGTCGGCAGGCCGTAGTCGCGCAGCACGATCGTGTCCGGATCGCCGTGCGTGGCGGTGATCACAGACGTGGCGGTCCACTGCCCGAGGCCGGGAAGCGCCGACAAGCGAATCCGTGCCGCCTCCGGGTCCATCGTCGCTGCTTCCTCGAGGCGGTTCGCTCGCCGCGCGGCGAGCAGGATCGCATCGGCTCGGCGTCGTTCGACGTTGAACCGGTGGAGGTCGACGTAGGTCTTCGACGCGACCACCTCCGGGGTGGGCGGGAGTCGGAGGTCGCACGGTCCCGGCGCTGGCTCACCCCACTCGTACACGATCCGAGCCCAGCTCTTGACCGCTTCCTCGGTGGTGACGCGTTGGCCGAGCAGGACGAGGAGCAGTTCCTGCCAGATCACGCCGGCGGCAGGCAATCTGATGCCGGGATGTCGGCGAGCCCAGTCCGCGATGGTCGGGTGGAGCGTCGGGTCGAAGCCGTCGACGTCGTCGTGGAGGCCCAACCAGTACGGCGCCCGATCGACGAGCCAGTCCGCACCACTCCCCCACGCCTCGGCCGTCGTGGCGCCACTTCGATCCCAGGTCAGCAACATCGTGCCCGGGCCATCGGGGGTGAGCACCGCCTTCGCGAAACTGTTCGACGTCCAGCGGGTGGTGGGGTCCCGCGGGTACACGCCGATCGGCTTCATCGTGGCCCGCGGGTCGATGGTGTCGGTCGACAGGGTTCGGCGTGCGGTCACGATCGCCGCCCGCGGGTCAGGCGCCGACGAGTGTGCGCCAGTCGGCGGGGTAGGCGTCGGCCACCTGTGCCGGGGTCATCCGCAGCGTGGTTTCGGGCGGCAGGTCGGCAACCTCCCGGGCCTCCATGTAGTGATGACCGACGAGGCGCAGCCCCTCGAACATCGTGCCGCGCAACTCGACCAATGCTGCCGGCGGGTTCGGGTCGTAGAAGCCCCAGATCGTGAATGCGATCGTGAGATCGTGCACCATGGGGGCCCGCGAGAAGATCGATGCCCGGCGCAGCGCAACACCGAGGCAACCGCGGATCGCGTCGTCGATGTGTTCGCCTGGCTGGAGCTGCACCTTCGGGCGCAGCTGAGCGGCGATGCGCAGCGCGAACCCTTGGTCCGGGCCCGGCTCGCCCAGGCGGAGGCCGTCGGGCTGGAACCCCTCGATGTCACCGGGACGGTCGGGCATCCACGACGTCGGGACGTGCTCGGGCGACTCGTAGTAGCGCGGGTGTGCGGTGGGTGGAACCGGGCTGAATCGGGGGGCTGCCATCGCTGCTCTTTCTATCAGTCGGCGATCGGACCGTCGCCAGTGCGCAGCGAGCGGTGCAGCAGGCCGTAGACGAGGCTGTCCTCCAAGGCCCGCCATGACGCCTCGATGATGTTCGGGCTGACGCCGATGGTCGTCCAGGTGCGGGTGCCGTCGGTGGCCGAGAGCAGGACTCGTGTGGTCGACCCCGTGGCACTCGCACCATCGAGGATGCGCACTTTGTAGTCGGTGAGATGGATGTCGGCGAGCTCCGGCAGCATCGTGCCCACCGCCTTGCGCAGGGCCGTGTCGATCGCGTTGACGGGACCGTTTCCCTCGGCGACCCACACACGGCGATCGGCGTCATCTCCCTCGCCGACCCACACCTTCACGGTCGCCTCGGTCGAGAAGATGCCGCCCGGCAGTTCATCGGTGATGACCCGCATCGACTCGACGCGGAAGAACTCGGGCACCAGGCCGGCGGCACGACGCATCAACAATTCGAGCGACGCGTCGGCGGCCTCGAAGTGATACCCCTCGTGCTCGAGTCGCTTGAGTTCGTCGACCACGTTGTTGATCGTCGCGCCGTCGAGCTCGATACCGATCTCGTCGGCCTTCATCTGGATCGTCGCCCGGCCCGCCATCTCCGACACCACGAAGCGGGTGCCGTTGCCGACCAGTTCGGGGTTGACGTGCTCGTAGGCATCCTTCGCCCGCACGATCGCCGAGACATGCAGACCCGCCTTGTGAGCGAACGCCGAGGAACCGACGTACGGAGCTTGCGGATTGACGGCCCGATTGAGCGTCTCAGCGACGTGGTGGCTCACCGCAGTCAGGCGCTCGATGCGGCCGTCGGGCAGACACGTGTAGCCGAGCTTGAGCTGCAGGTTCGGAATCACCGTCGTGAGGTTGGTGTTGCCGGTGCGCTCACCGAGACCATTGAGGGTGCCCTGCACGTGGCCGGCGCCTGCTTCGACCGCCGCCATCGAGTTGGCGACCGCACAGCCGGTGTCGTCGTGGCAGTGGATGCCGATGATGGCGTCGTCGCCCACGTGCGCCTTGACGTCAGCGACGATCCGGTGCACCTCGCTCGGCAAGGTGCCGCCGTTGGTGTCGCAGAGCACGAGATGGCTCGCACCATTGACGACAGCTGCTTCGATCGCGCGCAGCGAGAACTCGGGGTTCTCCTTGTAGCCGTCGAAGAAGTGCTCGAGATCGACGAGCACCATGCGCCCCTGCCCAGTGAGGTACTCGACCGAGTCGGCGATCATCGCCGCGCCCTCGTCGAGTGTCGTCTGCAGGGCTTCGACCACTTGGTACTCGGAGCTCTTCGCAACGATGCAGACCGCGGAGGTGTCCGCCTCGATCAGGTTGCGCAGGGTCGGCGTCGTCGTCGACCTTGCCGCGGGGCCGACGGGTCGACCCGAACGCCACGAGCGTGGACGTCGCCAGTGACAACTCGGTCTTCGCCCGGGCGAAGAACTCGATGTCCTTCGGGTTCGCTCCCGGCCAGCCTCCCTCGATGAAGTGCACGCCGAGCAGGTCGAGTTGCTCCGCGATGCGGAGCTTGTCGTCGACGGTGGCCGAGACGCCCTCGACTTGAAGGCCGTCTCGCAGTGTGGTGTCGAAGATTTCGACGTGTCGCATGAATTGCTCCCGAGAACTGAAAGAGCCGCCCAGAGGGCGGCTCGACGAACACGTGGGGGCTCCACGTGTTCTACAGAATGATGATGATGGCGGCACATGTTTGGTTCGTCATCGGGCTCCATTGAACCCGGTTCCGCCGCAGGATGCAATCCACCGGCAGCGAACGCTGCCGAGCTGTGCACATCGCTGTGCATGAACGGTGGGCAACGGGTGGACGATGCAAGGAATCCTGGGGGTAACGAGAAAGTTCCGGGGATAACCCTGTGAATTTGAAAATACCACTTGACCTGGGGTTTTCCGACGTCTTTACTGATGCTCGTTCCGGAGAGCGCACGCCAACCGGAGCGGTGAGGAGGGGGCTTCGGCCCAGCCCACACCGCTCACGAGGCGGAAGCGGACTCGGGGCACGGACAGTGTTCACGGCCACCTCGGACCGGGCTGTCGGACTCCTTCGGGAGGACGGGAGCAACGCCGAGTCGGCGAACGTCACGGGCAACCGGGGCGGGCGTCGGGTCAGACCGGGCTCTTGTCACCTTCGGGTGGGAAGGGAGACGGAGACCTGCTGGAGCGTTCGGAGGGTACGGGGCAACCCGCAGCCGGCGGACGGTACGGCGAGACGACCGAGCACGCTTGACGTCTTCGGGCGGCAAGTGATCCACGGCCTTCGGGGCGTGGATGGCACGTCACCCACGGGTGCACTTCGGTGCACTTCCGGGCGAGGTGTGGGCAACGGAGTTGTGGTCGAGGAGCCGAAGGAACTGGGGCCACCCCAACTGGACTCAGTGAGGTCGGTTCCGATGGCGCCAGGACCGATGGCACGGGCAACCGGGTCAGCGTGAAGCGGCGCCAACGGGTTCGAGGCCGGGAGACCGGTGTCGAGTCCGAAACGCGGCATCGCCCGCCACGCCGCAAGGCGAGACGGGCGATGTGAACAGGTCGAGACGAAGGCTAACGCCCGACATTCGACCAGTGGTGGACCTGTCCACTCGAGCAGCCCCGGAAGGCGCGCAGGCGAGAGCCCGCAGCGCCGACCGGGGCGCTTTCGTTTTCGGATCGGTTGGACGGCGCCGCGAGGAATTCCCCGCAACACCGCGCGTTCTCCTCGATTCGATCTCGTCGCTGGGTCGGGCCCCGACCCGGAGATGCCTCTAGGGTCCGTCCGGATGAAGACGAGATTGCTCGCAGCGGCCGACATGACCCGTCTCTTGGACATCGTGGGACGCGACGAGTTGATGGATCTGATGATCGAGCGACTCCGTGCCCGGTTTCTCGACCACTCAGCCGACGCGGTGGAGGTTCGGGCGCGAGATGGATTCCGCTACGACAAGCCCGACCTCGGTCTGATCGAGTGGATGCCGACCCACGAAACGGGCGGCCCGGTCGTGGTCAAGATGGTCGGATACCACCCGGCCAACCCCGTCCAGCGAGGGCTGCCGTCGGTCATCGCCACCTCCTCGATGTGGGACACCGAGACCGGTCATCTCGTGGCGATCGCCGACGCAACCCTGCTCACGGCGATCCGCACCGGCGCGGCCTCTGGTCTCGCAACCGAGATGCTTGCCACGACCGGCCCGGTCGTGGTCGGACTCGCCGGACTCGGTGCACAGGCCGTCACTCAGCTCCATGCGGTCAGTCGCGTCCGCGAGATCGATCGGGTGATCGGTTTCGACAACGATCCGGACGTCGCGGTGACATTCGAAGATCGCGTCGACTTCCTCGGGCTCGACGTCGACGTCTCCGGATCCGATCGGGCGGCGACCATCCTGGGCGACGTCGACGTGCTGTGCACTTGCACCTCCGTCGACATCGGCGCTGGCCCGGTGATCGTCGACGGCGACCACCGTCCCTGGCTGCACGTCAACGCGGTCGGCGCCGACTTCCCCGGCAAAGTCGAACTGCCGACGACGTTCGCCAATCGGGCATTCGTCGTACCGGACACCCTCGAACAGTGCCTCCTCGAAGGAGAGTGCCAACAGGTGTCCTCCGATCGCATCGGGCCGTCGTTGAGCGAGGTGATCCAACGTGCTGACGAGTTCATCGGCCGTCGGCAGGAGCTGACGGTGTTCGACTCGACCGGCTGGGCCGTCGAGGACGACGTGGCGTTGCGGCTCGCCGTCGAGCTCGCTCGTCAGCACGACATCGGGACCGACGTGGCGCTCGAACGCCTTCCCGAGGACCCGTACAACCCCTACGGCATCGCCTGAGCCACGATCCCGCCGGCCGATCGGTGGGCCCCGGCCCATCAGGTGACGCGATCAGCCAGCCCTGCGTTCGGTGCGTCAGCCCAGCCCTGCGTTCGGTGCGTCAGCGCAGCGCAGCGGCCAGTCGGGTGACGTGCGCAAGATCTTCTCGGGCCAGCTCGACGGTCGGTCCCGGGAAGAACGTGATGTCATCGACCCCTGCATCGGCCAGCGCTTCGGCGTGCTTGACAGCGTCGTCGAAGGTTCCGATCGCGCCGAGTTCGATCCACCACTCGGCCGGCATGTCGGCGATGCCGTCCGCCCCACGCTCACGGAGACGTTCCTGGATCTCGTCGATGTGCGGATGCGCGAGCACGGCTGGGCCTCCGCCCTCGAGCATTCCAGCCACGAACGGCGCCATGACCCGATGCGCAGTCGCGGCGTCGGCGTCGATTCCGAGGGCGGTGAACACCGAGACACGAAACGGGTCAGGAGCCCCAGCGGCAGCGACGGCCTGACGAACAAAGGTCGGCCCTGCACCCTCAGCCAGCACGACACCATCGGCGACACGCCCGGCGAGCGCCAACGACCTGGGTCCGCTGACTCCGGCCAGCAGAGGCGGCACCGCGGCCGGAGGAGCATCGAGCATGACGTCGCGCATCGTCACTTCACGCCCGTCGAAGGTCACGGTCTCGCCGCCGAGCAGGCCCCGGACAACGGTGATCACCTCCTCGAGCGTGGTGAGCGGCGACGCCGTGCGAGCACCCATCTGCTCCATCCATTCCTGCACCCCATGGCCGATCCCGGCGAGCAGCCGCCCGGGCGCGAGATTCGCGAGCGTGGCGATCTCCATCGCAGTGAGCGCTGGGTTCCGGGCGACCGCCGGGAGGATTCCGAGCCCGACCGTCAATCGTTCAGTCCGGGCGAGCGCAGTCGCTGCAAGGCTGATCCCAGCGGTGTAGAAGCAGTCTTCGATGACCCAGAGCTGATCGACCTCGGCAGCCTCCAGGGCCTCCGCAACCTCCACCACGAACCGGGCCGGCAGCGACCGGTCGAAACACATCCCCACGCTGGCCACGTGCACGACCGTAGATCATCGATCGACCCACCCGATCGAGCCGACGACCGAAATGGCGCGTCAGCGTTGCGCTGAGCGCAACGCTGACGCGATTTCCGGAGTGGGTTCGCGTCAGGAGACGTGCTCGCACCAGTCGGCGTACCGGGGGTCCTTGCCGCGGATGGCGTTGTGGTACACCTCGGCGATCGCGGAGGTCATCGGGCCGGGGCACGGGATGTTGCGGTCGTCCACCGAGTTGATCGAGCTGACCTCGGCGGCGGTACCGCAGACGAACGCTTCCTCGGCGATGTAGAGGTCGCTGCGGGCGATGTTGTCGACGACGACCTCGTAGCCCAGATCGGCGGCGATGGTCGACACCGAGTTCTGCGTGATGCCTTCGAGCGCACCGGCCGACAGCGGCGGCGTGAGCAGCTTGCCGTGGCGGGCGACGAAGATGTTCTCGCCTGTGCACTCGGCGATGAGCCCGTTCGGGGCCAGCATGATCGCCTCGTCGTAGCCGGCCTTGAGCGCCTCGACCTTCGCCAGCGACGAATTGACGTAGTTGCCGGTCGTCTTCGACGCCGGCGGCATCGTGTTGTGGTCGTGGCGCGTCCACGACGAGATCTTCATGCGCACACCCTTCTCGACGGCGTCGTCGCCGAGGTAGGCGCCCCACGGCCAGCAGGCGATCGACACGTCGACCGTGCACGGCAGGGTGTTGAGACCCATCTCGCCGTACCCGTAGTAGGCGATCGGGCGGATGTAGCACGAGTCGAGGCCGGTGGAGGCGACCGTCTCCTTCGTGGCCGCCACGAGTTCGTCGACGGTGTACGGGATCTCCATCCCCATGATCTGCGCCGAGCTGAACAGCCGCTCGATGTGCTCGGTGAGACGGAACACCGCCGGACCATCGGAGGTCTCGTAGGCGCGGATGCCCTCGAACACACCGGTGCCGTAGTGCAGCGTGTGAGTGAGCACGTGGACCTGGGCCTTGTCCCAGTCGACGAGCTCGCCGTTCATCCAGATCTTCGGGGTCGATGTGATGGGCATGGGGTCAGTTTCCCACGCGGGTCGCGATGATGTCACCGACGTCGGTGGTGCTGCCGGTGACAGGATCAGCACATGCGGCCCGGATCCGCTCGGCGGCGTCGTCCTCACCGAGGAAGTCGAGCATCAACGCAGCGCTCAGAATGGCGGCCGTGGGGTTGGCCTTGTTCTGGCCGGCGATGTCGGGTGCCGAGCCGTGGACCGGCTCGAACATCGACGGACCGGTTCGGGCCGGGTTGAGATTCGCCGACGAAGCGAGCCCGATGCCTCCAGACACGGCGCCGCCGAGGTCGGTGAGGATGTCGCCGAACAGATTGTCGGTGACGATGACGTCGTAACGGTGCGGATCCTGCACGAAGAAGATGCAGGCGGCGTCGACGTGGTTGTAGGCGGTGGTGATCTCGGGGAAGTCGGCCGCGACCTCATTGAAGGTGCGCTCCCACAAGCTGCCGGCGAAGGCGAGCACGTTGGTCTTGTGCACCAGCGTCAGGTGCTTTCGTGGACGAGTCGCGGCCAACTCGAACGCGTACCGGATGCACCGCTCGACGCCGAGGCGCGTGTTGACCGACCCCTGCGTGGCGACCTCATGCGGTGTGCCGACACGGAGGGCGCCACCCTCACCGACGTACGGACCCTCCGTGTTCTCGCGTATCACCACGAAGTCATGTGGGGTGTCGCCGCCTGGCGCCGTGCCGAGAAACGGCCGTTGATTGATGTACAGATCGAGGTCGAAACGCATCTTCAGCAGCAGACCGCGTTCGATCACCCCCGGCGGCACCTCCGGGGTGCCGACGGCCCCAAGCAGGATGCAGTCGAATGCACGCAGTTCGTCGAGGGTGGCGTCGGAGAGGATCTCGCCATCGCGGAGGTACCTCTGGCCGCCGAGGTCGAACTCGGTGGTGGCGATGTCGACACCGGCGGCACGGACCACCTTGACAGCCTCGGCCGTCACATCCGGGCCGATCCCGTCCCCGCCGATCACTGCGATGTTGTGCGTCATGGGCAGCGAGCCTACGGGAGCACGGCCAGGCGGTCCCAGGGCAACCACATGCCGGCAGGAGGTCGCCGGTAACCTTCGATGACCATGGCAGCAGTGCAGTTGTCCGCATCGGCATACGAACGCTTGAAGGCCGAGTTCGATGATCTGACCACGCGCGGTCGCATCGAGGTCGCCAACAAGATCGAACGGGCCCGCGAGGAAGGCGACCTCAAGGAGAACGCCGGGTACCACGCCGCCAAGGACGAACAAGGCCACATGGAGGGTCGGATCCGACAGCTGGAGCACCTGCTCGAGAACGCCGAGATCGTCGACGGGTCGAGCGTGTACACGGTCGTGTACGAGGGCGACGATGAAGACGACGCCGAGCGATACCTGATCGGCAACATGGAAGAGCAGATCGAGGGCGCCGACGTGATCAGCCCGTCGTCGCCGCTCGGTCAGGTACTCGACGGTGCCGAAGCGGGCGCGACCCTCACCTACGAGGCGCCCAACGGTGCGCTCACCGTGACGGTGCTCCGTGTCGAACAGCTCTGAAGTCGCTGCGTCGACCGATACCGGTCACCACGAACTCGACATCGTCGCGCCGGTGCTCCCGCCGGCACGGTTCGTCGAGCTGCCCGATCGAGGCACCGTCATGGTCCGTGACTTCGGCGCCGCCCCCGACGCGCCTGCCATCGTGCTGCTTCACGGCTGGACCGCGACCGCCGACCTCAACTGGTTCCGTTGCTACGGGGCGCTCGGCGAGCGCTATCGCGTGATCGCATTCGACCACCGCGGCCATGGGACCGGTCTGCGATCGAAGAAGGCCTTCCGCCTGGAGGACTGCGCCGACGACGCCGTCGACGTTGCCGCAGCGCTCGGCGTCGACCGCTTCATTCCGATCGGCTACTCGATGGGCGGCCCGATCGCACAGCTCGTGTGGCGCCGCCATCCCGAACAGGTGACCGGTCTCGTGCTGTGCGCAACCGCGCCGTACTTCGCCGGACGCCGGGAGAAACGGCTCGGGACCGTCGGATTCACCGGTCTCGCCGCCGTCGCGCGGGTCGCGCCGGAGCAGGCCAAGACCTGGCTCGTCGAGCAGCTCTACCTCCAACGGCGCACCGAGAAGTGGGGCCCGTGGGCGATGCGCGAGACCGCCGACCACGACTGGCGGGCGGTGTTGGAGGCCGGGAAGGCGATCGGCAAGTTCTCCTCCACCGAGTGGATCGGTGAGGTCGACGTGCCGTCGTCGTCGGTGCTCACGATGCGCGATCAGGTGGTACCGCTGCGCCGGCAGGTGAAGCTGTTCGAGCAGATCCCTGACAGCGAGGCGTTCCGCGTCGACGGGATGCACGATGCCGTGGTCGCGAACGCCGACCGGTTCACCCCCACCTTGGTCCGCGCGATCGAATCGGTTCTCCGGCGCGGATGAGGGCGCGCAACCTCGCACTCGGGGCGCTGACCCTCGTCGTCGCCGCGGTGGCCGCCGACACTTGGCGGCGGCGTGCCCGGACGACCAGTGGCAGCGGTCGCCGCATGCATCGCTCGCGCCTGCGGCGCAACGGTCAGCTGGCAAGAATGGGCGCCCGCGTCGGCACCACCTACGCCACCACCGCTGCACGCAAGACCTTCGCGTCAGCGCAGCGCCGAGAGGAACTCGACCGGAACCGCGAACTGCGCTCGGCGCAGCAGGTCGCCGATGAACTCGGCCACATGAAAGGTGCGCTGATGAAGCTCGGCCAGATGGCCAGCTACCTCGACGACGGACTACCCGAGCCACTTCGCATCGCACTGTCGCAGTTGCAGTCGGATGCACCACCGATGTCGGTGGCTCTCGCACTCGAAACGGTCGAGCGCGAGCTGGGCCGATCCGTCGATGAGGTGTTCGTCGAGTTCGATCCGAATCCGATCGCTGCGGCCTCGATCGGCCAGGTCCACCGGGCCCTGTGGCGTGATCCTGCGACCGGCGTCGAGCGGGCGGTCGCGGTGAAGGTCCAGTACCCGGGCGTGGGCGACGCGATCGTCGCCGACCTCAAGAATGCCGACCTGCTCGGATCCCTGCTCCGCCAGGGCTTCGGCGGGCTCGACCCGGCCGAGATGGTCGACGAGATCAAGCTGCGCATCGCCGAGGAGGTCGACTACGAACGCGAAGCGCGCAACCAGCAGGCGTTCGCCGACTACTACCGCGGTCACCCGTTCATCCGCATTCCCGAGGTGGTGCACGAGCTGTCGACCGCACACGTGCTCACCACGGAGCTCGCGGAGGGATTCAGCTGGTCAGAACTGATGCGCCGACCGCAAGCCGACCGCGACCACGTCGGCGAGGTGATCTTCCGGTTCGTGTTCCGCAGTCTGTACCGGATGGGTGCGTTCAACGGCGATCCGCATCCCGGCAACTACCTGTTCCACGACGATGGCACGGTGACCTTCCTCGACTTCGGGCTGGTCAAACACTTCAGTGCCGACGAGACAAGCACATTCGGCTCGATGGTCCAGGCCGCCGCCGTCGACCACGATCACGCCGAGTTCCGCAGGATCCTGGAGAGCGCCGGCATGCTCCAGCCCGGGGCGCCGGTGACGACCGAAGCGGTCGGCGAGTACTTCTCGCACTTCTACGACACGGTGCGAACCGATGCCGAGATGACCTGGACCCGCGAGTACGCGAATTCGATCGTGCGACACACGTTCGACCGGACGAGCCCCATCAGCCAGTACGCCACGGTGCCTCGAGCGTTCGTGTTCATCCAGCGGATCAACCTCGGCCTGTACGCCCTGCTCGGCGAGCTCGGCGCCAGGGGCAACTACCGCCGGATCGCGAGCGAACTGTGGCCGTTCGTCGATGGGCAGCCGTCGACCGAACTCGGCCGCGCCGAAGCGGCCTGGCTCGCCTCAGGTCCCTGACGGAGCTTGTTCGGAGTTGGGTGAGAGCTCGACGGTTGACGTGGTCCAGCGGCACTTCACAAGTAGCGTCGTCGCAATGCGCCGGACCCTCCCCCTGCTCGTGACCGCCACACTGCTGTTCGCTGCGTGCTCGAGCGACGACGACAACGCCAATGCCAGCGACACCTCGTCGAGCGAGACGACCGTCAGCGCCGGCACCATCGAACCGTCTGAGTCGTCGACGCCTTCATCGACCAACCCGAACAAGCCCGAGGTCGAGATCCCGACCGAGATCCCCACCGAACTCGTGGTGACCGTGCTGGAGGAAGGCACTGGCCCGGCGGCCGAGGCCGGTGACGCGATCATCGTCGACTACGTCGGTGTCCGCTCGAGTGACGGAGTCGAGTTCGACAACAGCTACGACCCTCGCCAAGCGGGAGCGCCGGCCTCGCCCCTCACCCTCGTGCTCGGACAGGGCGAAGTGATTGCCGGCTGGGATGAGGGCCTCCTCGGCGCTCAGGCCGGTGCGAGGATCAAACTCGACATCCCGTCGGACCTGGCGTACGGCGAGCAAGGTTCGGGTGACATCATCGGCGAGAACGAGGCGTTGACCTTCGTGATCGATGTACGAGCAGTGATTC
Organism: Ilumatobacteraceae bacterium; assembly: GCA_963705485.1. Lineage (GTDB taxonomy): Bacteria > Actinomycetota > Acidimicrobiia > Acidimicrobiales > Ilumatobacteraceae > Sva-07. Next base: position 41,438 of record CAVPJT010000019.1, read on the forward strand.
CTCCGGCAGATCCAAGTGACGAACCCACCGAGCCGGGCACCGATCCCTCCGAAGGAGCGACCGCTGTGACGACGGTGGTCCTCCGCGAGGGCGACGGTGATGTTCTCGAATCCGGGCAGTCCGCGGTGATCCGCTTCGTGTTCTTCCGGGGCGACAACGGCGTACTCCTCCAGAGCAGTTGGGGCGATGATCGACCGCAGCCGCTGCCCTACACAGAGGGACTCTTCCCACCGCTGTACGAAGGTATGGAAGGGATGAAGGTCGGCGAGCGCCGAGCGATCATCTTCCCGCCTGACTACCCGGAGTTCGGGTTCGGGCCTGAAGGCGACCCGACAAACGGGCTGCCGGCCGAGACCGACATCGTGATCGTCATCGACCTCGTCGCTGCGTACGGCACCCCGGAATCCTGACCGTTGCGTCAGGGGGTCATCCCCCAGGCGTCAGGGCGCTCAGAGCGTGCGCAGGTCGAGGCCGATGTCGAGTACCCGTGCGGAGTGCGTGAGTTCGCCGACCGCGATGTAATCGACACCGGTCTCGGCCACCGTCCGCGCCGACTCGAGCGTGAGGCCGCCGCTGGCCTCGATCCGCACCGCCGGGTTCATCTCGTCGCGAACGGCGACGGCTTCGCGCATCTCGTCCGGGGTGAAGTTGTCGATCAGCACCTCGTCGGCGCCGGCGGAAATCGCCTCACGCAGACCGGCCAGGGAGTCGACCTCGATCTCCACCGGGATGCTCGCGGCGAGTTCGCGCACCCGGCGGAACGCCTCGGTAACGCCGCCGGCAGCGGCGACGTGATTGTCCTTCACGAGCGCCATGTCGGCGAGCCCCATCCGGTGGTTGGTGCCGCCACCGGTGCGCACGGCGTACTTCTCGAGCGCACGGAGCCCTGGGGTGGTCTTGCGTGTGTCACGCACCACCGCCGAGGTCCCGGCGAGCGCGTCGGCCCAGCGCCGTGTTGATGTCGCGACACCGGAGAGGTGACACAGCAGATTCAGCGCCGTTCGCTCAGCGGTGAGCAGGAGCCGGGTCGGCGCGGTGACCTCCGCAACCTTCGTTCCTGCCGTGACGTTGGTGCCATCGGGCACCAACGTGCGGAACTCACTCGCTCGGTCGCCGCACACCGTTTCGATCACTGCAGCCACGATCGGGAGCCCCGAGATCACACCGTCCTGACGCGCACCGAACGTCGCGGTACTCCGGTGATCGGCGGGGATGGTCGCCGTCGAGGTCACGTCCACGCCTCCCATGAGATCCTCGGTCACGGCGTTGCGGACGATGCCGGCGACGGCATCGGGGTCGAGTTCACCGTCGATCAACGTGCGTCGAGTCGTCTCCGACAGTGGGTGGAACACGAACATGGCGGCGAGTGTACGGGTGGCCCGTCACGCCGTGACGATGACCGTGTCGCCCGGTGCGACGGTGCCGCCGATGAGCACCGAGGCGTACCAGCGGGCCCAGCCCGGCTGTTCGACGTGGTCGATCCGGTTCCAGTCGCGCTCGGTGAAGCAGTCGCCGATCTTGTGGCACGGCTCTGCCGGGCTGCTGGTGCGCAGCACGACGTCGCCGATGGTGAGCGTCAGCCCGCCGCGCATCCGCTCCCAGTCGATGCCGGACATCGTGATGTTCTCACCCGTGCCGCCGGCCTCGATCGGATGGCCCTCGTTGCGAAGCGCAGCGATGAGATCACTGCTGTAGAGGCAGATCGCCTGCCAGGGACGACCATGGTGCCTGCGGTTTCCCTGCACATCACCGATCACACCGTTCGGTCCGATCTCGGCAACCTGAATCGAGGTCTTCGGCACGCCGCCGCCGGAGGCCTGCAGCGACTGGACTCGCCCGATCATCGGTGCGAACACCTCAGCTGCCCGACGGGCGGCTGCCACGGCGTGGAGGCGGTGCATCACCGCATGTGTCGACATGAGGGGGCCACCGTCGAATCCGACCGGTGTCGCAGCGGCATCGGCGATGAACGCGGCGTCGGCGCCTTCGATGGCGTAGCCGATCAGATCGTCGGCGTGAGCGAGTGTCCGTGCGAGGTCGTCATCACTCCAGCGGGCTCCATCGAACCCGCACTCGGTGCAGGTCAGCGTGGTCAAGGTCGGTCCTCCACCGAGACGGTGCCGGTGAAGTCGAGGGTGACGTCGAGGTGACGGACCCACTCCGGACGAGGTTCCGGATGATCGGAGCGGCGATGGCAGCCACGGCTCTCGGTGCGCGCCGAGGCAGCTGCCACCATCGCCGTGGCAACGGTCAGGATGTTGGTGGCCTCCCAGGTTCGCCGCGAGGGCTCGACACGGGGTGGGGCCTCACCGTCGACGTCGCCCGGCTCGACGAACGCCCGCTTCGCCGAGCGCATGCTCCGAGCGATCGATCCGAGCGCTCCCGCCGCCGACGACAGCGACAATTCGTCGCGCACGACGCCGACGTGTCGGGACATCACCGCTCGAACCTCCCGCAATCGGGCGGGCTCGAGGAGCTCGTGGTCGAGCGGGTCGTCGAGGTCGATGTCGATCGGGACTCGATCGGGAACTTCCCACGCGAGGTCGCGGCCCACCCACGTGCCGGACACGACCGACTCGGTGAGGCTGTTCGAGGCCAGTCGGTTCGCGCCGGTGCACGCCGGTCGCGGACACCTCTCCCACCGCGTACAGGCCGCGGAGTGCCGTACGGCCATCGAGCCCGGCGCGGATGCCGCCACACGCATAGTGCGCCGCCGGCGCAACGGGAATCCGATCCACGGCGGGGTCGAGACCGATCTCGCGGCAGGCCTCGGTGATCGACGGGAATCGTTCGTGGAAGCGCTCGCCCATGTGCGTGGCGTCGAGGTAGACGTGGTCGTCGACGCCACCAGGTGCTGCGGCCATCCGCTGGCTGATCGCCGCAGCCACGACGTCACGAGGTGCCAGATCCTCGAGCGGATGCACGCCCGCCATCACCCGTTCACCGGCAGCGTCGTACAGGATTGCGCCTTCGCCCCGGACCGCTTCCGACACGAGCGCCTGCTGACCAAGCGCATCGGGACCTCGCCACATCACTGTGGGATGGAACTGGACGAATTCGACGTCGGTGACCGACAGTCCGGCGCGAAGCGCCATGGCCACGCCGTCGCCGGTGACCGCGGGCGGGTTGGACGTGGACGCGAACACCTGGCCGTAGCCGCCCGAGGCGATCACGACGGCGCGGGCAGTGACGACGCCGACGGACACGAGGATGCCGTGTTCGTCGGTCTTGCCGATACGAACGCCAACCGCCTGCCGCTCGCCGTCAGCAGCGGTGCCCAGCACGAGATCGAGCGCGAACGCACGACCCATCACCTCGACGCCCGCACCGATCGCCGATTCGTCGAGTGTGCGCTGCACCTCGGCGCCCGACCGGTCACCGCCGGAATGCACGATTCGGTTGTGACTGTGGCCGCCCTCGCGGGTGAGCGCGATGTCCGTGCCGCCCTGCTCGGGGTCGAACGCGGCCCCGAGCCGCATGAGGTAGCGGATCGACTTCGGGGCTTCTTCGACCAACTCTCGCACGACTGCCTCATCGCAGAGCCCGGCGCCGGCCTCGAGGGTGTCACGGACGTGATCCTCGATCGTGTCGCCCGGATCCAACACACCGGCGAGCCCGCCCTGAGCCCACTGGGTCGAACCTGCAGAGAGCACGTCCTTGGTGACCACCAGCACGCTGCGCACCGGACGCACCGCCAACGCCGCAGACAGTCCCGCTGCCCCCGACCCCAGCACCACGACGTCGACGTCGCGTTCCCACGTGGCCGGCGGCGCCGCCAAACGTCTCGGCAACGTCATCTCGACCCCCCGAGCCCGGGGCTGGGGGAACCGGGGTCGCGGTGGGTCATCTCACTCGCCGGTGGCTGACGGCGTGCCGATGGCGATCATGCGCTCGACGGAGCGGCGGGCCCGATCGGCGATGTCACGGTCGACGAACACCTCGTCGGTGCCGTCACGCAGCGAACGCAGGAGCTTCGCCGGGGTGATCATCTTCATGTACTTGCACACCGCTGCCCGGTTGACCGGTACGAACTCGGTGACCGAGTTGACCTTCTCGAGTTGGTGGATCATCCCGGTCTCAGTGGCGACGAGCACCTTGGCAGCAGTGGTCTCCCGGGCGGCGTCGACCATGCCGCCGGTCGACAGGATCTTCGTGCTGGTCTCCGGCACCACCCCCGACGACACGAGGTACAGCGCACTCGTCGCACACCCGCACTCTGGGTGGACGAACAACTCGGCCTCGGGCGCAGCGGCAACCTGCGCCTTGAGGTCGGCGCCGTTGATACCGGCGTGGACGTGGCACTCGCCCAACCAGATGTGCATGTTGTCGCGGCCGGTCATCCGCTGGACGTGGGCGCCGAGGAACTGGTCGGGGCAGAACAGGATTTCCGTCTCGCGGGGGATCGACTCGACGACCTCGACCGCGTTCGACGAGGTGCAGCAGATGTCGGTCTCGGCCTTCACCTCGGCGGTGGTGTTCACATAGCTGACCACGACTGCGCCCGGGTGCTCGGCCTTCCATGCCCGGAGCTGCTGGCCGTTGATCGTCTCGGCGAGGCTGCAACCGGCAGCCGCGTCGGGAATCAGGACGGTCTTGTCGTAGGCGAGGATCTTGGCCGACTCGGCCATGAAGTGGACACCGCAGAACACGATCGTCGACGCTTCGACCTCGGCGGCGACGCGCGACAGCCCGAGCGAATCGCCGACGTGATGGGCGATGTCCTGGATTTCGGGCACCTGGTAGTTGTGGGCCAGGATCACTGCGTCGCGTTCCTTCGCCAGCGAGAGCACCTGCTCCTGCCAGTCGCTCGGCAACACCTCGACGTTGACGGACGTGTCTGTCACGGTCGTCAGCGTAGGCGGGTTGGGTTCGGCTGCGACGAGCGGCCAGCCAGCAGTGTGGCCGGCGAGACCTCGCCGGAGCGTCGATCCGTGGTGTGCAGCCCAGGGCGGGCCAGGCAGCCGGTCACCGCCGCACAGGCGACCTGTCGGCATCGGCTACGGTCCGCGGCGTCAGTTCGAGCGCAGCATCTTGCTGCTGGAATGGAGCACACGGACATGTTGGTCATAGCAACACATGAGGTGGATGACGTCGAGCATTGGTTCAACTCACCCAAGCGCGCGGAGTTCTTCGAGGAGCGGGGGATGAAGGTCACGGCCTTCCGCGATCCTGGGGGCGAAGTCAAGGTGACCGCCGTCTTGATCGAGACGCCTGACATCGAGACCCTGCAGGCGGCGCTCGAGACGGACGAGGCGCAGGCGGCCGAGAAGCACGATGGTGTCCACGCCGACACGATCCGAATCTTTGTGGCGGGCTGAGCTCAACAGTTCACCGGAAGCGGCGCGCCAAGTCACAGCGATGAGTCTGAGCGCGTACAGGTCGCGTCGAAACTCATCGCACCGGCGTGCGGACTGTCACCGATGAGTCTGAGCGCGTACAGGTCGCGTCGAAACTCATCGCACCGGCCCGAAGCGACCACTCGGCTTCGACCCCACCGCGGTGCTCGGTGATCGCGTCACCGGTCCGGCGGTGGGGGCAGGTCGACGCGCTGCATCACGAACGCAATCCCGCAGCGTTGGAACGACGACTGAGGCACGGTGCACCCCGCGGAGCTCATCGCGTGGGCACTCCGGGCCGTTCGTCGTCCACCTCGCGCACGAGGTCGACGAGCTGCGCCACCGTGTCGAGTCGTTCGGGACCGGTCACCTTTGCTTGCAGCGTCGTGATGCCAGCGTCGCGGTAGAGACGGATCCGCTCGCGGATCACCTCGGGCGGCCCGAGCAGGTTCGTCTTGAACCCGAGGTCGAACGGCACGCGGGCGGCGGCCTGCTCGCGCTTGCCGGCCTGCCAGAGTTCGTACACCGCGGCGATGTCGTCGCTGTAGCCCTGTGCCGAGAACGCACGGTTGTAGAAGTTCTTCCCCGGTGCTCCCATCGCGCCGATGGTGAACGCGTAGCCGCCGGCATGGCGTCGACCCGCCTCCTCGGGATCGTCCGTGAACTCGACAGCAACCGGCATGACCAGGTCGAGCTGGTCGATCGTCCGCCCTGCCCGTGCGCAGCCGACGCGGATGGGGTCGAGGAACACGTCGGCGTGCTCGGGCATGAACGCGTTGCCCAACCATCCGTCGGCGACCTCGCCGGTCAGTTCGAGGTTCCTCGGTCCGAGCGCCGCGATCACCATCGGGATGGGTTCGACCGGCGGCACCATCGAGCGGATCCCACGACCCGAGCCGTCGGGTGGGAGGTCGTACACCTCGCCGTGGTGGTCGAGCCGGTCACCCCGTGCGATCTGCCGCACGATCTCGATCGTCTCGCGCATCGTCGCGACCGGCTTCCGGAACGGCACCCCGTGCCACGCCTCCATGATCCGCGGACCGCTCGACCCCAGCCCGAGCACGAGCCGCCCGCCCGACAGCTGCTGCACCGACATCGCCTGCATCGCGAGCATGGCCGGCGTCCGCGCGCCGACCTGGACGATGCCCGTCGCGAGCCGGAGCGTCGACGTGACGGCCGCGAGGTGGGCAAGCGGCGTCAGCGCGTCGTATCCCCATGCCTCGGGGACCCAGACCGACGTCGCTCCCACCCGTTCGCACTCGCGGGCGAACTCGACATCGTCACGCGACGACACCATGGCACTGACCCCCACTTGCATACGATCGACAGTAGGCGGTGGTTCCAACCGCCGTATGAGCGAACCAGACTGTTGGAAGCGAGGGACCGATGAGCGAACGACTCCGCTACGCCGACGGACCGACGACGGAGGTGTCGCGTGTGATCGCTGCGTCGCCGGGCGATCTCTGGGTGTACGTGGCCGACATCAACCTGCCGGCCAGGTTCTCCTCGGAGTTCCAGGGTGCGGAGTGGCTCGATGGTGCGACGGAGCCGGCGCTCGGTGCGCGCTTCCGCGGGACGAACGAGCATCCGGTCGTCGGCAGGTGGCAGGTGGACTGCATGATCGTCGAGTTCGAGCCCGAGCGGGTCATCGGCTGGGCCGTCGAGGATCCTGCCGACCCGGCGGCGCGCTGGAGGTTCTCGCTCGAGCCGGTCGACGGCGGCACGCGCCTCACCCAGTGGTGCCAGATCGGTCCGGGCCGCAGCGGGCTCAGCCCCGCGATCGAGCGAATGCCCGACCGCGAGCACGAGATCGTCGAGCGCCGCCTCGGCGAGCACGCCGCCAACATGCAGAAGAACCTCGACGGACTCGCCAGCCTCGTCGAGCCATCCTGACGGAGGGATCGGTCAGGGGGACGTTGGCCCAGAACGCGACCGCACGTTGGGCGCATCTGGGAGACTGAAACGGATGGAAGGCGTGAGTGGTCCGAACCGCACGGTGGTAGCGCTGTTCTTCGTTGCTGTCGTCGGCGCCACCGCGATCGGGTACTGGTTGACGCAACGGACCCGCCCGATGGCAGATCGATCCGTCCGCATCCCTGACCGCTGATTCCGACGAGATCCCGATCATCGCGATCGAGATGGGATCCGCATCGGGCAAGTCGGCCGACGGGCGAGTCGTCGTCGAGTTGGGCTCCACTCTTGGCGAACGAGTGATCCTCGGCGCAACGCCGGCGGACGAGTGGCCTGGCCCGTGAATGCTGCAGCGACTGCGATGGTCACCACCGGAGGCGTCGTCCACCGGTCGACGTTGCGTCCTACGGTATGGAGGATGGAAACGATCATCGATCGCGTCGTGTCGGCAGCCGGCCGCTACCGGGGCACCGGCGACGGCGTCGAGAGTGGTCCGTTCACCGCTGCACTCGACATCGAGCCGATTCTCGGTGGCATGGGAGCAACGATCGGCTACACGGCGACGGCTGCCGATGGCACCGAATTGCACGCCGAGCACACGATGCTGGCGTTCGACATGTGGTCCGGCGAGGCAACGATGTACGTGCTCTGCACCGAACTGCGCGGAGTCGGGCAACTCGTCCAGGTCAGCGACTCGACGTTCAGCAACGGCCGCGGCGTCGACGGCTTCGAAGTCCAGATCGAGATCGCGCTCGGGGACGATCTGGAGTACGTCTGGTCGTGGGGCCCACCCGGTGAGGAACTCATCGAGCAGTCACGCGCCACGCTCGCGTTGCGGTGAGATCACGCCTCCGATGAGTTTCGAGCGCGACCTGTCCGCGACGAAACTCATCGCAACGCCAAGGAGATCCGGTCGGCGGCCGAGGCGACCGCTGAGCCGAAACGCTTGCCGGGTTGACGACTCAGGCGCTCGATCGGGCCGCTCGCCGACACCGCCGCGATCGTTGCCCCATCCGCCGCGACGACCGCGGCGCTCACCGACGCAACGCCCGCCTCGCGCTCGCCGACGCTCTGAATCCATCCGGCGCGGGCGGATTCACCGGAGAGCACCCGGCCGGCGGATCCGACATCGAGTGGGAGCAATGAGCCCTGGGGCACGATCCAGCGCAAACCGTGCGGCGACTCGAGCGAGACGACGCAACGTCGCTCGGACCCCTCGCGCACGAACAGCTGCACACTCTCGCCGGTGTCGTCACGAAGGTCGTCGAGCACCGGACGGGCAACGTCGACGAGCGGGAAACGCGCCGCAGCGGCCTGGCCGAGCGGCACCAAACCGAGCCCGAGTTCGTAGCGTCCGTCGCTGTTGCGCCGCAGCATCCCGTGGTCTTCGAGCGCGCCCGCCAACCGATGGGTGGTCGCACGAGGCAGCCCCGTCGCCAGCTGCAACTCGGTGAGGTTGCTCGGGCCGACGGCGACGGCACGCAGCACACTCATCGCCTTGTCGAGCACGCCGACGCCGGATACGCTGTCCATATTGCAAGAACTCTATCCCACATATTGGGAACGTCAAGGAGCAACGACATGGGCAAGACACTGCCGGAGAAGGTGTGGGAACAGCACCTGGTGCACTCCGCACCAGACGAGCCCGACCTGCTGTACATCGACCTCCACCTCGTGCACGAGGTGACCAGCCCCCAGGCGTTCGACGGACTGCGGCTCACCGGACGCACGGTGCGCCGGCCCGATCTCACGATTGCCACCGAGGACCACAACGTCCCGACCGAGAACATCGATCAACCGATCGCCGATCCGATCTCGGCCAAGCAGATCGACACGCTGCGCGCCAACACCGCCGAGTTCGGCATCACCAACTTCCCGATGGGCGACCCGAGCCAGGGAATCGTCCACGTGATCGGTCCCGAGCAGGGCCGCACCCTGCCCGGCATGACCATCGTGTGCGGTGACTCGCACACGGCGACCCACGGGGCCTTCGGGGCGCTCGCTTTCGGCATCGGTACCAGCGAGGTCGAGCACGTCCTCGCCACCCAGTCACTCCCCCAGCAGCGTCCGAAGTGGATGTCGGTCACTGTCGAGGGCGACCTCCAACCCGGGGTGACTGCGAAGGACGTGATTCTTGCGATCCTCGGCGAGATCGGAACCGGCGGCGGTATCGGCCACGTGATCGAGTACCGCGGCTCGGCGATCCGGGCGCTGTCGATGGAGGGGCGCATGACGGTGTGCAACATGTCGATCGAGGCCGGCGCCAAGGCCGGCCTGATCGCTCCCGACGACACCACCTTCGAGTACCTGAAAGGTCGTGAGAACGCCCCGACAGGCGACGCCTGGGACGCCGCGGTGGCCGACTGGTCGATGCTGCACTCCGACGGCGACGCCGTGTGGGACAAGGAGGTCGTGCTCGACGCCACGGCCATCCGTCCACACGTCACCTGGGGCACCAACCCGGGTCAGGTCGCTCCGATCGACTCGGTCGTGCCATCGCCCGACGACTACGACAACCCGACGACGAAGGAAACCGTGGCCCGGGCGCTCGAGTACATGGGCCTCGAACCAGGGACGCCGCTGCGCGATGTCGCTGTCGACACGGTCTTCATCGGTTCGTGCACCAACAGCCGCATCGAAGACCTCCGCGCGGCTGCCGCTGTGATGGAAGGCCGGACGGTCACCGTTCCACGCGTGATGGTGGTACCCGGCAGCCACGCCGTGAAGGCACAGGCGATCGCCGAGGGGCTCGACCAGGTGTTCATCGCCGCCGGCGCCGACTGGCGCGAGCCTGGCTGTTCGATGTGCCTCGCGATGAACCCCGACAAACTCGCCCCGGGCGAGCGAGCGGCGAGCACGAGCAACCGCAACTTCGAGGGCCGTCAGGGCCGCGGTGGCCGGACCCACCTCGTGTCGCCCGGCGTGGCCGCGGCAACCGCAGTGAAGGGCACGTTCTGTACACCTGCCGACCTGGAAGGAGTCGCAACATGAAGGCCGTACAGGTGATCACCGGCACCGGCGTGCCGCTCAAGCGCTCCGACGTCGACACCGACCAGATCATCCCCGCCGACTGGCTCAAGCGTGTCGAGCGCACCGGGTTCGAGAAGGGCCTGTTCTCGACGTGGCGCGACGACCGTGACTTCGTGCTGAACGACGAGCGCTACTCGCAGGCGAACATCCTCGTCGCCGGCCCCGCCTTCGGCGTCGGCTCGTCGCGCGAGCACGCCGTGTGGGCGATCCAGCAGTACGGCTTCGACGCGGTGATCGCGCCGAGCTTCTCCGACATCTTCCGCAACAACTGCACGAAGAACGGACTGGCCCCCGTGATCGTCCCGGAGTCGACGGTCGAAGCGATCTGGGCTGCGATCGAGGCGGACCCCGACACCCAGATCGTCGTCGACATGGAACAACTGAGAGTCGAGGTTCCGGCGGCCGGCATCGACGAGAGCTTCCCGATGGATCCACAGACGCAGCACCGGTTCCTCAACGGGCTCGACGACGTCGGCATCACGCTCACCCACGCCGCAGCGATCGACACCTACGAAGCCAATCGTCCCACCTGGCTCCCCTGAAGTCGGACGCCTCGGGGGCTGATCCCAGTGGATCCAGGAACGGATCGAGATCTCACCCGGACGGTGGCAAGGCGGGCGGGCGGGTCGTGACCACAGCTCGGCGCGCGCAATAGCCTGGCAGTCATGCCGCTGACCGGAGAGTACGAGCCGAGCACGTTGGAGTGGGTGCGCGACCAGGTCGCCACCTACGAAGCGACGAACGGTCGCGAGGCCAACACACTCCGCGACACGGGCATACCCGTGATCATCGTCACCTCACTCGGTGCGAGCAGCGGCAAGATCCGCAAGTTCGCGCTGATGCGCGTCGAGCACGACGGCGAGTACGCGCTCGTGGCCTCGATGGGTGGCGCGCCGAACAATCCTGGCTGGTACCACAACCTCGTGGCCGAGCCGCTGGTGATGATCCAGGACGGCCCCGAGCCGCACGACTACACCACCCACATCGCCGAGGGCGACGAGCGGGCACGCTGGTGGGACCGCGCCGTCGAGGTGTTTCCCACGTACGCCGACTACGAGCGCAAGACCGACCGGGTGATCCCGGTGTTCGTCGCTCGCCGCGTCGACTGACGACCTCGCTCGCTGACGGTCAGCGAGCGTGCGCCGGTGAGACCGACACCTAAGCGCCCGGCGTCGTGCCTGGTGCTGCGCCGGGAACCGGTGGGGCGGGCGGGGCGGGCGGCACGGCACCAGGCGGCGGCGCCGACACGGTCCCGGTGACGCCAGCTGCGGTCTGGCCGGCCGCTTGGGCTGACTGCTGGGCCGCCACGGCGTCCACACGGGCCTGGTACTCCGCGCGTCGCTGCAGTTCGGTCTCGGCATCATCGATCTGATGGAGCCGCCCCGAGAGCCATCCGATCAGGGCACTGAACAGCAGCGCAACGATCCCGTAGATGATCATGGCGAAGAGCACGGAGGTCTCGAAGACCGCCGGGACGTCGCTCCCCGTGACGCCCAGTTCGATCGGCGTGAAGATGCCCCGGAACGGCGACATCACCCGGTCGAGATTGCGGTAGACCCATTCGGTGAAACCGGCCGTCGGGTTGGCCCCGAACAGCAACAGCACGAATCCCAGCAACAGGATGATCTCCACGACGACCAGGTAGGCATAGACCAAATAGCTGATCGCCCGGGTGATCCACAGCACCACCTTGCGTTCGCTGAGCGCTGATGAGTCTGCGTTGATCATGTCGGTCTCGTCCCCTCGTTGTGTCGTCCACAGTTCAGATGAACCACCGTACCGAAGCCGGCCATACGCAGTGGTGGACCTCCGCTACTGTCCGATTCGTGAAGCTCCGCGTCGCTCTTGTCGTGACCGTCATCGTCGCCGGCGCCCTCAGCGCCTGCGGAAGCGACGAGGCAGCGAGCACCACCCCCGACGCCACCACTGCACCAAGCGACCAGACCGAAGCGCTCGACGCTCCAACGATCTGCAAGCGCTTGACCATCGCGTCGGTTGCCGCCGACACCGGCCTCGACGTGGTGCTCGCCACGCCAGACGATTCGGCAACACCGCAGTGTGCGTACGAGTACACCAACGGCACCGGCGGCGTCTCGAACCTGACCGTCGCGTCGATGCGTAGCGAGGACGTCGGCGGCGAGACGGGACGAGACGCCTTCGACTTCGTCGTGCAGGTCAATTCAGCGATCGCCGGCGACGACGCAGAGACCCAGGAGGTGTCCGCCGGCGATGCCGCTGTACGACTCTCGGGGTCGACCGTCCACCTCGGTGTGGTGCAGGTCGGCAAGCGCGTCCTCACGGTGATCATCCCCGTCGACGACGTGGAATCCGATGCCGTCGACCGACTGATCGGAACGATGGCGACCGCACTCGGCTGAGGCCACCGGCCATCGCACGGTGCCGAGTGGAACATGCTGGGTCACCGCGCGGCGTGCGCCTCCAGGAGATGCGCAACCGCCATCGTCACCCGGCGAGCGGTTGGCAGATGGAGGTATTCGTTCGGACCGTGCGCGTTTGCGTCGGGTCCGAGCACGCCGGTGATCACGAACTGTGCCGCCGGGAAACGTTCGCCGAGCATGCCCATGAACGGGATCGAGCCGCCCTCGCCGAACGTGCGCGCGGGCGCCCCGAACGCTGCGTTCGATGCGTGGTCCAGGGCAGCAGACAGCCACGGTGCCGTCGCCGGCGCATTCCATCCCGGCCCGGACTCACCATCGGAGAACGAGACCAGGGCACCGTACGGCGGATCGGCCTCCAGCGCCGCCCGGACCGCGGCGAGCGCAGTCGTCGGGTCGCACGTCGGCGGGATTCGGAACGACAGCTTCAGCGCGGTGCGCGGGCGCAGCACATTCCCGGCCCGTGCGGTCGGTGGCAGCCCATCGGCGCCGATGACGCTGAGCGTCGGGTGCCAGGTCCGCGCGAGCAGTTGATCAGCCGGGTCGTCGGTGGTCGGGGCCGCACCGTCGACGAACGGGTAGTGGTCGGCGATCCGTCCGACTTCGGCTGCAGTGTCGGCCGCTTCGACGACGCGGTCGACAGGAATCTGGACATTCAGTTCGGGCAGGAGGATCGCACCGGTCGCCGCATCCTCCACACGGTCGAGCAGGTTGCGTGCGATCCGAAACGTCGACGGCACCATGCCGGATGCATCGCCCGAGTGCAGCCCCTCGGTGACGATGTCGACGCTCAACGTGCCGGACACGAGGCCGCGCAGCGACGTGGTGACCCAGAGTCGCTCGTAGTCGATGCAGCCTGAGTCGAGGCAGATCACCAGGCTCGGCGTCCCGATCCGATCCGCGAGCGCTTCGACATACGCAGGCAGGTCCGGCGAGCCCGACTCCTCACTCGCCTCGATCAGCACCACGCAGCGTGCGTGCGAGCCGCCAGCCGAGTGGACCGCTTCGATCGCGGTCAGGCTGGCGAATGCCGAGTACCCGTCGTCGGCACCGCCCCGACCGTAGAGTCGGTCGCCTTCGAGCACCGGGGTCCACGGGCCGAGCCCGTCGCGCCATCCTTCCATCTCGGGTTGCTTGTCGAGGTGGCCGTAGAGCAGCACCGCGTCCTCATCGTCGGCGTCACCCGTCGCCGGAACCTCCATGAAGATCACCGGCGATCGCCCGTCGAGTTCGATCACCTCGACGACGAGACCGGGGATCGGGCGCGCACGGCACCACGCAGCAATCAACTCGACGGCCTGGGCCATGTGTCCGTGCTCACGCCACTGCGGATCGAACGCCTCCGACACGTTCGGGATCGCGATGTAGTCGTGGAGCACGGGGACGATCTCGTCCCACACGGTGTTGCAGAGCTCAGTGATCGCCGAGACAGGAGTGGGCACACGCGAACGTTAGTGGCCACCATGCTGCCACCGGTCCGGGCCCCGGCGGCGAGAGTGTTCAGCGCCGCGACGACGCGTCAGTCGACTTCGAACTCGGGGAGATGCAACAGACGGGTGTCGTTCGAGAAGACCTCGATCGGCTTCTCGGTCGGCAGGCGCATCCCTCGCTGCAGAATGCGCATCTGGGTGAGCTGGTTGTACTCGACCATCGTCACCGCCCAACCGTCGCGCCCGGCGCGAGCAGTACGCCCGGAACGGTGCAGATAGTCCTTGACGTCCTTGGCCGGCTCGTAGTGGATCACGGCACCGATGTCGTCGATGTCGATGCCACGCGCGGCGACGTCCGTTGCCACCAGGACCGACAGGTTGCCTTCGGCGAACTTGCGCAACACACGCTCGCGGGCACTCTGTTGCATGTCGCCGTGCAGCGGTGACGCGTCGACACCGAGCTCGTCGAGGTTGCGCGCGACGCGGTCGCAGTTGCGCTTGGTCTGGCAGAACACCAGCACCTTCGGGATCGATTTGCTGATCGAACCGATCACCTTGTCCTTGTCCATGTGGTGAACAGCGAGGAACAAGTGATGCATCGTGCCGACCGTGTCGGTGGCCTCGTCGATCGCCACGGTGACCGGATCGGTCTGGTAGTGCTTGATCAGGTGGCCGACGTCGCCGTCGAGCGTGGCGGAGAACAGCATCGTCTGATTGCGGCTGCCGCAGTGACGCAGGATCCACTCGACCTGTGGGGTGAACCCATCGTCGGCCATGCGGTCGGCCTCGTCGAGCGTGACGATCTGCATGTCGTCGAGCGACACCTCGTTCGACTTGATCAGGTCGATCAGGCGCAGCGGTGTGGCGATGACGATCTCGACACCCTTCGCGAGTTCGTCGACCTGGTGATGACGCGAGGCTCCGCCGTAGACCGGGAGCACTCGCATGCCGGCGTGATGGGCGACGGGCTCGAGCACCTCGGCGACCTGCACGGCGAGTTCACGGGTCGGCACGAGCACCAGCCCGAGCGGACGTGACGGTGCTGCCTTGTCCGTGATGCGGGCCAGCATCGGCACGCCGAAGGCGAGCGTCTTGCCGGAACCGGTCTTGGCTCGACCGCAGACGTCCTTGCCGGTGACCGCGACCGGGATGGCCTCGGTCTGGATGGCGAACGGCTGCGCAAACCCGCACGCAGCGAGTCCGTCGTCGATCCGTTCGGGCACACCCAGGTCGAAGAATCCCGTGGGGGCCTCGACCGGCGGCAGAGCATTGATGGATGTGAGGTTCGAGGTGTTGACGTGGCCACCGTCGTACGGCTGGTCCGACGTCTGCGGGCGAGAACGCCGGCGACGAGGCGCTCCTCGTCGCGCTGTTGATTCAGTCATGTTGCAGCCCAGCGTACCGGGCCTGCAGGTGACGAGCGCGAGATGCCGCTCGTCGTGCTAGCGTTGTAGCCGATGTTGCGCCACGGTCTCCTTCTGCTTACGTAGGGCGAGCGCCACATACACGCGTTCGCCCGCACCCCCCGCCCTCCGGCCGGGGGGTTCTTGCTTTTCCGACCCGTTCACCTTCTTCATCACCGCTTCGAGCCACCCAGGAGAATCCGATGCCTCCCCAGAACACCACCCCGACACCGATGCCCTTCCAGAAGTACGCCCCCTTCGTGCCGATCGTCCTCACCGACCGCACGTGGCCGAACGTCACGATCGACGAGGCGCCCCTGTGGTGCTCCGTCGACCTGCGTGACGGCAACCAGGCGCTGATCGATCCGATGGACCCCACCCGCAAGATGCGCATGTTCGAAGAACTCGTCGCGATGGGGTTCAAGGAGATCGAAGTGGGCTTCCCGTCGGCCAGCCAACCCGACTTCGACTTCGTCCGTCAGCTGATCGAGGAAGATCGCATCCCCGACGACGTCACCATCCAGGTGCTCGTGCAGTGCCGCCAGGAACTGATCGAGCGCACGTACGAGTGCATCCAGGGAGCGTCACGGGCGATCGTGCACTTCTACAACTCGACCAATCCGCTGCAGCGCGAGGTGGTGTTCGGTCTCGACAAAGCGGGAATCATCGACGTCGCGGTCAACGGCGCGAAGCTGTGCCGCAAGCTCGAACACGCCGCCGGCGACACCAAGATCCGCTACGAGTACTCGCCCGAGAGCTTCACACTCACCGAGCCCGAGTTCGCGATCGAGGTGTGCGAGGCGGTGATGGACGTCATCGAGCCAACGCCCGACAATCCGATCGTGCTCAACCTGCCTGCGACCGTCGAGTGCTACTCCCCCAACGTCTACGGCGATGTGATCGAGTGGTTCGGCCGCACGATCAAGCAGCGCGAGTCGGTGGTCGTCTCGCTGCACCCGCACAACGACCGCGGCTGCGCAGTGGCCGCCGCCGAGTTCGGCGTGATGGCCGGCGCCGACCGCGTCGAGGGAACGCTGTTCGGCAACGGCGAACGAACCGGCAACGTCGACATCGTCACACTGGCCATGAACCTGTTCATGAACGGCGTCGACCCGAAGCTCGACATCGGCGACATCGACAAGCTGCGCCGCACGGCCGAGTACTGCAACCGCTTGCCGGTGCATCCGCGGCATCCCTACGCAGGCGACCTGGTCTACACGGCCTTCTCGGGAAGTCACCAGGACGCGATCAAGAAGGGCTTCGAGGCCCTCGACGCGAAGCGCGGCGACGACGGCGAGTATCCCCAGTGGGGTGTGCCGTACCTCCCGATCGACCCGGCGCACGTCGGGCGGTCCTACGAGGCGGTCATTCGTGTCAACAGCCAGTCCGGCAAGGGCGGTGTGGCCTATGTGATGAAGGCCGAGCACGGCTTCGACCTGCCACGGCGCCTCCAGATCGAATTCTCGAAGACGATCCAGCACATCACCGAGGACTCCGGCACCGAGATCGGGCCCGGTGTGATGTGGGATGCGTTCCAGGCCGAGTACCTGCCCGACGAGCCCGGCTTCCGGCTGCGCAGTCACGAACTCCACACCCGCACCGGCGACGACGGCGGCAACACCTCGATCCAGGCACAGCTCGAGATCGACGGCACTGCCCACTCGATCTACGGCGAGGGCGACGGGCCGGTCGAAGCGTTTGTCGCTGCGCTGACCGCCGAGTTCGGCGAACGCGTCGATGGCCACTTCGACGTCCTCGACTACGCCGAGCACGCAATCGGCAAGGGTGCCAACGCCCAGGCTGCGGCGTACGTCGAAACGGTCAGCGACGGTGGCAAGGTGCGTTGGGGCATCGGCACCGATCCCAACATCACCACCGCCTCGCTACGCGCTGTGCTCTGCGCATTCGAGCGTCACCAGCGCTGACGCGAACTACAGTCGAGCAGATGGCCTCGATCGGTACGGTGCTGCGCAGGACGATCTTCCTCGTGGTCGCGGCCGCCGCGATCGGCGCGGTGGTGTCGTGGCGACGAGGCGAGTCGGCGACGCCCCTCCCGAGTGCCCCACCGCAGTGGCCGCCCCTGACCGGCTCGCCGACGGCGACCGCCACCTCCGCGGCTGCCGCCCCATCTGCGACACCAGCTCGACCACCGACACCCGAGGCAGCACAGCCATGGCTCCCGCCGCGCGACGACGGCAACACGCCAGCGAGCCATCCGATCAAGGCCAAGCAGTCGTCCGGGATCTTCCACGTCCCGGGCGGCCGCTTCTACGACCGCACCAGACCCGACCGCTGCTACACGACTGCCGCCGAGGCCGAGGCGGACGGCTACCGTCAATCGAAGTCGTGACCGAACTCCACGGCACCACGATCCTGCACTCCAACGACGATCAAAGGGGAATGACATGAAGGTGAGCGTCGATTTCGATGTCTGCGCATCCACGGGGGCCTGCATGCAGGTCTGCCCAGAGGTGTTCGAGGTCCGCAGCGACGGCTATCTCTACATCCTCCAGGAAGAACCCGGTCCGGACGTCGCCGACAAGGTTCGCGAAGCAGCCGATCTCTGCCCGACCGCGGCGATCACCATCGAGGACTGACCCCGACTTGACGTTCCTGCACCAACTCGATGCCTCGTGGAGCGCGTCGGGGTCGATGCTCTGCGTCGGACTCGATCCCGACCCGGCGCGGATGCCGATGCCCCTCGACGGTGCCCACGACGCCACCGAGACGTTCTGCAAGGCGATCATCGACGCCACTGCGGACCTGGTCTGTGCGTTCAAGCCGCAGATCGCCTACTTCGCGAGCCAGGGCGAGGAACGGGCGCTCGAGCGGATCTGCCGTTACGTACGCGAGACATATCCGAATGTGACGCTGATTCTCGATGCAAAGCGGGGTGACATCGGCTCGACCGCCGAGCACTACGCCCGCGAGGCATTCGGGCGCTACGGCGCACACGCGGTCACGGTCAACCCGTACCTCGGTACCGATTCGGTCGCCCCGTACTTCGAGCACGGCGGCGGGGTGATCGTCCTGTGCCGCACGAGCAACCCAGGCGGAGACGACATCCAGTCACTCGTCGCCGACGGCACGCCCGTGTACGCCCACGTCGCCCGACTCGTGGCCGATGACTGGTCGACGCGCGGCGACTGCGGTCTGGTGGTCGGAGCCACCTACCCGAGCGAACTGGCCGACGTGCGCGCCATCGCTCCCGAGGTGCCGATCCTCGTCCCAGGTGTCGGCGCGCAGGGTGGTGACGCAGCTGCGGTCGTCGAACACGGAGCGAGCCCCGACGGTCGTGGCCTGATCGTCAGCTCGTCGCGAGCGATCCTGTACGCCAGCTCCGGCTCCGACTTCGCCGACGCCGCCCGTTCCGAAGCCGAACGCACCGCGGCAGCGGTCCGCCTCCCCTGATCCCCGACCCGAAAGCCCGAAAAATCACGCGTACGTTGCGCTGAGCGCAACGCTGGCGCGCCATTTCGGGGGTTTTCCGGGTTCAGGCGGAGAGGCTCGTCACCTCGACGATGCCGGGGGCGGCGCGCAGAGCGTCGAGCACCTCGGCGGGGACCGGGGCGCTCGGGGCGATCAGCATGACAGCGGTGTCCGAGCCGGTGACACGGCTCACGTCCATGTCGGAGATGTTGACGCCGGCATCGCCGAGCAGGGTGCCGACGGTGCCGATCACCCCGGGGCGGTCGTCGTTGTGGATGACCACCATGTTGTCGACCGGCGGGACGTCGAACGGCGTGTCGTCGATGTTGACGATGCGCTGGGCCGCCTTCGGCCCCGCGAGCGTGCCCGCGATCGAGTGGCCCCCACCACGCAGCGACAAGAGGTTGACGAAGTCCGCCGATGTCGCTGAACACACGTCGCGGACCTCGACACCGTGCTGCTTTGCGAGCTGGGGCGCGTTCACGTAGGTGACCGGCTCGTCGGAGATCGCACCGAAGAAGCCCTTGAGCACGGCCAATTCGAGGATCCGGGTGTCATAGCCGGCAATCTCGCCTTCGCAGCAGATCTCGAGCTCTGCGGGCAGACCGCCGACGAGCGACACGAACAGACTGCCCAGCCGTTCGGCGAGCGGCAGGTACGGACGGATCGTCTCGCTGGCCTCAGCGGCGTTGACGTTCACGGCGAACGGCACGAACTCGCCGGCGAGTGCCAGCTGCACCATCGAGGCGATCGTGTCACCAGCTTTGTCCTGCGCCTCGCGGGTACTCGCGCCGAGGTGCGGGGTGACGATCACGGAATCGATCTCGAACAGCGGCGACTCGGTCATCGGCTCGGTCGAGAACACGTCGAGGGCGGCCCCGGCGATGATGCCCTCACGCAGACATTCGGCGAGATCGGCCTCGTGGACGATGCCGCCGCGCGCGACGTTGATCACGCGCAGGCTTGGCTTGGCCTTGAGCAGCAGGTCACGGTTGATCAGCCCGAGCGTCTCGGGCGTCTTCGGGAGATGCACAGTGAGGAAGTCGGACTCGGCGACCACCTGATCGAGCGCGAGGAGCTCGACTCCCATCTTCTTCGCCCGGTCCTCGGACACGAAGGGGTCGTAGGCGATGAGACGCATGCCGAACCCCTTGGCGCGGTCACCGACGAGCTTGCCGATTCGCCCGAGGCCGACGATGCCCAGCGTCTTGTCAGCGAGTTCGACGCCCTCCCACCGGCTGCGCTCCCACCGGCCCTGCACGAGCGCAGCATGGGCCTGGGGCACGTTGCGCGCCGACGCCATCAACAGCGCCATCGTGTGCTCGGCAGCGGAGACGATGTTGCTCTGCGGCGCATTGACGACCATGACGCCGCGGGTGGTGGCGGAGTCGACGTCGACGTTGTCGAGGCCGATACCGGCCCGGCCGACGACCATCAGATCGCTCCCGGCGGCGAGCACCGCGTCGGTGACGTCGGTCGCCGAGCGGATGATGAGGGCATGCGCCCCCGGAACCACGTCGAGCAGTTCGTCGGCGGAGAGGCCGAGTCGAACATCGACCTCGTGCCCTTCGGCGCGAAGACGGTCGAGGCCGCCCTCCGCGATTTCTTCGGTGACCAGGATGCGAGCCATAGAACCTCATGCCTATCTGATCGACGACCCGAGTTCCACGAGGTTTGACGAACCGTTCACGGCCACCCGGTACGTTCTGGGCGATGACGCCCGCCGAGCGCACGAACGAGATCGAGCGGTGGTTCGTGCAACGCGGCGTCCCCCACCTCGTCGAGACCGACAACGACGCCTCGATCCTCGACACGTGGACCCGCGCGCTGCCCCTCCTCGTGGCCGCCTACCTGCTCCTCGGACTCAACGCGTTGAACGTTCGCGACTGGTCGCTCAGCCAGAATCTCGCGACCGCCGGGGCCGTGATCGCCATGCTGCTCGCCGCCTGGGTGTTGTCGAACCGGCTTCGCGGCGTGGCGGCCTTCGCCCGCCCGACCGACATCGACGCCCCCGAGTTGCTGCTGTTCGTGTTCGGCCCGGCGATCCCCGTGCTCGTGTTCGGCCAGGTTCGCGACGCCATCGAGAGCATCGTGCTGGCAGCGGCCCTGCTCGGGGTGATCTACCTGTGGTCGTCGTACGGCGTCGGCGCGCTGTTGCGGTGGGGTGCGCGCCGGTCGAGCGGCCAGCTCACCGGGCTCGGCCCACTGGTGGCCAAGGCGCTGCCGCTGTTGCTGGTGTTCAACACCTTCCTCTTCGTCAACGCCGAAGTGTGGGAGATGGCCGGCACCCTCGACGGCGCCGCGTACGTGGTCGTCGTGCTGACGTTCTTCTCGCTGGGTGCCGTCTTCGCGGTGAGCCGGCTGCCCGGATTCATCCGCGAGGAGAACCGCTTCGAGGCCTGGGACGACATCGAGACCTACCTCCAGGGCACCCCGGCGGAGGCGATCGAGCTCCCCACGACCGGTTCGACACTCGATCCACTGCGGCCACGTCAACGGTTCAACATCGGTCTGATCGTGCTGTTCGGACAGGCGCTCCAGATCACCCTGGTGGTGGCAGCGCTCACCGGGTTCTTCGTGTTCTTCGGCTTCATGGCGATCACCGCCGACACGATCACCAACTGGACCGGCCTCGACTCGGTTCGGGCGATCACCGAGGCCACCTTCGGTGACCGCACGCTGGTGCTGACCGAACCGCTGATCCGGGTCTCGGTGTTCCTCGGTGCGTTCTCCGGCATGTACTTCACCGTGGTGCTCACCACCGACGAGACCTACCGCAACGAGTTCGCCAGCGATGTCGGCCCTGAGATCCGCCAGATCCTCGCGGTGCGAACCGCCTACCACGTCGTCCAGGGCACCCACGATGCCTCGAACCCCGAGGTCGGCTCCGGCACGGTGACATCGTGAACGCTCCGATGCTTGACGTCCGCACGATCTCGAGCCGGGCCGAGTTCGACGACCACGACGCACTGATGCGGTCGGTGTGGGGAGTGTCGGCCCCGCTCGTCACCATCGAAATGCTCACTGCCATCGTTCACTCGGGTGGATATGTCGCTGCAGCGTTCGATCGCGGCCAGATGGTCGGCGCATCGGTCGGATTCCTGGCCGACCACCACGGCGAGTTGGCGCTGCACAGCCACATCACCGGTGTCGTCGACTCGCTGCGACACGCCGGGATCGGCCGAGCGATGAAGCTGCACCAGCGAATGTGGGCGGCCGAGCGCGGGCTCGGCTGGATCACGTGGACGTTCGATCCCCTCGTGCGACGTAATGCGTGGTTCAACATCGCGATACTCGGCGCCGACGTGGAGGCGTATCTTCCATCGTTCTACGGCGCGATGACCGATGCGATCAATGCCGGCGACGAGTCGGACCGGCTGCTGCTGGCCTGGAACGTGCGGGCGCCGATCCCTGCAGACCCTCGGGACGGCAGCAGTACCGCCGGCGCGCTCCTCGTGCCCACACCACCCGACATCGTCGAGCTGCGCCGTAGCGATCCCTCCGCGGTCAGCCGGTGGCGCGCCGAGACCCGCGAGGCGCTCACCGGTGCACTCGATGCAGGCCACCGCGTGCTCGGATTCACGCGCGACGGCTCCTACGTGATCGGATCAACCTCATGACCTGGACCATCGAACGTGTCGAACTGCGGCGCATCGCCATGCCGCTCGTGTCCCCGTTCCGAACGAGCTTCGGAAGCCAGACCGAACGCGACATCCTGTTGGTGCGCGTCGACCTGGCCGACGCGTCGGGCAACACGGCGGACACCATCGAGGGCTGGGGCGAGTGTGTCGCGCTGTCCGAGCCGAGCTATTCGCCCGAGTACGTCGACGGCGCGCAGCATGTGATCATCCATCATCTGTTGCCGCGGCTGATGGCCGCTGGACCGATCGACGCTGCCGACGTCGCGCCAGCGCTCGGGAAGCTGCACGGTCACCCGATGGCGAAGGCAGCGTTGGAGATGGCGGTGCTCGATGCCCAACTCCGGGCGACCGGACAGTCGTTCGCCGCGTTCCTCGGAGCCGAGCGCACGCTGATTCCGAGCGGGGTGAGCGTCGGGATCCACGACACGACCGAGGAGCTCCTCGCCGGCAGTGCAGGGCTACGTCGACGACGGCTACGTACGCATCAAGTTGAAGATCGAGCCGGGCTCGGACATCGACCAGGTCGCCGCGGTGCGCGCCCTGATCGGGCCAGACACGCCGTTCCAGGTCGACGCGAACACGGCGTATCGACGCACCGACGGGAGCCACCTCGCCCGGCTCGACGAGTTCGATCTGCTGCTGATCGAGCAGCCGCTGCCCGAGGACGACATCATCGGTCATGCCCGCCTCGCCGCCGAGGTCGAGACGCCGATCTGCCTCGACGAGTCGCTCGTGTCGGCGGCGGGCACCGCTGACGCAATCGAGCTCGGGGCGTGCGAGATCGCCAACATCAAGCCCGGCCGCGTCGGCGGATACCTCGAGGCGGTCCGCATCCACGACCTCTGCCTCGCCAAGGGTGTACCGGTGTGGTGCGGCGGCATGCTCGAGACCGGTATCGGCCGCGCCGCCAACGCCGCACTCGCGGCGCTGCCCGGCTTCACCTTGCCCGGCGACATCAGCGCGTCGACTCGATTCTACGCCCAGGACATCGTGACCGATCCGATCACGATCAGCGACGGCCACGTCACGGTTCCGACCACGCCTGGGCTCGGGTTCGATCTCGACGATGCGTTCCTCGACTCGGTCACGACGAGCCGACTGCGGATCGACCGGCGCGGTACAGTCACCGAACTATGACGCACCCGTTTCTGTCAGAAGAGTGGATGGCCGCAGCTCACGAGATCCGTGAGAAGTACGCCGACCAGGTTCCGCCGGTCACCACGGTGATCAAGATCAATCAGGTCATCGTCGACGTGCCGTTCGGCGACGGAGAGGTGAAGAGCTATCTCGACACGTCGTCCGGGCACCTCGTGATGGAGCTGGGCGAACTCGACGACGCCGACGCCACCGTCACGACCGACTACGACACCGCCAAGGCGATGTTCGTCGATCAGGACCAGGCGATCGCCATGCAGGCGTTCATGTCCGGCAAGATCAAGGTGCAGGGCGACATGATGAAGATGATGGCGATGCAGACCGCCATCCCGTCGAACGAGTTCACCGACACCATCGCCGACGAGATCAAGTCGATCACCGCGCCCTGACCGAGCGGATCACGCGGTCAGACCCGTGATGTCCACCCACGATGTGCGGTCAGACGGCGGTGGAGCAGAACGTGTCGCCGCGGGCGACGCTCGATTCGGTGATCACGTCGACCAGTGTTGCCGTCGTCGCTCACGTCGACCAGCGCCGCGAGCATTCCCTTCACCATGCCGCGGTCGACCGCACAGATCACCGGATGCTCGATGGCGACGTCGCCGAACGGACAGTGGTCGTTGATGATGCGAAGTTGGCCGTTGCGTCCGTCGGTGTGAGCGGCGAATCCCTGGGCCGTGAGGGCGTCGGCGACGGCCTGCATCGCCGAACGCAGTGATCGACGACCGGTCGTCGATCGGCGTCGCCGGTGAGGCCATCGGCCATCGCCCGCCCGTACTCCTGGCCGACTTCTTCGGCCATCGTCTCGGCTTCGTCGTGCGGCAGTCGATCGAGTGCTCGACCGAGCAACGACAGCAGCAGGTCGTCGCTGCGAACGGGAAACTGCGCATCGTCGCCGAGAAGGCATCGCCGACCACGACGTACCGCTTCGACGGGCGACCGGCACCGGCGCCCGCGACCTTGCCGCTGACCACTTCGAGATAGCCGCCGGCGGCGAGCTTGTCGAGGTGGTGTCGGGCGACGTTGGCGTGGACGCCGACCTCGCTGGCCACCATCGACGCCGTGACGCCGACCGGATCGATGACCGACGGTTCGCCCGACCGCTCCTTCGCGAACAGGTAGATCGAGCGACGTGTCGGATCACCGAAGGCGTCGGTGATCGCCGACACGGTGGCGGTGAACGACGGGCTCGTGCGCACGTGCACAATTCTACCTATCCACGTAGTGCAAATTCGTACGGCCCTCGCCACAATGAGGACATGGCCGCCGTGACCGAAGAACAGATCATCGAAGCCCTCCGCCCGGTCGAGGATCCGGAACTCCACCGTTCGATCGTCGACCTCGGCATGCTGCGTGGGGTGTCCGTCCGCGACAACGGCGTCGTCGGCGTCCTGATCGCGCTCACCGTGCCCGGCTGCCCGCTCAAGAGCGAGATCCAGCGCCGGGTGTCCGACGCGGCAACCGAACTCGACGGCGTCGAGTCGATCGACCTCGAGTTCACCGTGATGAGCGACGAGGACCGCGAGAACCTGCGGCGCACGCTGCACGGCGACGCGGGCGCCGACCGCCGGGTCGAGCCAAGCGCACGGCCACGCCGAGGGTCGCGAGATCCCGTTCTCGAAGAACACCTCGAAGACCCGCCCACTGCTGATCTCGTCCGGCAAGGGCGGCGTCGGCAAGTCGAGCGTCACCACCAACCTCGCCGTGGCGCTCGCCTCGCAGGGCTACTCGGTCGGCGTCGTCGATGCCGACATCTACGGCTACTCGATCCCCCGCATGCTCGGCACCGACCGCGAACCGGTCGTGATCGACGAGATGCTCGTGCCGCCCGAGATGTGGGGCGTGCGCTGCATCTCGATCGGCTACTTCGTCCCCCAGGGCCAGGCGGTCATCTGGCGCGGCCCGATGCTGCACAAGGCGCTCGAGCAGTTCCTCACCGATGTGTTCTGGGACGAGCCCGACTTCCTCCTCGTCGACATGCCGCCCGGCACCGGCGACATCGCCCTCTCGCTCGCGCAGTACCTCCCGCGTGGTGAGGTGTTCGTCGTCACGACGCCACAGCCGGCAGCACAGGAGGTGGCTTCGCTGTCGGCGGCGATGGCGGCCAAGGTCAACCTGCCGGTGCGCGGCGTGATCGAGAACATGTCGTGGTTCACCGGCGACGACGGCAAGCGCTACGAGATCTTCGGCTCGGGCGGCGGCGAGCTGCTCGCCCAGGAGCTCGAGGTGCCGCTGCTCGGCAAGCTCCCGCTCGTGCCCGAACTGCGTGAGGGCGGCGACAACGGGTCGGCCGATCACCGCGGTCGATCCCGAGTCGGAAGCAGCTCGCATGTTCCAGGACATCGCCACGAAGATCGCCGTCGACATGAAGCCGAAGAAGGTCTTCTCGGAGAAGCTGAAGATCCTCTGATCGGACGGTTACATCCGGGGTCAGACACCAGATGTAACACTGACCGCGATGGAGGTCGTGGCGCGGTACAAGTTCGAGGCGATGGTCGCCGACGCCCTCGACGACCTGCCCGACGAACTGCTCCACGTGCTCGACAACGTGGTGGTCCAAGTCGTCGACCGTCACCCCGACGAGCCCGATCTGCTCGGCCTCTACGAAGGTGTCCCCCACACCGAACGCACCGGCACCGAAGGGCCCGACGTCGTGTCGATCTTCCGAGCCCCGCTGTGCGAGATGTGCCACGACATCGACGAACTCGCCGACGAGGTCTACGTCACCGTGATCCACGAGGTCGCTCACGCAGCCGGAATCGACGACGACCGCCTCCACGAACTCGGCTGGGCCTGAAGTCTTGGACGGATCTACGCCCCTTGCGTCCCGCCTTCGGGGACGTGAGGGGCCAGATCGGCGAGTGCGACGCGAGGGGCGCAGATCGGCGAGGGTGCTAGACACCGAGCCGTGGATTCCGGGCCGTTCGCACCCAACGAGGCGGTGGCGCTCGCGATCGACCCGGACACCGGCGCTGCTGCGCGTCGGCGACCACGGCGGTGACGATGCGGTGGGAAGCCGGACGCTGCGCGAGCGATCGATCGCATCGAGCACACCGTCGGGCCACGGTGGGTCTGGTGGACCTCCGACACCCCGCAACTGCTCGTCGGCGCGGACGTCCGACCGGCTCGTGCTGGAACCTCGACGCCGTCCACCGCCTGCTCCACGGCGGGTGGCGTGGTGGACCCGGCCGGACGTGGGCGGCTGCGCACGGTCTCGACACCGACACATTGCCAGCGGTCGAGCCGGTCAACTTGTTCAGCGCATCCGCCGACGACACTCTGGCCGATCCCGACGATCCGATCCGGCGCGACGGTCACCTCGACGCGGCATGGATCGATGGTGGATGGTCCGACCACCCCGACCGTGTCGCATCCTGGGCATCGCTTGCACTCGACGTGTATCGGTTGCAGAACGAACAGCTCCACTCGCTCGCCGACCGACCGGCTGCACCAGCGACCGCTCGGTCCGAGTCGGCCGCCGCACTCCTCGCCGTGGAACTCGGCCACGACGGCCTCCCGATCGATGTGTCGGAGGCCGAGCGAATCATCGCCTCGTTCATCGGGCCCCGACCTCGTGATGTGACCGACGAGGCACGCTTCGCAGCGGAACGCGATGAGCTGGTGCTCCGGCACCTTCCCGGCGCGAGGGGCGACATCGACCTGCGGAGCCCTGCCAGCGTGAAGTCCATCCTGCGGCGTGTCGGGATCGAGGTTCCCGACACTCGTGCGTGGCGTCTCGAGCGACTGCGCGACGAGCACGAGATCGTCGATGCGCTGCTCGTCTGGCGCAGGGCAGAGCGCATCGCCACCACCTTCGGATACCGCTGGCTCGACGAGCACGTCGGAGCCGACCACCGATTGCGGGGCGTGTGGTCGTCCTCGGACGGAGCCGCCGGCCGCATGACTGCGACAGCGGGTCTCCACAACATGCCCGCCGAGCTCCGCCCGGCGATCGTCGCCGAGCCCGGCCACGTGTTCGTGCGCGCCGATCTCGGCCAGATCGAGCCTCGCATCCTGGCTGCGGTGTCGGGTGACGATGCGCTCGCCGCCGCGACCTGGAAGACGACATGTATGCCCCCGTCGCCGAGCGGCTCGGCGTGACACGGGAGGTGGCAAAGGTCGCCGTCCTCGGCGCGATGTACGGCCAGACGACCGGTCACGGCGCCGCCGCGCTGCGCGGGCTCGAATCGGCCTATCCGGTCGCCATGGGCTATCTCGCCGCTGCCGCCCGCTCGGCCGAGGGCGGCAACGATCTGCGAACACGTGGAGGTCGCCTCGTGCGCATGTCGTCGAGCGAACCGATCGGCGACGCGCCCGAGCAGGCGGCGCGATCGCGTGCGGCGGCCCGAGGGCGGTTCGGACGCAATGCGATGGTGCAGGGCGCTGCGGCGGAGTTCTTCAAGACGTGGGCAGCGATCGTGCGTGCGCGAGCGGCGCCGGCCGAGGCCAGGATCGTGCTGTGCCTGCACGACGAGTTGCTCGTCCACTGTCCGATCGAGCAGGCCGAGGCGACCGTTGGCATCGTCGCCGACGGCCTGCAAGAGGCCAGTCACCGCTGGTCGATCGGCGCGCCGTCGACCGAGGTCCGTTTCGCAGCCGACACGAGCGTCATCGCGCGTTGGTCGGACGCGAAATGACGACCCCCGAGCCGAAACGGTCGGTGCAGTAGCTTCAGATGGCGTGGAGGTGCGAGCGCTCGGTCCGGTCGCACTGATCGACCAAGGTGATGTCTTCGACATCGATGTCGCGAAGCATCGCGGCACTCCTCGCTGTACTGGCCCTGCGGGCCGGAAGCATCGTGAGCACTGCAGAACTGATCGATGCGCTGTGGGGCGACGACCCTCCGACGACGGCAACCAAGACGTTGCAGGGATATGTCTCCGCGCTGCGTCGCAACTTCGGACACGACCTCATCCAGACCGTGCCGGGCGGCTACCAGCTCGGTCCGGGCGTCGACGAGGTCGACGTGACCGAATTCGAGCGGGCGATCACCTCGGGTCGGTCACTGCTGGAACAGCACGAGTCCCGGGCCGCTCGACGAGCGTTTCGTGAGGCGCTGCGACGCTGGAAGGGCACACCACTCGACGACCTCGCCGATGGAACGACGCGCGCCGGCCAGTTCGCACGACTGGTCGAACTCAACCTGCTGGCCGTCGAGGGACTGATGGAGGCCGAGCTCGCCCTGGGTCACCATCGCGAGGTCGTTCCCGACCTCGAACGGTTGGCGATGGAGCACCCGTACCGCGAATTCATCTGGCGAGCGCTCATGCTTGCGCTCTACCGATCCGATCGTGTCGCCACGGCACTGCGGGCGTACCACCAGCTCCGGGCCACGCTCGTCGAGGAGTTCGGCCTGGAACCATCGAGCGAAACGCAGGAACTCGAACACCAGATCCTGAATCAGGACCCAGCTCTCGATCTGCCAGTCGCCGCGCCGCTCACGAATCTCCCGGTACCCCTCGACAGTTTCGTCGATCGAGTGGCAGAGCAGCGCTCCCTGGTTGCGTTGCTGAACACGCACCGGTTCGTCACCCTGCTCGGTGTCGGCGGCGTCGGCAAGAGCCGGCTTGCGAACGAAGTCGGCCGGACCCTCCTCGACGACACGCCCGGCGGGGTGTGGTGGATCGACCTCGCTGCGGAGAGCGAAGGAGCCTCGTTCCCCGCCCTGGTCGCCTCCGCGATGGACCTCAGCGTTTCACCCGCGGGGAGCGCGGAGACCGTGCTGTTGGCGCATCTACGACGCGGACGGACACTGCTCGTACTCGACAACTGCGAGCATCTCAGGGACGACACCAGCGGCGTTCGTCGAGTGGGTCACCGCCAACGCACCGCTGGTCCACGTGCTCGCCACGAGCCGGATGTCGCTGGACGTGCCCGGCGGCCGGCGTCTCGTCCTCGAACCGCTCGCGCTCGAACGTGTCAACGGCTCGAGGCTCTCGGACGCCGGCCGATTGTTCGTCGACCGCCTCGCGGAGCGAATCGATGTGGGTCCACTCGAACCAGCCGATGCGGACACCATCGTCCAACTGGTCGGTGGCCTGCCGCTCGGCATCGAACTGGCTGCAGCCCAATGCGTGACCACCAGCCCGAACGACCTCGCTCGAGCACTCCACGATCGCGACGTGTTGCTGTCGATGACCGACTTGACGCACGACGACGACCGTCACGCCAACCTCCGACATGTACTCGACATCAGCCTGGAAACGATCCAGCCGTCCCTTGCCGAGCAGCTCGCGCAGCTCGTCGTCTTTCCCGGTGACTTCGATGTGGGCGCAGCGGCCGCCGTGGTGGGGTTGCCACGCGAACAAGCCGAGGTCGTGATCGCGCGGCTCCTTGCGGCCTCCCTGCTGTCCGGATCCCGGACCGATGCCGCACACCGACGATTCCGCCTCCTGTGGCCGATCCGCGAGCTGATGACCGGTCGGCTCGACGACGATGCACGTGAAGACGCCGCCGAACGGCATGCTCGGCACTTCCGGATGCTCGCCGTGAGGTACCTGCACGATGTGGACACGCCTGCCGAGCCGGAGTCGATCGAGCTGGTCAGCACCGACCGGCACAACTTCTCGACAGCCGCGCGAGTGGTTCGAACTGCACGATCCGGGTGGTGCCATGGTCTTCGGTCCTTCGCTGGGTCATGTGTGGATGCTTCGAGGCGACCAGCGCGAGGGCCGCGATCTCCTCCGGCGGCTGCTCACCGAGGCTCGTGACGCTGCCGGAACTGCGACGTCGCCTGGACCGAGGAATCGCTGACGTGGCCAGAGTTCCTCTCCGGCGACATCGCCGACGCGATCGCCCACAACGACGACGCGATCGCGCGCTTCGAGGCATTGCATCACCCACGGGGCCTGAGCCGGGCCCTGCGAAGCCGTGCTCACGCGCTTCACCTCAGCGGCGTCGACGAAGCAACGACGACGCCGATCTACGAGCGCGCCGATCGCAGTTGCCCGAGCAGCGGGCCTCGAGTACTCGGCGACCGTGAGCCAGGTGCAATTCGCGCATTCGCTCACGGCGTTCGAGCAATTCGACGTCATCGACGTCGAGCCGATGCTGTCGGAAGCCGAGGCGGTCCTGCGCCATCACCGCGACCACGGCAACCTTGCTCACGCCGCGTTGAGCCGGAGCTTCATCGCCTTCAGCCGCGACGACATCGTCGCCCTGCGGATCGCCGCAGAAACAATGCTGTGCGAGAGCCGGCTGGCACAGACCTCGAGCTGTGGGAACAGATGGCGATGGTTGTTGCTCGCCGTGACGGCCCACCAGGAAGGCAACGCCGACGAGTGCCGACGCTGGTTGCACGACGCTGTCCACCTCGCCCGCGACACCGACAATCACGACCCAGCTCGGAGTCGCGCTCCACTCGCTGGCCGCGGTGTCCGCCGACACATTGCCCGACGCGGCTGCGCGTCTGGGGTGCCGCCGGCAGGCTCACTCCCACCTGGCCACTGTTCGACCGCCGATACGGCGAGTGGCTCGAGGCCGCACGCGGCACACTCGGCGATCGCTTCGACGAGCTGGTCGCACAAGGCGCCCGCCTGGCACTCGACGACGCTGTCGTCCTCGCCGACTCGCTCACCTGAGTCGGCCCACTCCACTGCGCCACCACCGGGACTCAACCGGTCGGTCGGACGATGGACGTAGAGGAGAGGAGGACACGATGACCACCCTGAACACCACGTGTGGATGGATCTGCTGCGCGGTTGCGCTCGGTCTCTCGGCGCTGGCCTGCGGGCCGCAACCGAGCGAGTCCGCGCATCGAGGCGCCTTTCGTACCGTTGCGGAGGCCGACGCCTCCGCAACCCAACCGGTGATCGAGGTGACGCCCGCGACGGCGACGCCCGCGACGACACCGCCGCCGACCTCGGCTGCCGGCGCCACCACCGTCACCACGGTCGATCCGGCGTGCGAGCTCGCCCCCGACGAGTCGAGCTTCGTCGAGGGTCGGCCGCGGAACTCGAACCCGAAGAACTCTGTGAGGTCTTCGATTCCCGACAAGCGATGCTCGGCGCCGACTACCAACGTGCCTACGCACTGCCGGACGGTCGCATCCTGTGGCTCTTCCAGGACGCATTCCTGTCGACCTCGCAACGGGCCCGCAACTCGTGCACAACGTCGGGCTGCTGCAGGACGGCATCGACTTCGAACTGCTCCGTTCCGGGACCTCGGAATGGCCCACCCCGTACCTGTTCGCCGACCTCACCGACCTGCATCACCACTGGTACTGGCCGCTCGGAGGCGACGTCGGCCTCGACGGACAGCTCCACGTCTTCGTCGCCGAACTGGTGGAACGCGGTGCTCGACTACCTGACGTTCGTCGAACCGGTCGCGACATGGATCGTCACCATCGACGTCGACGACCTGCACGTGGTCGACGCGCGGCCGGCACCCGATGCCTCGAGCGAACTGTACGGCTGGTCGGTCGTCTCGGCAGGCGACTACACCTACCTGTACGCCCACTGCTATCGCCAGTTCGGGTACGACCCGCTGGCGTTCGCCCCGGACGTGCCGGCTCACGACTACGACTGCACCGCCGACGTCACCGTGGCTCGCCTCCCACGCGGCGACTTCACCGCACGACCGGAGTACTGGGACGGCGTGGAGTGGAGCGACGACCCGCTGGCCGCAGTACCGGTGATCCCCCAGGAGGGTCGCATCGTCAACCCGACCCAGGTCGCCGTCCACGACGGCCAGTTCGTCGCAGTCACCAAGGAAGGTGACTGGTGGGGCAACACGATCTACCTCGACGTGGCCCCGGCCGCGGAAGGGCCGTGGCGCACCTACTCGGCGATCCTCGTCCAGGCCGAATGCGAGCGACTGCAACACCTACTTCGCCTCGATCGTCCCCTTCGGCGCCGACGACGAGTCGTTCGTCATCGGCCTGTCGTGCAATGTCTGGGAGGGCCTCGACTTCGACCACTACAACCCGACCTTCATGCGAGTCCCCGCACCCGAGTGACGACTCGGACCGGCCCTCACACGGCTCGACGACGATAGGTTCAAGCCGGTGAGCGACATGCCTCCGCCTCCCGACGCGTCGCAGCCATCGACGCCGCCGCCTCCGCCCCCACCGCCGAGCGGCCTGACGCCGCCACCGGGCTACGTGGCCTACGACGGCCAGCCAACACCAACGAGCGGCGTTCGCCGGGTCGGTGGGCTCGCCCTCCCGATCGTGATCTCGACCGTGATCGTCGCGGTCGGCACCCTGGTCTCGGCCTTCCTGTCGGCGAGCATCGCCACCGACGCCGCCGACTTCCTCGCCGGCAGCATCGAGCGGAGCGAGTTCGAGGACGCGCTCGGTTCCGCTCAACTCGGTGCAGTTGCTGGTGAGCGTCGCAACGCTCGCCACCGGCGTGCTCACGATCGTCTGGATGTTCCGGATTGCCGACAACGTCCGGGCGTTCGGCCGCGCGACCACGTGGAGTCCGTTGTTCGCGATCTTCGGCTGGTTCCTGCCGCCGCTGGTGCTCTACGTGATCCCGTTCCTCGTGCTCCGCGAGCTGTGGAAGGCGTCCGAGCCGACCGAGCGTCGACGTCGGCAGACGGTTGGAAGGCAATCGTCGGACAATCCGGTGCTGTGGGCCTGGTTCGTGCTGTTCGGCATCGTGCCGGCGGTGCTCTTCGCCGTCCAGATCGGATCGTTCGCCGCCGGCGGCCTCCCAGCCGGCGACATCGAATCGGTCGCCGAGAGCCTCGACGAATTCGGTGCGATCGGCTGGCTGACCGCGGTGCTCAACGTGGCCGCAGCAGTGGTGTGGGTGCGCTTCGTGCGCCAACTGACACTGCGACACACGCGGTTGACGAACGAGTCCTGAGCGACCAATCTGAGCGGCCGCTCATGAGCAGCGCCGACGTCATCTACCTGGTTCGCCACGCCAAGGCGGGCGAACGGCGGGTGTGGGACGGCGACGACGAAGCTCGACCGCTGAGCAAGCTCGGGTGGAAACAGTCCGAAGCGATCGCGAAGCGCCTGGCGAAAAGGGAGCCACGTCGCTGTACTCGAGCCCGTACGTGAGATGCATGCAGACACTCGAGCCGCTGGCCAAGCAGCTCAGCGTCGAGGTCGAGGCGGAACCACGGCTCTCACGAGGGCCAACCGTTCGAGCCGGTGCTCGAACTGCTCGGCGAGGTCGCCACCGGTGCTGTTCTGTGCAGCCACGGCGACATCGTTCCCGACGTGATCCAAGCGCTCGCCCGGCGGGGCATGGAGGTCCAGACGCGACCCGACTGGCGCAAGGGCACGATCTGGGTGTTGAAGCGCAAAGGTGACCGAATCACCAAGGGCAAGGTCTGGCCCCCACCATCCTCGTGAGCAGCTGGCGATGAGTTTCCGCACGGGTTTGTCGCAGCGAAACTGATCGCAGCGGTGGTGGCCGGCGCGGTCAGTTGGCGGAGCGGATCTCGTCAGCGAAGCTGGCCACGAGCGAGGCCACCTCACCGGGCGGGTTGCTCGCCTCGCAGCGCTCGATGTGCGGAAGCGCAGCAGCCGCATCGTCTCGGAACTGGTACTCGACGATGGCGAGGAAGCACTGCGGGTCGGCATAGTCGGGCTCGATCTCGACCGCCTGCCCGAGGGCCAGCACGGCCGCTGCGTAGCGTTCCGCAGCGTTGGCCTGATCGGGGTTCTGGCGCGTGAGCAGCGCAAGCGTCCAGCCGAAGTAGGCCACCGCTTCGGCGTTCTCGCGGCCTCGCGCGCGCTCCATGTCGATCACTTCGGCGAACAACGCGTTGGCCGACGGGAAGTCGCCGGCGCTCATCGCATCACGGGCGTTCGTCAGGACGATGCGTGACTCGTCGCCCGGCGTGAGTCCCGTGATCTCCTGACCCGACGAGCGTTCGCCCCATGCGCCGGCGAGGACGAAACCGACGCCGACCGACCCGACAACGACCGCTGCGACCACGGCGACCGTGCGGCTCCATCGGCGAGGCTTCGCAGCGGGGAGCGCGCCGCGCCCCGCTTCGATCTGGCGCAGCACCGTGGCAGCTCTGACGGTGTAGCCATCCTTCAACGTCTGGTAGTCGAGATCGTCGACGTCACCGGCATCGTGCTCGCGTTCGAGATCGGTGAGCGATCGCAGCAGGAATCGGCGTTCCTCCTCCAGCGAGGCGAGCCGGTCGAGCTTCGTGCCGCTCGCAGTCATCGGCCGGTGTCCTCACGGTCGGCAGCGAGGGCGGCCTCGACGAGGGCGCGGTCGTCATCGGTCGGATCGGACACCTCGCCGGCTTCGCGCTTCCAGCGGCGGAACACCACGACCAAGGCCCCCAACCCGCAGGCGAAGGCCACGGCGGGCAGCACCCACACGAGGGCATCGAAGCCGGTGGACTTGGGTACCAACAGCACCTCACCGCCATAGCGGGTCTCGATGAAGGCGATGATCTCGGTGTCGTTCAGGTCGTTGTCGGCCACCAGGTCGGCGATCTGGTTCCGGAGGGCGATCGACGCGTTGTTCTGCGATTCGAAGACGCTCTCGCCGTCGCAGATCGGGCAGGCGACCCGCTTGGAGATCTCGTCGATCCGGTCGCCCTGGCTCTCGGGTCCGGTGTCTCGGGTGGCACCGACGGCCAGGAACCCCGCGACCACGAAGATCAAGGCCACCCAGCCGGGCCAGCGCTTGACTCGTCGGTTCAGCTCGCTGGCCATCAGCGGTACTGCTCTCGGTACTGGCGCAGGATCGAGTTGAGCTGATCGGCAGTGACCTCCGAGATCAGCCGGAGCTGGACGACGCCGCTCGGGTCGACGATCCACGTCTCGGGCACTTGAGCAACTCCGAAGGCCACCGGGAACTCGTCGGCCTCAGAGTAGATCGCCGGCCACTCGCCACCGTTCTCGTCGAAGAACGTCTCGATTTCGTCCTGGTCACCACGGGTGATCACCGAGTAGAGCTCGGCGCCGTCGGTGCCGAGCGTGGCCTGATCGTCCGAGAACGTGACCAGTTCGGGATGCTCGCGGATGCACGGCACGCAGGTGGGGTCGAAGAAGTTGAGCACCACCCAGCTGCCCTTGCGACGTGACAGGTCGAACGCCGTGCCGTCGGAGAGCGTGCCGGTGGCTTCGGGGGCGGGCCGCCCGATCAGCGGCGAATCAGCGGTTGCTCCACCGTTGCTGTCGTCGCCGACCGCGCCGATGAACACGACGAACAGCCCCACCATCAACACCGCGATCGCGCCGACGACGAGCGGCGCCAGCCGACGACCTCGATCGCTCGGTCCGGTGTCGTCGCCATCGGGAACATCGGCCGTCGCTGGA
The DNA here is from genome assembly GCA_963705485.1 of Ilumatobacteraceae bacterium. Lineage (GTDB taxonomy): Bacteria > Actinomycetota > Acidimicrobiia > Acidimicrobiales > Ilumatobacteraceae > Sva-07. The sequence continues at coordinate 77,413 of CAVPJT010000019.1, forward strand.
TCGTCGAGTACGTCGCTCACACCGGCACCCCCGTCTGGGTGTCCTCGTCCTGGTTGCCCGTTGCGTCATCGACGAACGAGTCGTCGCCTGCCTGGTCATCGACCTGCGTGTCCGGCTCGGGGCCGCGAGCTGGCGATCGGTGCCGACACCGGATCGACCGCCAGTCGCCGACGAGACCCGGGAAGGCGGCCAGCAGTGTGCCGAGCGCCATGATACCGCCGCCGATCCAGAGCCACAGGATCATCGGCTTGATGAACACCCGGATCGTGGCTTCGGTGTCTCCGGGTGCAACGCCCTGTCCGAGCGTGAGGTAGATGTCCTCGTTCCAACCGGTGCGCACCGACGGGGTGCCGATGTCGGCGCCCATGTTGAGATATCTCGTCGTGGCCGGACGGTAGGCCTGCTCGCCGTCGAGGACGACGTTGGCTGCGATCCGACGTTCGCTGCCGCGTTCGTTGGTGCGCTCGTCGACCGACAGCAATTCGAACGTGTGACCGCCCCACTCGACGACCTCTCCCTGGCGGAGGTCGAGCGTGGCCGAGTGGGTGAAGCTGTTCGACGAAGCCAGCGCCACGGCGATGATGATCACGCCGATGTGCACGACCATGCCGCCGTTGGCCCGCCCGACGAAACCACGCCAACCCTGACGGCGCGTGGCCAGTGCCAATTGGCGAACCGCCGAGCCCAGTGCGAACCCGGCGAGACCGAATGCGACGAGGGGCGCCCATCCGTCGGCGCCGACGAACACGGCGACCGCCAAGCCGAGGGCGCCGGCCCAAGCGGGCCAGAACAGCCGGGTTCGCAGCAGTTCGGCCGATGCCTTGCGCCACGGCAGTACGGGCGCCACGCCCATCAGGAACAGCAGCATCAGGCCGATCGGCTGCGACAGACGATCGAAGTACGGGGCGCCGACGAGGGTCTGGCGGTCCTGCAGCGCCTCGACGAGCAGCGGGAAGAGCGTGCCGAGCAGCACGACGAATGCCCACACCGTGAAGAGCACGTTGTTCGCCAGGAACGAGCCCTCGCGCGACAGCGGCGAGTCGATCGACCCGGGCGAACGGAGACGGTCGCCCCGCCAGGCGATGAGCCCGAGCGACACGACAACGATCAGACCGAAGAATCCGAGCAGCCAGTTGCCGACGGGACCGTCACCGAAGGCATGCACCGAACTGAGGATGCCCGAGCGGGTGAGGAACGTACCGAGGATGGTGAGCGCGAACGTCGCGACCAACAGGCTCAGGTTCCACACCCGCAACATGCCGCGTCGTTCCTGCACCAGCACCGAGTGGATGTAGGCGGTGCCGGTGAGCCACGGCAGGAGCGAGGCATTCTCGACAGGGTCCCAGGCCCACACACCCGACCAGCCGAGCACTTCGTAGCTCCACCAGCCGCCGAGCAGGATGCCGATCGTGAGGAACGCCCACGAGAACAGCGCCCAGCGCCGGGTCTCCATCAGCCAGCCCTCACCGAGGCGACCGGTGACCAGCGCCGCGATCGCGAACGCGAACGGAACGGTGAAGCCGACGTAGCCGAGGTACAGGATCGGTGGGTGGAACAGCACCAGGATGTGGTTCTGCAGCAACGGATTCGGGCCCGGCCCGCTCGTGATGCCGGGGGCGCCGGCGGCGAACGGGTCGGCCGGCCCGAAGCTCAAGATGGCGAAGAACGCCGACACCACGAACATCACGATCAGCGCCCACCCGACCAGGACGTCATCGGTGCGTTTGCGGAACCGCCAAGCGACCGCCGCGGTGAACCCGCCGAGCACGAGCGACCACAGCAGGATCGACCCCTCGAGCGCCGACCACATCGCGGCGATGTTGTAGAGCGTCGGGGTGTCGGCCGACCCGACCTGCTGCACGTAGGCGAGCGAGAAGTCGCGGGTGATCAGCGCCCGCTGCATCATTGCCACGGCGAGCACGATGCCGCCGAACGCAATCCAGGCATAGAGGGGGCCCTGCTTGAGCAGTTTGCGGTCGCGTTGGCGGATGCCGTAGAGCACGGCGAGCGCGCCGAACACCGAGGCGGCCAGCATCAAGAGCAGGCCAGCGCGACCGAGCGCCGAGTTGATGCTCGCGGCGAACAGCATCAGGTGTTGGAGGCGCCGGGGCAGCCGGCGGCTTCGGCGTCAGCGACCCGCTCGTCATTGACGGCGACGTACTCGTCGGAGTGCTTGACCTCGACACGGTCGCCGAGCAGCGTGCCGTTCTCGATCACGCCGTGCACGACGACGGGGATGCACTCTTTGAAGATCCCTCCGGGTTCGCCGTCGTAGCTCACCGGGATCGTCTGGTCGTTGAACGTGATCGTGAACTCGGTGGTGTTGGCGACGCGCTCGACCGAGCCTTCGTCGACGGTGCCCTGCAGGCGGATGCGACGGTCCTCGTCGCAACCGCTGCGTCGGCCCACCTCGTCGACGTTGCAGTAGTAGTCGACTGCCTGCGTGAGGAACTGGGTGACGATCACGCCACCGGCGACGACCACGAGGCCGAGCACCAACATCGGCAACCAGTTGCGCCTCTTGCGGACCGGCGCGGCGGGTTCGACCGGGGTCCGAGGGGAGAGGTCCATGTCGCTCGTGTCGTCGTTCATGCGGTCGCTCATCTCAGGTTCATTCTGCTCGCTCAGAGCCAGTATTTCTCCTCGTCCGGCACCTGATTTCCGAGTCGTTTTCCGGCACGGAGGACCCGCCACGACATGAACGCCACCGTCACGAACGTGAGCACGTAGCCACCGATGATGAATCCGGCGTCTTCCATCAGGCCGTTCCTTCCTGGGCGATGCCGGCCTCGGCGCGGCGGGCGGCAAGAGCGTCATCGAGCCCGCGTTCGTCGAGGAGATCCTCCATCGCCATCACCCGGGTGCGATGCATCACGAGCCAGACGTACAGCAGCGAGAACGCGACGACGCCGACGAACAGACTGAACAGCATCAGCCCATCCATGCTGACGTCGCCGTCGGTGCCGAGCACCGTCGCTTCCTGGTGCAGGCTGCGCCACAACCGCACGCTCCAGTGAACGAGAGGGATCTCGAGCACGGCGAGCATGCCGATCACTGCACTGCGTCGGGCCCGCTGCTCGTGCGTGCCGCCGAGACGACGCACCGCCAGATAGCCGATGTAGGTGACGAAGAGCAGCGCCGTCGTGGTGAGTCGGGCATCCCACTGCCAGAACACGCCCCACGTGAGCCGGCCCCACATCGCGCCGATCACGAGTGTGACCGCCACGAACGCGGTGCCGATCTCTGCGCTGGCGCCGGCGAGTCGATCCCAACCGAGGGCCTTCTTCTTCCCGAAGAAGTAGAGCGCGGAGGCGATTGCGGTGACGATGAAGGCCACGTAGGCGATCCAGATGGTGGGCACGTGCACATAGAGCAGGCGCACACTTTCGCGTTGATCACGATCCTCCGGCGAGAAGCCCAGGCCGAACGCCACCAGCCATCCCATGGCGACGATGGTGGCAATTCCGATGATCCGCGTTCCCCGAGTGCCGGTTCCGGCGCCCGAAACAGCGTGGTCGTCCGACTGATCGTTCGGGCTGAGCGTGGGATCCGTGGTCGTCATGTCCGATTCCTACGGTGGTTGGGGGGCGAGAGTTGCTTCATTCGTCGATCAACGGACCGAACGCCAGTGCACCGCCGACACCGAAGGCGACGGCGAAGACGACCAGCAGGCCCACCCAGGGCCAGCCGTCCGACACCACCGCACCTGCCGTGCCGAGCGCTGCTTCGACCGCTCGTGTTGCTCCGATCAGGACGGGCGCCACCGCGGGGAACGTGAGCAGCGGGAGCAACGTCTCGCGACCAGTGAACCCTGCGGCAAGGCCTCCGTACAGGGTACCCACCGCGGCGAGCCCGCACGTCGCGGAGATCAAGGTTGTGACGAGCAACACCACGCCATCGGCCGGGATGGTCTGGCCGTACAGGATGACCGCCGCGAACAGCAGGACGACTTCGAGCACCACGAGTTGCACCCCCAACGCCATGGCTTTGCCGAGATAGATCGCCCTCGGATCGACCCCTGCCACTCGGAGCGCGTCGAGCGCCCCGTCGGCGGTCTCGACGGCGAATGATCGCTGGACGAGCACGAGCATCGAGAACATCGTCGCCAACCACACCAGGCCCGGGGCGACGCGCTGCAGCACCGAGTCGGCATCGAGCGCAAAGGCGAAGATCACCATCGTCACCCCGGCGAACGGCATGACCTGGTTGACGAACACTCGACTGTTCCATTCGATTCGCAGGTCTTTCGCCGCCACCAGGCGGGCGATCTGCAACGTACTCACGGCGCAACCTCGTGGACACGGCCGGCGACGACGTCGACGACGCGGGTTGCCAACGGGCCCGCTCGTTCGAGTTCGTGGCTGGCAACCAGAATCGTGGCCCCCGACGCTGCTGCCTGCCGAAGCGTCTCGTCGAGTTCGTCGCGAGCCGACGCGTCGAGGCCGGCGTGGGGCTCATCGAGCAGCCACAGCTGTGCCCGGCGCGCGATCAGGCAGGCGAGCGCCGTCCGACGTTTCTGGCCGGCCGACAGTTTGCTCACCACGACGTCGGCCAGTCGTTCGGCCACGTCAAGGCGCTGCATCGCTGCGCGCATCTCGGCATCCGACGCACCAACCGTCGAGCCCCAGAATCGGACGTTCTCGGCGACGGTGAGGTCGAGGTACAGCCCGTTCTGGTGCCCGAGCAGGCCGACGGTCCGACGGATCGACTCGCGGTGGGTCGTGAGATCGAGGCCCAGCACCGTGCCGGTGCCGCGAACCAGCGGCAAGAGGCCGGCGCAGAGCCGCAGCAGCGTGGTCTTGCCCGCCCCGTTCGGGCCCCGCAACAGCACGATCTCGCCTTCCTCGACCCGCAAGGTCGCTCCGGCAAGAGCGGGGAACTGTCCGAGCACAGCGACCGCGTCATCGAGATCCACGACCGACATGGCCGACACGCTAGGTCGTGAAGTGTTCGTCAACTCGTGCGGCCGCGATCCGGGCCGAGCACCACGCAGGTAGCTTCGTGGCCGTGTCGGACGTCGCAGTATCACCCTCGCTGTCCGAAGCGCCTGCGCAAGTTCGATCGACCTGCACCGCCGCACGACTGGCGTTGGTGGGTCGGCGGCCTCGGCAAGACCCTGATCGCCACCGGGCTGTTGTTGTTCGGGTTCGTCGCCTACCAGCTCTGGGGCACCGGCATCGAGACCGCTCGCGCCCAGAACTCGCTGGAGAACGAGTTCGAGGAACTGCTCGCGGGGACTCCACCCACGACCGACGCGCCGGTCGCCACCGTCCCCGCCGGCTCGGCACCAGTTGCGAGCTTGCCGCCAGAGTCGGTGCCAGCGGACTCGGTTCCCGTCGCTGCCGACCCGGCACCGGTTGCGAGCTTGCCGCCGGTCGCCGAAGGCGACCCGATTGCTCGGCTCGAGCTCCCTCGTCTCGGGGTCGACAAGATCGTGGTTGCCGGCGTGGAGAAGAACGACCTCAAGAAGGGCCCCGGCCACTATCCGGAGACACCCCTTCCCGGCCAGCTCGGCAACTCGGCGATCGCCGGTCACCGCACCACCTTCGGCCAGCCGTTCTTCGATGTCGACAAACTCGAGAACGGTGACGAGATCATCGTCACGACGCTCGCTGGACGCTTCGTGTACCGGGTGACCGGCCAGGAGATCGTGTCGCCGAGCGACTACCAGGTGATCGCCACCACCGATCCGACGCTCGCGACGCTGACGCTCACGTCGTGCCACCCGAAGTACACCGCACGCGAGCGAATCATCGTGTACTCCGAACTCGACGTGGCGGCGTCGAGCGCCGACGCCGCCGACGCGACGATCAACTACGGCAGACCGCTCGACGACGCTGCCCCAGCGGATCCCGATCCAACGAACACCGTGGTCGACCCCGCCACGACCGTCGCCACCGACGACACGGGGAACGAAACGGCAGCGAGCGTGCCGGTGGACGCCACCGTCACCGGCGACCCGACCGGCCTCGACCAACAGCAGATCAACGCCGGGATCTCCGATGCGTTCTCAGATGGTTGGTTCAGTGACCCGGGCGCCAACAGCCAGGTCGGCCTCTGGGGGCTCCTGTTGGCGGCGATCGGCGTCCTGTCGTACCAGGTCAGCAAGCGGGTCAAGCGTGACTGGGTCGGCCTGCTCGTCGGCGTGGGCCCGTTCGTCGTGACGCTCTACTTCTTCTTCCAGAACGTCAACCGGCTCCTGCCGCCGAACCTCTGACGCAGTGACACATCGCGGTCTGTTGCAGACGCCACCTGTCACGGCGTCGCGAGCGTGTCGAGGAGCGTCCGGAGTTCGGCGGGGTCGAGATCGACGGCTTCGCCGTAGAGCTTCACCTTGGGTTCGGTGCCGCTGGGACGAATCTGGAGCCGGACGCCGCCGTCGAGCATCAGGCGGACCAGATTCGCCTCCGGATAGGTCTGCACCGACACCACGGCGCGCCCGCCCACCTCGGTCGGCGGTTGCGCCTCGATCGCTGACACCCACGCAGCGCCGTCGGCGGGAGGCATCTTCACCGACAACTCAGCGGTGACGTACCGACCGAACCGTTCGGCGATCGCGTCGAGACGATCCTGGAGGGTCTTCCCCTCCGACTCGGCGACTGCGGCAATCTCGGCCATCAACACCGCGGCGGTGATGCCGTCCTTGTCGAGCGGGCGAGGGGCCACCAGGTACCCGAGCGCCTGCTCGTACCCGAGCATCAACCGCTGGTCCGGTCGCTCGGTGGCGATCTTGCCGATCCACTTGAAGCCGGTGAACGTCTCCTCGCTGTGCACGCCGGCGGCCTCGGCCATCCGGGCCAGCAACGACGACGACACCAGGGTGGTGACCACGAGCCGGTCGTCGCCGGACGTGTTGGCCAAGATGTAATCGGCGAACAGCCAGCCGATCTCGTCGCCGCTCAACCGACGCCACGATCCATCGGGTTGCGGGATCGCCACGCCCAGACGGTCGGCGTCCGGGTCGTTCGCCAACGCCACCTTGGCGTCGCACGCCTGCGCTTCGGCGAGGAGGAGATCCATCGCCCCCGGCTCTTCCGGATTCGGGAACGACACCGTCGGGAACGTGCCGTCGGGCTGCTGCTGCGCTGCGACCACATGGGGCCGCGGCATCCCTGCCGCTTCGAATGCCCGCAGCACGACCGCTCCGCCGACGCCGTGCATCGCCGTGTAGGCCACTGCCACGCCCCCCACATCGGGACGCAGCCGCACCGACGGGACGAACTGGACGTACCGCTCGACCCACTCGTCGTCGAGCCGCTCGATCAGCGGATGATCGGCTGGTGCGAGCTCGACCGCCAGCGGATCGAACCGGGCGATCCGCTCGGCGATGTCCGTGTCGATCGGGGACACGATCTGTGATCCGGTCTCGAGGTAGACCTTGTAGCCGTTGTCGGCCGGCGGGTTGTGCGAGGCGGTGACGACCACGCCTGCAGCCGCGCCGATGCCGATGATCGACCAGGACAACACCGGCGTCGGCTGCACACCGGGCTGCAGCAACGTTCGGATCCCCATCGCGGCGAGCACACGAGCGGTGTCGTCGGCGAAGAGGTCGCTCTTCCGGCGTGCGTCATGCGCGATCACCACACCACGGCTGGCAGCATCGGTGATCTCACCATCAGCCTCGGCATCGAGCAACCACCGGCCGAGACCTGCTGCTGCCTGGCGCACCACCAGTCGGTTCATCCGCATCGGTCCCGCCGCCACCGCGGCGCGCAATCCGGCGGTGCCGAACTGCAAGCGTCCGGCGAAGCGCTCGGCGAGGTCGTGGGTGTCGCCGGCTCGCGCGGCGGCGATCAGCGAAGCGAGTTCGTCACTGATGTCGGCGTCGGGTTCGGCTTCCAGCCATGCCTCAGCCGTGGCGATCAGGTCGTGCCGGCCCGCGACATCGGCGGACTCCAGGTCGGGTTCAGCCATCACCGATCAGGTTACGCAACTCGACCAGCGGGCGCGGCCCCACGTGGCCGATCACCTCGGCGGCAGCGATCGCTCCGTAGCGGCCACAGGTCTCGAGGTCGCGCCCCGTGGTCAGGCCGTGCAGGAAGCCGGCGGCGAACAGGTCGCCGGCGCCCGTGGTGTCGATCACCCGATCGACAGGATTGGCGGGTACTCGGAGCAGTTCGTCGGGGGTCACGATCACGCATCCCTCCGCCCCGACGGTGATCGCGGCGAACTCGCATTCGTCGCGCGAACGCGGCCACCGCGTCGTCGAACGAGTCGAGTTGATACAGCGAGAGCAATTCGTCGTGGTTGCCGAACAGCAGGTCGACGCGTTCTTGCACCAGCGCTCGGAAGTCGTCGCGGTGGCGGTCGACGCAGAACGAATCGGAGAGTGTGAGCGACACCATGCGTCCGTGGTGGTGCGCCACTTCGGCCGCCCGCCGGAACGCCGCCTTCGCGTCGTCACGGTCGAACAGGTACCCCTCCATGTACAACACGTGGGACTCGGCCACCACCGACTCATCGAGGTCATCGACACACAGCTCGCTCGACACACCGAGGTAGGTGTTCATCGTGCGCTCGGCGTCCGGGGTCACCACGATCACGCAACGACCCGTCGGGGTGCCATGGTCGCCGGGAGGGCGATGGAAGGTGACGCCGACAGCGCGGATGTCGTGGCCGAACACGTCACCGAGGTCGTCACCGTTGACCTTGCCGATGTACGCAGCTCGCCCGCCGAGGCTGGCCACGCCGACGACGGTGTTGGCCGCAGAGCCCCCACTCATCTCCACCGCGCGATCGAGGGCGGCGTACAACTCGACGGCGCGTTCGGTCTCGATCAGCGTCATCGACCCCTTGACGAGGTCGTGTCGGTCGAGGAAGTGGTCCTCCGCCGGGGCGATCACGTCGACGAGTGCGTTGCCGATGCCGACGACGTCGAAGCGGGCGGGATCGGTGCTGGCTCCGTTGGAGAACCATCGGGTCAGGTCGGACACGAGAGACCACGCTACCGGGGGTACCCTCCCGACGATGGCTGCGACAGCGTCCGAGCTGCACGAACTCGACCCCTATCGGCTTCCCAATGGCGTTCGACCAACCCGCTACGACCTGCGGTTGCGCCCGTCGCTCACCGATGCGGCGTTCTCCGGTTCGGTCCGCATCGCGCTGAGCGTCGATGGCCCGACGGACGTCCTCGTGCTCAACGCCGACGAGCTCGTCATCACGAGTTGCGAGGTCGACGGACGTCCAGCGACCTGGGAACTGGACGGATCGGCCGAGCGACTGTTCGTGACGCCGGCGTCCACCATCACGGGCGGCGCCAGCGAGGTCACGATCGAGTTCGACGGCATCTTGAACGACCGACTCCGCGGCTTCTACCGCAGCACGTACATCGACGACGACGGCGCCGAGCAGGTGGTGGCCACCACGCAGATGCAGTCCACCGATTGCCGTCGCGCGTTCCCGTGTTGGGACGAGCCCGAGTTCAAGGCGGTCTTCGCCATCACCCTCGAGGTCGACGACGGTCTCACGGCGATCTCGAACGCTCCCGAGCTCGAGCGGACGACGGCGGACGGTCGCTGCACGATCCGCTTTGCCGACACGATGGCGATGAGCAGCTACCTGGTAGCGATCGTCGTCGGGCGTCTGGAGACGACGGAGACTGTCGACGTCGACGGTGTTCCGCTGCGCGTGGTGCACGTTCCCGGGAAGGGGCACCTCACCGACTTCGGCGTCGACGTCGGGGCGTTCTGCCTTCGCTGGTTCCAGGACTACTACGGCATCGCCTATCCGGGCGGCAAGGTCGACCTCGTCGCACTCCCCGACTTCGCGGCAGGCGCCATGGAGAACCTCGGCTGCATCACGTTCCGAGAGAGCCTGCTGCTCGTCGACCCCGCCACGAGCACCCAGAACGAGCGGCAGCTCGTCGCCGATGTCGTTGCTCACGAGCTGGCGCACATGTGGTTCGGCGACCTCGTCACCATGCGGTGGTGGAACGGCATCTGGTTGAACGAGGCGTTCGCCACGTTCATGGAGATCGCCGCCTGCAACGCCTACCGCCCCGACTGGGAGCGCTGGACCGCCTTCGGCGTCGAGCGCAGCGGCGCGTTCGAGACCGATTCGCTGGCCAGCACTCGCTCGGTCGAGTTCGAGGTCCGCTCGCCCGCCGACTGCGAAGGCATGTTCGACGTGCTCACCTACCAGAAGGGTGGGGCGTTGCTCCGCATGCTCGAGCAGTACCTCGGCCCCGAACGCTTCCGGGCCGGCGTCAGCCACTACCTCCGGGTGCACAGTTACGGGAACACCGAGACCAACGATCTCTGGGACGCGATCGAGGCGACCACGGGCGATCCCGTGCGCCGCATCATGGATTCGTGGATCTGGCAGCCCGGCTACCCACTGGTGACCGCGGCGCTCGTCGACGGCGCGCTCGAGTTGGTGCAGGAACGGTTCCGCTTCGACGACACCGACAACGATGTTGCGACCGGCACCGCGCTCCAGCGGTGGGCGATTCCTGTCCATGTCCGCGTCGGTGACGACACGACGACGCTGCTGTTCGACGACACCACTGCGTCGGTCGCGCTCGAGGGAGCAGACGACGTCGAGGTGCCCATCGTGGTCAACGCCGGTGGCCATGGTTTCTACCGCGTTGCGTACAGCGCCGAGCTCCGGTCACGGCTCGACGCCGCCACCATCGCGTCGCTGCCAACGCTCGAGCGCTACAACCTCGTCGATGACGCGTGGGCGGCCACAGTGGCCGGTCGCATGTCGGCTGCCGACCTGCTCGACTTCCTCGGTGCCTTCGCTGACGAGCGTGAGCATTCCGTCTGGCAAGCGGTCTCGATCGCACTCCGCGGCCTCGGCCGTCTGCTCGACGACGAGTCGGCCCGCACTGCGTTCCAGTCGCAGGTGCGTGCCCTTGCGACGCCGGCACTCGTGGCGCTCGGTGAGCCGACCGGCGACGAAGGTGACTTGACCAGCAAGCTTCGCGGGCTGCTGGTCGGTTTGGTCGGCGTGCTCGGCAACGATGCCGGGGTGCAAGCCAGGTGCCGGGAATGGTTCGACGCCGCCAGCAAGGACCCAACCGCCGTCGACCCCGAGCTGATCTCTGCGGCCACGTCCGTCGTCGCCGCTACCGGCGACGACGAGACCTACCAGCACATGCGCGAGCGTTTCCTCGCTGCGTCCACACCTCAGGAGCAGCTTCGCCATCTGTACGCATTGGCCGAGTTCGACGACGAGACGCTGCTGATCGCCACCTGCGAATTCGCGATGAGCGCCGACGTACGAACCCAGAATGCGCCGTTCCTGCTGCGCGCCGCGATCGCCAACCGGCGTCATGGTGCGGCTGCGTGGGCGTACGTCCGCGACAACTGGGACGAGGCGCTCGAGCGTTTCCCCAGCAACACGATCGGGCGGATGATCGACTCGGTCAAGTTCCTGTCGACGCCGGAACTGGTCGACGACACCACCACGTTCTTCGCCGACCACCCGATCGCACAGGCGACCAAGACCCTCGAACAGATCCTCGAACGTCAGGCCGTCAACGCCCGATTCCGACGCCGCGAGGCCGAGCGGTGGAGCGGCGACCTCGCGAGGTGACGTGAACTGGAGGTGACATGAACTGGAGGGGTCGAGCAGCTCCGGCTCCACCCCTCGAGATCATTGAGTGCGAAAATTCTCATCCAGGTTCTGGCGGGCCCCGTAGAGATGACAGACGGTGGGACCGCCCCATGGTCACAGCAATCCGAAAGGACCATTCGATGAAGAAGTTTCTCGCAGGAGCCGCAGCACTCGCTGCCACGCTCCTGGCCGTTCCCGCTGGGACGTCGAGCGCCCAGGCTTCGGCCGACATCATGTTGCTCCACGGCATCCCCGGCATCACCGTCGACGTCGCCGTCGACGGTGCCGTCGTCATCGAGGGCTTCGAGCCCGGCGACATGCAGGACCTGAGCGCGTTCGCCGGCCAGACCCTCGTCAACCTCGAAGTGCGCCCCACTGGCACCGAAGACGTCGCCATCGGCCCCGTGCCCAGCTTCGACGTCCCTGCCTCCGGCAGCTGGACCGTCGTCGCCCACCTCGACGCCGAGGGCACCCCGACCATCACCCCGTTCGAGAACGACACCTCGGCAGCTGCCGATGGCCAGGGGCGACTGACCGTCCGCCACACCGCTGCTGCCCCGGCGGTCGACATCGTGCTCGGCGATGCCCGCCCGGTCGAGAACCTCTCGAACCCGGACGAGGCGAGCCTCGACGTTCCTGCTGGCGAGATCGCCGGCGCCCAGATCGCCCCGACCGGAGGCGACCCGATCGCCGACGTTCCCACGGTGACGATTGCTGCTGGCCAGAACCTGATCGTGTTCGCCGTCGGCTCGCTCGCTGACGAGACGTTCACCTTCTACACACAGGACGTGGCCCTCGAGTCGGCTGGTTCTTCGGCCGGTGACGGCACCCCCGCCCCGACCGCCGTCAACACCGGTGGCGAGCTCGGTGCGAGCTCCAACTCGTCGGTGGCACTCTTCGCCGCCGCTGCGGGCCTGTTCGCCCTCGCCGGTGGAGCCATGGTGCTGCGCCGCCGCACCGTCGACGTCTGACACGGACACGTCAGCACATCGACCACATTGATCACGTGAACGACCGCCCCACCCTCCCCCTCCGCTCGGGGCGGTCGTCACGTGATGTGGGACTCTCCGGTCTCACGATCCTCATCGTCGCCGCACTCCTCGCAGGTGCCGGACTGGCAGTTGCCGGGCTCGTCATCCGAGGGGGTGGCGACGACGTCGTTCTGGAGGTCGAGGAGGTCACCGCCGAGGTCACCCCGTCGACGGTCCCACCCCGACTCGACGCCACGCCCGAGCTGGAGGACGACGGCGATGACGCCATCGGTACCGTCGGGGCTCCGCCGGTCACCACACCCGACGACACACTGTCGCCACTGGCGCAGCAGCTCGGTCCCCGGTACAGCGCCGTCCCCGAGATCGTGGCTCCCCGGCCACGCCCGGTCGGACTCCAGATGCAGTCGATCGACGTCGCACGATTCCCGGTCCGGCCGGTCGGTCTCGAATTCGACGGACAGATGGAAATCCCCGACGAGACCGAGATCGGCTGGTATCAGTACGGCGCCACTGCCGGTCAACCCGGGGCCACGGTGCTGGCCGCCCACGTGTCGTGGAATCGCACCCAGGGGCCGTTCTCCCAGCTCGGCAGCGTGGAGCCCGGCGAACAGGTCGAGGTGACCATGGACGATGGCAGCATCCGCCGGTACGAAGTCACGGAACGCAGCGTGTACGGCAAATCGGAGCTCCCCCGTGAGCGCATCTGGCGCAACACCGGCGACGAGACCCTGGTCTTGATCACCTGCGGCGGTGACTACAACCCGGAGATCCGTCGCTATCGCGAGAACATCGTGGTGTACGCCGTCCCCGTCGGCTGACGCCCGGGGAGCCCGCAGCACGGACCACACGACCACACCGATGAGCGAAACCACCGGATCCTGGGGTGTCGCTCATCGCTCGCCGGTCAGCGTTTGACGAGATCCCATGCCTGTTCTGCCGGGAAACGTCTCGCCCACGGGGCCGGCACCCAGAACTCGGTGCCCTCGGCCGAGACCGGCGCCTGGATCTCGTGGTACTCCACCACATCGAAGCCGACGTCGCGGAACAGACGCATCCACGACGAGACCTCCATGTTGAATTCGATGCCGCCCGGATCCTCCGCCGCATCGGTCCAATCGAGGCGCCCGAGGCCGAAGTAGTCGCGCTCGAGGGTGAGGCCGACCGGTGCGGCGCCATCGGCGTCGGTGCAGATCATGGCGAGCGGATGGTTGCCCAGGAACACCAGCCGTCCGCCAGGGCGCAGCAGTCGATGCGCCTCGGGGATCCACACGTGCGGGTCGCACCAGATCGCGGCGCCGTACTCGCTGATCGCGAAATCGAACGAGCCGTCGGGCAGCGGCACGGTTTCGGCGTTGCCGTGCACCCACTCGATGTCGTCGATGCCGTGCTCGGCCGCGAGTCGACGGGCGGTCGCGAGTTGCCCCGAGGAGTTGTCGATCGCGTACACCGACGCACCGCGCCGGTGCATCCACGCCGACACGTAGCCAGTGCCGCAGCCGAGTTCGATCGCGCGCTGACCCTCCAGTCGAGTCCGGCAGCAGCGCGAGCTCCGAGTTGGGGATGCCCCAGATCCCCCACGTGGGCTCGGTCTGGGCCCAGGCCCGCTCACCAGGCGCCACCCATCGCGGAGCATCGGCGTCCCAATGTCGACGGTTCTCGGCGACGTGGTCGGGCAGTTCGATCGAAGGATCGGTCACGTCGGGCACCGTACCGAATGAACACCCGCGCCATCCGGCGGGGTTCACCTCGCTGCTCCTGACGTGGCCAGTTCGATCTGGATGTCGAGTGTCGATGTCACCTGGCCGTCGTGGGTCACCGCAGGCCCTGACAGGCCTCGCGCTGCAGATATCTGATTGCTTCGCTCGACCCGCGGAGCAGTGTCAGGCGCTGCGCATCAGTCGTCGTCGTGATCGTCGTCGTCGTCGCGATCGTCGTCGGACTCGCCGCCCTCGGTCTCGCCCTCGGTCTCGCCCTCGGAGAGGCCGGGCGTGGCTCGCAGCCCGGCGATGAGTTCGGCGATCTCTGCGTCGCTCAGGTTCGCCTGTGAGTGAAGACCGAACAAGGTGTAAGAGGCCGGCGGCATCGATCCATCCTCGATGACTTCGATCGTTTCGTCGGCGTTGCCGGGATTGGTGGAGAACTCGGAGTAGTTCACCTCGTCGCGGCCCGCCTCGACGTGATCGGTGATCGCCCACGAGATCGGCGCGATGTTCGAGTACCAGGGCCACTCGACTTCATTGCTGTGGCATCCGTAGCAGGCGTTGACCATCAGCTCCCGGGTTCGGGGAGAGGACCACTCCGGCTGACCGGTCGGTACCGGGTTGTCATGATTGCGCCCGTAGGGGATCAGCTGGATGACGCCGAACGTTGCACACCCGGCGATGAGGAACAGCGGGAGCAGCCTGCCGAGACCCAACGGCTCTTCATCGGCGCTCGACCGTTGCCTCCAGATCGTCAAGGCCAGCGCAACGGCCAGGATTCCAGCAACGATCAGCGCCGTGTACCACGGTGCCAGTCCGATCAACGCGCCGCCGACGAACGCGATTCGACCGACCGCGACCGCCAGGAGCGACCAGATGCCCCATTGACGCCACCGTGGGCGCGGATGCGATGGTTCCGAGGTGTTCGCCACATGAGCAGCCTGCGCTCGGCGGTGCCGTCGACGGAAGAGTCGAACGGCTCAGGCCACGGCCCCGAACGTGGACCTGATCAACGCGGTGATCGCAACCACGGCGATCTGCACTTCCCCTGCTGAGAGCACAGCGGCGAGCAGGGCAGGGCGGCACCCACCGCACCGGTCATGCCCGCCACCAACACCTCGCTGCGCGACGCGCCGATGCTGCCACGCCGATGATCAAGCTGGCTGTCGAAACGATCCCATCGTTCGCGCTGAGCACCGCCGCATGCAACCAACCGATCCGGTGCGTGCGATGAACCTCGTTGCGCGCCAAGACGACCGATCTACCGGGAACGAACGCGTGATTGATCCGGGATCTCAAGCGCCCGCTCGGGCGGACCATCGAGGCTCATGCTCGTCAGCAACTCCTCTTCCTTCGCGAAGTGCAGCCGGAGGATCGCGTCGAGGGAGTGGAGGATCCGGCGTGCTTCGCCGGGATCCCCGTCGGCGTGCGAGCTGACGGCACCACGAATCGGGCACCGGGCCGGTGTGTCAGTGCGTTTCCGGACGCTCGCCGATTTCGGCGAACGCCCGGAAACCGACGGGTGGAGCTAAAGGGAATTGAACCCTTGACCTCGTCATTGCGAACGACGCGCTCTACCAACTGAGCTATAGCCCCAAAGGCTCCGAGGAGTGTAGCGCCGGGCCGTGCCGGTCGGCGCGAGCGAATCGGCGGATCTGCGGTCAGCGCTGCTCGAGCCAGCCGTCGCCCCAGCCGGACGACTCACGCTGGCGCAGCTGGGCGAGGAGGTAGACGTAGCCGCACAGCGCGAGGAACGACAGTGCGAACACGTACAGCATCGCCGTCGACGACGTCGTGGCGGCGAGGAACAGCGTGCAGGCCGTGGTGACCACGAGCAGGAACAGGACGTTGCTGCGCCGGCGCCGCACGTCGGTGCGAGGTTCGCTCGGCCCGTGACGAGCGATGCGGCCGCTCCATGTGGGTCTGGCGATGCGCCGGTTCGTGGCCGCCGTGGGTCCGGAACGTGGCCTGCCCGGGCCGCACGGATGCATCGGCGACGCTTGCCGTACCCGTGCGTTGGCGAGCGGCCGGCGAGCCGTGCAGCGCCGCCTGTCGGTGGTGCGGGTGGCCGGGGCGACCAGCCGCAGCAGGGCGCTGCAATGGCGACGGTGCCAGCGGGCGACCGATCGTGCGCAGGCGGGGAGTCGATGTGCTCTGC
Source organism: Ilumatobacteraceae bacterium (assembly GCA_963705485.1). Lineage (GTDB taxonomy): Bacteria > Actinomycetota > Acidimicrobiia > Acidimicrobiales > Ilumatobacteraceae > Sva-07. The sequence goes on from CAVPJT010000019.1 coordinate 93,822, forward strand.
AGCGTGCTGAGCTGACGGCGGAAGTCGGTGACCGACGAATTGGGCCGATTCTCGACACGAGAGCGCAGCATCGGAGGGATCAGTACGGCCGCCCAAGCGGCTGCGACGACGAGGAGAACGAGTTGGGCCATGAGTCAGGATCGAGTTGAGTGTGCAGTTCGTGGGTCAGATTCGGATGGACGCAGTTCCGTTGTGTGACGATTCTACGACGATTGTGACGAGGAACGCAATCATCGGCGAGACGTCGGTCACGTCGCCGCTCGTTCCCGGTCGTCGTCGCCGTGCGTCGATAGACGCCCGATCGACCACCGGTCTTCTCCCACAGCGCGAGCTCGCCGATCACCATGGCCCGGTCGGCCGACTTGCACATGTCGTACACCGTGAGCGCCGCGATGCTGCACGCATGGAGCGCTTCCATCTCGACGCCGGTGCGGTCGACGGTGTCGACGTGCACCTCGATGGCCACGAAGTCGTCGCCGATCTCGAAGTTGACCGAGACCGCGCCGACCAGCAGCGGGTGACACAGCGGGATCATGTCGGACGTGCGCTTGGCGGCCTGGATGCCGGCGACGCGGGCGACGGAGAGCACGTCGCCCTTCTTCACCTCGCGGTTGGCGATCGCCGCGGTGGTCTCGGGCTTCATGAACACCTTGCAGCGGGCGACCGCACGACGGTGCGTCGGCTCCTTGGGGGTCACGTCGACCATGCGGGCGCGGCCGAGCGGGTCGAGGTGGGTGAAGGACAGATCGCTCATGAGGCCCGAACGTTAGCCGGGCGTGTCGCCACCACCCCGGCCGGGGTACCTTCCACCGGCATGTCCGACGCTGCTGCAACGCCGCCCGACCGAGCTCCCCTACGACGCGAACGCCCATCTACGCACCGACGCCGTCCGGTTCCTCGAGATCGTCGCCGACCACGGGCTCGACCGCCCGGTTGCGTCGTGCCCCGGCTGGAATCTCGGCGATCTCGCCTGGCATCTCGGCGGCGTGTGGAATTTCTGGGGCCGGATCGTCGTCCGAGGGCATCACCACCGCTCGACGGCGTGCAGGCGATCGAGCAACCTCGGCGACCCGTCCGACGACCTGCTGCTCGATTGGGTGACCGCTGCACACACGGCGGTGTTCTCGGCGTTGGCGCGTGCCGAGCGACGACACCGAGGTGTGGACGTGGACCGGAACGAACCAGCCCGAGATCTGGGTGGAACGTCGGATGACCCAGGAGACAGCCGTGCATCGATGGGATGCAGCGAACGCCGTCGGGATCCCCTACGAGATCCCGGCCGCGGTCGCCGCCGACGGGATCGACGAGTTCCTGACGTGGTTCGCCGCGCGCCGCGTCAGCGAGGGCGCCGACGCCGGTCGGCGGCAGCGTGCACCTGCACTGCACCGACACCGATCTCGCCGAGGGCGCCGACGGCTTCGGCTGGTGAACGGTGAATGGCTCGTGACACGACTCGACGAGTCGGGCATCGACTTCACCCGCGAACACGCCAAGGGCGACGCCGCCGTCCGTGGCAGCGCCAACGACCTGCTGCTGTGGTTGTGGCGGCGACGCGGCGGGCCGGTCGAGATCCTCGGCGACACCGCCGTGGCCGAACGCTTCCGCGCCTTCCCGCACCTCTGAACGTCACGCCCGCCGGCACACCGTGCCGGGTCTGGCGTGACGCAGCGCGGTTGTCAGCCGCCGATCTGACTCATCGACTTGCCCGGCCGGACGAAGTTGACCTGGTTGATGCGATGGCCCGCCCACTTCGTGGCGACCGCCGCCTCGATCCGGGCGGCGAGCTGATCGTCGGACTCGCCCGAACGCATCGCCGCCAGCAGGTCGAACTCCTTGGTGGCGAACAGGCACGTCCGGAACTGGCCTTCGGCGGTGAGCCGCACCCGATCGCAGTCGCCGCAGAACGGCTTGGTCACCGTGGGGATCACGCCGATCGTGCCGCGACCGTCGAGGTAGCGGAATCGGTCGGCCGGCGCTGCGCCACGGGCGGGCAGCTGTTCGAGCGGATGCACGGCGTCGATCGCGGCGACGATCTCGTCCTGGCCGACGACCTTGTCGTTCATCCAGTGCCCGTCGGCGTCGAGCGGCATGAACTCGATGAAGCGAACCTCGACGTCGTGGTCTGCGGCCGTACTCGGCCAGCGCGACGATCTCGTCGTCGTTCACGCCCCGCTCGATGACCGCGTTGATCTTGACCGGCGAGAACCCGGCCTCCTTGGCGGCCTCGATGCCGTCGAGCACCCGCTCGAGTTCGTCGCGACGGGTCATCTGCTGGAACTTCGCCCGGTCGAGCGTGTCGAGGCTGATGTTGACCCGCCGCAGTCCGGCGTCGCGCAGCGTCTGGGCGACGAGTCGCATCGTGGCGCCGTTGGTGGTCATCGCCAGATCGACCGGACCGTCCGGTCCCTCGATCGCTGCGAGCTTCTCGACCAGCACGGGAAGGTGCGCCCGCACGGTCGGTTCGCCACCGGTGAGGCGGATCCCGCGGACGCCGTAGCGCTGCACGAAGATCCGGGCGAGCCGCTCGATCTCTTCGAACGTCATCACCTCGGAGCGCGGGAGCCACTGCATCCCTTCCTCGGGCATGCAGTAGGTGCAACGGAAGTTGCATCGGTCGGTGATCGAGATCCGCAGATCCTCGATCAGACGCCCGAAGGGATCGATCAGCTCCTCGTGCGTGCGATCACTCCCCCGAGACATTGGTTCAGCCTAGTGATCAACGCTGGGTTCAGGCGTCGCCATGGAGGAGCAGTGCTGCGACGTCGGCGCCGGCGGGGATGCCCGGACCGTCGGGAACGACCGCCATCGCGTCGGCGAGCGCCGTCGCGGCGAGCTGATGGCTGCCCTGCGCGCCGACCGGGCGCACGTGGTAGCGGCCGTCGTCGCCGAACTCGCCGTTCACACGAACGAAGTGCACCTTGCCGTCGGGCTGCCGGTCGAGCGGCACATCGGTCACCGCAACGATGCTGGTCCGGGTCAGCCGACGGTGACCCATCATGCGACGCAACGCCGGGCGGGCGAGCAATTCGAAGCTCACGAGCGAGCTGACCGGGTTGCCGGGCAGCCCGAAGATCGGAGTGTCGTCGAGCCGACCGAACGCGAACGGCTTGGCCGGTTTGATCGCGATCTGCATCCACGTCATGTCGGCGATCCGACCGAGCACCGCCTTCACGACGTCGTAGTCGCCCATCGACACTCCGCCGCTCGACACGATGGCATCACAGTCGGAGGCAGCGGCACGCAGCACGCGCTCCAGTTCGGCCTCGTCGTCACGCACGACCCCGAGATCGACGACGTCGCACCCGGCCTCGGCCAGCAGTGCAGCGAGCATCGTCTTGTTGCTCTCGCGGATCTGTCCGACCGCCAGCGGCGAGCCGTCGTCGACCAGTTCGTCACCGGTCGACAGCACGGCAACCCGTGCTCGCCGGTACACCTGGACCCGGGCAGCATTGACACTGGCAAGCACAGCGGCGACCGCCGGCGTGATCGTGGTGCCGGCGACGAACAGCTCGTCGCCGATGCGCACGTCGTCGCCGGCGCCTCGGATGGCGGCACCCGCCGGCACCGACCGGGTGAGTCGCACCGCGTCCTCGCCGACCCGTTCGGAGTCCTCGACCATGACCACGGCGTCGGCGCCCCTGGGCATCGGTGCGCCGGTCATGATCCTGATCGTCTCGCCAGCACCCACGCCCGCTGATGGTGCGGCACCCGCCGCGAGCTCGCCGACCACGCGCAGCTCGACCGGTACGGTCGCGACGTCCTCGGAGCGAACCGCGTAGCCGTCGACGGCGGTGTTGTCGAACGGCGGCACCACTTCGTACGCGATCGACCGGCGCAGCGAGCACCAGCCCGACGGCCACGCCCGGTCGACCTCGACGGCGTCGAGCGGCGGGCAGGATTCGAGCACGAACGCCTGAGCATCCTCCAGCGGGGTCACGCAGGCAACGTACCGGAGCAGCGGCTCGACCGGCAGCCGACGACCCCTAGCCTGGGTCAGCGTGTCTGACGTGCTGACCGCCTTTCCGTCCGACGGTTACACCGCCCGTTGGCGGACCTGGGACCACGACCACCTCGAGACGTTGACACTGCGGTGGGAGAACGAGGGTTGGACCGCGAACCGGCGAGGTCGGTCGTGAGGCGATCACCTACGTGATCCGGCTGTCGGCGACCTGGCAGGTGCGCCAGTTCCTGCTGTTCCGCGACCTCGACGAGCCGGATCTGTGGCTCGGCGCCGACGGCACAGGCCGGTGGGGCGAGATGAACGGCGCGCACCGCCACGACCTCGCCGGCTGCACCGACGTCGAACTGACGGTCACACCGTTCACGAATGTCGATCCCGATCCGCCGGCTGGGACTCGCCGTTGGCGACGCGCGCCGAGGTGACCGCTGCCCGGGTCGACGTCGACACCCTCGGCGTCGTGCCGGTTGCGCAGCGCTACGAGCGCTTGACCGCACGACGATTCCGACGTACGCACCTCGACAGCGGGCGAGACCACCGAGTTCGACGTCGACGAGTACGGCCTCGTGCACGACGAGTCCGACGCGTTCCGCCGCCTCTGAGACATCTCGGTCTCCGCGACCGTCTGCGACAACACGGGTGTGACCCGGTGTCGTCGGTCAGAGGTGGAGGTCGCTGCAGGAACTCGCGGAGGTCGGGCCCGAGTTCGGGGTTCGCGCAGTCCCAATTCGAATCGACGCCGTGAGGAAGCCGAGCGGCGTCCCGGTGTCGAGGCGACTCTCGTCGGCGACCACGGCGTGGAACGGCGAACGGGCGGCCTGGGCACGCAGCGCATCGGTGAGCTGCAGCTCGCCGCCGCTTCCCGGCGTGAGCGCTGCGATCTCGTCCCACGCATCAGCGGTGAGCACATAGCGACCGGTGAGGATGAAGTTGCTCGGGGCGTCGTCGGGCGACGGCTTCTCGACAAGATCACGAACCGGGATCACGCCGTCGTGGGTCAACTCGCCGGCCGGATCGATGACGCCGTAGGAGCTGACCTGCTCGCGGGGCACGTTCACCACGGCGACGACGCTGCCGTCGGTCGCCGCACACACACCGTTCATCTGGGCCAGCACCGCCGAACTCGACATCAACTCGTCGGGCAACAGCACGGCGAACGGTTCGTTGCCGACCGCTTCGCGGGCGCACCCGACGGCATGGCCGAGGCCCTTCGGGTCGTCCTGGTAGACGATGTCGACGCGCCAGTCACGCCCGATCGCCCGCAGCCGCTCGGCCGTGTCGGTCTTGCCCTTGGCCTCGAGGGCGTCGAGCAACGCCTGCGTCGGGGGCGAAGTACGCGTCGATGGCCGGCTTGGAGCGGCTGCTGACGACGACGATGTGATCGCAGCCGGCGCCGAGCGCTTCGTCGATCACGAATTGGATCGCCGGCTGGTCGCCGATCGGGAACAATTCCTTCGGGAACGGCCTTGGTGGCTGGAAGAAATCGAGTTCCGAGACCAGCCGCGGGAATGACAGCACTGCGGACCTGCATGGGTCGGACGATATCCTTCTGCGTTCGATGCCAACCTACGTCTACAAGTTCGTCGAGACCGGCGAGACCATCGAGGTCCAGCAGGGCTTCCACGACGAGAACCTCACCGAGATCGCCCATCCCGACTCCGGCGAGGTCCTGCCCGTCAAGAAGGTCTTCACGCCGGTCGGCGTCACCTTCAAGGGATCCGGCTTCTTCAAGACCGACAACCGGGGCAAGAAGTCGGCGACCGTCGACAGCGTCACGTCGGCAGTGACCAAGGGCACGGCTCCACCAGCTCCGACAGCGGTTCGTCGTCGAGCGAGACCTCGTCGTCCACGACGAAGTCGGACAGTTCGAGCTCGAAGCGTGCCGATTCGAGTGGTTCCGCGTCCAGCGGTTCCGGGTCGAGCTCGAGTTCGTCGTCCGACGGCTGACGATCTCACCGCAGCGTCGATAACGTCGGCACCGACCGACTCCCTCCGATCGTCCATCGATCCGAGGAGACACCGATGCACGTCGCGGCCCGAGCCCGACTCGTCCTCGCCCGACGCCCCTGGATCTACTGGGCCGTCGTCGCCACCTTCGCCGCACTCGCCGCCGCCGCCGTTCACGCCGAGATGTCGTCGATCGCAGCCGAACGCGACAGCTGGGGATCGACACGCAGCGTGCTCGTGGCGCCGTCAGCCGCTCGAACCGGGCGACCCGATCGTGGCCGAACTCGTCGCCCTGCCGATCGCCGCACTCCCCGACGCCGCACTGACCGACCAGCCCGACGGTGCCGTCGTTCGCCAACGGGTGGCAGCGGGTGAGGTGCTGACCCGGCTCGACGTCACCAGCCGGAGCGGACCGGCGACGCTCGCCGAACCAGGAACCGTCGTCGATCGCGCTGTCCGATCCGCTCGCCCGCAACGTCGTCGTGGGGCTGAACGTTCAGGTCACCGCCGACGGTCTGTTGGTGGCCAAGGCAGCTCGGGTGACCGGTGTGGTCGACGAGGTCGATCTTCGTGGCGGTCAGTGCGACCGAGGCGCCGATCGTGGCCGCGGCCGCCCAGCAGGGCAGCGCCAGCCTCCTCTATCTCCCGTGATCGGTTCGATCAGCGGGCACCCGTGGCGACCGCGATCAGCACGACCACACCGAGAGCGATCCGGTAGATCACGAACGGCATGAAGCTGTGCGTCCGCACGATCTTGAGCGTGCCCCAGACCGCGAGCAAGCCGGCCAGACACGAGGTGATGATGCCGACGATCAGCGGTACGACGAGTCCGTCCGGGATGCCGTCAGCGATCAGCCCGCCGAACTTGAAGACGACGGCACCGAAGATCACGGGGATCGACATCACGAAGCTGATGCGCACGGCCGCCTCGCGGTCGAAGCCGAGGAAGCGTCCGGCAGTCATCGTGATGCCCGACCGGGATGTGCCCGGGTTGAGGGCCAGCGCCTGTGCGGCGCCGACGAGCAGCGCGTCCTTGGCGCGGAACTCCTCGACCTTGCGCCGGCCGAGGGTCCGGTCGGCGATGGCGAGGAGCACGCCGAACACGATCAGCGAGATGCCGATCATCGTCGGGGTGCCGAGGCGGTTGTCGATCTGGTCCTCGAACAGCGGCGCCCACTGCAGCCGCCGGCAGCGTTGCGAGGACGAACAGCCACGCCAGCCTGCCCTCCGCTGTCGGCGGCACCTTGCGGACGAACACGAGCTTGGTGCCCTCGACCACGTACGTGCTCACATCACGCCAGAAGTAGCCAACCACGGCGACGAGCGTGCCGAGGTGCAGAGCGACGTCGAACGACTTCTTGATCGACGCATCGAGTTCCTGCCAACCGGCGAACCACGGAACGAGCAGGAGGTGGCCGCTCGAGGAGATCGGCAGGAACTCCGAGAGGCCCTGCACGATCCCGAGGATGATCGCCTGATAGATCGGCACGGGCGCCCTGTCTACACCCCAATCCAGACGAACCGACGGATCAGATGCTGGGAACGATGCGGGGGGTCCAGGGGCGGGGTTCGTCCCAGTGGTGGCCGATCACCTGGGCCGACGCCAACGACGCAAGAAACTCCATCGGCGTCTCGAAGTCGACCATGTCCACGTACGCGGCTCCGAGCGCGTCCGGTACATGACCGTCGCTGCCGGCGCCGCCGACGATCCCGAACTCGTCGGCGAACTGGGCCGCTCGCCGGTTGAGGCTGGCCAGCGACGTCTTGGCGTTGAGGACCTCGACGGCGTCGATCAGGTCGGCTTCGGCGAGTTCATAGAGCGCTGCCTCGCTCAGGTTCCGGCGCATCGGGTCGAACGGGTGCGGGATGTAGACCACACCGCCCTGATCGCGTATCGCCTTCGCCGCATCGAGGTGCGAGATGCCCATCGGCACACGTTCGTCGAGAAACAGCCCGATGATCTCGCCCGCCGCGGTGCGCAGTTCCTCGCCGACGATCACCCGGCAGGCCAAGCGCTCGCGCAGCTCGACTGCGCCGGCGATGGCGTTGTGATCGGTGATGCACACCACATCGAGCCCGCAGGCGTCGACGGCAGCAGCGAACTCATCGGGCGTCGTCGTCGAATCACCGCTCCACATCGTGTGAGCGTGCAGGTCGACACGAACGTGCCCGTCACGCTGTGGGTCCGCAAGATGGGGATGCCGAACCGCCGCCTCGGGTGACGCCGTTCCCATCGCCCGACCGGTCGCCCTCAGGAACCCGACATGGTGACGTCGCGGATCACGAGGCTCATGCCCGCTGATCGCATCGGCAGCCACTCGAGGTCGCCGCCGATCTCGACGATGTCGAGCAGCATCCGTTGCAGCGTGGAGGCGATCGTGATCTCGCGCACCGGCTCACCGACGGTGCCGTTCGAGATGAGCAGTCCGGCGGCCCCGGTGGAGAAGTCGCCGCTGATCGGGTTGACACCGGAGTGCAGCCCCTGCATCTGCTGGACCAGGAGGCCATCGTCGACGTCGGCGATCAGTTCCTCCTGTGTCCGCGTTCCCGGCGCGAGCGACAGCGCCAGGACAGCCGACGCCAGGCGTGCCGGCGAAGCCTCCACGGGTGGCATTGCCAGTCGACACCGTGCCGGCACGACGAGCGGAATACGAGTTGTGCGACGAACTGTCGGAGCACGCCGTCTTCGATCAGCACGTTGCGACGGGCTGCGAGACCCTCGCCGTCGACGTCGGTGGCGGTGTAGGCCTTCGGGTTCGTCGGGTCGTCGACCATCGTGACCAACGGCGCGGCAACGGTCTCACCGATGCGGTCGCGAAACAGCGAGCGTCCTTTGACGACCGCCTCACCGTTGAGCGTCGACGAGATGACCCCGATGAACTGCGCAGTGACGAACGGATCGAGCACCACCGTGACTCGTCTGCTCGGTGGCTGCGTGGCGCCGAGGAGACGAGTTGCTCGGTCGACGGCCTCCCGGGCCGCCCGGTCGAGATCGAACTCGTCGGGTGAACGACCGACCGAGAAACCGAACCCGGTCTGGGTTTCGGCGTCGTCCCCGTCGCCTTCGTCCGCCAGCGTCGACACCGACACGTAGCAACCGTTCTCGCGGCCCGACATCCGGATACCGGTGGTCGAGGCGACCGCCGACTCGCCGTGCGCGTCGGCGTAGTTCGAGTCGTCGACGCGAACACGCGGGTCCGTGCCCGACGCCAGCTTCTCGAGTTCCTTGGCGAGATCGATCTTGCGGTCGGTCGGGTACTCCGCGAGGTCGTCGTTCCAGAGTGACTGCTCGGTCACCGCGACGCCGTCGGGTTCGGCGAGCGCCGCCCACTCGTCGACGGTGCCGAACTGCACGTTGTCGCGAGCCTCGGCAAGCACCTCGCTGATCGCGTCCTCGTCGAGGGTACCGGCGTAGGCGAACCCGGTACGGCCCTCACGGATCACCCGGATGCCGATCCCCTCGCTCTGGGCCGACACGAAATGTTCGACGTCGCCCTGGTAGATCCGCACCTCGGTTTCGCCGCCGCGAGCCACGAAGGCCTCGATCTGCTCGCCGGTCGTTGCCTGATCGACCACACGATCGGCAACCGCCTGCAGTTCGCTCTCGAACCGGCTCACGCGGTGCCGCCGACGGTGAGCGACTTCACCCGGAGTGTCGGCTGGCCGTCGCCGACCGGGACGCCCTGGCCGTCCTTGCCGCAGGTGCCCGGGCTGCCCATCGCGAAGTCGTTGCCGAGCATGTCGATGTCGGCGAGCACCTTGGGGCCGTTGCCGATCAGGTTGCCGTCGCGCAGCGGCTCAGTGATCTCGCCGTTCTCGATCAGGTAGGCCTCGGTCATCCCGAACACGAAGTCGCCGGACGCCGTGTTCACCGAACCGCCACCGAGCTTGGCGACGTACACGCCATTCGGGGTCGAGGAGATGATGTCGTCGGGGTCGTCGGGGCCGTCGAGGACGAACGTGTTGGTCATGCGGACCATCGGGAGGTGCTGATAGCTCTGCCGGCGGCCGTTGCCGGACTGTGGGCGACCGTCCTTGCGAGCCCGCAGATAGTCCCACATGTAGTCGGTGAGGATGCCGTCCTCGATCAGCACGTTGCGCTGGGTGATGTGGCCCTCGTCGTCGAAGCCGAGCGTGCCCCACTCGCCCGGCATCGTCCCGTCGTCGACGAGCGTGACCAGCGGCGACGCCACCTGCTGGCCGACCTTGCCGGCGTACACACTCGCGTCCTTCTGGATGTGATCGGCCTCGAGGCCGTGTCCGCACGCCTCGTGGAACAGCACCCCGCCGGTGCCGTGCTTGATCACGACGGGCATCGCCCCCGACGGCGCCGGACGTGCCCGCAGCTTGGTGATCGCCTGACGGGCCGCCTCGCGGGCGAGTTCCTCGACGTCGACCTCGTCGAAGATCTCGAAGCCGATCGTGTGACCCATCGATTGAGAACCGGTTTGCATGCCTGTGTCGCCGTCGGCCACGGCGCTGATGCGCAGCAGCGTGCGCACGATCTCGTCGTCGGTGAGCACACCGTCGGTGTTGGCCACCAGCACCTGCTTGCGGCTGTCGCCGTAGCCGGCCGACACCTGCACGATCTCGGGCCCGTACGAGCGGGCGGCCTCGTTCATCCGCTCCAGCAGTTCGACCTTGGCCGCCTTGGCGACGGAATCGGGGTCGCGCCCGACCGTGTTCGGCCGGTGCGGGGACGATGGGGTCAGGGCGATCGTGCGGACACCACCGCCTCCCTGCTTCGCGGCCGCTGCTGCGGCGGAGGCTGCTGCGTTCAGTCCGGGCTCCGACAGGTCAGAGGTGTAGGCGAATCCGGTGGTCTCGCCCGCCACGACGCGAATGCCGGCACCGCGATCGCGGCCGCTCGACACCTGCTCGATGCGGCCGTCGTCGAGTCCGGCTGAGGTCGACCGCTTGTCCTCGGCGTACACCTCGGCGAACTCGGCTCCCCCACTGATTGCGCCGGCGAGTACTCGTTGCAGGACGTCTTGTTCGATCACCCGGTGGAGCCTACGTTCGAGATGTTGCGGGCGCATCTCGAACGCCGACGATCAGACCGGTGTTGTGGGTGTCACGACGCTGATCGACACCTCCTTGTTAGCGTTGGCGACGTGAATCTCGAAACAGGCATGCGTGGCGACGCCAAGCTGGTGGTCACCGAGGCCGACACGGCCCTGGCACTCGGTTCGGGCATCGTCGAGGTGCTCGGCTCTCCACGACTCGTTGCATTGTGTGAGGAGGCCTGCTGCACTGCGATCAGCAACTCGCTCGACGATGGCACCACCTCGGTCGGCATGCGGATCCAGTTCGACCACCTCCAGCCCACACCGATCGGCGCCGAGGTCGTCGCCGAAGCGGTGCTCGAAAAGATCGATGGCCGGCGCCTGAAGTTCACCGTGTCGGCATCCGATCCCGGTGGCCTGGTCGCGGCGGGCAAGATCACCCGAGTGGTGGTCGACCTCGACCGCTTCATGGCCAAGTGCTGCGACACCTGAGCGTTTCGTAGCGCGAACCCGAACGACCGAACCAGCGGCGCGGCACCTGAGTCACGCGTCGTCAACTGTCACACCAAACCCGGCACGGTGTGACAGTTGGAGTGGTCAGGCGAGGTTGCTGGAGCGGGGGTAGACGTCGCCGGGGTCGGTGAGGACGTTGACCAGATAGGGCACGCCACTGGCGAAGGCTCGGTCCAGTGCCGGGCCGATCTCGGCGGGCGACGACACCGTTTCTCCACCTCCGCCGAGCGCCTTGACCACGTCGTCGTAGCGGAGCTCCGGCTGGAGGTCGCAGGCCACGTCCCAACCGTAGATCGCCTGCATCGGATGTTTCTCGAGGCCCCACATCCCGTTGTTGCCGACGATCATCACCACGGGAAGGCCATGACGCACGAGCGAGTCGACGTCCATCAGGCTGAAACCGGCGGCACCGTCACCGAGCAGCAACACCACCTGCGACGACGGACGCACGACACGGGCAGCAATCGCGTAGCCGAGACCGTTGCCCAGGCAACCGTACGGTCCGGTGTCGAGCCAACCACCGGGCTCGTAGACCTCGATGAACTTGCCGGCGTACGACGCGAAGTCACCGCCGTCACAGATCACCACGGCGTCGCGCTCGAGACGCTTGCGCAGCTCGCCGTAGATGCGGCTCGGCTTGATGGGGTCGCCGTCGGCCTCCATCAGCGCGACCTCAGCAGCCGTCGCCGCCGACTCCGCGTCGCGTAGCTCGGCGATCCAGCCGCTGTGGTCGACTCGGTCGCCCGCGTAGTCGGCCAACGCGCGCAGCGTGAGTCGGAGATCGCCGGCCACCGTCAGCACGTCGACGTGACCCGCTCGCTGCGACTCGGCGTCGACGGCATGCGCCACGGTCGCCGAGCCGAACGAACCGAAGCCGAGCCGGAAGTCGAGCGGGGTGCCGAGCACCACCACGACGTCGGCGCGCTGCTTCAGCACGCCCCGCGTGCGCAAGAACGCGAGCTCGTGGTCGGCAGGCAACAGCCCGCGACCCATCCCATTGAAGAAGCACGGAACCCCGAGCTGTGCTGCGGCCGCGGCGAGTTCGTCCCAGGCGCCGTCCCAGTACACGTCGGAGCCGACCATGAATGCGGGCCGCTCGGCACCGGCAACCAGCGCAGCGAGTGCCGCCACGGCCTCGTCATCGGGTGCGGCGCCCATCCCGTCGCACGAGCCGACGTCGGGTACCTCACCGGTCGACGGGCCGAACACGTCGAGGGGGAAATCGAGGAACGTCGGTCCGCGGTGCGGTTCGATCGCCAGGCGGGCTGCTTCGTGCACCATCGATCCGGCCTGTTCGGGTTCGGTGACGGTGGCAGCCAACTTGGTGATCGACGACACGATCGGGACGTGATCGAGCTCCTGCAATGAGCCCGCACCCCATCGCCCCTGCGGGGCGCGGCCACCGAGCACGACGACCGGCGACCCGTTGAAGTGCGCCGACGTGATCGCCGAGACGCCGTTGGTGATCCCGGGCCCGGCGGTCAGTGCGGCGAAGCCGGGCCGCCGCGTCAATTTCGCGTAGGCCTCAGCAGCGAACGTCGCCGACTGCTCGTGTCGGGTGTCGACCACCCGCATCCCCTGATCGCGAGCGGCGTCGTACAGCGGCCAGATGTGGCCGCCGTTGAGCGTGAACATCACGTCGGTGCCGTAGGCGGCGAGTGCTGCCACTGCTTGTTGACCAGCGTGCCCAGGAATCTCTGCCATGTCACATGACCGTAACGCGCGCCTACAGTACGGAACCGATGCAGGTGGCCGACGCAGCTCCGGCACCGGTTCGCGAACACCGGATGCACTGGTGGAAAGAGGCGTTGATCGTCGCGGTCTTCTACGGCATCTACTCCTGGACCCGCAACCTGTTCGGCTCGAACAAGATCGCCGCCGACGGTGTGCCCGAGCAGGCCTTCACCAATGCGGAGCGCATCATCCAGTGGGAGCTGAACCTCAACCTGTTCCACGAACAGACGATCCAGTCGTGGTTCCTGCCCTACGACTGGTTCATCAAGTTCTGGAACACCTACTACGGCACCGCGCACTTCATCGTCACCGCAGCGGTGTTCGTGCTGCTCTACATCAAGCGCGCCGACGTCTTTCCGCAGTGGCGCAACTCGCTCGCTGCAATGACCGCCCTGGCGATCATCGGCTTCGCCTGGTTCCCGCTCATGCCGCCACGCCTGCTCGACGAGCCGTGTCCCATTCCGGCCGAGATCGCCGAGGAGACCGGGATCCGCATCAGCTACGGGGGCGCCTGCATCCAGAGCGATCTTCGACCCGACGGCGGCTGGGGATTCGTCGACACCCTGGCCGACTACGGCGGCCCGTGGTCGTTCGACTCCGAGACCATGGCATCGATCTCGAATCAGTACGCCGCCATGCCGAGCCTGCACATCGGCTGGTCGACATGGTGCGCGATTGCGATCTGGCCGCTTCTGCGGCGCAAATGGGTCAAAGCCCTCGTGTTGCTCTACCCCGCCACCACACTGTTCTGCATCGTGGTGACGGGCAACCACTTCTGGCTCGACGGGGTGGGCGGACTCGCTGCGTTCGGGGCCGGCTCGCTCATCGGGTGGGGACTCCACCGCTGGAACCAGGATCGTCTCGACCGTCGCCACAACGAACTGGCCGCCGACGCGTGATCTGAGCAGTTGTCACAGTGTCATGCATCGGGCGGCCGATCGCCGTATCCTTGTCCGGACAATGAGTCAGATGCGTTTGAACCCACTCAACGGTCGGTGGGTGACCATCGTCGCCGAACGGGCCGAGAGGCCGAGCGACTTCGCCCCACGCCAGAGCAGCGTCGACGAGGACCCGTCGCGCCCCTGCCCCTTCTGCCCAGGACACGAAGAGGCCACCCCGCCGGCGCTCGAGACCGTCGATCAGGATGGCACCTGGTCGATGCGAGTGATCCCCAACCGGTACCCGGCCTTCGACGGCGAAGAAACCTTTGCCGTGCACAACCTGGGCCCCGTGTTCGTGATGGCCGAAGCCAGCGGCATCCACGAGGTCTTCGTCTACACGCCTGATCACCACTCAGGCCTTCACCGGCTCGACGACGACCATGCTGCGCAGTTCATGAGGGTGCTGCGTGACCGCTTCGCCGAGCACGCAGCCACACCTCAGGTCCGCTACACCCAAGCCATCGTGAACCATGGTCGCGAGGCGGGTGCGTCGGTTGCCCACCCCCACGGCCAGATCCTCGGCCTGCCGTTCGTGCCCGGCGAGATCCTCGACGAAGAGCGCGCATTCGCCCGCTTCGCCGGCGGATGTCTCCTGTGCACCACGGTCGAGGCCGAGCTTGCAGCCGATGAGCGCGTGGTGTTCGCCAACGACGATGTAGCGGTGATCACTCCGTACTGGAGTGGCGCACCGTACGAACTCCTGATCGTGCCGCGCCACCACGAGCCACATCTCCAGGACGCCCCGAATGACAGTCTCGAATCCGTCGGCCGAGCCCTGCGTGACGCGCTCGGGCATCTGAACGCCGCCCTCGGCGATGTCGCCTTCAACCTCGGGTTCCACACCGCACCGCATCAGCACACCGGCCAGTACCACTGGCACATCCACGTCTGGCCGAACCTGGTCACCCAGGCCGGTTTCGAACGTGGAACCGGCGTGATGATCAACATCGTCCCGCCAGAACACGCCTGCGACGCCCTTCGCTCGGTGGCCGCACCGGCCTGACCAACCCGAACAACCACCCGATCCCCCTCCATGAGTTCCCCTCGACAACCGCGCACCGCTGACGCCCGACCGTGGCTGCCCGCGCTCGCCGCTGGCCTCGTCCTCGCGCTCGTGATCGGTGTGGGGATCTTCCTCGGCGGCAACGGCACCAACGTCGACGCCGACGAGCCGATCATCGCCGACCCGACTCCGACGAGTGCAGCACCGGACAGCCCCGAGGGCATCACCGCACCAGTCACCACCGACGACTCGCCGGACGCGCCCGCGGCGGCGCCGCTCGCAGCGCCGCTCAGTCTCGGGTCGGCCGGCGATGACGTCCGCCGCGTGCAGGAGCGTCTGGCTGAGCTCGGGTTCCAGCCCGGCCCGGCGGACGGCCAATTCGGCAGCGGCACCCAACAGGCCGTGTGGGCGTTCAAGAAGCTGATCGGCGGCGTGGCGTGGGAAGACTTCGCAACACGCAACGACCAGACCGTGGTGACCGAGGAGTTGTGGCAGCAGATGGCCGACCCGTCGGTGCGGTTCCTGCCTCGACGTCCCGGCGCGGGCACGCACGTCGAGGTCTACCTTCCGTTGCAGGTGCTGGCGGTGTTCCGCGATGACGAGCCGATCTTCATCGCACACATCTCGTCGGGCGAACTGCGCCCGGACGGCGATCCGGCCACCTTCTGCGAGACCGCCACCTACGACACCGACGAGTACGGCAGGCCCTACCCCGAGCCGGTCACCAAGCAGGTCTGCGCCGAGTCGAAGTCGCCCGGCGGCGTGTTCAGGTTCAACCGCTCGTACGACGGCAACCGGGTCAGCCCACTCGGCGGGATGAAGAACCCGTGGTACTTCAACTACGGCATCGCCATCCACGGCGCCCAGAACGTGCCGACTCGACCGGCGTCGCACGGCTGCATCCGGATCTCCAACTCGCTCGCTGACGTGTTCCCGGATCTCGTCGAGCGGGGCGACCGCGTGTACGTGTGGGGCCACGACGGCAAGGAGCCCGAGCAGTACAGCGAGCGCGAGTCGCTGCCGTCGTTCAACCGACCCGACCCCGACGCCACCACCACGACGACGTCGACCACCACCACGACCACGACCACCGTCGCGCCGCCGACCACCGCCGCACCTGCCACCACCGCCGCGACCACTCCGACGCCGACCACCACGACCACCACGACCACCACGACGGTTCCCTGACCGCCGAGCGGCCTGCGTCAGCCCGGAGATCGGGCAGCGATCAACACCATCGCCATCGGGCCGATGTCGAGCACTCCCGACGCCGAGCAATCCTGCCACGGCTCATCCGAGGCCGTCACCGCCGTCAGTTCGCCACGGTGCCCGCTCCCCCACCACGTCGCGGCGTCGGTGTCGAGCACCACATCCCACTCGCCACCCCACGGCAGCCCGACCCGATATCCCGGCCGCGGGACCGGCGTGAAGTTCGCGACGCCCACGACGGCGGCGGCACCATCGATGTCCCACCGCACGAAGGCGTACATGCTGTGGTCGGCATCGTCGG
Source organism: Ilumatobacteraceae bacterium (assembly GCA_963705485.1). GTDB lineage: Bacteria > Actinomycetota > Acidimicrobiia > Acidimicrobiales > Ilumatobacteraceae > Sva-07. The sequence continues at coordinate 110,434 of CAVPJT010000019.1, forward strand.
CGTCGAGCCACTGGAATCCACCGGGATCGGTGTCGCGTCGCCACAGTGCCGGCCACGTGTCGGACACCGCATTGAGGTGGGCGACCAGGTCGCGCACACCGCGGTGGGCCGGATGATCGAGGAGGTGCCACGCAAGGTCGGCCTCGTGGTTCCATTCCTCCCAGGGCGCCAGCTCCGAACCCATGAACAGCAGCGGCGCGCCCGGCAACGCCCACTGCCAGGCGAACAACGAACGCAGGGCTGCGAAGCGCTGCCAGTCATCGCCGCCCAGCTTCGACAGCAAGCTGCCTTTGCCGTGGACGACCTCGTCGTGACTCAGCGGCAACACGAACCGCTCGTCGTAGGCGTAGAGCATCGCAAACGTCATCTCGTGATGGTGATGGCGCCGGTGCACGGGATCGAGCGCCAGGTAGTCGAGCGTGTCGTGCATCCACCCGAGGTTCCACTTGTGGCTGAACCCCAGCCCACCCTGGGCGAGCGGTCGGGTCACGCCCGGCCACGACGTCGATTCCTCGGCGATCACCAACGCATCGGGAAACTCCTCGCCGACCACGGCGTTCAACTCCCGAACGAACGCGAGCGCCTCGAGGTGTTCGCGACCACCCTCTGCGTTGGGTGACCACTGGCCTGGCTCACGCGAGTAGTCGAGATACAGCATCGACGCGACCGCGTCGACGCGAAGCCCGTCGACGTGGAATTCGTCGAGCCAGTACAACGCGTTGGCGACCAGGAAGTTGCGAACCTCGTTGCGGCCGAAGTCGAAGACGTAGGTACCCCAGTCGGGGTGCTCGCCGCGTTGCGGATCGGCGTGCTCGTACAACGGCGTGCCGTCGAAGCGCCCCAGGCTCCACTCGTCGCGTGGGAAGTGTGCCGGCACCCAGTCGACGATCACGCCGATCCCCCGCTGGTGCATCGTGTCGACGAATCGCCGGACGCCGTCGGGATCACCGAACCGGGCCGTCGGCGCGAAGTAGCCAGAGACCTGGTAGCCCCAGGAACCGCTGAACGGGTGCTCGGCGATCGGCATCAGCTCGACATGCGTGAACCCGAGCGTCGCGATGTGATCCGCGAGCTCGACGGCGAACGAGTCCCACGTGTCGACTCCACGTTTCCACGAACCGAGATGCACCTCGTAGATGCGCATCGGTGACGTCCCCGCCACCACGCCGCCCCGATCTCCCATCCAGGTGTCGTCGCCCCAGACGTGGTCGACGGCGGCGGGCACCACGCTCGCGTCGCTCGGGGGCCGCTCGGTCTGGCGCGCCATCGGGTCCGCTTTGCGCACGGTCTGTCCGTCGCTCGTGACGATCTCGAACTTGTATCGATGCCCGCTTCGAGCGGAGGGGGCCACCGCCGTCCAGATCCCCGTGGGCACGTCGGTCTCGACGGGGACGAGCGGCAGCGCCTCCCAGTCGTTCCAGTCCCCGACGACCGCCACCGACACCGCGTTCGGCGCCCACACCGCGAACCGAACCCCGGACGCAACACCGTCGGCGTCGACGTGCAGCGGCTGTGGACCGAGCAGCTCCCACAGTCGACGATGCGTGCCCTCGCCGAAGAGATGCAGGTCCAGCTCACCGATCGGTCGGGCGACGTTGGCCATCGGTGCCCAGGGTACGGGGCCGACACTAAGGTGCGCGACCGTGCGCGTGATGATGTTGTCGTGGGAGTTTCCCCCGCGGTCCACCGGCGGAATCGCCGCTCACGTCGCCGGGCTCGGCGCCGCGCTCGGCTCGCGCCGGTCACGACGTCGTCGTCCTCACCGTTGCCGACCGACCCGCCGAGCTCGGGGCGAAGCCGCCCGAGCAGGTCCGTGTGCTGCGCACCCTCGTCGACCTGCCGTGGTTGCCGCCGTCGGAGGAGGTCACCCGCATCGCCGTCGGCGAACCATGCGATCACCAAGCTCGGGAGTCGACTGGTGGGCGAGTTGGATGGCTGGAGACCCGACATCGTTCACGGACACGACTGGCAACTCGGATGGGCCGCCGACTCGCTCGCGTCCCGGTACGACGTGCCGTTCGTCCTCACGATGCACGGCACCGAACGGGTCCGCCACGGCGGCCAGCTCCCGCTCGGCCATCCGACCGACATCAACTCGATCGAGTGGTGGCTCGCATTCCAGGCCGACCGGATGATCTCGCCGACCCGGTTCATCGTCGAACAGCTGATCACCGGCTTCGAGCTCGCAGAAGAGCATGTGGTGCACATCCCGAACGGGATCGATCCCGAGCAGTGGCGACCTGCGAACACTCCGAGCGTGCCACCCGGGCCACGGCCCCCGCTCGTGGTGTCGTGGGGTCGTGTGCAGTACGAAAAGGGATTCCAGGTGCTCGCCCGGGCGATGCACGAACTCCGCGGGCGTGTGCCCGACGTCAGCAGTGTGATCGCCGGACGCGGGAGCTACCTGCCCGAACTGCAGACCCAGGTCGACGTCGAAGGCGTCAGCGACATCGTCGATCTCCCCGGGTACCTGAGCGACGCCGACCTTCGTCAACTGGTGCACCGGGCCGGCTGCGTGGTCGATCCCCTCGCTCTACGAACCGTTCGGCATCGTTGCGCTGGAGGCGCTGGCGGCCGGTGTGCCGCTCATCGTGGCCCGCACGGGTGGACTCGCCGAGTTGGTGACCGGCACGAACGCCGGTGTCACGTTCGAGCCGGGGAACCCCGACGACCTCGCCGACGCCATCGAGCAGGTGCTGACGAACCACGATCTGGCCACGATCCTGGTCGCCAACGCTCGCGACCTGGTGGAGCACAAATATGCCTGGGCGGCGATCGCTCGAACCACCTCGGAGCTGTACTCCGACGTCGTCGCGACGGGCCGGCACGCGACCACCTGAGCGACCGCCCTGACGGCGGATCGTGTCGGGGTGATGAACGTTCGTCACGCCCGGCGAGAGCCCGTCCCGGAGTCGATAACGTCAGCGAACGATGCGCCCAGTTCGTCAATTCACCGTCGTCAGCAACGTCCCCGAATCACTCCGTGCGATCGAGTCGTTGGCCGCCAACCTCCACTGGGCCTGGGACCGTCAGCTCGCGCAGCTGTTCGACCGTCTCGACGGCACCCGCGACGATCGTTCGTGGCGCGACACCGGCCAGCACCCCGTCGACCTCGTCCACCGCACCTCTGCGGCGTGTTGGGACGCGCTGGCCGACGACCAACAGTTCGTCGACCAGCTCGGCCAGGCCCAGCAACGCCTCGACGACGCGCTCGGCGGGTCGAGCTGGTTCTCGCGCCGCGCCGCCGATGGCGACACGGCGCTCGAGTCCGTGGCCTACTTCTCGCCCGAGTTCGGCATCACCGAGGCCCTGCCGCAGTACTCCGGCGGCCTCGGCGTGCTCGCCGGCGATCACCTGAAGGCCTCATCCGATCTCGGCGTTCCTCTGGTGGGTGTCGGCCTGCTGTACGCCGAGGGCTACTTCCACCAGCTGCTCGACAACGACGGCTGGCAACAAGAGCGCAACGATCGGATCGACCCGGACGCCCTCGGCCTGCACCCGACCGGCGTCGAGATCATCGTCGACCTCGCCGACGTTCCCGTCACCGTGCGGGTGTGGCGAGCCGACGTCGGCCGCGTTCGTCTCTATCTGCTCGACACCAACGTGCCCTCGAACCCGCCGGAGGCGATCGCTGTCACCGACCGCCTCTACGGCGGTGACGAACAGCACCGCCTGCGTCAGGAGATCATCCTCGGCATCGGTGGTGTCCGAGCGCTGCGGGCCCTCGACATCCACCCGCAGGTCTTCCACACCAACGAAGGCCACGCCGGTTTCCTCGGGCTCGAACGGATCCGGGAATGGGTCGGCCTGGGTCTGAGTTTCGACGAGGCGATCGAGGCAGTCCGCGCCGGCAGCCTGTTCACGACGCACACGCCGGTGCCCGCCGGCATCGATCGGTTCCCCCGAGAACTGATCGACACGTACTTCGCCGACTTCGCATCACAGTGCGGCGTCTCCATCGACGACCTCATCGCCATCGGCCAACGCAAGAGCGAGGGCGACAAGTTCAACATGGCGGTCATGGGCCTGCGTCTGGCCGCCCACTCCAACGGCGTCGCCCGCCTGCACGGCGAGGTGTCACGCGAGATGTTCGGCGGGCTCTGGTCCGACCTGCCGACACGGGAGGTTCCGATCGGACACGTCACCAACGGTGTCCATGCTCGCACGTGGGTCAGCGACCGCGTCGACGAACTCCTCTCTCAGATCATCGGCGACGAGTGGCACCTGGCCGACGAGAGCGACTGGGAGCGGGTGCGCCACCTCGACCACCGCGAGATCTGGGATGTCCGCAACGAGGGGCGCCGAGAACTCGTCGACATGGTGCGCGACCGACTCGGCGGCAACCTGCTCGACCCAGGCGTGCTGACGATCGGGTTCGCCCGTCGCTTCGCCACCTACAAGCGCTCGACGCTGTTGCTCGGCCAGATCGACCGTCTGCGCGCGCTGCTGCTCGACGCCGACCGGCCCGTGCAGTTCGTGTTCGCCGGCAAGGCGCACCCCGCCGACGAGCCCGGCAAGCAGCTGATCCGTGAGATCGATCGCCTGACCCGCGACGCCGACGTCGGCCACCGGTTCGTGTTCATCCCCGACTACGACATCGGCATCGCCCGCACGATGTATCACGGCTGCGACGTGTGGCTCAACACCCCTCGCCGGCCGATGGAGGCCTGCGGCACCTCGGGGATGAAGGCGGCACTCAACGGCGGTCTCAACTGCTCGATCCGCGACGGCTGGTGGGACGAGATGTCAGATGGCACCAACGGATTCGACATTGCGTCGTTCGACGATGATGCCGACCTCGATCGGCGCGACCGGCGCGAAGCGAATTCGGCGTTCGAAGTCATCGAGAACGACATCGTTCCGCTGTTCTACGCCCACCACGACGACGGCCTCCCCCACGGGTGGATCGAGAAGATCACGACCAACTGGGCGACGCTCGGCTGGAACGTGATCGCCGGTCGGATGGTCCGCGACTATGTCACGAAGTACTACGAGCTGGCCGCGGTCGGCACGAACACGATGACCGCTGACGCGGGCGCGCCGGCGCGCGAGCTGTCGGCCTGGAAACAGCGCGTCAGCGCCGCGTGGCCCAACGTGCGGGTGCAGTTGCTCGATGACGGTTCGGGCGTCGAGGGCGGCGCCGCGGGCGAGAGGCACGATGTCGTGGTCGAACTCGACCCGGGGACGCTCGCTCACGACGAGATCGTCGTGCAGTTGCTGCACGGCCCGCTGCTCGCCGACGGCTCGTTCGACGAGGCCCTGCTCGAGGTCGTGTCGACGGTCGCCGGCGACGACGGTCGGTTCCACGTCGAGTTCGCTCCCGACCGAGCCGGTCGCTGGGGTGTCGCAGCGCGAGCGATGCCGACCCACCCTCACCTCCGGGGACCGTTCGACACCGGGCTCGTCACCGTCGGCTGACCCCCGATCAGTAGCCTGCGCTCGATGACGACGTCACCTCCGGACGTGGCGCCGGGCACCCGACGCGAGCCGCCGTCGCCGAACACCTTGTTCTTCGCGTTCGGCGGCCTGATGGCCAGTCTGGCCGCGGGCTACGGCGTGCTGTTCACGATCGTCGATGACTACCGAGACGACTACGGGATCAGCGAGACCGCCATTGGAGTCGTCATCGGCCTCGGCTTCGTCGCCGCGTTCTTGTCGCAGGTGTTGATCGCCCCACTCGCCGACCGCGGCCATGCTCGGCACGTGGTGTTGTTCGGCGTGGGGGTCAACGTCGTCGGTCTGTTGTTGATGGGGTTCAGCACGACCCTGACACCGATTCTGATCGGTCGATTCATCTCGGGGATCGGGATCGGCGCCGCCGTGCCGGCAGCGCGGCGGATCGTCATCCTCGCCGACCCGAACCATCTCGGCCAGAACCTCGGACGACTGCTTGCGGCCGACGTGTTCGGGTTCGCGCTCGGGCCGGCGGTGTCCGCGCTCCTCGTCGGCCCGTTCGGTATCCCGGCGCCGTTCGTCGTCGTCGCCCTTGCCACCGCCGTGCTCCTGCCGTTCGTGGCCCGAGTACAAGTTGCCGAGAGCACCGTGCCGCCGAAACGGCGCTTGGCGGTCGACCTCCTCTCGATCCGGCCGTTCGCCGGTGCCGTCGTCTTCGGCGCAGCGCTCTTCGCCATGATCGGATCGTTCGACGCGCTCTGGGCCGTGGTCCACCAGGATCTCGGCACCAACGAGTGGATCGCCAACCTGGGGATCACGCTGTTCGCGTTGCCGTTGATCGTGCTCGGACCGCCGGGCGGCCGACTCGCTCAGGTGCACGGACCATTCCGGATCTCGGCGATCGGTCTGATGCTCGGCGCGTTCTTCATGTCGATGTACGGACTGCTGCCAACCGGAACCTGGATCTTCGCCGTGGCGATGGTCCACGCCATCGCCGATGGCATCACCGTGTCGAGCAGCGGCGTCGCGGTCGGCATGGTGATCCCGGAGGATCGTCAAGCCGGAGCGCAAGGCGTCCTCGGAGCTGCCCAGGCACTGGCGGCCGGCATCATGGCGGTGGTGACCGCGACCTTGTACGACAACTTCGGTCGGACGACGGCCTACCTGGTGTGCGCCGCGATCATGGTGGGACTCGTCGCCATCGGCTCGTGGCTGGCCCGCTCGGCGTGGTCGCTCAAGCGTCCCCTCCACGTCGACCTCGCCGCCTGAGCTCCGGTGAGGTTCGGCGCACCCAGGTCGCGGTGAAACTCATCACAACCGAAGGACCTACCGCTGCGATGAGGCTCGGCGCGGAGGGGGTGCGGTGAATCTCATCGGAACGACGGGTGGGGGCGGCAGCGGGCCGAATCGGCAAGACTTCGGGGCATGGCTGAACTGCTCACGCTCGAACGACGCCCCGACGGCGTCGCACTCATCACGCTCGCGAACGGCAAGGTCAACGCGCTGTCGACCGAGTTGCTCGCAGAGATCCGCCAGACGGCGACTGGAGCTCACCGACGATCCGCCCGGCGCCGTCGTGATCACCGGCGGTCAGCGCCTGTTCGCCGCAGGTGCCGACATCTCACAGTTCGGAGGCCCGGACGAGGCCGCCACGATCGGCGCCGCGTTCCACGACGCACTCGACACCGTCGCGGCGATTCCCCGCTTCGTGATCGCGGCGGTGAGCGGCTACGCGCTCGGCGGCGGATGCGAACTCGCGCTCGCCTGCGACTACCGGATCGCTTCGGAGAAGGCGGTGTTCGGCCAGCCGGAGATCCTGCTCGGCATCATCCCTGGCGGTGGCGGCACCCAGCGCCTCCCCCGTCTCGTCGGCGCCAGCCGTGCCAAGGAGATGTGCCTGACGGGCCGCCAGGTACGCGCCGACGAGGCGTTGCGAATCGGGCTCGCCGACGAGGTCGTGGCACCTGAAGCGCTCACCGAGCGTTCGCTGGCGCTGGCCGCCGAGATCGCCGCCGGTCCCCTGTCGGCCCAGGCCATCTGCAAACGGGCGATCGACGACGGGCTGGACGGCTCACTCGCCGAGGGCCTCGGGCTGGAGCGGGCCGGGTTCATCGAGGTGTTCCGCACCGATGATGCACGCACGGGCGTCGCCAGCTTCCTCGAGCACGGCCCCGGCAAGGCCACGTTCACCGGCAAGTAGCCACCGAGCGATGAGCGAACGGCCCGGATACCGGTGCGTCGCTCATCGCCAGGTGGGCGACGGGCTTGACTGAATCGAAACTCCAGTCCGGCGCTCCGAGTCGATGAACAGGTGTGAAGACGAGACTCCTCCATCTGCGACGGCAGTCGTCGTACGCGAGCCCGCTGCTGTTCGTGGCCCTCGCCGTGGCGATGCTGTCACTCTGAGCGTCGAGCGACGCCGATCAGGCGTCGACAGCGGCGAGCATCTCGTCGGCGGCCGTCCACGGGTCGGTGACCCGTTCGGCGACCTCGGCGGTGAGCTCGTCCCATCGATCGCCTGAGCAGATCTGCCGGGCACGACGACCGAGGCGCTGGGCCACGATCTCGCGCAGTTCCTCACCGAGGCGGAACTCACGTCGCTCGCGGAGGTCGCCCGACTGCTCGGCGTACTCACGATGCGCCAGCACTGCGTCCCACAGCGCCGGCACGCCCTCGCCCGTCGATCCGACGGTCGGCACGATCGGAGGGCGCCACGTGTCGTGCGGCAGATCGGACAGGTCGAGCATCTGCATCAGGTCGCGGCTGGTCTCCTCGACGCCCTTGCGGTCGGCCTTGTTGATCACGAACACGTCTGCGATCTCCATCAGTCCGGCCTTGTTCGCCTGGACGCTGTCGCCCCATCCCGGGTTGACGACCACCACGGTGGTGTCGGCCTTGCCGGCCACCTCGACCTCGACCTGGCCGACGCCGACGGTCTCGACCAGGATCCACTTGCGACCGATCGCATCGAGCAGCCGGACCGCTTCGGGGGTGGCGAGCGACAGACCACCGAGGTGGCCACGCGTCGCCATCGACCGGATGAAGACGCCAGGGTCGGTCGCATGATCCTGCATCCGGACCCGGTCGCCGAGGATCGCGCCGCCGGTGAAGGGCGACGACGGATCGATCGCCAGGACCGCGATCTCGAGATCCTGCTTGCGCAAATGCCCGATGATCGAGCTGGTGAGCGTGCTCTTACCGGCGCCAGGTGCTCCGGTGAGGCCGACGGTGTAGCCCCCTCCGCTCAGCGGGTAGGCGAGCCGGCCGACCGTGCGGGCGTCGTCGTCGCCGCGTTCGATCAGCGACAACAGACGTGCGAGCGAGCTGCGGTCGCCGTCGAGCGCCGCTTGGAACAGCTCAGGGGCGGGCAATCGGCGTCGACTCATGCGATCGGCCTCATGCCGCCTCGGCGGCGACGTTCACGACGGCGGTGACGCCGTCGACACGATCGCGCATGATGCGTTCGACGCCCGCCTTCAGCGTCGTGTTCGACGATGGGCACCCGACGCACGCGCCGACGAGCTCGACCGACACCAGACCGGTGGCCTCGTCGACATCGCGCAGCACGATGTCGCCACCGTCTGCCTGGAGCGCCGGGCGGATGATCTCGATGGTGGCTTCGACCTGTTCGCGCATGACGACGACCATTCAATCAGCCCAGCTCGTACGATCCCTCGGTGTGATGGCAATGTCAGCGACGACCCCGGTGCTGTTCGCCCACCAGGGCGGCTGGGACGAGATCTTGCTGATCGGCGGCCCGATCCTGATCATCATGGGCCTGTTGTGGCTCGCGAAACGCCGCGTCGACCACGCCGCATCCACGCACGGTCACCCCGACCCGGACTGAACCACGACGGTCAGAGGTGGGAGTCAGCGGCGTTCGATGTGAGCGCCGACGGCAGCGAGACGACCGACGAGGTCGTCGTAGCCCCGGTCGATGTGGTGGATGCCGGTGATCTCGGTCTCGCCTTCGGCGGCGAGGCCGGCGACCACCATCGCTGCGCCGGCTCGGATGTCGTGGGCCCGCACCGGCGCACCCGACAGGCGCGGCACGCCACGCACGACGGCATGGTGGCCACTCGTGCGGACATCGGCACCCAAGCGCTGCAGTTCCTCGACGTAGCGGAATCGGCCGGGGTACAGGTTCTCGGTGACGATGCCGACACCGTCGGCGACGGCGAGCATCGTGATGATCAGCGGCTTGTAGTCGGTGGCGATGCCCGGGTACGGCAGCGTCGCCACGTCGATCGAACGGAGCCGATCGGGCGCGATCACTCGCATGCGATCGCCGGCACGATCGGAGATCGTCGAGATGTCGAGGCCCATGTCGGCGAAGCGTTCGAGCAGCATCGACATGTGTTCGGGGCGGGCCCCGTGGATCTCCAACTCGCCTCCGGACACCGCGACGGCGGCGAGGTAGGTGGCCGCTTGGATCCGATCGGGCACGGTGTGATGGCTGACCGGGCGCAGCTGATCCTGCTCGACGCCGTCGATCGTCAGCGTCGACGTACCGACCCCGGAGATCTGGGCGCCCATGGCGACGAGGAACTCACAGAGGTCGGTGATCTCCGGCTCACGCGCCGCATTGTCGATCGTGGTGCGACCGTCGGCGAGCACCGCCGCGGTGAGCAGGTTCTCGGTGGCACCGACGCTCGGGAAGTCGAACGTGATGTCGGCACCGTGGAGCCGGTCGGCGAACGCCTCGACGTAGCCGTGGCTGAACTTGAACGTTGCGCCCATCGCTTCGAGTCCGGCGATGTGCATGTCGATCGGCCGGGCGCCGAAGTCGTCGCCGCCCGGCATCGAGAGCCGCACCTGCCCGCATCGCGTGAGCAAGGGGCCGAGCACGTTGATCGACGCTCGGATCCGCTCGACGAGCTCATACGGGGCGACCGGTGTGAGATCGCCGGTGTCAGTGAGCAGCAGGCGGTTGGGCGACGGCCGTTCGATCTCGACGCCGATCGCTTCGAGGAGATCGCCCATGATCGTGACATCGGCGATCTCCGGCACGTTGGTGATCTCGAACGTGCCGTCGGTGAGCAACGTCGCCGCCATCAGCTTGAGCACCGAGTTCTTGGCACCGGGCACGGTGACCGCGCCCGAGAGCGGTCCGTCGCCGCGCACGGCGATCACTGGGGCGTCGGCGATCGGCTCGAGGTTCTCGATCATGGCCCACCAGTATGCTCGCCTCGTGGAGTCAGGCGGGCGCATGCTGATCCGTCGCTGGCCCGACACCCCCGAGCAGCGAGACCGTCTGTTCGCACGACGCGACGACCTGGTCCTCGAAGCACCGGACGTTCCCTCTGGCGAACAGGGGCCGTCGGGACGATTTCGCCAGGACGACGGACCGTTCACGTCGTACGAACGCACGGTGACGACCGATCCCGACGCCGGACAACTCGTGGAGACCACCAACTACGCGTTCACGATCCCGTGGTTCGGCTGGCTGTTCCGATTTCCCGTCAAACGGGTCCTGGCCCGCCGAGGATCGCATCGGAGCTGGTGGGCGCCACCGGACCGCCTCGACGAAACCCAGCTGCTCGTGGTGGGCCTCCTGGCGGCTGCGTCGATGAGCGCCGCCTTCGTCAACACCCTGTTCACCCAAACCGTCAACTTCGCCGCCGACGAGTTCGGGATCAGCGACACCGGCATCGGCATCGCCGGCTCCGTCGTGCGCGCCGGCATCTTGATCGCGCTCCCCGCCGCGATCATCGCCGACCGCATCGGTCGACGACGGGTGATCGTTGCGGTCGCCTGGCTCGGACCGCTGCTGTCGCTGCTCGGCGCCCTCGCTCCGAGCTTCGCGATCCTCGTGGCCACCCAGACCCTCGCTCGACCGATGGGGATCGCGTTGGCCGTCCTGGTGGGAGTGGTGGCGTCAGAGGAGATGCCCCGCAACAGCCGCGCGTACGCGGTGAGCGTCCTCGCGATGGCGGCTGGGTTCGGTGCCGGCGTCGCCGTGCTGTCGCTGCGTTTCGCCGACGTCGGCGAGAGCGGGTGGCGCTACGTCTATCTGATGGCCGCGATCTGGTGCATCGTTGCGCTCGACCTGACCCGTCGCCTGCCTGAGACCCGCCGGTTCACCGTCGCCCACCTCGAGAAGACCACACGGGCACCGCACTTCAACCTTCGACGGCTCGCGCTGGTCGCCGCAGTCGCCTTCATCGGCAACATCTTCATCGCGCCGGCCAGCTTCTTCCAGAACCGCTACCTGGCCGACATCCGCGACTTCTCGGGCGGCATGATCGGCATCTTCTCGATCGCCATCGGTACCCCCGCCAGCATCGGGCTGATCCTCGGCGGGCGGGTGGCCGACTCCAGCGGGCGCCGACGCCTGATTGCGTTCACGCTGCCGTTCGGCACTGCGGCGATCGTCGCCGCGTTCGCGGTCGGCGGACCTCCGCTGTGGGCGTTCTCGCTGGTCGGCGGCATCTTGTCGAGTGCCGCGTACCCCGCGCTCGCGGTGTATCGCACCGAGCTCTTCCCCACCGGCAACCGCAGTCGGGCGGCTGGACTGATCACCGCCGCCGCGCTGATCGGCGGCATCGGCGGCTTGCTGGCGACCGGGTGGCTCCTCGACGCTGGCTGGTCGTACGGGCAGGTGATGGGCCTGCTCGGGCTCTGTCAGCTCGCCGTCACCGTGCTCGTCGTCGTGGCCTACCCCGAGACGGCGCACCTCGAACTGGAAGCGATCAATCCAGAGGACACGCCGATCGACCTCCACCACGTCGATCCCGACGACTCGCGACCCAGCTGACGAGCATGCTGGGATCCAGCGTTGCTGCCGTGTCAGGCGCTCGAGCCCAGGCGGCCGACGAAGTCCGAGACCGATGTAGCGATCGTGTCATCAGCACCCTTGAGGTCGTGACGGCCGCCGTCGATCCAGACGTGCTCGACGGGCGCCGGGATGGTCGCTGTCCACGCAGTCAGTTCGTCAGGTGAGCCGAAGGGATCCCTCGTGCCGGAGATGAACAGGCAGGGAACCGCCAGGTCGACGAGATGCTCGACGCGCAGCCGTTCCGGCTTGGCGGGTGGGTGGAGCGGGTAACAGATCAGCACCAGGCCGGCGAGCCGCGCAACGGGGCCCGCCCCGTCGACGTCGGCAGCGACCATCGAGGCGATTCGGCCGCCCATCGAGCGTCCGCCCATCACCACGGGTCCCCGTCGGCGACGAATCGTCGAGAGGTCGTCGCGGATCGCTGCCATCAGCTTCGGCGCCCGGTCGGGCGCACGTCGCCCGTGCTTGCGGTACGGGAAGTCGAGCCGTTCCACCGAAGCCGCCGAACCCAGCCGCCGTTCGATCGCCACCAGGCTCGTCTGGTCGCGGTCCGATCCAGCGCCGGGATAGAGCAACAGCGTCGGCTTGGCCATCAGTACCGCACGAGCGTTGTCATCGCGCCCATCACTCGGGTGCGGTGCTCAGTACTCGACGCGCCTCGGCGAGGTCGCTCATTGCCTTGGCCGCGTCGACGCTGTCGCCGCCATGGTCGGGGTGGACGTCGCGCATCCGTTCGCGGAACTTGGCCATCACGTCACGCTTCGACGGCGACTTGCCACCCACATCGAAGCCCAGCACCCCGAGCGCCCACGCCCGTGGGTCGGCCAGGGCTTCGAGCGCGAGTGTCTGCGATCCGGCGAGATAGGCGATCATCGCCGGACCGATGGGTCCTCGCCATCTGGCTGCCTTCTGCAGGACGGGCACGATGCGACGACGGTGCTCGGGGGCGAAACGTTCGACGGAGTAGATCGCTCCCAGCACTTGCGCCAGGTCGGTACCGACCGAGTGGAAGTCGAAAGAGATCTCGTCGCCATTGCCGATCATGCGGTGATGGCTCTTGGCGAGGCCATGGCGATCGACCTGGAATCGATGCCGCAAGCGCGGCTGGACGACGTTGTCACCGTTCTCGATCGAGGTGAGCAGTCGGTGCACGTCGGTGACGAGGTCGTCGTCGACGCCGTACAGGTACTCGGCGACGATCGCTCCGAGCAGGAGCCCCCCGAAACCAGGGGCGGGATCGACCGGCAACACCAGATGGCCGAGCGCGAGTCGCCGCGTGGGCTGGGCCGGCCTGGTGTGCCAGATCTCGATCTCTGCCAGCAGCGCCACGGTCAGACGTAGGGACGCAGCAGCGAGCGGAGTTCCTGTGCCGCGCCGATGACGTCCGACTCGGCCGTGTCGCCCAGCGAACCGGTGGCGGCATCGGCGTTGATCAACTCGACGATGGCCTCGACGGCACCGACGGCGCCACCCCACGGTCGATGCGCCATCCCGTACGGCGGCGTCTTGGCGTCGACCTGCGGGGCCAGGTCGAGCAGGTCGGTGCGCGCACCGGCGTCCATCGGATCCTTGGCCAGGCGGTCGGCGGCGAGGAACATCGTGCTCAGCGCCCCGTCGGGCGGCGCCACCTCGGCGTCGCCGCCGTCGCCCAGCAGCTCGCCGGCTTCGATCGCGTCGAGCAGGTCATCGACGGCGTGCTCAGCATCGGCAGCCACCAGCACCGTGGTGCCTTCCCAACGGTGCGGCACCTCCGAAGCCACCAGGGCCTCGGTCAGCACCGTTCGATCAGCGTCCGACCACTCGTCGAGGCCGAACTCGGTCGACTCGGCGTCGTCCTCGAGTGCGATCGGGAACGGCCCGAGCGCCTTGTCGAGCTCGTCGAACAATGCGTCGACCTGCGCCTCGACCACCTCGGGCACGACGACCTCCTCGCCGTCCCAGGCGTGGGGAAGCTCGGCTTCGGCGAGCGCCTCGGACAGTTCGGCGCGCTGATCGAAGCTCCACGCCGACACGTCGTAGTGCACCTTCACCACGTCGGGGTCGTTGGGATCGAAGTCGATCGGTTCACCTGATGCCGCGCGGTCTTGCTCCGCTTCGGAGCCGGCCTGCTTGTTGACGAAAGCCACAGCAGAACGCTACCGGCCACACCGGAGCTCTCGAAGTCGTACGCGAGGTTCCCCACCTTCGTCGTGGGGCATGTGAACCACTCGCACCCCAGGAACTACCGTGAGGTCATGACAACGTCGTCTCGTCAGCAGCCCGACCGCAACCTCGCGATGGACCTGGTCCGAGCCACCGAGTCCGCCTGCCTGGCCGCTGCCCGCTGGGTTGGTCGAGGCGACAAGAACGCTGCGGACAACGCGGCAGTCGAAGCGATGCGCCTGTCCTTGTCCACCGTGGCGATGGATGGTGTGGTCATCATCGGCGAGGGCGAAAAAGACGATGCGCCGATGCTCTACAACGGCGAGCGCGTTGGTGACGGAAGCAATCCCGAGGTCGACGTTGCCGTCGACCCGATCGACGGCACGACCCTCACCGCTCAGGGCAAGACCAACGCGCTCGCGGTGATCGCCGTTGCCGACCGTGGCTCGATGCTCGATCCCGGACCCTCGTTCTACATGGAGAAGATCGCCGTCGGCCCCGACGCCGTCGGATCGATCGACATCACCGCCACCGCCACGCAGAACCTTCGCTGGATCGCCAAGGCCAAGGGGGAAGAGGTGCGCGACCTCACCGTCGTCATCCTCGATCGTCCCCGCCACGAGGACCTGATCGGCGAGATCCGGGCCAGCGGCTGCCGTATCCGCCTGATCACCGACGGCGACGTCTACGGCTCGGTCGCCACGTGCTGGCCCGACGCCGGCGCCGATGCACTGTTCGGTATCGGGGGCACCCCCGAAGGCGTGATCTCGGCCGCGGCGATGAAGGCGATGGGCGGCGAGATCCAGGCCCGCTTCTCGCCGCAGAGCGACGAGGAACGCACCGCGATGATCGATGCGGGGTTCGACCTCGACCGGGTGTTCGGCCAGGACGACCTGATCGAGAGCGACAACTGCTTCTTCGCCGCGACGGGCCTCACCGACGGTGCGCTGCTGCGCGGCGTGCGCTTCGACAAGAGTGGGGCCCGTACACAGAGCCTGGTCATGCGTTCACGCAGCGGCACCGTGCGCATGATCGACGCCAGCCATCAAGTGAGCAAGCTCCGCGAGTTCGCGGCCATCGACTACTGAGCCCGTTTCCCGCAGCACCGGGCTCGCGGGACCAACTGCGGTTACTGGCGGGTGATCGAGGCGCTGACCCAGCGGGTGACCGAGCGCGGCAACAAGTCGCTGCCCGTGACGGCCATCTTGTAGAGCGCGCCGGGAACCGACAGGGTCTTGTTCGACGCCACGTCTCGCAAGCCGGTCGACGCGACCTGTTCCACCGTGGTCCATGCCAGATCCGGGATCTTGGCGGCGAGCCCGGAGGTGTTGCTGTGTTCCTGGAACTCGGTCTTGGTGAGACCCGGGCACAGCGCCGTGACGTGGACGCCCGAACCACTCACCTCTCCGTGCAACGCCTCGGTGAGACTGGTGACGTACGCCTTGGTGGCGGCATAGACGCCGAGGCCGGGCGACCCCTGGAAGCTCGCAACGCTCGACACGTTCAACAGGTAGCCACGGCCGCGAGGAACCATCGCTGTGAGGGCGGCGTGGCTGAGCACGGTCAGCGCCTTGACGTTCAGTTCCACCTCGTCGGCCAGACGATCGACATCGAGTTCGTGGAAGACCCCGCTCGTGCCGAAGCCGGCGTTGTTGACGACGAGGTCGATCGGTGACGCCGTCGACATGATGCGCTCGACCGTCGCCGCCTGTCCGTCGGGCGTCACCAGGTCGGCTTCGAGCACCTCGAAGCCGTCGTAGCGTTCCGCGATCTCGGTGAGCCGGTCGCCGCGGCGAGCGACGAGCACGGTCGGCACGCCAGCCTCACCGAGCAGACGGGCCATCTCCGCCCCGATGCCCGACGAGGCGCCGGTGACGAGGGCGGACGTGAACGGATACGTCGACATCTCGATGACGCTACCGACGCGACGGTCGGTGTCTCACACCGACCGTCAGCTGCATGGCCAGGTCAGGAGGTGAAGCTCGAGCCGGTTGCCTTCAGGCGCGCCTGGGCTCGGTCACGGCCGGCCGTCGCGATCTCGATCATGCCGGCTTCGAGACTCTGGTCGCGCAGCATGTGCTCGTGACGCTCGAGAGCTTCCTTGGCCCGGGCGACGTCGATGTCCTGCGCCAACTCTGCGGTGTCGGACAGGATCGACACCTTCGTGGGCGTGCCGCTGACCTCGACGAAACCGCGGTGGATGGCGATGTCCTGGATCGTGCCATCGATCTGGAAGACGCGGGTGTGGTTCTCGACGAGCGCGCCGAGAAACGCAGCGTGACCGGCCTGAAACGCGACCTCGCCACCACCGAGCGTCCGGGTGATGACCATGTCGGCCTCGCCCGAGTACAGCACCGCCTCCGGCGACACCACTTCGACGATGAGCGGATCTGCCACGTTCAGCCCTCCTGGAGCTTCTTGGCCTTCGCGAGCACCTGCTCGACGCCACCGACGTTGAGGAAGGCCTGCTCGGGCACTTCGTCGAGGTCACCGTTGATGATGGCTTCGAACGACTCGACGGTCTCGGCGACCGGCACGTACTCGCCCTCGAGGCCGGTGAACACCTGCGCGACGTAGAACGGCTGCGACAGGAAACGCTCGACCTTGCGGGCCCGGTTCACGATGAGGCGGTCCTCTTCGGACAGCTCGTCGAGACCGAGGATGGCGATGATGTCCTGCAGCTCCTTGTAGCGCTGCAGCGTCTCCTGCACACGACGGGCGATCAGGTAGTGATGGTCACCGACGACTTCGGGCGACAAGATCGTCGAGGTCGACGCGAGCGGGTCCACCGCCGGGTAGATGCCGAGCGCGGCAACCTGGCGCGACAGCTCGGTGGTGGCATCGAGGTGCGTGAAGGTGGTGAACGGCGCCGGGTCGGTGTAGTCGTCGGCAGGCACGTACACGGCCTGCAGCGACGTGATCGAGCGGCCACGCGTGGACGTGATGCGCTCCTGCAGCTGGCCCATCTCGTCGGCGAGCGTCGGCTGGTAACCCACAGCAGCGGGCATACGGCCGAGCAGCGTCGACACCTCGGAGCCCGCCTGCACGAACCGGAAGATGTTGTCGATGAACAGCAACACGTCCTGGTTCTGGACGTCACGGAAGTACTCGGCCATCGTCAACGCCGAGAGCGCGACGCGGAGGCGCACGCCCGGCGGCTCGTCCATCTGGCCGAACACGAGGGCGGCCTTCTCGAACACGCCCGACTCGATCATCTCCAGGCGGAGGTCGGTGCCCTCACGGGTGCGCTCGCCGACCCCGGCGAACACCGACACACCACCGTGCTGGGACGCAACACGGTTGATCATCTCGGTGATGAGCACGGTCTTGCCCACGCCGGCACCGCCGAACAGGCCGATCTTGCCACCGGCGACGTACGGGGTGAGGAGGTCGATGACCTTGATGCCGGTCTCGAACATGCGAGCCGACGGCTCGAGTGCGTCGAAGTCGGGTGCGTCGCGGTGGATCTCCCAGCGCTCCATCTGCTCGAAGCCTTCGGGGGCTTCGTCGAGGGGCTGACCCCACACGTTCCAGATGTGGCCGAGCACCTTGTCGCCCACCGGCACCGTGATGCCATGGCCGAGGTTGCGCACGGGTGCGCCACGAACCAGACCGTCGGTCGGCTTCAGACAGACCGCACGGATGCGTCCGTCGCCGAGCTGCTGGGCCACTTCGGCCATCACCGTGATGGTCTCGCCCTCCAGGGTGATGTCGAACTCGACGGCCGAGTTGAGCTCGGGCAGGGCGCCGCGAGGGAACTCGACGTCGACCACGGGGCCCGCGATGCCGACGATGCGGCCGTCCTTGAGGTCAGTGCTTGCTTCGGTCATGGTCATGACTGTTGTTCTCCTGATGTCGCAGTGCGCTCAGAGGGTGGCGCCGGAATCGGCCTGTTTGAGTTGTTGCATGTAGTTGTCGCCGAGGTCGAGGTATGGGACCTCGGCGGACTCGGAATCGAGGGCCTCGGCACCGCCGACGATCTCCATGATCTCGGTGGTGATCGAGTCCTGTCGGGCCCGGTTCATGATGCGACTGAGCGACTTGATGAGCTCGTCGGCGTTGTCGGTGGCGGACTTCATCGCCCGCTGGCGGTAGGCGTGCTCCGACGCTGCTGCGTTGAGGAGTGCCGCGTAGACACGGGCCTCGACGTAGCGGGGCAGGAGCGTGTCGAGGATCGTCGCCGGATCGGGTTCGAACTCGTAGTCGCCGCCCGAACCGTCGGTGCTGCCGGCCTTGCCGTCGCCGCCTGCCACCGTGTCGGCGCTCAGCGGGACCAGCGGACGCAGAACGACTTCCTGGCTGCCCGCCGAGATGAAGCGGGTGTAGACCAATTCGACCTTGTCGACCTTGCCGGACACGAACAGGTCGACGACGTGCTCGCCGATCTCGCGGGCGTCGTCGTAGCTCGGCTGCGCCGAGAAGCCGCTGAACGCCTTGCCGAGCGTGTAGCCGCGGAACCGGAAGTACCCCTCGGCCTTCTTGCCGACCGGGATGATCGTGTAATCGTCGCCGGCAAGGATGTCGGCTTTGACCTCACCCTCCGCTGCGCGCTGCACGCCGGAGTTGTAGCCACCGCAGAGCCCACGGTCCGCCGTGATCACGACATAGCAGGTGTGCTTGATCTCCTGGCGTCCCGACAGCAACGGCGAATCGGACGACGCACCGCCCGCTGCCAGATCCTTGACCACCTCGGTGATCTGCTCGGAATACGGCACGGCGGCGGCGACACGAGCCTGGGCTTTGACGATCCGCGACGCCGCGATGAGCTCCATGGCGCGCGTGATCTTCTTCGTCGCCCGAACGCTGCGAATGCGTTCTTTGAGGATTCGCTCCTGACCACCAGCCATCTAGATCACTCCGTGGCGAGGGTCTTGTTGGACTTGGCGTCGCCGACTTCGTCGACGTCGAGCGCAGTCGGGTCGACCGCGTACTCGTTGGTCGACGGCGTGAAGGTCTCCTTGAACGACTCGATCGCACCGGCGAGGCCGTCCGGGACGCCCGCCGACTTGATGTCGGCGAGCAGGCTGCTGTGCGTGGTGCGCACGTACTCGAGTAGTTCCTTCTCGAAGCGGATCACGTCGGTGGCCGGGATGTCGTCGAGGTATCCCTTCGTGCCGGCGAAGATCGACACCACTTGCTCCTCGACGGGCATCGGGCTGTTGAGCGGCTGCTTGAGCAGCTCCACGAGGCGGTAGCCCCGCTCGAGCTGCGCAGCCGACACGGCGTCGAGTTCGGAGCCGAAGGTGGCGAAGGCTTCGAGCTCACGGAACTGCGCGAGGTCACCCTTCAACGTGCCGGCGACCGCCTTCATCGACTTGATCTGGGCCGCACTCCCCACGCGGGACACCGAGATGCCCACGTCGACGGCGGGTCGGATACCCGACTTGAACAGGTTGTCCTGCAGGTACACCTGACCATCGGTGATCGAGATCACGTTGGTCGGGATGAAGGCGGCGACGTCGCCGGCCTTCGTCTCGATGATCGGCAGAGCCGTCAGCGAACCGGCACCGAGCTCGTCGGAGAGCTTGGCGGCACGCTCCAGCAGGCGGCTGTGCAGGTAGAACACGTCGCCCGGGTAGGCCTCGCGGCCCGGCGGACGGCGCAGCAGCAGCGACAGCTGACGGTAGGCCTCGGCCTGCTTCGAGAGGTCGTCGTACACCACGAGGGCGTGCTCGCCGTTGTCCATCCAGTGCTGCCCGATGGCACAACCTGCGTACGGCGCGAGGTACTTGAACGGGGCCGGGTCGGATGCCGAAGCGACCACCACCACGGTGTAGTCCATGGCGCCCGCCTGGCGCAGCGTGTCGACGGTCTGCGACACCGTCGAGCTCTTCTGGCCGATCGCGACGTAGATGCACTTCACGCCGAGGCCGCGCTGGTTCAGGATCGTGTCGATGGCGATGGCCGTCTTGCCGGTCTTGCGGTCGCCGATGATCAGCTCACGCTGTCCACGACCGATCGGCGTCATCGCGTCGATGGCCTTGATGCCGGTCTGCAGCGGCTCGTGGACCGGCTTGCGCCCCATGATGCCGGGCGCCTGGATCTCCATGCGGCGTTGCTCGGTGCCGATGAGATCGCCGGCACCGTCGATCGGGTGACCGAGGGCGTTGACGACACGGCCGAGCACGCCGTCACCGACGGGCATCGACAGGATGCTGCCGGTGGACCGCACAGTCTGGCCCTCTTCGATCTTGTCGACGTCGCCGAGCACGACGGCGCCGATCGAGAACTCGTCGAGGTTGAGGGCGAGGCCGACCGAACCATCTTCGAACTCGAGGAGCTCGTTCACGGCGGCGTCGGGCAGGCCGCTCGCGCGCGATGCCGTCACCGACGGACGCGACGCGGCCGACGGTACGGGCCTCGACCGACGGCTCGAAGCCGTCGAGGTTGGTCTTGAGCGCCGATGCGATGTCGGCGGCAGAAATGGTCAGCTCAGCCATGGTGGGGTCTGTTTCCTTTGTGAGCGGGCGCTCAGAGCCGGCTCTTCAGCTGGTCGATGCGGGTGCGGACGGTGTCATCGATGACGGTGTCACCGATCGTGGCGACGACGCCGCCGACCACCGAGGGGTCGACGATCGTCTTCAGGTTGATGCTCTTGCCGGTGGCGTTCTCCAACGCGGCCTTCAGCCGGGCCTGCTGGTCATCGGTCAGCGCCACCACGGTGCGGACCTCGGCGATGTCGAGTTGCTTGGCACTCGATGCGCGCTGCACGAGGCTGTCGACGATGGCAGGGATGTCGCGGCTGCGGCCGGTTCCGACCACCATCGACACGAGCTGCACGGTGGTCGTCGTGGTCTTGCCACCGAGCAGGTCTTCGACGATCGCTTGGCGTTTCTCGGCCGGGATGTGCTCGTCGGTCAGCGCATTGCGCAGCGCATCGCTCGACTCGTACGAGCGGGCGAAACGGAACAACTCGTCTTCGACCTCGTCGAGCGTCCCTTCGGCGCGGGCGACCTCGAAGAGAGCCCGGGCGTAGCCTTCGATCAGTGCGTCACTCATGATGCGACTCCTGCTCCCACTCGGGCAATGAAGCCTTCGATCAGGTCCTGTTGGGCGGCGTCGTCGAGCGTGCCGAGGACGATGCGGTCGACGGCGTCTCCCGCATGGCGCGCGATCTCGGCGCGAAGTTCGTCGCTGCTGCGTCCTGCCGCAGCGGTGATGTCGGTGTCGGCGCGAGCCTCGAGTTCGGCCATCTCGGCGTCGAGGCGGACGCGACCGTCGGCGAGCAACGCCTCGGCTTGAGCGTCGGCCTCGGCATACAGCCGAGCGCGCTCGGCATCGATGTCGCCCTGCGCTTCTCGGATGCGCACAGCCTCGGACTCGGCGGCGACCTTGGCCGCAGCAGAATCGTCGATCTGCTTCTGGATGCCTGCCGTGCGGTCGGCGAAGCTCTTCTTGACGATCGGCCCGGCGTACTTGTACAGCAGCGTGAAGACGATGATCGAGGCGAGCGAGCCGGGGATGAGTTCCTTCCACGGCGGCACGATCGGGTCGATGGTCGTGTAGCCCTTGTCGTCGAAGGGGATTCCTCCCGCAGACGGAAGCAGGCGACCGGCGGCGAGTGTGGCGGCGGTGAAGAGGTTCATGCCGACACCTCCTGCCCCATCGCCTCGGTAACGGCAGCTCGCACGACGTCGTCGGACGGACGACGTCCGGTGGCGAGTTCGCCGAGTCGGGCCGACACATCGGCGACCGCCGATTCGACCTGTCCTCGTGCAGCCCGCTTGGCGGCATCGACCTCGGCGGCGGCCGCAGCACGCTTTTCGGCGATGCGGGCGTTCGCGGCGGCGAGCCGCTCGGCGCGCGTCGGCTTCGAGTGTCGCCCGAGCCGAGTCGACGCGTGTCTGCGCCTCGGCCCGCACGGTGGCGACCTGGGCGTCGTACTCTGCCACGTCAGCCCGGGCCGATGCGGTGAGAGCCCCGGCCTGTTCGAGGTCGCCCTCGATCATGCCGTAGCGCGACGTCATGCCGTCACGCACCTTGCGGAACAGGAACAGGCGCATGGCGAGCGCCAGCACCACGAAGGCACCGAAACCCCAGACGACTTCTTTCAGTTCGGGCGCAATCGGGTTGAGATCATTCTCGGGACCCTCTGCTTCCGTTCCTTCTTCGGCCGTGACGAACTCGGTGCCCTGAAGGGCAACCTCGAACGTCGAGCCGGAGAAGGTCACGACGGCTGTCAGCACGTCATCTCCTTACGATCTCGATCGGTTGGACGGGTGGAACGCGCCGGCGAACTTGAGCAGGATGAAGACCACGAAGCCGATGAGGGCCAGGGCTTCGGTGAACGTGATGCCGAGGAACATGGTCGTACGGACCATGCCGGCGGCCTCGGGCTGGCGAGCCATCGCCTCGACGGACTTGCCGACGAGGTAGCCGATGCCGATGCCGGGGCCGATGGCCGCGAGGCCGTAGGCGTAACCGGCGCCGGCTGCGGCGCTGATGTTCTTCAGATCGGCCTGGGTCGACCTGGGCGACGAGAGCGCTGAATGCTTCCATGTTGGATTCTCTCTTGTTGTGCTTTCGGTAGAGGGGATCGGCGATCGGCGGGGAGCGGGTTCGCTCAGTGCTCTTCGGCGTGCCCGACCGTCGAGTTGTTGATGTAGACGGCAGCGAGAATGGCGAAGATGTAGGCCTGCAGGAAGGCGACGAGGATCGAGCCGCCGGCGAAGATCAGCATCCCGAACGGCAGGATGCTCATCGGCACGAGGAAGAGCTGGCTCGTCTCGGCGTTGAACAGCGCACTGGTCAGCAGACCGAAGGTCACGAGCAGGATGTGGCCGGCGAGCATGTTGGCCATGGTCGCACGGTGAGCGAGAACGGCGTCACGAGGATGGTCGAGATCAACTCGATCAGGCCCACGAGCGGCTTCAGCGCCGTCGGCACCCCGGGGGGCCACAGCAGGTGGCCGAAGTAGCCCAGTCCCTGGTGTTCGATGCCCGTGCCGATGTAGATGACCACGAGCAACGCCAACGACAGCGGGATGGCGATGCGGGCGGTTGCCGGCATCTGGATGATCGGGATCACACCGGGGATGTTGCACAGGAAGATGAAGATGAAGAGGCTGAGCAGGAACGGGGTCCACTTGAGACCCGACTTGCCGAGCGTCTGCATCACGACGCTCTCTTCGATGAAGTCGATCGTGACCTCGGCGAGGTTGCGGACACCGGTGGGCGCGACCATCTGGGTCTCGTCGCGAGGCGATCAGGAACATGACGATTCCGATCAGTGCAGCGGCGACGGCGATCAGGGCGATCTTGTTGAACGTCGGGAAGATGTCCTGCCAGCGCAGGATCTCATTGATCGGCGGGAACTCGAGTCCGAACACGTGGTTTCCGTTTCAGTCGTGAGTGTGGGTGGGGCGAAGGAATGGAGCGGGAAGAGAGCGGGTCAGAAAGTGATTCAGGCGGAAGATTTCGTCGTGGTCGGTTTGAGTCCGGGATGCGCCAGCGAAAACGCGACGAACTTCATCTCCCAGAACAACAGACCGAGGTGCGTGATGATGATGGTCGATCCGAGTGCCGGAAAACGAATCGAAGACGCATCTTTGACCAACCAGACGGCGAGAAAGATCAATGCGAGGCGGATGAGGTAGCCGAACAGCGCGGCCGCCATCATCAATCCGAGCGAGATACGAGCAGCCGTAGCGATGAACGCTGCGGCCAGCGCGAGCTTGGCGAGCACGATGGCGATGCCGTACGCACCGGACCACGCCGTCCATGCCCCAGATCACGCCGCGCACGGCGATCAGGCAGAGGTAGCCGACGAACAACCCTGCTTGATCATGTCGGTCGAGACGGCGACTTCGGGGGCCGGGCCCTCGAGGCGGGTCGAGATCAGGTCGGGCGACGAGCTGCGGTCGCTCATGCGGACCGGCTCCGGTCAGCGGTCGACGCCGATCGTTGCGCTTCGAGCTCGTTCATGCGGTCGTCGTAGCGGTACTTCCACTTGGCGAAGAGGCCGACCGATCCGATCACCGTGAACACGATCATGAAGAGTGGCGTCGTTCCAACAGGCGATCGAGGACGAAGCCGATACCGAGGTGAACAACACCACGATCACCGTGGCCTCGATGCCGAGGCCGAGCGAGTCCTGCGTGTCGACGCGTGTCTGCTTGGGGAGGAGCTTCATTGATCCAAAAGGGGCGTCGAGCGGGCGCTGCGGTTGGGCAGTGGCGCTTGTGAACGCACGCACAACCTAGTCACCGGAACCAGTCGGGGGCAACCCTTCATCAAAATCTCGTCGCTTCCCGCCTGGCGTTGCCTCGAGCGGCGGCTCGATCGGCGTCGACTCGGGCCGCGGTGCAATCGGGGTCGGCTCGGGCAAGCGCGCCGTTGCACGGCGCCGAGCGTGCAGATTCGGCGGCAGCACGGTGAACAGCACGATCCCGAGCGCGATGGATACCGAACGGGAGATACGTGGGATTCCGCCCCGTCAAGGTCGGGTACAGCACGAACGCCGACAGCAGCAGCGTCCAGGTCCACAGGATCACCACGCTGCGCCGGTGGCCGTGGCCAAGATCCATCAAACGATGGTGCAGGTGTCCTTTGTCAGCCGTGGACAGCGACCGTCGACTCGTGGCGCGGCGGAGGATCGAGAACGCGAGGCTCGAGATCGGTACGCCGAAGAGGATCAGCAGCGGGATGGCGAGTGGCGCAAGGAAGAAGTAGGTCTGGCCGATGAATTCCTGGCTGAACGAATCGGCCCGCCCTCCGACCACGCTGGTCGCGAACAGCGAGCAGCAAGCCGAGAAGGAGCGCACCGCCATCGCCCATCATGATGCGTGCCGGGTTGAAGTTGTGGGGCAGGAAGCCGATGCACACGCCCACGGCGATGATCGCGAACAGCGGTCCGATGTTCGTCACGTCGAGCACGTCGCGGGCGATCAGCTCCTGGCTGTAGAGAAAGACGCCTGCTCGGCGCCGATCGCGACGCATGCCCGCAGCGAGACCGTCGAGTCCGTCGATCAGGTTGATCGCCTGCGTCATACCGAGCAGCCACAACACGGTCACGAGCGGCCGCCACTCCGCCGCCAGCAGGATCGGCCCGTCGAAGTAGGCAAACGGAAGGCGTACATCACGACGCCGAACTGGACGAGCGCCAGTCCGGCGAGGACCGTGCCAGCGACCTTCGCCGGTGGCGACAGGCCTCGCACGTCGTCGACGAAGCCGACCGTGATGATCGTGGCGGCGACGAGTACGCCATCGGCTCCGAGTTGTTGGTGAACAACACGTCGAACGCGTCGAACAACCAGGCGGCGAGCATCGCTGCAAGAAACCCGAGATAGATCGCCAAACCGCCGACGTCGGGCATCGGAGAGGTGTGCACCGAGCGCTCGTTCGGGAGCGCGACCCAGCCCTGTCGTCGCGCCAACGCACCGACGAGCGGTGTGGTCGTGAACGTGACTAGCGCCGGACGGATCCGATCAGGAGAAAGGAGCCGAATTCGGCACGGTCGCTCAGCCTAGGGAGGCGTCAGTTGGCCGGGTAGGCGGGGAACCGAGCGCACAGCTCGGCGACGTCCTTTCGGACGAGTTCGAGTTCGGCGGCGTCGCCTCGCCCGCTAAGTGCTCGGGCGATGAACCCGGCGATCACGGGCATCTCGGTCTCGGTCATCCCTTGCGTGGTCACCGGTGGCCCTTTTCCTATGCGGACGCCACTGGTGACGAAGGGGCTGCGCGGATCGTCCGGGATCGTGTTCTTGTTGAGTGTGATGCCGGCCTCGTCGAGCTTTGCCTGGGCTTCCTTGCCGGTCAGTTCGGCGTCGAACGGGGTGAGGTCGACGACCATCAAGTGGTTGTCGGTGCCGCCGGAGACGAGGCGGAAACCTTCCTGGAACGAGCGCGTCGGCCAGCGCCGAGGCGTTCTTGACGATGTGATGGGCATAGTCACGGGAACGACGGATCGGCGGCCTCGGCGGATAGGCAATCGCCTTGCCGGCGATGACGTGTTCGAGCGGACCGCCCTGCCAGCCGGGGAACACCGCCTTGTCGATCGCCTTTGCGTGCTCGGCCTTGCAGAGGATGGCGCCACCGCGCTGGGCCCCGCAGGGTCTTGTGCGTGGTGAACGTGACCACGTCGGCGTACGGCACCGGGCTCGGGTGAGCACCGCCGGCGACGAGCCCAGCGAGGTGGGCGATGTCGAACAGCAACAGCGTGCCGACCTCGTCTAGCGATCTTCTTGAACGGTTCGGGGTCGAGGGCGTCGCGGGCAAGGGTCGTTCCGGCGACGATCATCTTGGGCCGGTGCTCAGCGTGAGGGGCACGCACGTCATCCATGTCGATGCGGTCCTCGGCGCCGGTGCCGTACGACACGGGTAAGCTGTCCGGCAACCCGCGGCGAGGTTGACCGGCGAACCATGCGTGAGGTGGCCGCCGTGGTCGAGGCTGAGGCCGAGGCACGGTGTCGCCCGGCTGCAGGAGCGCCTGATACACGCACATGTTGGCGTTGGCGCCGGAGTGCGGCTGGACGTTGGCATGGTCGGCGCCGAACAAGGGGCTTCACCCGATCGATCGCGAAGTTGTTCCATGTCGTCGACGATCGCGATGCCGCGCAGTAGCGCTTGCCGGGGTAGCCCTCGGAGTACTTGTTCGCGAGCACCGAGCCGACTGCCGCCATCACCGCCGGCGAGGTGAAGGTCTCGCTGGCGATCAGCTGGATGCCGGTGGTCTGGCGTTCGACCTCACGTTCGATGAGGTCCAGTACCTCGGTGTCGGGATCGGTGTCGAGGAAAACGGCATCGGGGGTCCTTGCGGTCGACGTCGACCGTCCACCGCGCCGGGCCTGGTGTGACAGTTGGTCAGAAATTGGCTTCGAGTTGGGTGAGCTTGATTGACTCGTCGGGCGTGTCGGCCGCCCTCGAGTCGGTGGGTGAGAAACGTGGCGACGATCTCCTCGGCGAGACCTTCGCCAACGACCCGGGCGCCCATCGAGAGCACGTTGGCGTCGTTGTGGGCCCGCGCCATTCTGCTGTGTAGAAGCAGTTGCAGAGCGTGGCGCGATCCTCGCACCTTGTTGGCCGCGAGTTGCTCGCCTTGGCCGCTGCCGCCGAGGCAGCCACGCCGACGTCAGCGGCGCCGTCGCGCACGGTGCGACCGACGCCGGCACAGATCGCTGGGTAGTCGACCGACTCGGTCGAGTGGGCGCCCTGGTCGTCGACCTGGTACCCCTGACCGAGCAACACGGTGACGAGGTGCTGCTTCAGTTCGTATCCGGCGTGGTCGGAACCGATCGCGATCCGTCGCGCTTCGGCGGCCACATCCATGACGGCCGAGTGTACGTCGTCGCCGACGACGCCGGCGAGGTGTGAGCTCGCAGCGAGACCTGCGTATGGTTCCGGCGTGACCTCGCACGACCGGCCCGAGTCCCACCCGAACCACCCGCACACCCGTCATCATCGGCGTCGGACAGTTCGTCAATCGGCAGCGACTCGCTCGACGATGCACTCGAGCCGGTCGCCATGATGGAGCAGGCGGTGCTGGCCGCACGACCGACGCCAAGCTCACGGTCCACCGAAGGCAGACGCCCTTCGGATGGTCGGCCAGCTGTCGTGGTGATGCAATGCTGCTCGATTCCTCGCCGGCCGCCTCGGTCTGCAACTGGCTCGGCTCGACTACACCACGATGGGTGGCAACAGCCCGCAGTCGCTCGTCAACATGACCGCAGTGCAGATCGAGTTGGGCGAGATCGACATTGCGATCCTCACGGGCGG
>CAVPJT010000020.1:0-12445 GCA_963705485.1 Ilumatobacteraceae bacterium
GCTGACGCCCCTCGACCGCCGTCTACCGGTATGGGCGCGACGTCAACCGGTGTGTCGGCGACACGGAGTGGGCGTCACGTTTGACCCGGCACGGTGTGACATTCAGCCGGTTGATCAGCCCGAGGGCAGGGATGCGTACTCGTCGACGTAGGGCTCGGCGCAGAGGCGGGCGACCTCGGCCATGAACCTGTCGGTGAGCTCTCGCCGCGCCCGGTTGGTGCTCTTCGTCAGCCCCAGTTCGCTCGCGCTGATCGGTTCGCCGAGCGTGATCGTGGCGCGCTGGAACGGGCGCACGAGGCTTGCACCGGTGGGCAGCACCCGGTCGGTGCCGACGATGCCGACCGGCACGATCGGTGCGCCGGTCGTGAGTGCGAGGTGGGCGGCGCCGACGTGGCCCCGGTGCAGCCGGCCGTCACACGAGCGGGTTCCTTCGGGGAACACGCCGATCACCTCACCCCGCCCGAGCACCTCGGCCACCTCGTCGAACACGTGGGGAAGATCGCCCGGGTTCTCGCGCCGCACCGGGATCATCCCGGCGCCGCAGAAGAGCCAGTTGGTGATCGGGTTGTCGGTGTACTCGGCCTTGCCGATGAACGCCACCGGACGAGGCAGGCTGAACATCAGCAGGATCGAGTCGAAGAACGACACGTGGTTCGCGACGAGGATCGCGGGGCCGTCGGCGGGCAGGTGCTCACCGCCCTCGACCTGCAGCCGGACCAGTCCCGCGGCGCGCCGGCGCCGTGAGCACCCGGACGAGTTCGTACGCCGTCCCGTGGGCTCGCCAGTCCCCCTCGGCCTGTGAAGCCCACTGACGGACGGCGTCGAACACAGCACGACGATGACCCGACTCGGCCGACGACACCAGTGCCGGAGGTCCCATTGAGCAGCGATCGGACGAGCAGCACCAGCGTGGCGCACACAGCGAAGACGCCGGCGAGCACCTGACCACCCCTCAGGAGCCGATTGACGTCGACCGTCGGCTTCCACACCGCCGACCCATCGCGTACTTCGTACACCCCGATCGGGTTGACCTGCAGCCCGAAGCCGGTGCCGAACCCTCCGCCACTGACCTCGTTCTCGTCCTGTCCTCCACCGGCGCCACCACCACCGCCCCCAGCGACCCGGGCCACCGGGATCACCGTCACACCATCGACCTCGACGGGGTCGCCGAAGGCGCGGCGCACCGACAACGTCTCGTGCGTCCCCTTGATCGACTCGAGTACCTCGTTCTTCGACATCCAATCGGGCATCGCTCTCTCCTCCTCGTGACTCCCTGCAACCGACCGTACGGGACACTCGCCGGGGTCTCTAGGGCCGATCGTCATCGCCGTGCACCCGCCGACCGATGTCCCAGGCGCGCCCACGTGTCGGGGGATCGTTACGCTTCGACGATGGTCGAACTCTCACATCTCGACGCGCAACGGGTTCTTTCGGCCGTGCAGGACGAACTCGATCGACAGGCACGCGGCGCCGCCGTCGCGGTCGTGGATGCCCATGGCGAACTGGTCGCCTTCGTTCGCACCGACGGCTGCCCACTGCCGTCGATCAACAACGCGATCAACAAGGCCTACACAGCGGCGCGCGAACGCAAACCGTCCGGCGAGATCGGGGCTTCCTCCCGCTCGAAGGGTTTCCCGATCACCAACTTCGGTGATCTTCGCTACACCGGCTGGGGTGGCGGCGTGCCGCTCGAGGCCGGCGGTGCCGTCGTCGGTGCCGTCGGCGTCAGCGGGCTGCCCGAGGCCACCGACATCGAGATCGCCACCCGCGCCGCCGCCGCCTTCGCCGCCACCGACTGATGTCGCGAGCGACCGTCAGGTGTGGAGGCCGTCGACCCGGGCGAGCACGTCCTGGTCGTCGTTGTGCGAGTGGGTGAAGCCCAGCTCACGCTCACGCCGGACCGTCTCGAACGAGCGGTAGGCGTTGATGTACGCCCGCCGCCAGCTCGCCGTGGTCGTGTTGCCTCCCGAGCCGTGGAGCACGCCCTCGTTGTGCACGGTGATGTCACCGCGACGGATCGGAACCGGCACGGGATGATCGTCGGGGCGCAGATCGGTGACCAGCGTGTGCTGCTCCTCCCGGCTCGCACCCGCGGGCCGGTGCGGCCGGACCGGTTCGCCGTGGCTCCCGGGGAGGAACTGCATGCACCCGTTCTCGATCGTCGAGTCGTCGACACGAGCCAGCACGTGGCCGTGCGACGGTCGTCGGTGTTGATCCAGTACGCCTGGTCCTGGTGCCAGGCGAACACGGCATCGGCCGCGGCCGGGCTGCTTGGCGAGCAGTTGGTCGAAGTCGAGCGTCATCCCCTCGCCGCACAGTTGCTCGGCGATCGAGTGACCCACCCGTTCGAAGATGTTGCCCTGCCAGTCGGGGAAGTACACGCGAGGCAGCATCACGTTGAAGATGGTGTACGTGGTGGGGTCGGTGCCGAACTCACCGGTCACCATGTCGTAGAGGTCGCGGCCCTCGACGGCGATCTCACCGCGCATGAACGCGTCGTACACCGGATCGAGCGCGGCCAGCTCGTCGTCGTCCAGCACGCCAGGAAGATGGACGTAGCCATCGCGCTCGAACCGTGCCCGTTCGTCGTCGGTGACCTCGTAGCGGTCGCCTGATCGCTTCCCCATGCACCCAAGCGTACCGGCGCGGCTGCTGCCTGGGCCGGATCGACGCTCAGCGGTAGAGATCGCCGCTCAGGTACTTCAGCCCGCTGTCGGGCTGCACGGTGACGACGGTGTGGCCGGGCCCGAGGTCTCGTGCGAGTCGCATCGCCCCGAGGATGCTGGCGCCGCCGCTCGGACCGGTCCAGACGCCTTCCACCCTGGCCGACCGTCGAGCCGACTCGCACGCGTCCCGCGGTGCTGACCTGCTCGATCCGGTCGTAGGAGTCCTCGGTGATCAGGGGCGGCACGAACCCCACGCCGCCGCCCTCGATGCGATGCGTCCCGGCTGGTTCACCGGAGATCACGGCCGATTCCGCCGGTTCGACCACCGTGCGAACCACGTCGGGCCACCGTTCGTAGATCGGTCGCCACGTCCCCGTGTACGCGCCGCCCACACCCACATAGAGGGCCAGTCCGTGGATCTCGCCGTCGATCTGTTCGACGAGTTCATGACCGATCCCGAGATACCCGTCGAGCAGATCGAGGTTGTTGAACTGGTCGGTCGGGAACGCACCCTCCGCCTCGACGATCTCCCCGACGCGGGCGATCATCTGCTGAATCAGCTCGGGACTGATGCCCTCGTCGCTGCGGATGAGTTCGACGTCGGCGCCGAGCGCTCGCATCGTGGCGATCTTCTCCTCCGCGAACACGTTCGACGACACGATCTTCAGGGGGTAGCCCTTGATGCCGCACACGAAGGCCAACGAGCTCCCCGTCGACCCGCCGGTGTACTCCACCACCGTCTGGCCGGGCTGCAGCGCCCCGCTGCGCTCCGCCCCCTCGATCATCGCCAGGGCCATGCGGTCCTTGTACGAGCCGGTGGGGTTGGCCGCCTCGAGCTTCACCCACACCTCCGCGCTCTGCGGCCCCGGCAGCGTCGACAGCCGGACCACCGGCGTGCGGCCGATGGCGGCCAGCGCCCCCGGGCGTTCCTGTTCGACATCTGCCATGCGCCGAAGTCTCGCGCACGTCACCGGTGGCGGCCGACGGCGTCGAAGTGTCACGTTTGACCCGGCACGGTGTGACAGTACGGTGTGACAGTTCGGTGTGACAGTTAGGGCCTGAGGTCCGTTGCGGGGCGGCCGACGGCGGGTGGAAACTGGTCGGGCACGAAAGGGGTGCCCATGCGATCGTCGCAACAGATCAGGAACGTGGTGCTCGTCGGCCACAACGGAAGTGGCAAGACGAGCCTGGCGGAGGCGTTGCTGCTCCGGGCGGACGTGATCCCCCGAGCCGGCACGATCGAGAAGGGATCGACGGTGCTCGACCGCGACCCCGAGGAGCAGGCCCGGCAGCAGTCGATCTCGCTCGACGTGGCGTCGTTCGACTGGAACGACCACCGCATCAACCTCATCGACACGCCCGGCTACGCCGACTTCCGCGGCGAAGCGCTCCTCGGCATGTCGGCCGCCGACCTCGCCGTCTTCGTCATCGACGGCGTCGCGGGCGTGCAGTCGCAGGACGAGGTGCTGTGGCGTCACGCTGCCGAGCTGGGCTTGCCCCGGATGATCTTCGTCAACAAACTCGACCGGGAACGGTCGTCGTTCGACCGCACGCTCGCGCAGGTCCGCGAGGTGTTCGGATCCCATGCCGACCCCACCGAGCTGCCGATCGGCGAGGAGTCGAGCTTCCACGGCGTCACCGACGTGCTCACGCACCACGCCTTCGTCTACGACTCGGGACACGCGGAGCCCGTCGACGTTCCCGCCGAACTCGCCGACGCCGAGCGGGTCGAGCACGAGCATCTCGTCGAGGACGTCATCGAACTCGACGACGACCTCCTCGAGCAGTACCTGTCGGGTACCGAGCCGTCACCGGAGCAGCTCGAACATCTCCTCCACGACGCCGTCGACCGGGCGCTCGCGTTCCCCGTGCTCTGCGGCTCGGCCACCACCCCGATCGGCGCCGACCAGCTCGCCGATTTCATCTGCCGGGTCGGTCCGGCACCTGGCGATCGCGGGCCTACCGTCGTCGAGGCGGCGGGCGGCACCGTCGAGATCGCCACCGATCCCGACGGCCCACCACTGGCCGTCGTGTTCAAGACGACGATCGACGAGTTCCTCGGCCAGATCTCGATGTTGAAGGTGCTGTCCGGGACGATCCGCATCGACGACGCCCTCGTCAACACCCGCTCGGCGACGAAGGAACGGTTGCACCACCTCGTCTCGCTCGTCGGTGGATCCCAGACCCACGTCGACACCGTCGTCGCCGGCGACATCGTGGCCGTCACCAAGCTCGCCGACACCCGCACCGGTGACACGCTCGCCCCCGACGGCACCCCGGTCACCGTGCCGCTCCCCGCGCTGCCGCGTCCCGTGTACGGCGTGGCGATAGCGGCGGCCAAGCAGTCCGACGAGGACCGGCTCGCCACCATGCTGCACCGCCTCGTGATCGAGGACCCGACGCTCGCCGTACAGCACGACGACGCGACCGGCCAGACCGTGTTGCGCGGCGGCGGCGAGACCCACGTGCGCGTGGCGCTGTCGAGGATCGAACGAGCCGGAGTGGAACTCGTCGTCGACGACGTGCGTGTCGCGTACCGGTCCCGGCTCGCCGCAGCGGTCGAGGTGGAGGGCAGGTACAAGAAGCAGAGCGGTGGTCACGGCCAGTTCGGTGTGGCCACCGTTCGCTTCGAGCCGCTGCCGCCCGGGTCGGGATTCGAGTTCGACAGCGAGGTGACCGGCGGTGTGATCCCGAAGAATCTGGTCCCGGCCGTCGGAGCCGGGGTCGAGGAGGCGATGGCCCGTGGCGGGCGCGACCGCTTCCCGATCGTCGACCTGCGCGCCGTGTGCACCGGCGGCAAGCACCACTCGGTCGACTCCTCCGAGATGAGTTTCAAGATGGCCGGTTCGCTCGCGCTGCGCGAGGCGATCGAGCGCGTCGGCGTCGAACTGCTCGAACCGGTGAGCGAGATCGACGTCCGCGTGCCCTCAGCGCACCACGGCGACGTGCTCGGCGACCTCAACGCCCGGCGAGCGCAGGTGCTCGGCACCGACACCGACGAGGCCGGCATCACCACCGTGCAGGCGCTGGCGCCGACCGCCGAGATCCTGCGGTACGCGATCGACCTGCGGTCGCTCAGTGGCGGGAGCGGTTCGTTCGAGGCCGACCATCACGGCTACCAGCCACTCCCAGCGAACCTCGTCGACCAGGTCCACGCGGCCGCCGAGACGGCATCGCAGTAGACGAAGCCGGTTGCGTCAGTCGGTGGTCGTCAGTCAGTCACCGGTGGGCGGGCGCCGGCATCGCGGCGTCGGGCGGCGACGTCGGGGTCGATCCCGGCACGGCGCCAGCTGTCCGCATCGTGGGGCGTGAACCCGTGCGCAGCCCAGGTGGCGACCTCGGCAGGACGCAGCCCGACGTCGAGCCAACCGGCGGCATCGGCGGGGCCCACACCAGTGGCCACCCAGCCCGGCAGCTTGCGGGTCGAGATGGCCGCCGATGCCCACTCGTCGGCGACGTCGTAGGGAGCACCGGCATCGGTGGCCACCCGACGACGCACGGCGTGCGTGCTCCACCCATCCTCGGGGCGCTGCTCGCGCGCGGTCTCGACGTCGAACCCGATCGACTCCAGCATGCGGGCCACCTCGGGATCTTCCACGATGTCGATCCACGCCGCCGCCTTCCCGGCGGAGAAGTCGGCGTTCGACCACGCTGCGGCTGCAGTGGCGGACATCCCACGCTCCATCCACCCCGACACCTTCTTCGGCTTGATGCCCGACTCGATCGCGAACGCGATCTCCTCCGGCGTCCGTCCCGCGCGCAGTTGGGCGAGCACCTTCGCCGGATCGAACCGCTCGGGCGAGCCGAGCCCGCCGAGCTGCTCGACCTCGGTGATGTCGGCGTCGGTTGCAGCCCACGGCGAGAACTGCGCCCCCGACGTGAACCCACGGTCGATCGCGTCGAGGATCTGTCCGGCGTCGAACCCCTCCCACGCGTCGACGAACGCCGGATCGGTGGGCAGACCCAGCGCCTCCAACGCGGCCGCACGCGCGGCATCGGGCGCCGGGCGTCCTGCCCGCCGGAACTCGACGATCTCCTCGGTCGTCAACGTCGAGTCGTACCACCGGGCCGCGTGGGGTGGCGGCAAGGTGCCGTCGCGGAACATGATCGTCACGACGGCGTCTGCGAGCCCGGAAGCGATCCAGCGGTCACGATCGTGGCGATCAGGATGTGTCATCCGACCATGATCACTGGTGCACGGTCTCGCCGTCGAATTCCGGGTCGCGTCACTCTGCAAGGATCTCTCCACATGGGGAACCTGGTGACGTACCGGACCATGATCGTCGACAGCGAACGATGGGAACGCTTCGAACACCGGCCGGGTGACGTCGTGATCTCGACGCCGCCCAAGTCCGGGACGACGTGGACGCAGATGCTGTGCGCGTTGCTGGTCTTCGACGGGCCGGCCTTCCCGGCGAAACTCGACGCGATGTCGCCGTGGCTCGACATGCGGATCCGCTCCGAGGACGAGGTCTTCGCGATCTACGACGGCCAGACCCACCGGCGTTTCATCAAGACGCACACCCCACTCGACGGACTCCCGCTGCGCGACGACGTGAACTACGTCGTGGTCGGCCGCGATCCCCGTGACGTGCTGGTGTCGTGGGAGCACCACCTCGAAAACGTCGACGGCGAGGTGCTCTTCGGCCACCGCACCGACGCGGTCGGTACGGCCGACCTGCACGAATACGACCCGCCGGCACCTCCCGAACCGGACCCCGCCGTGCGGTTCCGGAACTTCGTCGACGCCGAGTGGTCGCCGAGGGAGATGGTCACGCTCGCCAACGTGCTCCATCACCTCGACACCGGCTGGGAACATCGCAACGACCCCAACGTCGGCCTGTTCCACTTCCTCGACTATCGAGCGCGACCTCGTCAGCGAGATGGCCCGCCTCGCCGAGCTGTGCTCGATCGACCTCGACCGCGAGCGCCTTTCCGAGTTGGCGCCGGAGGCCGGCATCGGTCGGATGCGCGATCGCGCCGACGAGGTGGCGCCGGACATCTCCAAGTCGGAGCACTGGAAGGATCCCGCCGACTTCTTCCGGTCCGGCACAGCCGGCGAATGGGTCGAGCGGACGACTCCTGACGACCGTGCCCACTACGACGAACGGGTCGCAGCGCTGGTTCCCACCGAACTGGCCCGCTGGATACACGAGGGCGGAATGACCGGGGTGTCAGTCTGCGGGTGACCGGAGCGCCGCGAGGCGGTGGTCCGGGCCGACGCCGAACAGCGGCATCAGCGGCCAACGAGCGATGAAGGTGCCGGCCGCCGGGTCGAGTTCGATCTCGAGGCGATGCGGCGTGGCGAGGAACGACACGTCGACCGCGATCGTGCAGTCGTCGAGGCGTGTGGCACTGGCAGCGATCGCGTCGTCGACGACCGACCACTCCTCGGTGAGCGGCACCTCGATCGAAGCGTCGTCTTCATGGATGGTCATCCGGTTGCCGCCGGTCTCGATGCTGGTCGTTTCGATGCTGGTCACGGTGAAGTGCGACGCCTCGGTCGGATGCGGCTCGAACGTCGTCGCTGGCAGCTTGCCCAGTGACCCTCCGCCGCGGCGTTCGGCGACCGTCGGCAGCGACAGCGTTGTCAGCCGTTCGGTCAGGGCGTCGTCGTCGGCCGACATCGGCAACGACTCGTCGGCGAGCGCCGGCAGGAGGTGCTCCCACATGGCGTCGAGCACGGTCTGCATCTCGTTCGTGCACGAGAACATCGCCACGACGGTGTCGTGCTCGGGCAGGATCACCATGAACTGCCCGAAGGCTCCGTCGCCCCGATAGCCGTGGCGAGACATCCAGAACTGGAACCCGTAGCCCTGCTGCCAGTCGATCTGCTCCCAGCTGCCGTTCGGGGTCTGGACCGACGACGCGTCGGCGACCCAGCCGTCCGGCAAGAGACGCCGGCCGTTCCACACGCCGTCGTCGAGATACAACTGGCCGATGCGGGCGACGGTGTCGAGATCGGTGAACACGCCGGAGAACCCCATGTCGAACCCCACCGGCAGCTGGCGCCATCGCAGGTCGCCGGCACCGATCGGATCGAGCACCCGCGGCCGCAGGTAGTCGGCGAGCCGTTCACCCGCCAGATCCTGCAGGATCCGTGCGAGGGTGAGCACCGGCGGCTGGTTGTACGCAAACAGGGTGCCGGGCTCGGCGTCCGGCGCCAGGGTGAGGAACCCGCTGACCGGGTCGTCGGGGTCGGCAACAACTGCGTCGAGCAGGGTCTCGGCGGCGTGCCCGGTCGACATCGACGCGATGTGGCGGATCCGCAGGCGGCGGATCGCTGCTGGGGTGTCGGCGTCGAACAGTTCGGGCAGGTGATCGCTCACCAGATCATCGAGCGACAGGCGCCCCTCGCCGAGCTGCAACCCGAGCGCCGTCCCCGTGAACGACTTGCTCAACGAGTACACGAGACGGATCTGCTCGGCGGTGTGCGGAGCCCAGTACCCCTCGACGATGCGGCGGCCGTGGCGCTGGATGATCAGCCCGTGCGGCTCGACCCGCGGGTCACCCTCGATCGCGTCGAGGAACGCAGCGATCCCGGCGGACCTCACTCCCTGCGCTGACGGGCTGCTCGTGTCCATGCCGCATTCTGGCCCACGACCGGCGACCGCGGCGATCAGACCGTCAGCGCTCGACGAACTCCAACCTCGGCTCGGTCGACACGACCAATCGGAAGCGACCGCGGCCGGTCTTCTCCAGACGGACCGGCAGCTCGCGCTCGTCGAGGCGACGCTTGAGCAGGATGAGCCGGCTCTCGAGGTTGTCCTTGAAACCCGGTAGGTCGAGACTCGAGTCGAGGCGCAACTCACGATTGGTGAACTCGACGCGGCCGTCGGCGACGTACTGACCGAGCAACGACCACAGGATCCGACCTGCGACGCCCTTGATGAGATAGTCGCCATCGACGAACACGCTGCCGTCGACGGGGAAGAACCGGAAGGCCAGCTGACCGTCCTGGTCGACGGGAACCGCTGACGGATCCGGCGTCGAACCCGACGATGGGCCCAGCGTGACCTCGTCGGGATCGTCACGCTCCACGACTCGGACATGCTCGATCGCACTCGCCAGGAGCGACGCGACGATGCTCAACACCTGCTCATCCGCAGCGTCGAACGCCACCGGGCGACGGCTCTCGGCCACCAGCACGCCGATCAGTTCGCCTCTCGCCATCGCGGGTACCACGATCCGGCTCTGCACGCCGTCGATCTCCACCACCGGTAGCTCGTGACCGGGCCCGACGCCCTGTTGCTCGTACTCCCGTCGGATCGTCCGGGCGTACTTCTTCATCTGGTGCAAGCCCCCGATGCGCAGTGGCTCGCACCGCTCGGCGGCCAGGCCGATCTGCCCCGTCCCAAGGGCCACCTCGGCGCCGACCCCCTCGGTGTCGAACCCATGACTCCCGATCGCATACAGCCGGGTGCCACCCTCGTCGAGCAGTAGTAGCACCGTGTGGCGATAGCCCAACAGCCGGTCGAGCCCGTCGAGGGTCGTATCGACGATCACGTCGAGATCCCCTGCCCGAGCGATACGCCCGGCCAGCTCGGCGAGGCCGATCAGCTCGGGCGACTCGCTACGCATCGGCGGGACCTCGGCCGGCAACACACCTGCCGGGTTGGGGACGTTCTGCTCGATCGCCACCACCCGATACACGTCGGCGGCGCGCAACCGGTACACGTCCTGCATGTCCTCCAGCACGGCGAGCGCATCGATGTCGGCCCGCAACCGGTCGAACACCGGTCCGCGCCGCTCGGTGCGCTCGTACACCAACGACAGGCGGAACTCGTCGTGGGTCACCGGGTCCATCAGCAGCAGACTTGCTCGGGGGTTGTCGGCGAGATTGCGCGAGGTCTTCGACATGAACTGGTTCGACAGTGCCACGCGCTCGTCGTCCACCCGGTGCGCACGCGAGATGTAGGTGACGTTCGGGAGGCCATCGGCCGATGCGGTCGCGAGCACGGCGGGGATCGCTCCACCGAAGCATCGCTCGATGTCGGGAAGCGTCAGCTCACCCACCGGCTGCTCCGGGGAGCGCCGACCCCGCCGACGGTCCGGGAGTCTGGTCGAACGACTGCTCGACGATCATCTCCACCGCAACCATCCGGTGGGGCAGTATCCGGCGCAACGACTCCACCGGGTTGCCGTCCGATCGGTGCACGGCCTCGAAGAACGTCTCGCTCTGGAGCCGGGCGAGTTCGACGTCGGCGGCCGTCGGGGCCTCGATCACCAGCGGCCGTCCCTTGAGCTGCACCGACTGGTAGGTGCTCGCCTCGGCGCCGGTCAACGACACCGTGCCGGACTGCAGATTGTCGACGACCACGGGGTCGTCGGCGCTCATCACGAAGCGGAGCCGGCGGCTGTCGGCATCGACCACCGACGCTGCCCACGCCCGATCGGCCCGAGGCTCACCGTCCGCCGACACCGTGCCCACGACCAAGCCGGCGCCGGTCTCCAAGATCATCACCAACTCCGTTGCGAACGCCACCGCAGCCTCCTGATCGAGCATTGAGGATAGGTGAGGAATCTGTCACGATCCGCATAGGAGGAGTTCAGGAACGGGCGACGGGCGGAGTGTTCACGATGGTCGGTGTCGGCTCGACGGTCGAGTCGACGGAAAGGAACACATGACCACCATCACCCCTACAACCCCCACCGCTTCCGAGGTCGCAGTCGTCGAGCCCGAGTTCCGGATCCCGGCCGTCGACCTCTACCGCGACATCCACAAGGGCATCCGTGCCGAGCTGTTCGCGGTCACGTCGACGGCCGGCAGCATCGACCCGTCGGACCGGTGCGACCGGGCGGCACTCGCCGACCACATCGCGTCGGTCGCCGCCGTGCTCGAATCGCACGCCCACCACGAGGACGCGGTCATCGATCCCGTGCTCGAGCGGCACCTGCCGCAGTTGGCGAACGAGATCAACACCGACCACGAGCGCTTGGAGACGATGTTCGCATCGATCACCGACCTCGCCGGTGCCACCATCGACGCGGCGGCCGCCGAGCAGCGACGGCTGCTGCAGCTCCTCCACCTCGACCTCGCCCGCTTCGCCAGTGCGTATCTCGACCACATCGACCTCGAGGAGCGCGCCGTGATGCAACGGCTCCCACAGCTGATCGGCATCGAGGAGATCGCCGCGATGCACGGTGCGATCGTCGGCTCGATCCCACCTGACGAGATGGCCAGGAGCCTGGCGTTCATGCTGCCGGCGATGAACGTCGACGACCGCACCGAGCTGTTCGCCGGCATGCGCGCCGCCGCGCGGCCGGAAGCCTTCGAGGCGACGATCGGCCTCGCCCGATCGGTCCTCCGACCGATCGAATTCGCCGTACTCGCCAACCGCTTGGCGGTGGCACGATGAAGCGCACCGCGCTCGCTCTGAGACACCGCGAGCTGCCACAACGGTCAGTCGTGCGGCAGCTCGCGGGGCTCGATCGTCTCCACCACGGCGGCGTGTTCGGGATGGTCGTGGAGGATGTGATCCTTCACCTCGTTGTGGTAGCTGAAGATCAGTTCGCAGTAAGGACAGGCGTGGGTGGTCGATCCGCTCATGTCGCGATCATCCGCCCGAATCGTTCACACGACCAGGGTCGTTCGGACCGTCCACGAAGCACGGCCGGCGCGACGGACCCGTCACATTGGACCAGGCACCGTCTGACGGGTCAGGTGTCGACCGGAAGCCCGCGGAGGGCGCGGCGGGTGCGCTCGACGGTGGTGGCCACGGGCATCAGCGCGCCGGCGGCACGGCACGCTTCGACCCGATCGGCACCGAGGTGTGTCT
>CAVPJT010000021.1:0-70134 GCA_963705485.1 Ilumatobacteraceae bacterium
TGCTGGCGGAGGCGACCCGTGACTGTACGTTTGGTTGCCGAGTGCCAGGTCCATGACACGGTAGAGGTCCCGGGTTCGAGTCCCGTCGTGCCCACCCCGAAAGCCCTGGTGAGGAGCAATCCGACCGGGGCTTCGGCGCGTCTGGCGGAGTGTCTACGAGTTGAGGAACGATGCGAGGCCCAAGCGTGGCACGGCCACGATCTTCGCAAAGGCGTCGGTCAGTTGGGCATCGTTCATCGGGGGTTCGTCTCCGAGCAGCACGAGCGAGGCACCGTAGGTCACACGGGACCCGCCGCTCGCAGGTTCGAACGTCACGGTGTCCTTTGCTCGGAACGAAGGGTGTGTGCCGACCATGGTGAAAGTGCTCGGCGCATCGACGGAGGTGAGCTCGTAGACCATCGTCGTCGGCTCGCCATCGAACCCCGTGACGGTCACCTCGTACCGCGCTCGACCGAACCAGCGTCGCCCTCGACGAGGCGCGAGGTGCGAATTCCCCGGTCCCACTCGCCGACGCGCCGCAAGTCGATCACGCGGTCGAATGCCGCGTCGGGCGACAGGGTGGACTCGATGACGAACGTCTCGCTGGCCATGTGGCCGAGTCTTTCAGACGGCTGGTCGTGGTTGCGACCGCATGGCCCGAGCGCCTCGCTGTCTGCTGGTGCTTCCACCTCGTCCTCAGCTCTCGGCCCCGAACGGTGGGAGGTCCCGGCCCATCGCTTGCCCGAGCGACGCCTGACTGAGGCATTGGGCGCCCGACTTCTGGCAAACTTGCCGCCATGAGTTCCGTCAGCATCGACGACCTTCTCGGCGTGGCCGCGAGGCGCGGACCGGACTGACGGAATGGGGTGACGACTGGTTCCGGCAGCCGTTGGCGGCGTGGGTCGCTGATCTCGGGAGCGATCACCTGAACGAGGCAGGGCGATCCTTCTTCACCTCGCTTGCTGTCCGCGATCTTTGCCGCCGACTCGAAGTGATCGACACGCTGCGACGACACCCCGAGATCGACGAGGTCACGATCCCTCCGATCGTGTACGTGACCGGCACGATCCGCAGTGGCACGACGCTGCTTCACAACGTGATGTCGTTGCACGCCGGTGCCAAGTCGTTGCTGCGGTGGGAGTTGATGGAACCCGTGCCACCGCCTGAGCAGGCAACGGCTGGTACCGACCCGCGAATCGCACGGGTCCAGGCCTCGATCGACAAACGCCGTGGCACGCCACTGGAGTCGATGCACTGGGTCAACGCCGACGAACCAGAGGAGTGCCAGTGGGGATTCGTCGACTTCGTGTCGTTGCTGGCTGGCGCGGCGGGTGGCTGCATGTTGAGGTGGGGGACTTCGCCAATCACGCCGATTACACCGCGTCTTCGAGAACTATCGGCGACTGATCAAGCTGCTGTTGTGGAAGCACCCGCCACCCGATGGCGGCTTCCTGGTGTTGAAGGCGCCCCAGGTCGCCAATCACCTGTCAGCATTCTCCTCGGTGTTCCCGGAGGCCCGATTCGTTGTCAACGTGCGCGACCCGTATCGGGTTTTCGCGTCGGGCCGGGCGATGGTCGGAGGGATCATCGACGGGTTCATCACCGACGATTTCGAACCCCCAGACCCCTTCCCGGTTGACAACCTCGAACGGGTCCTGCAGTCGTTGCTCGATTTCCACGCTGCGTCTCCGGAACTGATGACCACGGTCGCCTACCCAGCTCTGGTCGCCGACCCGGCAGCGGTCGCGGCAGCGGCGTACACCGGGCTTGGGCTCCCGGTGGACTCCGACTTCGCCTCGAAGGTCGAGGCGTTCCTCGAAGCGCAGCGCACCGGCGCACGAGCGCGGCCCCCGCAGCCTTGCCCGAGCCGGGGCTCACCCACGACGAGATGCTCCAGCGACCAACGGTGACGGCGTTCTGCGCCCGCTTCGGGGTCGAGCCCGAACGCGTGAGGCTCACCGGAGCCCACCCCTGATCGACAGGGCTCACCCTCCTCGAGTGTGTGCGTGGGGCACGTCGAAGGTCCGTCAACGTTCGTAGCCGAAGTGTTCGAAGTCCTCGATGTAGTAGCCGTGGATGATGTCGCGGGTGCCGTGCGTGATGTGCTGCTCGGCACCCGACGGCCTGGGGGAGGAGTTGGCGTGGGCCAGTTCGCGTTCGCTGCGCACTCCGAACCGAGCCGAGGGCGGCGTCGGCACCCAGTCCGGGACGGGATCGGTCAGCACTGCTAATTTGCGGCGATCCGTACGTGTCGAAGGGACCGTGATGAGCGCACAGCAACCAGCCGAGGTGAGCGCACTGTTCGAGCGTTGTTTCGCCGACGGTGACCTGGAGGGTCTGATGGCCTTGTATGAGGACGACGCTGTGTTTCCCACGCCGCGTGGCACCTCGACCGGGCATGACGAGATCCGTGCGACGCTCAAGGCATACCTCGATTCCGGCGCCAAGTTGGTGTTCGGCGAGTCTCTTGTCTTCCCTGCCGGTGAT
The DNA here is from genome assembly GCA_963705485.1 of Ilumatobacteraceae bacterium. Lineage (GTDB taxonomy): Bacteria > Actinomycetota > Acidimicrobiia > Acidimicrobiales > Ilumatobacteraceae > Sva-07. The sequence continues at coordinate 2,467 of CAVPJT010000021.1, forward strand.
CTGGCGCTGATCCACACGCCGTGGACCATGCAGCTGCCTGATGGGTCGAGCCCTGAGGGGGCAACGGCCGAGGTCGTGCGCCGTCAGCCCGACGGCAGCTGGAAATATGTGATCGACAACCCCGACGGGACAGCACTGCTCCATCATGAGTGACGGGAACCGGCACCGCACCCGGTGTCGTCCCGACTGAGGCCCGCCGACTCTTGGTGTGGGCCTGCCGCACGGACGCGACGATCCCGCGTCGCGTCCGTCATTTGAGGCTGCGCTCCATGAACCGCCAGTTGTGATGCAGTTCGCTGGGAACTTCTGCGCCGTCATAGATGGGCCGGTCTTGGAACCCCTCGGCTTCGTAGAGCCGGTGTGCCGACGTCATGAACGGACCGGAGTCGAGCCGCATGCTCGTATACCCGTAGGACTCGGCGTCCGCGATCAGACGTCTCACGATGGTGATTCCCAGCCCGCCGCCACGCTGGTCCGGCCGCACGAAGACCCGCTTCATCTCCGAGGCTCCATCGCTCGTGCGACGGACGCCGCCCATGCCGACGACCCGCCCATCGCGGTGAACGATGTAGAACACACCCTCGGGTGGCTCGGCGTCGCACAGCTTGTCGAGTGTGGCGGCCACATAATCGGGGATCGGCTGTCCCAGGAGCCCTGGCAGGCTGATCCCGAAGTCGTGTCGGATGTTCGCATCCAGCCAGTCGAGGTACTCGACGTTCAGTTCGGTCAGCATCGCGTGATCGCGGCGGGCGTCAGCGGACTCGAATGTGATCTCCATGCAACGCCCTCAATTCGGTTGTCGAGCATCCAAGATTCGACATCATCTGCTCTGCGTGAATCACAATAATCCCGACCGAGGACGCTCCGTCCTGCGATGGACTCCCGGCGAACTGTGGCCGGCCAGAAGCTTGCGGGTCCACGCATGATCACGGTTCGGCTGGTTGGCGCGGAGAGCACGTCGAGCCGAGCCGGAACCTAGGGTGACGTTGTGAGCCACGACCGCATCGAAGTCCGCCGAACGATCGCCGCCGATCCCACCGCCGTATGGTCCGCAGTGACCGACATCACCCGCATGGGTGAATGGTCACCCGAGTGCCACACGGCCCGGTGGGTCGACGGCGCGAGCGGACCAGCGACCGGTGCCTGGTTCGAGGGCGAGAACCGCAACGGCGACTTCGAGTGGACCACCCGCGCGGTCGTCGTCGAGTGCGAACAGAACCGGCGCTTCGTTTTCGAGGGTGACTCCGACGGATTCCGCTTCTCCCGCTGGGGCTACGAGATCGAGCCCACCGATGACGGTTGTGTTGTGACCGAGTTCAATCTGAGCTTCATCCCCGACGAGTTTCAGCCCATGTCCACAGAGATCTCCGGGGTCGACGATCGTGAGACCCACAACAAGGCCGGCATGGCGGCCACGCTGCAACGACTCGCCGCCGCACTCGAGGCCTGAGCCTCGAAGCACCGTCGCTGTCTGGCGCTGCACATCAACGCCGCAGGCGGCCAAGACTCTCCGCGGTCAGCCACGCATCTCGCCAGTGGATCGACGACTTCCGATCGGCATGGTGTGACCTCGAGACTCCGCGCCAGTCGGGATCGACACCCGACGGTGCTCACTTGTAGAGCTCGTCGAGGGTGCGCAGGAGGTTGTCGACAGGGGTCGTCGACGAGGCGGGGTCTGCGGTGATCGAGGGGGCTGTGACGAGGACATACCAGGCGTCGTCGGCGTCGTCGAGTTCGTAGATCCGGTACTGGGTGCCACCGATGATCTGCACAACGGACTCGTCGAGCCCGGCGAACGCCAGCGCGGGAGCGCCGGCCTGGGTTCGATCGTCAAACCCAGCTAGGGTGGCCGCATGATCGACTGGAAGGACGTGGACCTGGGCAACTGCCCCGTGGTCGGCGCGCTCGACGTGATCGGCGATCGCTGGACGATGCTGATCCTGCGCGAGGCGATGAACGGCGTCACCCGATTCGACGACCTCGTCGGCCACATCGGCATCGGCCGCAGCACCCTGGCCGATCGGATCAAGAAGCTCGTCGGTGCCGGCATCCTCACCGAGCGCCCCTATCAAGAGATCGGCTCACGCCCCCGACTCGAATATGTGTTGACCCACAAGGGCTGGGGTCTCCGCAATGTCGTGGTGGCGCTCAAGGAGTGGGGCGATCGTCACGTGCTCACTGCCGACGATCGGCCGCTGGACCTCATCGACAAGTTGACCGGATCACCGGTCCGACTCGCGCTCGTCGACAACGACGGCAATGTCGTGCCCGACGAGCGCCTCCGCCATGTTCCCGGCCCGGGCTTGCGAGCCCTCACCCGACCCACCTGACCGCACGCACAGCAGGCCCACCATCGTCATGAACTGGAACGACCATGCATCGATCAACCCGACCGGGAACGGATCGTTCTCGGCGCGCATCGACGACCACTGGCTCGCCCTCAAGGGCCTCCACGGCGGGATCGTCGCCGCACTGGTGGTCGAAGCCGCTGACGCGGTGCTCGCGGAGCGCGGCGTCGAATCCGACATCGTCCTGCGGGCTGCCACGTTCGGGTATCTCAGTACCAACGACGTCGGCGACTCCACCATCGAGATCGACGTCATCCGGCAGGGGCGCAGCATGATCACCAGTCATGCCCGGGTCATCCAGAACGGAGCGGTCACCACCGTTGCCCGCCTCCACCACTCTGCGCCCCGCAGCGGCCTGGAGTTCAGCGATGCTTCGCCGCCGCTGAGCAAGCCGAGCGACGCCGTGCGACTCGTCCGGCCCACTCCCAATCACTTCCGCAACGTCGAGGCACATCTCCACCCCGACACCACGATGTTCGGCGACGCCGAGCGGGCCGAGTGGATTGCGTGGGCTCGACCACTCGACACCGACACCTTCGACAGCTCGTGGCTCACCATGTACGGCGACTTCTACCCACCGGCGGTGTTTGCACGACTCGCTGCGCCCACCCCGGCGGTCACGATCGAGTACTCGATCCAAATCCACGACCACGCCCGCCAATGGACGTTGGCCCCCGGCGAGCTCCTCGCCACGCGGATCCACACCTTCCACTCCCACGACGGCCTCGCAGTGGAAGACGGCTCGATCCATGACCCCGACGGGATGCTGCTGGCGACCGTCCGACAGACCCGCCTCTCGGGCTGAGGTCTGAGCCGTGATCACCTCGCCGCCTGGTTTGCCCCGGGCTCGCGCGTCGCGAGGTGCCTACGACGGCCGCGAGTGCGTTTCCAGGCACGCATGTCCACGAGCACATCGAATCCCCCCGACCGTCCGAGAACGGCACGTATCGCTCGGTTGAAGTCAGAGCTTGCGGGTCCACGCATCATCACGGTTCGGCAGGTTCACATCTGCGCGAGCTCGGTGCTGCCGGCGGCGGTCGGAAGTGACCCATGGCCGTACGTTTGGTCTCCGAGTGCCGAGACCATGACACGGTAGAGGTCCGGGGTTCGAGTCCCGTCGTGCCCACCGAACCATCGCTGCGATTTGAGACAGCGAGCCCGACACCAGCCGCACGGTGGTGGCGGGGTTGTCGGCCACAGTGGCGAGGTCGTCGGTCAGGTGCGCAGATTCCGGTCGAACAGGTCGAGCAGCGCCGCCCAGTGACGTTCGTCGGCGCGGTGGTCGTACGCCGGGCGATCGTCGAACGCGAATCCGTGGTGTGTGCCCCAGTAGCGCTCGACCCGACCGCGCACGCCCGCCTCCTGCATCGCCGCCTCGAACCGGTCGATCATGTCGAGGGGGACGTACTCGTCGTGCTCTGCGGCGCCGACGTACAACTCACCCGCAATGTCGCCGAGCCGGAGGTGCGGCGAGTCGCTGCTGTCGACGTGCAGACGAACGCCGTAGAAGCTTGCGGCGGCGCGCACCTGATCGGGGCGGTCGGCGGCCACCCAGACGGCGAACGGCCCGCTCATGCAGTAACCCACGCATCCGACCCGATCGGCATCGGCAGCAGGATCGGACGCCGCGTGGGCGAGCAGTGAACCGGCGTCGCGACCGATCAACCGCATTGCCGACCACGCTCGTCAGCTCGGTCATTCGAGCGAACGACTCCTTGCTTGTGAAGTCGAGTTCGAACGCTGGCGTCGCTCGATAGTAGAGGTTGGGAAGCATCACGTAGTAGCCGTTCGATGCGAGTCGATCGGCCATCTGATGCAACAGCGCCCGCTTGCCGGGCGCATCCATCAGGAACAGGACCACCGGAAACGGGCCGTCGCCGTCGGGGTGGACCACGTACGTGCCGATCGTGCCCTCAGCGGACGCGATGTCGATCTCGGTGCCGTTCACCCGTCGACCGTATCGTTCACCGTGCTCCGTTCACGAGGCCGCCACTGCCTGGGACACGGCCCTCTGCCAGATCTGGACGACTTCGATGTGATCGAAGCCGAGCTTGGCATAGACGTGATTCGACGGGTTCGTCAGCCCGGTGCCGACCACGGCTCGGGTTGCTCCGAGTCCGACCGCCCGACGGAGACCCGCGGCGACCACCGCAGTTGCGAGACCCTGGCCGGCCGCTCGCGGGTGGGTGCACACGGGTTCGACGATCGCGAGCTTCGCCGCTGAGTCGATGGCGATTCCGGCGTGCGAGACGAGCTCGCCATCCCGTTCGGCCACGATCTGAAGATCGGGGTCGTACGACGGCGAGGAGAAGAAGTTGACGAGCGCCCGAGTCTTCAAGCCATGACCGAAAGCGGCGTTGATCAAGCCGGTGAGACGCTTGATGTCGGCACGATCTCCATGCCGCAGACCGCGGATCTCGACGTTCGAGTCCACATCGATCCTCGGCACGGGGGCGGTCAGGTCTCTCCACCGCTGGACCGAGCCCGAGGGCTGGAGGGAGTAGCCACGTCGCCGGAGCAGGTGTGCGCGCCCTTCGTCGTCCGCGAGGCAGAACGTGGTCAACATGTGTCGATCGCCGTCGGACTCGGCGAGGTGCTGCTCCGCCCAGTCGAGCATCGCGGGTTCGAGGCCTCGCTCCCGCGGGTCCACCTGGAGATGTGCATCGCCTCCATCCTCTGGCGTCGCCACCCCCAGGATGTGCCCGGTTCGCGACTCCCAGAGATGGATCCGAGCGAACTGCGCTGACGGGGTGTGCTCGAGCTCGTCGACATCGTCGTGCCAGAACTGGCCCTCCCAGCGACGTATCTCCCAGTTTCGACCGGTACGAGTTCTGCGGTAGGTGTTCGAGAGGAAGGAGCGAACGGCCATGACATCGTCGTAGCCACCGAGCGGTCGATCGATCACGTGTCGGGTCATTGTTCACCCTCCGCGAAACAGCCTACGAAACCGAAATGGGTCTCGAACTCACCCGCCGCCAGCGGCATGCCTCTGACGAGGTCCGGGCCGAAAATTGGGGTTCTCTTCGCTGCCCCGGAGTTTGGCGTGGTCTCAGTCGCTGTGGGGCAGCGGGCCGAAGAATCCGAGGACTCGCGTGACCTTCCCATCACCATCCACTTCCGTCACATCGAACCCAGTCACGAGAATCTCGCCGTCTCGACTGATGTGCCACGAGTAGCGGTGGAGATCGTGGTGGCTGTCGACCCCGCTCGTGCGCGAGTACTCAGCGCCGGGAAGCCCCGCGTGCACGTTGTGGACATTTGCCTCGAACTCGTCAAGACCGTGCGTCACAACGCTGGGATCGATGAACTCGACACCTGATGCGAGAGCCCGCTCCAGGTGACTCCGGACCATCGAAGGATCAGACTCATTCCAGGCTGCAAGCATGTGATCGAGTGAGTTGGGATACGTCATCGATGGACTCCTCAGTGAACCGGGCATTGAGACTCGCCAGCTCGACGCTACAGGTGGCGATTCGGTCGGGCGATGCTGCCGACCGCCCATGTCGATGAGCCGACGAATCGCGGACGCGAACGCTCCGCTCCGCGCACAGTCCCGGCCGGACTGTGGCGGGTTGCAGCGACCTGGCCCCGCGATCGAGCAAGCACATCAGGGTGTTGAACCGAGTTCCAACTGTCACTAGTCTCGCCAAATGGCGCCAACGAAATCGATCACCGTCGATGACATCGAGCTCGGCCGATTCCGGTTCTGGGGTGAGTCGATCGAAACTCGTGATGCCGTCTTCGCCCGCCTTCGTGCGGAGCAGCCGGTGGCTTTCCACAGCCGCCTCGACCATCTGCCCGGCACACCCACCCCGCGTGGATTCTGGTCGGTCACGTCCTATGCGGGCGTGCGCGAGGTCAGCCGAAATCCACAGTTGTTCTCCTCTGAAGACGGCATCCGTGTCGACGAGTCGCTCAACGCAGACTTCGACGACAGCCGCCGTTCGATCATCACCATGGACGATCCGCGCCACGTCAAGTTGCGCTTGGTCGTGCAAGCCGGGTTCACGCCGAAGGCGGTCGCGAAGATCGAGGACAGTGTGCGCGATCGGGCACATCGGTTGGTCATGAGCGCCAAGGAGCGCGGCGGCACGATGGACTTCGTCGAGAACTTCTCGGCCGCGCTGCCACTTCAGGTGATCTGCGACATGCTCGGCATCCCGCCGAGCGACGAGCAGCAGCTGTTCGACTGGACGAACGTGATCAACGGGATCGGTGACCCGGAGTACGGCGTGTCGATCGAGGCGCTTCTCGACGCCATCACCGCGCTGGACTCCTACGCGATCGAGCTCGGCCGTGACCGCCGCGCCCACCCCCGCGATGACATCGCGTCCATCCTCATGTCCAGCGAGGTCGACGGCCAGCGCCTCACCGACCGGGAGTTCGCCAACTTCTTCAATCTGTTGATTGCAGCGGGCAACGAGACCACTCGCAACGCAATCTCATGGGGCGCCAAGCTGTTGACGGAGCATCCGGATCAACGTGACCAGCTGCGTGCCGATTACCCTGCGCTCGCGCTCGGGGCTGCCGACGAGATCGTCCGTTGGTCGGTCCCGTTGTCCACATGCGGCGGGTCGCCACCGAGGACACCGTGTTGGGCGGCCACGAGATCACGGCCGGTGACAAGGTCGTGATGTGGTACTGGTCGGCGAACCGCGACGAGTCCGTGTTCCCCAACGGCTCGAAATTCGACATTCATCGATCCAACGCCAAGGACCAAGTTGGCTACGGCTCTGGCGGCCCGCATTTCTGTCTCGGTGCAAATCTTGCCCGGCGTGAGATCCAGGTGATGTTCGACGAGATCCTGCCGCGAGTTGCCCGACCTGGAGATCGTCGCTGAGCCGACGCGGCTCATGTCGAGCTTCCTCAACGGCATCAAGCGGATGCCCTGCTCGGTCTAGGGAATCCAAAGGACATGCGGCCTCTGGCCGAAATCCTCCGGCTCGATCTCGTCGTCGTCGGCAACCGCCTCGGCGACGTTGTTGCTGTGGGAGCCCGGGTCGCGCACTTGCCGACCGATGTCGGCGTGTGCGGTACCGTGCGCAGATGTTCCGCCAGGTGGTTGCGTTCCGATGGGCCGGGGGCACCTCGGCCGAGTCGAAGCAGGGCCTGCGTGACGCGCTGGAACGGTTCGCGAGATCCCCGAGCTCGTCGCGATGACATGGGGGGACGACGCCCGCCACTTCGACGGCAATTTCGACTTCGTGGTGGTGATGGACTTCGCCGACTTCGCGTCGGCCCGACGGTACGTCGACCATCCGCTCCACCGGCGCTACGTCGAGGATCACGCGACCAAGGTCGTCGGCGAGCGCGTCGTCGTTCAGCACGACTGGGTGCCAGAACGGTCGTGACGACTCCCAGGAGCCCGACGGCAACGTCCTCGAAGGATTCCGCTCGGTCGCTCACCATCCCGAGTCGCCACTGCCATGGGGCGCGTCCCTATTCGGCCGGGATGTGGGGTGAGTCGGTGGCCGTGCATCGATGCGGCGATGGTGTGAACTGGAGGTGCCGCTCGAGGTGTCCGGCGAGTTCTGCGGTGTCGGCTTCGGCGCCGTTGATGAAGCTCGATCGCCGGCGGCGCAGGAGGTTGGCGCCGAGCAGGTACATGCCGGGAGCGTCGGCACGACGCCGCCGTCGTGGCGGATGCGACCCTTGCGGTCGAGCACGGGAACGTCGAGCCAGCTGTAGTCGGGTCGGTAGCCGGTCGCCCAGACGATGGTGCCGATGTCGTCGTTGCGGAGATCGATCTCGAGGCACGCGGTGTCGCCGGAACCCTGGTCGCCTCGAATCGCTCGCCGGGCCGATGCCGGAGACGCTCGAGGCTTCGGCCCAGTCGTCGAAGGTGTCGAGCAGGCGGTTCATCTTGAGGTCGGCGAGCGTGCAGATGTTGGCGAGCGCGCCCGAGAACTGGGCGATGCCGTCGGTGATGCCGCCGAGCCGACCGACGATGCGGACGCCCGCGATCGTCGAGGGCGTTGAGGTCGATCGATCGTCGCTCGGGGCTGCCGATCAGCTGTGGTGACGGGAGGTGGCGGGCGCGGACGAGGTCGTCGACCTCGTCGTGGCGTTCGTCGAGGATGCCGGCGGCGTCCATCCACCAGAAGACGTCGCGGCCGCGGTAACGTCCGCGGCAGCCGCACGTGTTCGCCGACGGCGATCGTGACCGGTCGTCCGCTGCGGCGGATCTCGTCGGCGAGCTGGATCCCGGTCGCCGACGCGCCGACGACGAGCACGCCGCGGTCGTCGAGGTCATCCGGTGATCGATACGTCATCGGCGTGTACCTCGATGACCGATGCCGGCACGTCGGCCGCGCAGCGGGCACGTTGGCGATGTTCGAGCGCCCGCTCGCGATCACCACTGCGTCGCACGTCCACGTCCCTCGGTCGGTCACGACCTCGTAGCCGCGTCGGCGGCGCGCACTCGGGTGACCGTGGTGCCGGTGTGGACAGGTGCCGAGATCGTCGCCGCGTACGCCGTGATGAAGTCGACGACCTCGGGCATGGTCATGTACCCGTCGGGGTCGTCCCCGCAGTAGCTCATGCCCGGGAGCCGGCTCTGCCAGTTCGGCGTCAGCAGGCGCAGCGAATCCCAGCGTTCGGTTCGCCACGAGTTCGCCACCTCACCGCGCTCGAGGACGACGTGGTCGATCGAACGTTCGGTGAGGCGGCGACTCATGGCGAGCCCGGCATGCCCGGCCACCGATGATGATGGTCGTGTACATGCGACGTGACGCCGTCATGGCGGGGCGTCAGCCGACCTCGACGGTGACGCTGGTCGGGTTCGTGACGATGTCGTAGACGGCCGATCGCTTCTGCGACTGCGCGACGAGCGCTTGGATGTCCTCGGTCGATGCGTCGGCGTCGACGTCGAAGCGGACGGTGATGTCGTTGAAGCCGTTGCGGATGTCCGGGTCGGCGCCGAGGATGCCGAGCACGTTCATGTTGCCTTCGACCGTGGCGGTGACCGAGCGAAGCTGGATCTGACGGTGCTGGGCGACTGCTGCGACGCCGGCGGTCAGGCAGCTGGCCAACGCTGCCAGCAGGATCTCGGGCGGTGTCGCGCCGCGATCTTCGGACGCGAAGCACTCGGGGTGGTCGGCGTCGAACGAGTAGGGCGTCTGTGGTGGTGCTCCTGGCCGAGGCCGGAGAATCCGTCGACGGTCGTCTGGCTGTACGTGCCGTCGACCCACGAACAGTTGGCGAGCCACGTGAATTCGGCAGCTTCTGGGGCACCGGAGAGGGCCTCACGTGCGCCGAGCAGCGCCTCGGTGTTGACGCCGTTGTTGACGGGTGTGTCGATGATGGTCATGTGGTTGGCTCCTTGTGCTGGTTTCTTGTCGGATTCGATGCGTTCAGTCGGAGTGGCCGGGGTTGCGTCGACTAACCCCAGCGGACGCGGAAGTTGTTCTGCCACAGGTCCATGAGGTCCGTGTTGCCGCTCATCGCGACGTCCGAGTCGGGCGTCCGGTTCCAGAGCAGCAGGTAGAGGTCGGCTGCTGAGCCCGTGAGTGTGAGATCGGCATGGCCGCCTTGGCGGGACGTCTCGCTTCGTTCCTGGCCGATGGTGAGGTACCAGTGTTCGCCGGTGTCTTCAGCGTGGACGTGAATCACCTGGGGGCCATCGATGTCAATTTGGCGGGGGCGTGGTGCAAATCCGGACATGAGCTCGTCGAGCATGTCGGTGGCGAACTGCGGGTCGAAGTGCGAGGTGATGCCACGCGCCTGTTCGGCGTCGAATCGGTGGATCGCGATCTCGCTTGCCTGTCGACGCGCCCACATGGCCAGCGGCGACGGCGCCGGGAGGAACGTGAAGGCGGCGACGTCGGCGGGCGCCGTTTTCAGCACCTCGATCAGGTTGGCAAGGGTGTCGCGGTACCAGGCGACCAGCCCGGCGTCGTCTGGGTACTCCCCGGACTCCCCGGCGAGGTCCGGCCAGTACCTGACCAGGTCGGGCAGTTCCCCGACGTCCAGCCAGTCGGACTCCGGGAACGCCACGTTTGCGGCCGCCCACAGGTGGATCATCCCGAGGTGGCGCACGAGGTCGCCCATGTCCCAATCGGGGCAGGGCGCGATTCGTACGTTCAGCTCGCCGTGTTCGGCGGCGGCGGCGAACCGGTCTCCCTCTGAGGCAACGAATCCGATGTAGTCCGAGACGTCCATGTGGTTTCCCCTCTTGTCCTCTTCCCCGATTGGACAGTGATTGCCCGTCCGATACTGCAATCTGCATGGTGGACTTTACTGCATGATGCAGTAAAGTCAAGAGGGTGTCTCCCCGTCTCACCACGTCGTCGTATGCGGTCCTCGGGCTGCTGGCGATCAGGCCATGGGCCGGCTATGAACTCACGCAACAGGCGACGCGGAGCCTGCGCTTCGCGTGGCCCAAATCCGAGAGGCTGCTCTACGCCGAGCCGAAGAAGCTCGTCGAGCACGGGCTCGCCACTGCACTCCAGGAGTCGGTCGGCCAGCGCAATCGCACCGTGTACACGATCACCGACGAAGGTCGGGCCGCGCTGCAGGCGTGGATGGCGACCTCCCCCCAGCCTCCGGTGCTGGAAGCTGAGGCGCTCCTCCGGCTGCTGTTCGCCGAGAACGGCAGCGTCGACGACCTCACGGCCGCGCTCGATCAGATGGCCGCCGACGCTGCCGAGATGTACGAGCAGGTCGTCACGATCAACACCGGTTACCTCGATGGCCAGCATCCGTTCCCGCAGCGAACGCATCTCTCCGTGCTCTTCGCCACGTTCCAGCTCGAACTCTTCGACCTGATCGTCAAGTGGGTCGACTTCGCCAAGGCGGAGATCGCAACATGGCCGACGACCGAGGGCCTCGGAATGACCGAACGCACCGAGGCCATCCTGAACAACATCAAGCAACAACGATCCGTCCTCGGGCAACAACCCGCAGATCGATGACGATGTTGCTCTGAGCGGAATCGACGAATCGGTTTCTCATCACCGATTCCACGTTGAGCGGATCAGCTTGGCGCTTGAGGGCCGGGGAGGGAGTCGAACCCTCCGTCATCGACCGACCCGGTCGGCCCTCAACCGCCAACCGATCTGCTTCTACCATCATCGTGCGCCGACCGGGACACAGCCACAACGGCCGAACGTCACCGATCAGGCGTCTGCGCCGTCGAGCCCGGTGTGAGCTCAGACCGCGTGCCAGCGGTCCGATGCCGCACTGGCGAAGACGGCATCGATCACGGCCATGTTCGCGATCGCGTCACCGAGTGGAGTCGGCGCCGGTCGGCCTGCTCGGATTGCGGCACCGAAGGCGTCCGCTTGGAGGCCGTACTGATCCACCGGTCCGAACGCGAGGATCTCGGTGCCCGCGGCGTCGGTGACGACGGTCAGCGTGGTGGCACGATCCTTCGGACTGTTCACCGGGATGTCGACTTCGATCCGACCGGTGGTACCGACGATCTGGGCTCGTTGGTATGCGTGCAGCTGTGTCGACACCGTGAACGTTGCACTGCGCCCACTCCCGAAGTCGAGAATGCCTGAGGTGATGCGATCGGTTCCGAACGACGGGTCGCGCTCGATCAGCCCGAGTGCCCGGCCCGGTTCCTCGCCGAACAGGAAGCGGGCCTGGCTGATCGGGTAGCAGCCGATGTCGAGAAGTGCGCCGCCACCGATGGTCGGGTCGTTTCGGACGTTGGTCGGATCGTCGTTGAAGTAGCTGAAGAACGTCTGCAGGGTCCTGAGCTCGCCGATTCGACCTTCAAGGACGAGGCCGCGCGCCGCGATCCACTGTGGGTGGAAGCGATACATGAACGCCTCCATCGCGACGAGATCTGGGTGGCGTGCCGCCGCCTCGACGAGCCGGCGGGCATCGGTCGTGTCGAGACCGAGCGGCTTCTCGCACAGCACGTGTTTGCCCGCCTCGAGCGCCGCGATCGACCACTCGACATGCAGGTGATTTGGTAGCGGGTTGTAGATTGCCTCGACGGCGGGGTCTGCGAGCAGGTCGTCGTAGGACCCGTAGGCGGTCGCAATGTCGTGTGCCGCTGCCCAAGTTCTCGCCCGGCCGAGATCCCGCGAGGCGACCGCGACGATCTCATGACCCGGTGCCGCCTGCAGCGCCGGCACGACGTTCTTGGCTGCAATCCGTGCGGTGGAGAGGATTCCCCAGCGAAGTGGCGGGTCGATCGTCATGGCGGTCATGTTCACGACGCTACGCCGAGACCTGTGTCAGTAGGGCCGCATCCGATCGTGCCCGATGTCTGCCGCCAGCGGTGGCGTCGGCGCTCGCTACGGTGGTTGGCCTCACCGGACGATCAAACGAGGGAGAGTTCGTGGCATCGGGCATCACCAACGACACCCCCGACATCTGGGGCCCGGGTGCCTCCACGGACAGCACGATCGTGGAGCGCGACTACGACAAGTTCGCGGAGACCGGCGTGTACGACGCGACGTTCGACGAGTGGGGCTACGTCGGCCCGGAGACCGCAGCTGCGATCCTGAAGAACTTCGTCCCCAAGGAGAGCCGGATACTGGATGCGGCGTGCGGTTCAGGGCTCACCGGAACTGCCCTGAGGAAGCTTGGCTACGAACACATCGAGGGCATCGACGTCTCCGCCAGGCTGCTCGCTCTCGCCGGGCAGACCGGCGCCTACGAGCGTGTCGAGCGCGTCGACATGCAGGTCTTCCCGCTCCCATTCGCGGATGGCGAATTCGATGCTGTCAACTTCATCGGGGCGCTGACGTACTTCGAGACCAATGACATCCTCCGCGAGTTGTGTCGCATCGTGCGCAGCGGCGGGTACGTCGTGTTCTCGCAGCGAGACGACATCATGCGAGATCAGGACTACGGCGCGCGGCTCCAGGAGTTGGAGCGCGACGGCCTCTGGGAGCGAACCTTCGGCACCGAACCGATGCCGTATCTGCCGCGGCACCCCGAGTACGGGAACACGATCAAGGTCCAGTACTTCGTGTACGAGGTCCTGTGAGCCCGAGGACGATCAGATGCACCACAGGCTCCGGCCGTAGGATCACTGTCTCGTGATCATTGCGACAAGTCCAACAGCTCCGCAGATGAGCCGCACCGTGACTCCGGTGCTCGCGTGACCGGCTCGGGTTCGTATCTGGTCGGGCTCGACAACGGCGGGACGGCGAACAAGTTCACGGTCATGGATCGCGATGGGCACTTCCTGATCGACCGTCTGGTCGAGTTGCCGAGTCGTGTCACCGAAGGTCCGGCCGCCGCGATCGGCGCGCTTCGCGAGGCCTTCGATGCGGCGATCGAGTTGGCCGACATCGACCGATCACAGGTGTTCGGAGTCGGCCTCGACACACCGGGCCCGGCGACCGCTGACGGTGTGATCTCATCGCGCGGCGGCACCAACTTCGCGCACGACGGATGGAAGGGCTACGACTTCCGGACCGCGCTGGAGGTCGAGCTCGGCCTGCCGGTCGTTTACAGCAACGATGCCAATGCTGCGGCGCTGTACGCCCACCACGAGCACTTCGGAGCGGTCGGCGGCGAGCGATCGTCGGTCTCGGTGATTGTCGGCACCGGCCTCGGCGGCGGTGTGATCGAGAGTGGACGGATCGTGAAGGGCGCGGCCGGGATGGCGGGCGAGCTCGGACACGTCCACATCCCGATGGACGGCCTGCTCGACGATGGGCAACCGACCCCGAGGTGTAACTGCGGTTTTGCCGGTGATGCCGAGAGCGTTGCGTCGCTCACCGGTATCCGGAACAACCTCCTGCCCTATTGGTTGACGCGCTACCCCGATCACGAGCTCGTGGGCGTCGACCCGCTCGAGGCTGCCAAACAGGTGCGGGGCTTCGGCGTGCGCGGCGACGAGATGGCCCTCCACATCTTCGAGCAACAAGCGATGGCGCTCGGCCGTCTGTTCACCATCGCCGCCAACTTCACCGACCCCGACCTGTACCTGCTCGGCGGCGGCGTGGTCGAGGCCGAGCCGTCGTTCCGCGATTGGTTCCTCGAACGGGTCGAAGAACACACGTTGTTGCGTGACGAGCAGCGCAAGGTCGCTTCGTTCGCGCTCGTGACCGATCTCGACATGGCCGGCGCTCGGGGATCGGCAATCGCGGCCCTGGCCGTGCTGGGTCACCGCTGACTGTCAATTCATCAATGGGCGAACAAGGAGTGGACATGACCGTTGTCGAGACCGGACGTGGGGCCGGCACCGCGGGCTACGGCAGCTTTGAGGTGACGTCGCTGACACCGCACCTGGGGGCAGAGGTCGTCGGACTCGATCTCTCGCGGCCGCTCGACGAGCACCAGCTCAGCGACCTGCACCAGGCGTTCGCCGACTGGAGCGTCCTCGTGTTCCGAGAGCAGCACCTCGACCGGGAAGCACACAAGGCGTTCGGTCGGTACTTCGGTGATCTGCACGTCCACCCGATGAACCACGCACGTGAGACGGATCCGGAACTGCTGATCGTCAAGACCACCAAGGACTCGCCCTACACGGCGGGCGACGCGTGGCACACCGACGTCACCTGCGATGTCATCCCTCCGCTCGCGTCCGCGCTGTACATCACCGAGACCCCCGAGGTCGGTGGCGGCGACACCCTCTACGCCGACATGTACCTCGCCTATGAACTGCTGTCACCCGCGATGCAGTCGTTCCTCGAAGGTCTCACCGCCGTTCACGACGGTGGCGTGCCATACGTCGGCAGCTACGGATCAACCCCACCCGAAGGCGGCTACCCGCGCAACGAACATCCCGTCGTGGCCGTGCACCCGGTCACCGGCCGCAAGGTGCTGTACGTGAACAGCGGCTTCACGTCGCACATCACGGGGCTGCGGCGATGGGAGAGCCGGGCGCTGCTCGACATGCTGTTCCAACACATCGCCACGACACCGCGCCTGCACTGCCGGGTCAGGTGGGAACCCAACACGCTGACCTTGTGGGACAACCGCTGCACGCAGCATCACGCCGTCTGGGACTACCACCCCCACAGCCGCTATGGCGAGCGGGTGTCGGTGATCGGACCGGACCGACCGACGGGTGTGCAGCACGGCTGATCTCAGCGCAACCGTCGGGTCGAGCCGCTCAGAAGCGGCCACCATCGACGAGGAAGTTCTGAGCCGTGCACGCCGCCCCGTCGTCGGCAGCAAGGAAGAGCACCATCTGGGCGAACTCGGCCGGTGTGATGCGTCGCTTGATCGCTTGATCGGTCATCGTCGCCTCCTCTGCCTCTGGAGTCCACCACTTCGTGAGTTGCCGCTCGGTCGGAACCCAACCCGGCATCACCGTGTTGACCCGAACACCGTCGACCCCGAAGGTGCGAGCCATTGTTCGGGTGATGCCCTCGACCGCTGACTTGGCGATGGCGTAGCCGGGGAACATGTCCTCCTGCATGAGGTAGCTGCTCGACCCGATGTTGATGATCGAGCCCCGTCCGGCCTCGATCATCTGTGGCGCGAGCGCCTGGATGGCGAAGAAGTAGTGCCGCAGGTTCGTGTTGATCCGGTTGTCGAAGTACTCGGGGGTCACCTCACGCCAGTCGTGTCGATCGTCGTTGGCGGCGTTGTTGACCAGCACCTCGACGCTGCCGAGTGATTCGACCGCCGATGTGCATGCTCGCTGAAGCGCCGGGATGTCCAGCAGGTCGACTTCGCAGAACTCCGGCGCATGTGTGACGCCCTGCTCCACGCAGCGACGCACCGTGGCGGCCGCTTCGTCGACGTCTTTGTCGACGAAGAAGACCTTGGAGCCCTGCAGGGCGAATTCCTCGACCAGTGCGCTGCCGATCCCGGCAGCCCCTCCCGTGATGAACACGCCGCGATCGGCGAGCGATGGATAGGTGGCGTACTGGGTCATGGTGTCTCCTCGGCCTCGTGGCCAGCTTCCCACCAGGACCGCAGGCGACGGGCGTGCTCGGCATTGACGGTACGGGGTGGCATGGCGCCTTGGAGAATGGCCGTGACCTGTTCGACCGAACTGAACGCCTGGGCATCGGCGTTCTCCGGCGTGAGCCCCCCGAGGTGGGGTGTCGCGATGACGCCAGGGCGCCGTGCCAGCTCCGGCGACGGACGATCGTCCTGGTCGCGTCCGACATCCATCGCCAGGCCGCCCAGATGGCCGGAGTCGAGCGCTGCAGCGACGGCGCCTTCGTCGAGCAGCTCGCCTCGCGAGACATTGACGAGCATGGCGCCGGGGCGCATGTTCCGAAGTGCCTCAGCGTCGATCAAGTTCACCGTCGACGGGGTCGCCGGGGCGAGTGGAAGCACGAAATCTGATCGTGTGAGCAGCTCGTGGAGCTCGCACTGTTCGAAACCATCGCTGGTGGAGTCTGCGATCGGGTCGGAGACGAGCACACACATACCCATGCTGCGCAGGACGTCGGCGAGATACGTGCCGATCGCCCCGTATCCGATGATCCCTGCGGTGCGACCCCTCAGCTGGACCCCTTGGCGCTGGGCTGGGCGGAGGCCGGCGCGGAAGTCGATCGTCGACTCGGTCACATTCCGAGCGAGGTCGAGCATCAGCGCGACCGCCAACTCGGCGGTCGACGGGATGAAGCTCTTGTCGGCATGGCCGACGAGCACGCCTGCAGCGCTGGCCGCCGACACGTCGATCGTGCTGATGTCGACGGCACAACGCATGAACGCAAGGAGACCCGGAAGACTCGAGAACAATGCGGCGTCACCAGGCGTCGAACGGTGAGCGATGATCACCTCGCACCCTGACGCCGCGGCAACCAGCTCGGACGTGTCGAGGTCGCGATCGAGCGGGTTCAGCACGACCTCCGCGATGGCTTGCAGCTTCGGCAGTGCCCGGCCGTAGTAGGCGTCGAGGTCTTCGGTCTGGTGAGTGAGGAACACGGTCAACACCGCGCCGACGCTAGACGAACCCGAACCCCCGGACGGCCGGATCGTTCGCGGCCTCAGTCAGCGGATTGCCGGCGGATGGCGTTGACATCGAGCCAGACCTGTTCGCGGCTGATGCGGTCTCCCTCGAATTCGCAGACGTGCAGAAGTCGGAAGTCGACGGGCTTTCCCTCGGGGCCGAATTCGAATCCCATGAAGTCGTTGTAGGCGCGGCCGAGATACTGGATCTCGTCGACGAGGAAGTTGTGGCCGTGAAGTCGTCGCACGGGGGTGATGCCGACCTGTTCGAGTTCTTCGAACAGCACCTCGTAGAACCCCATCAGTTCGTCGTGACTGTGGAAGGGGGCGCCCGGGAAACCCACCGGTTCGTGCTCGGCGTCCTCCGTGAGCGTGGCCAGGATTCCTTCGCGGTCGTGGGCCGCTTCAGCTTCGAAGTGGCGAGCCATGACGGCGTCCATCACCTCGGGCGGGGTGCTCGTGGTCTGGGTGTTCACGTCGATGTCGGTCATGCTGATGGTCCTTTCGGTTGTTGTTGCCGTAGGAGCGATGCAACGTCTCCACCCGTTCCCCGGCGAGGTCGGCGAAGACCTGCTCGTACGTCGGGCGAGCTGCCGCGACGCCAATTGTCGGACCGGCGGGCGCGCCGACAACGGTACGGAAGCTGGTGTTGCGTGTGAATCCCTCCAGCGAGCGTTTGTTGGACCTCCGAGCAGGGGGAGGGCCCCCTCGATCGGGGGATGTTCCGATCGAGGCGCTCGTTCTAGGGTCGAGTCATGACCGTCGCCGACGTCACGCGTGCCCGTGATCGCCTCCGTCGCCTGGACGAGGACAACCCTGACCTGACCGTCACGCTCGAAGCCACCCAAGCGGCATTGCACGATGTAGCGACGTTCTCGTGGGGTGCGCTGATGACGGTGGACCCCGACACGCTGCTTCCGACAGGTGGCATGGTGGAAGGGTTCGCGGCTGAAGCGTGTGCGCCATTCTGGGACAACGAACTGCTCGCCCCTGGCTACAACAAGTTCACGGATCTCGCACGCAGTACCACCTCGGTCGCGACGCTGTACGACGCGACGGACGGCGATCTCGAGCGGGCGCCGATCTACGCCAACCTCTATGCGCAGCTGGGGGTTGCCGACGAGCTACGCGCCGCGTTCGTGCTCGGATCCCGCTGTTGGGGTGTGGTGAGCCTGCTTCGGTCGCTCGAAGACGGTCCCTTCACCGACGAGGAGTGTCGCCACGTCGCGAACCTGGTGCCGATCATCGCCAAGTCGTTGCGGGCCGGTGTGATGGCCCTCGACGTGGAGGCGAGAGGCACCGCGTCGATGCTGGTCGTCGACGGCGACAACCGGGTCGAGGATCTCACGATCGAGGCCGGACGGATGCTCGACGATCTGCGCACCGTTGGTGTCGACGAAGACGGGCTCCCTGCCATCGTTCGCAACGTGGTCACCAGGGCTCGCGCCAGCCGGTCCTCGTCGCATGTCGCAACTCGCGTGCACGGAACCTCTGGCGTGTGGCGCCGGGTGACGGCCATTCCGATGGAAGGCGCTCGCGGCTCGGTCGCGGTGATGATCGAGCCAGCGCGGGCCGCTGATCTCACTCCGATTCTGCTCGAGGCCTACGGTCTCACCGAACGTGAGATCGAGATCGTGATCCAACTGGCGCGCGGTCTGGCGACGAGGGAGATCGCGGCGGAGTTGAGCATCTCCCCGCACACGGTCCGCGACCACGTGAAGGCCATCTTCGCCAAGACCGGCTTCGGCACGCGAGGCGAGCTCGTCGCTCGGGTCTTCTCGGATCATCTCCTCGACGGATTTCACGCCGCGGTGCATCGCAGCGACTGAGCGCGTCGTTGCCGATTCGGCCGTCGAGAAGGGATGGACGGCCTCGATGCTTCGACCCGATCAGGATGGCGTCGTGTGCTGCGGGGGCGCTTCGCGCTCGCGATTGCGGGACCGGTAGATGGGAACCATGAAGCTGATGTTGGCGATGAAGAAGGCACCTGCTCCGGCCGCTGCCACCCAATCCCGGGCCCGGATCGCAGCCCATCCGAACAACATCGCAGACAGGATGAACAGCCACCAGCCAACTTTTGCGAAGAAGACATCCGACATCGTGCTCACCTCTCGGGTCCGCGTCATCCGCCGAGGATGGCGAAGGTGCCGGCCGCCGTTGCAACGAGGCGCTCGTCGCTGCCGACCACGCGCGCGTCGAGATGGACGACGTTGCGACCCCGCTTGACGACCGTTGCCGTTGCCGTCAGTTCTCCGGCCACTGCCGGTCGGATGAATCGCAGCGAGACCTCGATGCTGGCGCAGTACCGGCCGGGCTCATCGATCACGCTCATCGTCGATTTCCCCATCGCGGTGTCGACCAGGGCGAACAGCACCGCTCCGTGTGCGACACCGTTGGGGTTGAGATGCGCAGCGCCGAGGTCGACGGTGGCGATCCCCACTCCGGGCTCGTCGCCGGTCAACTCCATCCCGAGGAACTGCTTGAGCGGGAAGTCCCCGTAGTCCGACGTCGGATCGTCTTCCGATCGGCCACGTTCGTTCGGGTCGGTGCCATCAACCATGGCGTGGAGGCTAGGGCCCCGATCGGGCTGCTGGTGGGGTCAGCGTTGGCGGCGAGTTTGAGCCCACGGGCGTTCCGGGTCGTCGGCGACGAGGGTGAGGCCGAGCAGGATGCCGAGTGAGATGCCGACCATCGACGTGACCGTGGTGACCAGGGTGCCGGTGCCCGCCGTGCCGCCGTCGCCGAGCAGCCGGCTCACACCCTCGAGTCCCAGTGCACCGGGTACGAGGATCCAGAATCCCGGCAGGAATGTCACCAGCGGCGCCGGCCCGGACGGCTGACGAGCGGCGAGCACGGCGACCGGCGTCATCGCGACCGCTCCGAAGAACGCAGACAGCGCACTGCCGAAGAAGAGCCCGCCGATCACTTGGCCGGAGTACGCGACGTAGAGCACCAGGAGGATCCAGATCCTCGCCGACGGGCGCGCGCCGTGAAAGAGCGCCACGCCGAGGCCGAACACGGCGACGCCGATCCACGGCGCGACCGTCGCCAACAGGCCACTGGGGTCACCGCGCAGGTCGCCGGCTGGCACGCCGACGAGCTGACCGCCTGCGACGATGCCGAGTGCAAGGAGCACCAGTTGGAGCGCCCCCGACGCGAGACGAGACGTGCCGGAGACGATCTGTCCGGTAGCGAGTTCGAGCACGGCGATCGTCAGCAACGCGCCGGGCAGGAACGTGATCAGCGGAGCGACGAGGAGCGGGAACGTCACGAGGCCGTCCACGATCCTGGCCGTGGCGAACACCGAGATCGACACCGCGGTCGCCGAGATCAGCGGCACGAACGGTTGATACGACGTGTGGAGGCGCCGTGTCGACAGCCGAAAGGCCCCGATCACGAGGCCGAGCACACCTGCGATCAGGGTCTCGCGCCACCCGGCCCGCAGGATGACGGCGAGGCCGATCGTGGAGCAGACGTAGCCGAGGAGCGCCACGCCCGGCCGATGTAGGCGGCGACGACGCCCGGATCTCGGCCAGGCGGCGTCGGCCGTCGACGGCATCGATGCTGCCGGCCTCGGCATCGGCGACGAGTGCGAGCACGTCATCGATCTGATCCAATCGGAGCTGAACCTGGCCGGCAGTGCTCACCTCTGTCTTGACATCTCCGCCGTCGGGAAGCGACACGATGAGCGCGGTCGGCAGCACGAACACGCCGACATCGTCGATCCCGTTGACGCCTGCGACGGTCCGCAGCGTCGACTCGACGTGGTTGACCGGCGTCACCGGCGTCGACCAGCGACTCGCCGAGATCGAGGAGGAAGTCGAGCGTGGCGGTGTCGGTTGTCGGGCGCGGCGGCGCGGCGGGGGCGTGACATCCCGGCCGACTGGGCCGACGTGCTCGTCGAGAGCCTGGTCGCTCGTCGAGGGCGCCTGTCCGCGACCGACGGGGCGGCGTGCGAGGCGCGTAGGAGGCCACGCCGACGACCACGAGCACCAGAACGGCCAGCACGATCGACCCGAGTGGAATCTCCGAGCTCCGCACCTGCGGGGGCAGGGCAGGTGCGGCGGTGGCCTCGTCGGGCTGTTCGACGTCGGGCTCGGGCGCCATGTTCTCGGGGATCGTTGTTGCAGGGGTCGTCGTGCTGGTTGTGCCGACGTCGGTCGTGTCAGTTGCGTTGGTGCCGACCGGGGCGACATCGGCGAGCGTGACAGGCGGCACGCTCTCGTCTGGCGCAGTGGCAACGACAGCACTCGACGCTGTCGTCAACGTGGCGCATCCCAGCGGCCACGCCGGTCACCGTCAGCGTGGCACGCGACGACGACGGGTCGGATGCGAGCCATGGCGCCGACCGTAGTGGTGCGGCGTTCGCGTTCGAACGCGCCGACGGGTCCCGATCGAACGTCAGTCGAGGCGGCGGAGTTCGGTGTTGCGCACGTAGGTCGTCATCACCACAGCGAAGCCGATCGCTGCCGCCAGGCTGATCGCATTGCCGGTGCCGATCCGCGAGGCGAGGATGCCGATGGCGAGTGCACCGAACGGCATCAGCCCGACGTTGACCAGTGTGTAGAGCCCCATCACCCGGCCCATCAGGGCGGGCGGTGTGTTGGCTTGGACCAGGCCCTGGTTCATGTTGATGAAGAACCCGCCCGCCAGGCCCATCAAGAACGCGAGCACCAGTACCTGCCCGAACGTCGTCGTGCGGCCCGTCAGGAACGTGATCACCGTTCCGCAGATCATCGCCCGCTGGAAGACGGCGCCCTTGTTCTTCATGTCGCCCTTGCGCATGACCACGAACGAGGTGATCGCGATGCCGAGCCCCAGCAGGGCCAGCGGGAGCGCCGCCTGGCCGGCGTCCTGGCCGAGCTCGTCCTTCACGTGGGCCTGGATCGTCACCATGATCGACGGATTGATCGTGAGGCTCGCCGTGAGCAGCAGCCCGAACAAGCGTCTTGAGGTGCGGATCGTCGAGCACGTGGCGCAGCGCCGTGCGGGTCTCGTCGGACGACGGAACGCCGCTCGCGGATCTCCTCGTGCGGCGGCACCTCGAGGCGAAGGAGGAACAGCACGCCGACGAACATCAGGATCGCCTGGAACCAGAACGCGCCTTCGAACCCGAACAGGTCGCCGGCCACCTTGGCGAGCACCGGTCCCAGGATCATCGACAGGGTGATCGCGATCGCATTCAACGCGATGGCGCCGAAGAGCTGGTCCTTGGCGACGAGCGCCGGGATCATCGCCGACCGAACCGGGCGAACCGATCGCGGCGGCAGAACCAGCGAGCAGTGTTGCCAGGATCACCCATGCCAGGCTGATCGCACCCGAGCCCACGATGATGGCCGTTGCGGCCATCACGGCACCGCCGGCCAACTGCGTGACGATCAGCATCTTGCGGCGATCCCAGCGATCGGCCCAGGCGCCTGCCTGCAGCACCAGGAATGCCGCCGGGAGACCGAGCGTGAACACCACGAGACCCTGCACACTCTCGCTGCGCAGCAGCCCGTCGAGCACCAGCCAGCCGAACACGAATCGCTGGGCGTTGGCGACGAGGAAGAACGCCACGTTGTTGAACCACAGGTTCCGGTACGGCGCGCACCGTCAGCGGGTTGGCCGGGCGCAGTGCTGCGGCGGCGGACTGCTCGGCGGTGGTCATCCGGCGAGCATTGCACCACGACGTCGGCGCCATCGGACCGGGGTGCTGGACCCAGCGCCCGGCGCCGTCCGCGCTCGACACCTCGTCCGCGGACCTATCCGGGAGTCGTGATGTCGACCACCACCGCTGCGTGATCGCTCGGCCAGACCGGTTGCCCAGCGACGGAGACCGGTTCGGTACCCACGCGATGCGCCGTTGACCGGATTGCCCACCGGCTTGGGACGCGGCCACGACACGAGCACGTAGTCGATCCGCCGTTCCGGCCAGGCACTGTCGGCTGCGTGGGGGTTCTCCCGGCACCAGGTCGGGCCGGGCCCGTCGCCCACCTGCTCCCACGCATCGGAGAACACGATCCCGGCGATTCCCGGCTCCCGGCCGGTCAGCATGCGAACCTCTGCGCTGTCGGCGACGGCGTTGAGGTCGGCGCCGACGATCACCGGCAGGTCGGTCGTGGGCTCTCCCCGCCAGATCGAGGCCAGCTCGAGCAGCCGCCTGCACTGGGCCTGGCGGGTGGCTGAGCCGTCGAACCGGTGGTCGAGGTGTGTCGACACGATCGGCCACGTCCCCCACGGCGTCGCCACCGACGCGGCAACGATCCTGCGGTGACCCGGTGTCCCGTCCGCAGACGGCAGTGCCTCGTCGGCGGAGATGCTGCTCGGCCACCGCGAGAGGACGGCGTTCGTGAAACCGACCTCGTGACGCCCGATCGGCGTCGTGCTGGCCGAGTGGTAGCCGAGCTCGTCGCCGAGCACGGTCGCCATGCCGACCCCGCCGGACGTCGCCCACACCTCCTGCAGGCACAGCACGTCGGGGTCGACGGTACGAATCGTGTCGACGATGGCGTGTCGACGCTGCTCCCAGTCGCCGAACCGCCACCACAGGTTCCACGTCATCACGCGTAGCGTCATGACGACATCCTGGCGGTCCGAGACCGCCGTGCGTCAGCCGTAGAGGTCCGGGACACGGTCGGCCCAGGGCGCCGCCGTCTCCAACTGTGCCGCCAGCCTGATCAGCAGTGCCTCGTCGTCGATCGGCCCGACGAACTGCACGCCGATGGGGAGCCCGTCCTCGCTCCAGTGCAGTGGGAGCGACATCGCCGGTTGCCCGCTCACGTTGAACTGGGCGGTGAACTGCAGGATGCTCGTCAGCCGTTCGGTGCCCAGTTCGGGATCGCTGAGCCACCCGATCGGGGGCGGCGGCACGGCGATCACCGGGCTGACCAACACGTCGAAGTCGTCCCACCAGGCGTGCAATCGTCGCGACCAGGAGTGCACCCAGTTGACCGACGCGAGGTAGTCGGCAGCCGAGACAGACGCGACCGATCGACCCCATCACCCAGTTGCTCGCTTCGACGTCGTCCTCGGTGATCGGACGCCCGATCGCCTCGCCCATGTCGGCGAAGTCGACGGCGGTGGCGACCGCCACGATCGTGACGAAGTGCCGGGAGAACTCGTCGTCGAAGAACGCCTCCGGTTGTGCGACCTCGACCTCGTGGCCGAGCGTCTCCAGCAACGAACCGGCCGCCTCGACGGCAGCCACGCATTCGGCGTCGGTCTGTACGCCGGCGTGCGAGGGAGCCAGCCCGATACGCAAGCGACCGGGCTCGACACCGACCTCGTCGGCGAACGGCCGCGTCGGGGGTGCCGCGGTGTAGGGATCGCCGACGCGGCGCCCCGACATCACGTCGAGCATGGCGGCGGTGTCGCGCACGGACCGCGACACCACTCCGTCAGTGGTGGCGCCAGCCCAGCCTTCGCCGACCTTGGGGCCCTGCGAGATTCGTCCGCGGCTCGGTTTGAGCCCGACGAGCCCGCACTCGCTGGCGGGTACACGGATCGAACCGCCACCGTCGCTCGCGTGCGCCATCGGCACCATCCCTGCGGCGACGGCGGCTGCCGATCCGCCGGACGAGCCACCGGTGGAATGGTCGAGTTCCAGGGTTTGCGGCTGGGACCGAACGCCTCGGGTTCGGTCGTGATCGTGCCGCCCAACTCCGGAGTATTCGTCCGGCCGAGGGTGACGAACCCGGCGCCTCGAATCGACTCGTAGAGGAAGGAGTCGCCGGGCAGCTCGGACGTCGGCGTCCTTGAGCGCCCGGTTGCCCTGGTGTGCGGCTCGCCGGCCATCTCACAGCCGAGGTCCTTCACGAGGAACGGCACCCCTCGGAACGGTCCGTCGGGAAGTTCACCGCGTCGCCTCGGCCCGGGCAGCATCGAAGCGTTCGTGGATCACCGCGTTGATCGTCCGGTCGAGTCGTTCGACCCTGGCGATGGCCTCGTCGACGAGTTCGACGGGGGAGGCCTGACCGGAGCGGACGAGGGCTGCGAGCTCGGTTGCGTCGGGAAGTGGGGTGGTCAAGGAAGCTCTCAGTCGGTGTGGACGATCAGGATCGACCGGTGGGCATGGTGGGCGCATCGACTCGACACGCTGCCGAGCAGGAATCGGCGGGCGCCGTGCATGCCGCGGCTGCCGACGACCAGCAGATCGGCCTTCACGTCGTCGCACAACGAGAGCAGCGCGTCGGCCGGATCGCCCGTCACCTGATGTGTGGTCGCCTCGACGCCGGCGGCGGCCGCGATCTCGGCTGCGGACTCGAGTGCGGCTCGAGTGGCCTGGTCGGTCGCCGTGCCCCACTCGGCCGTGGCAACGATCATGTCGGGAGCAACCATCATCGGAATCGAAGGTTCGGCCATGGCGACGTGCAGGTGAGCGCCGGTCGCAGCCGCCAGCGATGCGGCGTGTTGCACTGCCGATCGCCGCCGACGGAGACCCATCTGTTCCCACCACGATCGTGTCGTACATGTCGCCCCCGGTCCCCTTCGTCGAATCGCCCGACGGCACCGTAGCAATCGGGGACCGGTTGCGACGGCGTCGATGCAGGGCGCGGCCGAAGTCAGCGGACGTGGTCGCCGAACCGGTACTCGTGGGTGAGTTCGTCGAGTCGACGGCGCAGGTCGTCGTCGAGGGGCTCGTCGAGCGCAGCGATCGACGCGGCCAGCTGGTCGGGTCGCGACGCGCCCGATGATCGGCGACGTGATCACCGGATTGGCCAGCACCCAGCGGATCGCCAGCGTGGTCATCGGGATTCCGGCGTCCTCGGCGATCTGTTGGAACTCGGCGACCGTTGCGAACATCGCGTCCTGCCAGTAGCGCTCCTGGTAACGCGCTCCGGCGTGTCCCAGGGTGAAGCGGGTTCCTTCGGTCGGTGCCCCGGGGCGATGCTTGCCGGTGAGCAACCCACCGGCCAGCGGGTTGTAGGGGATCACCGCAATGCGTTCCTCGGCGCACAGTGGGAACAGCTCTCGTTCGTTCTCTCGGAACAACAGGTTGTAGCGGGGCTGCACGCTCTCGAACCGGGTGACACCGAGCACCTCGCTGCGCCCGACCGACCGGGCGAGTTGGTAGGCCAACGTGTTGGAGCAGCCGACGTAGCGCACCTTGCCCGAGCGCACGAGGTCGTCCATGGCCTGCAACGTCTCATCGATCGGGGTGACCGGATCCCACGAGTGCACCTGATAGAGGTCGATGTGGTCGGTGCGCAAGCCGTCGCAGCGACGCATCGACTGCACGCATGATGTTCTGGCGGCTGTTGCCGGCGTCCCACGGCATCGGCCCGGTGGGGAAGTGGCACTTGGTGGCCACGATGAAGCGATCACGCTTGCCCTGCATCCACGATCCCATCAACTCTTCGGTGCGGCCGAAGAGTTCAGGTGGCGCACCGTTCGGGTACACGTCGGCGGTGTCGAAGAACGTGATTCCCGCCTCGGCGGCGGCGTCCATGATCGCAGAACGAGGTGTCGTCGTCGCTCTGATAGCCGAAGGTCATCGTGCCGAGGCAGAGTCGTGACACCCGTAGGCCGGTTCTTCCGAATCGAACGTGCTCCATCACGGCAACGTAGATGACGCCACGTCGATGGTGTCGATCGGCCCGGCGGCACCGATCAGTCGATCAGTCGATCAGTCGATCAGTCGATCAGGATGTCGCGGAGCGACCGTGCCACGAGTGCCGCACCGTCAGCGCTGTTGATGACGGTGTAGTGATTGAGTCCGGGCGCATCGACCCAGTGGTGCTGCGGGTACCTGGCCCGGACATCGTCGGTGATGAACGGGGGAGGGCCACCGAGCATCCCGTACTGGGCACGCACGATCGTCGTGGGCTGCTGACGCCGATCGAGGAGCGTGCGCACCTGCGGGTCCGCGAGCAGGTCATGGCCGTCGGTGCGTACAGCGGCCTCGTCGACGGCAGTGCGAAACCCACCGTCGACTCCGATCAGGTCGGCAAGCAGATTGCGTTCGAGGTCGGGGCTGATGCCGTCGCCGAACGCCGGGTGGCCCGCCCACATCGAGTGGTACGACACACGATCTGGCCAGACGGTGCGGATCCGCTCGATGTCGGGAGCGAGCATGAGCTCGAGCGCTGCGTCGATGTCGCCGTCCGCCGGGCCGGCCACCGGCGTACCACCGTCGACGAGGACGATGTCACGCACGAGGTCCGGGCGTCGCTCCGCGACCATCTCGACCACGAAGGCACCCATCGAATGTCCGATCAGGACCAGCGGACCGCTGAGCTGCTCGATGATCGACGCGATGTCCGCGGCGTGTTGCTCGATGCCGTAGGGCGGCGGCGCCTCGTAGCTCCGGCCTCGACCGCGCAGGTCGACCGCGACGAGATCCGCAGCGCCGGCGAGGTGATGTGCCAGCGGGTCCCACGCCCAGGCGTTCGAGGAGATGTCGTGCACGGCGACGACGGTGGGGGCGCCGAGCAACCCCGACCAGCGCAACGCGCCGAGCGTGGCGTCGGAAACGGAGAGTTCGAGGAACTCAGCGCGTTGCGCCATCGTTCACCTGACCAGCACTCAGCGTGGTGGCGCAGCACGCTGTGTCGAACCCCATGGCCCCGAGGGTACAACCGATCCGGACGGCGTCAGGTGCTCCGACGAACGGTTCAGCGAGGTTCGCGGGGAAGGCCGAGCACGCGCTCGCCCAGGATGTTCCGCATGATGTTGGACGTGCCGCCCATGATCGTGTAGCCGGGGGCATAGACGAGGCCACGGGTGACCTCGTCCCAGAGCATCGCGTCGGCGCCGAACACGGCCGCGACGAACTCGGCCACTCGGATCTCGTGCTCGGTGCAGAAGCACTTGGTCGCGGCTGAGAATCCCGCCGGCGCCTGACGGAGGACCTCGCGGGTCACGAGGATCCGACCGATGCGGTAGCCGGTCTCGATCGCTGCGATCTCCTGGCGCACTCGTGGGTCGCTCCGGTCGGCCCGTTCGAGTGCCAGTTCGTACAGCGCTTGATTCGAGACGAGGCGATCGATGCCGCCACGCTCGTGTTCGAGTTGTGCCATCGTCTGCTTGAAGGCGTTGCCCTCGACCCCGACCAGGTTGACGACGGGAACCCTGACGTCGGTGAACCACACTTCACAGAAGTGACGGTTGGTCGTCATGTCGGTGATCGGACGCACCTCGATGCCGGGCGTGTCCATCGGCACGATCACTTCGCTGATGCCCTTGTGGGGAGGACCGTCGGCGTCGGTGCGGCAGATCAGGTAGCAGTAGTCGGCGAGTTCGCCGAAGCTCGTCCAGATCTTCTGCCCGTTGATCACGAAGTCGTCGCCGTCGCGGACGGCGCTGGTGGAGAGCGACGCCAGGTCGGAGCCCGAGTTGGGCTCGGACATGCCGATGCACCATGTGGTCTCGCCCGACAGGATCCCGGGGAGGAATTCTGCCTGCTGGTCGGCGGTGCCGTAGTGGATCAGCGTGGGACCCATCTGGCGGTCGGCGAACCACATCGCGGCGATCGGGGCGCCAGCGGCGATCAGTTCCTCGCCGACGATCAGGCGGTTGATCGCGGGCTGGCCGCCGCCGCCGAACTCGGTCGGCCAGGTCATGCCGATCCAGCCGTGCGCGGCCATCTCCGTCGCGAAGTCCTTGGAGAACCCGTTGATCCACGAATCGTTGTGGCGACCGTGACGCTCGACCGCTTCCACAGCGACCTTGCGGGCGTGTTCTCGGAGGGCGGTCTGCTCAGGGGTCCAGGCGAAGTCCATCGGGGCCGAGGTTAGGTGTTCGCGGCGAGCGGCGAGATGTCGACCACGCGACGCCGATGCTCACCGGCTCCCAGCCGTGCCCACTGTGGAGCGGTCTGGTCGCCGATGTATGGTGTAGACAAGTTGTAGACAAGTCGAGCGAACAGGTGCCCCCATGAACGAGAACACGTCCACCATCATCTACACCTTCACCGACGAGGCGCCGGCGCTTGCCACGTACTCGTTCCTGCCGATCATCGAGGCGTTTGCCGGGGCGGCGGGTGTTGGAGTGGAGACCCGCGACATCTCGCTCGCGGGGCGCATCATCGCCACGTTCCCCGAGTCGCTCACGGCCCAGCAGCGAACCGGCGACGCGCTTGCCGAACTCGGCGCACTGGCCCTGACCCCGCAGGCCAACATCATCAAGCTCCCCAACATCTCGGCGTCGGTGCCGCAGATGAAAGCGGCGATCGCCGAACTGCAGGCACAGGGCTACGCCGTCCCGGACTACCCCGACGAGCCGTCGACGCCAGACGAGATCGAGGTGCGTTCCCGCTACGGCACCGTGATGGGCTCGGCCGTCAATCCCGTGCTGCGCCAGGGCAACTCCGATCGTCGGGCGCCCAAGGCGGTCAAGGACTATGCGAAGTCGCACCCGCATTCGATGGGGGAGTGGTCGCCCGACTCGAAGACCCACGTCGCCACCATGGGGGCGAACGATTTCTTCTCCAACGAACAGTCGTACACCGTCGGCGCCGATGGTGCGGTTCGGATCGAGCACGTTGCGACCGACGGCACCACGACCGTGCTGAAGGAGTCGGTTCCGGTGATCGCGGGTGAAGTGATCGATTCGACTGCGATGGATGTGGCCGCGTTGCGTTCGTTCCTCGCCGAGCAGATCAGCGACGCCAAAGCTCAGGGCGTACTCTTCTCGATCCACCTCAAGGCCACCATGATGAAGGTCTCCGACCCGATCATCTTCGGCCACGCGGTCGAGGTCTTCTTCGCCGACGTGTTCGCGAAGCACGGTGAGGCGATCGCGGCGGCCGGAGGCGATCCTCGCAATGGTTGGGCGAGCGTGCTGAGCGCTGTCGAGTCGCTGCCAGCCGATCAGCGAGCCGCCGTCGAGGCCGACATCGCTGCGGTGTACGAGAACGGTCCGGACCTCGCCATGGTCGACTCCGACAAGGGCATCAGCAATCTGCACGTGCCGAGCGACGTGATCGTCGACGCCTCGATGCCGGCAATGATCCGCACGTCAGGCCAGATGTGGAACGCTGCCGGTGAGCAGCAGGATGCCAAGGCGGTCATCCCGGACAGCAGTTATGCGAGCGTGTACCAGACCGTCATCGAGGACTGCATCGCCAACGGGGCATACGACCCGTCGACCATGGGCAGCGTGCCGAACGTCGGGCTGATGGCCCAGAAGGCCGAGGAGTACGGCAGCCACGACAAGACCTTCGAGGCGCCGAGCGCCGGCACGATCAGCGTCGTCGACGCCACGTCTGGCGACGCGTTGATGGAGCAGGCCGTGCAGCCGGGCGACATCTTCCGCATGTGCCAGGTGAAGGACGAGCCGATCCGCGACTGGGTCCGGCTTGCCGTCGACCGGGCGCGCGCCAGTGGTGCTCCGGCGGTGTTCTGGCTCGATTCGAACCGGGCGCACGACGCCCAGCTGATCGCCAAGGTCAACGAGTACCTCGGCGACCACGACCTCTTGGGGCTCGAGATCGAAATACTGGCGCCGGCTGCCGCGACGCAGTTCTCGATCGATCGTGCGCGCGAGGGCCTCGACACGATCTCGGTCACCGGCAACGTGCTGCGCGACTACCTGACCGACCTGTTCCCGATCATCGAGCTGGGTACCAGTGCCAAGATGTTGTCGATCGTGCCGCTGCTCAACGGTGGTGGGCTGTTCGAGACGGGAGCCGGTGGTTCGGCACCCAAGCACGTCCAGCAGCTCGTGAAGGAGAACTACCTGCGTTGGGATTCGCTCGGCGAGTTCCTGGCGCTCGCCGTGTCGTTCGAACACTTCGGGAAGGTGACCGGCAACGCTCGGGCGCAGATCCTCGCGGACACGCTCGACGCTGCGACCGGGCAGCTGCTCGAGAACGGCAAGTCTCCCGCTCGACGCCTCGGCCAGATCGACAACCGAGGCAGCCACTTCTACATCGCGCTGTACTGGGCGCAGGCACTCGCGGCTCAGACCGATGACGCGGAGCTCGCGGCGCGGTTCGCCCCGATCGCTGCGGAGTTGTCGGCCAACGAGCAGACGATCGTCGACGAACTCCTCGCCGTGCAGGGACAGCCCGCCGACATCGGCGGCTACTACGCCCCCGACGCCGCCAAGGCCACGGCCGTCATGCGGCCGAGCCCGACGTTCAACGCCGCCATCGACGCCATCTGACCAGGTGTGTCAACTGGGGTCTGACCCCAGTTGACACACCTGCGCCGATCAGCGGTTGACGATGGGGACGTAGTTGCGCTCGTCGGGGCCTGCGTACCACTGACGCGGCCGGGAGATCTTCTGCTCGGGGTCGTTGAGGAGCTCCTGCCAGTGCGCCAGCCAGCCCGACATGCGCGGGATCGCGAACAGCACGGTGAACATTTCCACGGGGAACCCCATCGCCTGGTAGATCAGGCCGGAGTAGAAGTCGACGTTCGGGTACAGCTTGCGATCGATGAAGTAGGAGTCGGACAACGCCGCCTCTTCGAGCTTCAGGGCGATGTCGAGCAAGGGGTTCTTGCCGGTCACCTCGAACACGTCGTACGCGGCCTTCTTGATGATGGTCGCCCGCGGGTCGTAGTTCTTGTACACCCGGTGGCCGAAGCCCATCAGACGACCTTCGCCGGCCTTGACCGATTCGATGAACGCCGGCACGTTCTCGGCGGAGCCGATCTCGCTGAGCATGCGGACGACCGCCTCGTTCGCTCCGCCGTGCAACGGGCCGTACAACGCCGCAGCGGCACCTGCCGCCGACGAGTACGGATCGGCGTGGCTCGACCCGATCACACGCATCGCCGTGGTGCCGCAGTTCTGCTCGTGGTCGGCGTGGAGGATGAAGAGCACCTCCATCGCCCGTTCGAGTACCGGGTCGACCTCGTAATCCCCGATCTTCCACATCATGTTCAAGAAGTTCGCCGGGTACGACAGGTCGTTGCTCGGAGCGTTGAAGGGGAGCCCCACCGAGAACCGGTAGCACATCGCCGCGATCGTGGGTGCCTTTGCGATCAGGCGCAGGATCTGACGATCGCGCTGCGCTGGGATCGTCGATGTCCTTCGCCCCCTCGTAGAACGTGCCGAGCGCGGCCACAGCGGAGGTGAACATGCCCATCGGATGCGCGTTGTAGTGGAATCCGTCGACGAACCGCTTGCGCATGTTCTCGTGGATGAACGTGTGATGCGTGACGTCATTGACCCACACGTCGAGCTGTTCCTTGTTCGGCAGATCGCCGTTCAACAGCAGGTAGGCGACTTCGAGGTAGCTCGACTGCTCGGCGAGTTGCTCGATGGGATATCCGCCGTAGCGGAGGATGCCGGCATCACCGTCGAGGTAGGTGATCGCCGACTTGCACGATGCGGTCGACAGATAGGCGGGGTCGTAGCAGTACAGCGATGAGTCGAGCTCGCGCAACGCCGATGAGGGAAACACCCCGCCCTCGATCGGGACGGTGACGGTCTTACCGGTGCGGTCGTCGGTGATGGTGATGGTGTCGGGCACGTGGCTTCCTCTCGTGGCGCGAACTGCGGGGGTGATGTGGCCAGAGGTTCCTCCCCGACCCGGAGATCACGTTAGTGCCGAACGGTCGCTCGCCCCGCAACCGGTCGGAAGCTGACACACCAGGCACCAGACATCGGTCGGCGAGATCTGAGCGTCGCTCAGAGCGGGCTGTTGCCGTGCTTGCGTCCGCTCAAGGACTCGCGCTTGTCCTGCAGCACATCGAGCGCAGCGGCGATCTCGATTCGCGTCTCTGCGGGATCGATCACCGCGTCGACCAGCCCACGTTCGGCCGCGACGTACGGGTTGAGCAGGCGCTCGGCGTAGTCGTCCTCGAACGCCGCACGTTCCTCCGGTGTTGCCCGACGCTGCAGGATCGCAGCTGCTTGGCCGGCGCCCATCACGGCGAGCTCGGCCCAGGGCCAGGCGAGACACAGGTCGTTGCCCATGGTCTTGGAATCCATCACGATGTAGGCGCCGCCGTAGCTCTTGCGCAGGATCACGCAGATCCGCGGCACCGTCGCGCGAGCGTAGCGCGTAGACGAGTTGTGCCCCGTGGCGGATCATGCCCCGCCACTCGAGATCCTTGCCGGGGTAGAAGCCCGGGCGTGTCGACGAGCGTGACGATCGGCAGATTGAACGCGTCGCACAGGGCGACGAATCGGGCGGCCTTCTGCGACGCCGGGATGTCGAGCGTGCCAGCGAGAATCATCGGCTGGTTGGCGACGATCCCGACCGGGCGTCCGCCGATCGTGGCGAAGGCGGTCACCACGTTGGCGGCCCAACGGTCGCGCAACTCGAGCATCGAGCCGTCGTCGACGATGGCGGCAGCGACCCGACGCACGTCGTAGCTGCCGGTGGAGGTGGCCGGGATCAGTTCGCCGGCCTCGGGGCAGCGTCGATCGACCGGGTCGTCGGTGGCTGCCACCGGCGCCTCTGCGTCGACGTGGTCTGGCAGGTACGACAGGAGTTCGCCGACCCGCTCGACCGCGGCAGCCCGGTCGGAAACAACGGCGGTTGCGACGCCGGTGTACCTGGCATGGTGAGCAGCGCCGCCGAGTTCGTCGACGCCGATCGAGACGCCGGTGAATTCCTCGACCATCGTCGGGCCGTTGACGAACGCGTAGCTGCTCTCGGTCATCACCGTGAGGTCAGCGATGCCCAGCAGCAGAGCAGGGCCGGAGACCGCGGGACCGGACACGATCACCGCCGTCGGGACCACGCCGGAACAGGCGGTCAATGCGGCCGCCACGCGACCCCAGGCATGCAGAGCCGGCACCCCTTCGTTGATGTCCGCACCCGATGTTGCCAGCACGAGCACCAAGGGCAGGTGTTGCGAGCGCGCAGCGTCAGCGGCGGCGACGAATTGTTCGGAGCTCGTGCTGGTGAGGCGAGTGGGTTGATCGTCGGTGTCGAACTCGGCCCACACCACCTGACGGCCATCGAGGTCGCGGATCGTGACGCGGACGTCGCTCGGTGTGAGGGTGCTGAGCCCGAGGCGGGTCGAGGCGACGCCGTTCATCGAAGCGGACAGTAACGCGATGTGTCCGACGATTACCGGCTGGGCGGTAGTGCTGCGGCGTGTCGATGTGGATTCCATGCTGCGCTGCACCGTCGGTTGCCGTGACCGATCGCAATGTCTCGAGCACGGCCATCGTCGGGGCGCTGGACGCCGGCCGTCGGCGACGAGCGAAGGCCACGACACGTCGTGGGAGTTCCGGCACGGTGATGCGATGGAACGTCCCCTCCAGCCAGTCGGGGACCGCCGTTGCCGGCACGATTGCGGCACCGAACCCGGCGAAGGCCAGCGACGCGAGCAAGCGCACGCCATCGACTTCGGCCTGTGCACGCAGGGTGATGTCGGCATTGGCGGCCGCCCGTTCGAGTACCCGGCGGAGGGCCGCACCGGGAGGTGGGAGCAGCAGTGGTACCTCGTCGAGGTCCACGAGCGGGATGACGTCGCGGTCGGCCAGGGGGTGGCCGTCGGCGGCGAGCAGCAGCAGGTCCTCCGCAAACAGCGGCTCGATGACCAGCTCGGGTTCGTCGACCGGGAGGTGCACGATCGCCCCGTTGAGTTGACCGGTGAGCACGTTCGGGACCAGCGATGACGTCGCGCCTTCCTGCACGATGGCGCGAACGTTGGGGTGCCGCTGCGCTGAGTTCGCCGAGGAACCGGGGAATCAGCCAGCGCGCCGTGGTGCCGATGACGCCGATACGGGTCTGGCCGGTCACGTCGGCGTTGCGGCTCGACATGTCGGCGGCGATGTCGTCGAGTTCGTTGAGGATGCGCCGTGCTCGCTCGACCACGCGGGCGCCGTCGTCGGTCAAGCCGCCTTGGGCTCGGTCGACGAGGGTGACACCCAGTTCCTTCTCGAGGCGGGCGATGTGGCTCGAGACGTTCGACTGCACGGTGTAGAGGGCTCGCGCCGCAGCGGAGAAGGTGCCGTGATCGGCGATCGCGACGAGCGTGGAGAGCTGGCGGACATCCATCTCTCGGAACGATACCCAGTATCTCTTTGTTCTACTTGCGTGATCGCATGTGCTCGTGCATACTTTCACAAGTAAGTCGCAGTGCGAACACCCCCCATGTTCCACTCGATGGGAAGTCCAGCAACCGGTTCCCCCAACCGGAGGATTTCCCTGGTTGAGAGACCCGGATCCCCCATCCGGGTCTTTCCCATTTTTCGGACTCCGATGAGCATCGTACCGAGCGTCGCGTAGTCTCGGATCGTGACTTCCTCGGGCGCCGCCTTCTTCGACCTCGACCGCACGCTGCTGTCCGGCGCTTCGGGCGAGGTGTTCGCCGGCGCCATGCGAACGGCTGGGCTGACGGGGCCGAACCCGCATACCGGGCGAGCGCTTGCTGTTCGGGCTGTTCAATGCGATCGGCGAGACGCTGCCGTCGATGGTGCTGGCGCGTCAGGGTGTGGCGCTGGCCGCTGGTCGGTCTCGCGCTGCGGTGGCAGCGGCAGCGGAGAGCGTTGCGGACGACCTGTGTGCGATGGTGCAACCGTTCGCCGAGACCGCGTTCGCTGCGCATCGGGAGGCGGGGCGGCCGATCGTGCTCGCGACCACGACGCCGTACGATCTCGTGAAGCCGTTTGCTGATCGCCTCGGCCTGGACGACGTGGTGGCCACTCGCTATTCGGTGAGCGCCGACGGCACCTACGACGGCACGCTCGACGGACCCTTCGTGTGGTCGGCGGGCAAGCTGGCGGCCATCGCCGAGTGGGCCGACCGCCACGATGTCGATCTCGCCGAGAGCTACGCCTACTCCGACAGCGTGTACGACACGCCGATGCTCGCAGCGGTCGGTCACCCGATCGTCGTCAATCCGGATCCTCGCATGGTGCTCGTCGCCGCCGCCCGGAGGTGGCCGACGCTCAACCTCGATGTGTCTCCCGGCGTGCTCAAGATTCCGGTGATCGGCCTCGAGCTGCAGCAGGTGGCACTCCGATTCGCCCGTCCATCGGCCTACCCGTACGCACGCTTCGACATCTACGGCGTCGAGCACATTCCCGTCGAACGGTGCCGCGATCCTCGTCGGCAACCACCGCAGTTACTTCGACGTGGCGGCCATGTCGCTCACGATCGCCGAGTCCGGCCGGCCCGGCCCGTTTCCTCGGCAAGAAAGAGGTGTTCGACGCGCCGATCGTCGGACCGATCGCCGCGGCGATGGGCGGCATCCGTGTCGACCGGGGGACCGGCTCCGACGAGCCGCTGGCCGCTGCGGCTGCGGCACTCGATGGCGGCGAAATGGTGACGATGATGCCGGAGGGCACGATTCCACGCGGGCCGGCGTTCTTTCGCAAGCCGAGAGGCCGCTGGGGGGCGGCCCGGCTCGCGCAGATGACCGGCGCGCCGGTGATCCCCGTCGGCCTGTGGGGTACCGAGCGGGTGTGGCCACGTTCGAGTCGGTTCCCGAACGTGCTGAACGTGACCGATCCGCCAACCGTCCGGATCCGCGTCGGCGAACCGGTTCGCCAGTGCTCGGTCGCTCGCTCGAAGCCGACACGAAACGCATCATGGCCGCGATCGTCGAGTTGTTGCCCGACGACGCCTATCGGAGGCGGACGCCGACGCCGGAGGAACTCGCCGCAACGTATCCGCCGGGCTACGCCGGCGATCCCGAGCGCGAGTCGCAGCGCCGTCCCGGCACCGACTGATCCGACCGGTCGGACGCAAGCCGCCCGAGAGGCGTGAGCAGGCGGTCGGCTCGGCACGATCGAAAGATTTCCTACTAATTCTCATCCGGTTCTCGTAGGGCGCCGAACACCTGGTACTCCGCTTCGTTGCGGCGTGAACAGATCACCTCCACTCAGAACCCGAACGACAAGGAACCCTCCCATGCGCAAGTCATCCACCCGCCTCGCCGCCGTCGGCGCCATCGCCGGCCTCGTCGTGCTGTCCGCCTGCGGCAGCGACTCGAACGATGCCGACACCACCGAGGCGCCGGCAACGACCGAGGCCGCTGCCGAGGCCGAAGTCGGCACGATCGTCGACGTCGCCGTCGCCAACGGCTCGTTCGAGACGCTGGTCGCTGCGGTCACCGCCGCCGATCTCGTCGGCACGCTGTCGAGCGAGGGCCCGTACACGGTGTTCGCCCCGACCGACGATGCGTTCGCTGCGCTGCCCGCCGGTCTCGTCGACTGTCTCCTACTCGAGGAGAACGTCGACGCGCTGACCGCCATCCTCACGTACCACGTGGTCGACGGCGAGGTCATGTCGACCGACCTCACCGACGGCCCCGTGCCGACGCTGCAGACCGAGGAGATCACGGTTGATCTCACCGACGGCGTCACGCTCAACGGCACCGTCACGGTGGCTGCTGCCGACGTCGAGGCCAGCAACGGTGTCATCCACGTGATCGACGACGTGCTCGTTCCGCCGAGCATCGACGTCGCAGCGTTCCTCGAGACCTGCCCCGCCTGATCACTCGTTGAACAACTGACCGAGGCAACTCGGTCGCCAATCTCCCCGTCGGATGAGGGACCGGTCCATCGGGCCGGTCCCTCATCCGCGTACGGCGACAGGATTTCCCACGCAATTGTCATCCGGTTCTGGCATGGCGTCGTACACCTGATACTCCGCTCCGTTGCGGCGTGAACAGATCACCTCCACTCAGAACCCGAATGACAAGGAACCCCCCATGCGCAAGTCATCCACCCGCCTCGCCGCCGTCGCTGCCGTCACCGGCCTCGTCGTGCTGTCCGCCTGCGGCAGCGACTCGGACGACGCCGAGACCACCGACGCGCCGGCTGCCACCGAAGCCCCCGCCGCGACCGAGGCTCCTGCGAGCACCGACGACATGGCCGACGAGCCGGGCACGATCATCGACGTCGCCACAGCCAACGGCTCCTTCGGCACCCTCGGTGTCGCCGTCGAGGTCGCCGGCCTCATCGACACGCTGTCGAGTGAGGGTCCGTACACCGTGTTCGCCCCGACCGACGATGCGTTCGCTGCGCTTCCCGACGGTCTCGTCGACTGTCTCCTGCTCGAGGAGAACGTCGACGCGCTGACCGCCATCCTCACGTACCACGTGGTCGACGGCGTGGTCATGTCGACCGACCTCACCGACGGCCCGGTGCCAACGCTGCAGACCGAGGAGATCACGGTTGATCTCACCGACGGCGTCACGCTCAACGGCACCGTGAATGTGGTGATCGCCGACGTCCCGGCAAGCAACGGCGTCATCCACGCAATCGACGGCGTGCTCGTTCCGCCGAGCATCGAGGTCGCAGCGTTCCTCGAGACCTGCCCCGCCTGATCACTCGTTGAACAACTGACCGAGGCGACTCGGTCGCCAATCTCCCCTTCGGATGAGGGACCGGTACCTCGGGCCGGTCCCTCATTCGCGTACGGTGCCGTGGGTGGACGGCACTGCGGCATGCGAACTCTGCGAGGCGACGCCGTTCACCGAGTGGTTCCACAGCGACGAGCTGTGTTGGATCGCCGAGTGCGACTCGTGCGGCGTCCCGATGGTGGTCTGGCGCCAACACGACCCGACGCCGTCATCCGAGATCCGCCGTGCCCTCCACGACCGGCTCAACGCCGTGATGGCAGCCCGAGACGCCGGCCCGTTCTGGATCGACGACACGCTGCGCTCGATCCCCGATCACTACCACGCCCATGCCCGACGACGACCCGACTGGACCCGCTGATGTCGATTTCTGAGCCCCCTGCCCTGCCTCGTCCCGACGAACTGCTCCCGCACCGAGCACCGTTCCTGTTCGTTGACCAACTGCTGTCGATCGTGCCAGGCGAGTCGGCGTCGGGGGTGTGGCGCCTGACCGGCGAGGAGTTCTTCTTCGCTGGGCATTTCCCTGGTCGCCCAACGCTTCCCGGTGTGCTGATGTGTGAAGCGATCGCCCAGGTCGGCGCCGCGGCGGTGTTGGCCGACCCCAAGTTCGCCGGGAAGCTGCCGCTCTTCGGTGGGCTGGATGGAGCGAGGTTCCGGCGCCAGGTGGTGCCCGGCGACGAGCTCGTGCTCGAGGTCGAATTGGGTCGCATGTCGGCCCGGGCCGGCAAGGGTTCGGGCCGTGCGCTGGTGGGCGGCGAGGTCGCCTGCCAGTGCGACCTGCTGTTCGTCCTCGCCGACAGCTAGGCGCGACGACACGGGTCTGACCCGTGTCGTCGCGTTCAGGTCGGGGGAGCGATGATGACGCTGCCGTTGTGGCCGCCGAAGCCGAAGTTGTTCGACATGACCGGACCCGGCGTCCAGGGGCGAGCGTCGCCGATGACCAGATCGATCGACATCTCGGGGTCGACGTCGGTGGTGTTCGCAGTCGGCGGGATCAGCTCGTGACGGATCGACAGCAGTGACGCCGCAGCCTCGAGCGCGCCCGCCGCTCCCAGTGCGTGGCCGGTGACGCCCTTGGTCGAGACGACCGGAACGCCATTCGCCCCGAAGACCTCGGTGATCGCTGCCGCTTCCGCGGCGTCGTTCAGGGGCGTCGACGTGCCGTGGGCATTCATCTGCTTGATCGCCGACGCATCGAGGCCCGCATGATCGAGCGCGAGTCGCATGCACGCGATCGCTCCCACGCCACCTGGCGACGGCGCCGTGATGTGGTGGGCATCGGCATTGCTCGCCATACCGACGATCTCGCCGAGAATCGTGGCACCCCGAGCTTCGGCGTGGGTCCACTCCTCGAGGATCAGCACCGCGGCGCCCTCGCCCATCACGAACCCGTCGCGTGCGGTGTCGAACGGGCGGCTGACGCCTGAGCTCGACAGCGCGGTCATGTTGCTGAAGCCGGCGAGCGCAGTGACGGTCGCGGCCGACTCTGCACCACCGGTGGCGACCGCGTCGGCGATGCCCCACTCGATCAGGCGGGCGGCATACCCGATCGCATGGGTGCCGGCGGCACACGCGGTACAGATCGTCTCGAGCGGGCCCTGCAGCCCGTAGCGCATCGAGATGGCGGCACCGGACGCGTTGACCATCATCATCGGCACGAGGAACGGCGACACACGCCGGTCACCCTTCTCGGCTCGCACGAGGACCTGCTCCTCCAGCGTGTGGAGCCCACCCACGCCGGTCGCGAAGATGGTGCCGAATCTCGCTGGTTCGACACCGATCGCATCGGTTCCGCCGGCCATGTCGAACGCCTCGCCTGCTGCAGCGAGCGTGAACTGCTCGACACGATCGGCGCGACGAGCGTGCTTGGGTGATTCGAAGTACGGGCTCGGGTCCCACTCGTCGATCTCCGTCGCGATGCCTCCGGTGGTGCCTGGGCCGAGCAGACCGGACCAGAAGTCGTCGACGCCGAGCCCGGCGGGCGCGACGACACCGAGACCGGTGACAGCGACCCGACGGCCGCCGCGGGTCACAGCTTCGCGGCGACGATGTCGTAGGCCTGCTTGA
Organism: Ilumatobacteraceae bacterium; assembly: GCA_963705485.1. Lineage (GTDB taxonomy): Bacteria > Actinomycetota > Acidimicrobiia > Acidimicrobiales > Ilumatobacteraceae > Sva-07. The sequence goes on from CAVPJT010000021.1 coordinate 42,908, forward strand.
CCGTCTCGACGCCTTCGAGTTCTTCTTCGGGCACCGAGACGTCGAATTCCTCTTCGAGGGCCATCACCAATTCGACGAGATCGAGGCTGTCGGCGTCGAGGTCGTCACCGAAGTTGGCCTCGGGAACGACGGCGCTCTCCTCCACGGACAGCACCTCGACGGCGCACTTGCGGAAGCGGGCAAACAGTTCTGGGTCCACGGTGTTCTCCTTGTCGGGTGTCCAATGTCGATCAGTGTTGCAGTGTGGCACATCATGCCTGGTGAGCCGATGATGCGGATCGGGGTCAGTGTCCCATGCCGAGACCGCCGTCGACGGGAATGACGGCACCGGTGATGTAGGCGGCGTCAGCTGAGGCGAGGAACGCGACGACCCCGGCGATCTCGTCGGGATCGGCGACGCGTTGCAGCGGCACCATCGAGGTGAGTTCGGCCAGTCGATCGTCGCCCAGGGCGGCGGTCATGTCGGTGGCGACCGGTCCGGGGGCGACCACGTTGACGGTGATCGAACGCGAGCCCAGCTCGCGTGCGACGGAGCGGGCGAAGCCGACCAGACCAGCCTTCGACGCAGCGTAGTTCGCCTGCCCGGCCGAGCCGAGCAGCCCGACCACCGAGGACACGAGCACGATGCGGCCGGAGCGCGCCTTCAACATGGCGCGACTGGCACGTTTGACGACTCGGTACGCGGCAGTCAGGTTGGCGTCGATCACCGCGGTGAAGTCGTCTTCCGACATGCGCAGCAGCAAGCCATCACGGGTGATGCCGGCATTGGACACCAAGTACCTCGATGGGCCCGCCGAAGTGCTCCTCGACGGCGGTGAAGGCGGCGTCGACGTCGTCGTTCGAGGTGACATCGCAGCGCACGCCGAAGAAACCGTCGGGAGGCGGAGATGAGTTGTACGTGACCGCAACGCGGTCGCCCAGCGCAGCGAACCGTTCGGCGCAGGCCAGGCCGATCCCTCGGGCGCCGCCGGTGACCAGCACGATCCGGCTCATGATGCGTCGCCGCCACGAGGAGCCGGCACCGGAGCGCTCCATCGGACCACTGCGCTGGCGGCGGTCATCCCTGCACCGAATCCGACGAACAACACCAGATCACCTTCGCGTATCCGGCCACGATCCAAGGCGTCCGCCAGGGCGAGCGGGATCGACGCAGCTGAGGTGTTGCCGGTGTGGTCGAGCACGATCGAGGCTCGGTCGAGCTCGATCCCGAGACGTTCGCACGATGCCGAGATGATTCGGATGTTGGCCTGATGGGGCACGACGAGCGCGAGGTCGTCGGCGGTCACGCCAGCGGCGTCCATCGACGCCGTTGCCGACTCGACCATGATCCGCACGGCGCGTCGGAAGACCTCGCGGCCTTCCATCTGGAGTTTGCCGCCGATCTCGGCGTACAACGCCTCCTCGGCGCTGCCGTCGGCCGAGAGGTCCCAGCCGAGCAACTGTCCGCCCCCGTCGACCGCCTCGAGCACCGCCGCGCCCGAGCCGTCGGCAAACAAGATGGCGGTGTTGCGGTCGTCCCAGTCGGTGATTCGCGCGAGCGTGTCGGTGCCGATCACCAACACCTTCTCGGCGCCCAGCGCGATCAGCCCGTGCGCGTTGACCAGCCCGTACACCCACCCTGAGCAGGCAGCATTGAGGTCGTAGGCGCCGCATGAGAGCCCGAGCAGATGCTGCACGGTGGACGAGGTGCCCGGTACGGCTCGGTCGGGTGTGGTGGTTGCCAGCACGAGTGCATCGATGTCGCTCGGTTCGAGCCCGGCGCGTTCGATGGCCTGACGTCCGGCCTCGACCGACAGTCCGGCGGTGGTGCCCCCCACGTGTCGCTCGCGGATGCCGGTGCGCTCGACGATCCAGTCGTGGTTGGTGTCGAGCGTGCGCTCGAGATCGTGGTTGGTCACGACCGTGTCGGGGAGGGCAGTGCCCCATCCCGTGATGGCCGCACCACGGACGCCCGCAGGAACCTTTGGCATTGTCAGACCTGGCCCATCGCTGTTCGACCCATCACTGCTCGGTGCGCAGCCAGGCGATCGGCTGGCGATTGGTGACGCGCTCGGTGTCGAGAGCGATGAAACTCTGCAAGATGCCGGCGAACGGTGAGCGCACCTCGACCTCGCCGACATGGCCCACGACCGTGCCGACCGCGATGTCGGAGCCCTCGCTCAACTCGGAGATCGGGGTGAAGATGCCGGCCCCTGGGCTGACCACCAGTCGCTCGACGGCGAAGAGGTGCTCGCCCTCTTGGTGTGGCGGGCCCGAAGATGGTCCGGCGCCGACCCATTCGAGCAACTTGTCGAGATCCTCCGGCGTGGCGACCGAGATCGTTCGACACCCAGACACGGTGCGCTTCGCCATGCCGGTGAGCACTGCGCCAGGTCCCAGCTCGGCGAAATCGGTGACGCCGGCATCGGCGAGCGCCAGCAGCGAGTGCTTCCATCGCACAGGACTCGACAACTGTGCCGACAGCAGGCTCGCCCAGTCGGCGGCCTGTATGTGGGGGAGTGCGTCGACGTTGGACACGACGGGAACATCACTGTCGCGGGGATCGGCCTCGGCAAGCGCCGCGCGCAGACGGTCGCGGGCCGCAGTCATGAATGGGGTGTGGAATGCGCCCGCCACTTGCAGCGGCATGACCTTCTTCGCTCCGAGGTCCTTGGCATGGGCGGTCGCGGCGTCGACCCCGTCGGGCGAACCAGCAATGACGACCTGACCAGGTGCGTTGTAGTTGGCGACCCAGACGTCTGCATCGGCGCGTCGACAGGCCACGTCGACCTGATCGTCGTCGAGGCCGAGCACGGCGGCCATCGTGCCGGGTTGCGCGAGCCCCGCGTCGTGCATCGCCGCACCGCGTTCGCACACGAGGCGGATGCCGTCGTCGAAGCCGAGCGCGCCGGTGGCGGTGAGCGCGGTGTACTCGCCGAGGCTGTGTCCGGCGCAGTAGCTGGGGGCGATACCGACGCGCTCGACGGCATCGAGCACCATCAGGCTCGACACGAACGTGGTCAACTGCGCGTTGCGGGTGTCCTTGAGTTCGACGGCGTCGGCATCGCAGAGCAGGGCGCCGACGTCCCGGCCGGCGATGTCGCTGGCCTCGTCGACCAGCTCCCAACTCTCGTGATTGCGCCAGGGGAGCCCCATGCCGGGCCGTTGTGACCCTTGGCCCGGGAAGGTGAAAGCGAGCATTGTCGGCAGGCTAGACCGCTCGTTGCGAGCGGGGGAGCTACCGACCGGTAAGCCCGCTAGTCTCGCCGACGCGTACGGCCCCGGTAGCCCAATTGGCAGAGGCAACGGTCTCAAACACCGTCAAGTGTCGGTTCGAGTCCGACCCGGGGCACGTGAACTCGCAGATCTGAGCCATCAGAGCGCGGCGAGTTCCGGAAATGTACCGTGGTGGCCCATGGGCAACTGGCTCGTCGAACGTCGGCTGTCGCAAGTGGCGACAAGGTTGAAGTCGTTGCGCGCGGAGTTGGCCGTGATCGACGAGCAGATGATCTCGCTCGGCGACGACGCCGACGATCAGGAGATCCGGGCCCTGGTGGCCGAGACAGCGGGGGCATCGTTCGAGGCACGCGACGCTCGTCGCCATGTCGACGCACACGCCAAGCACCGCGCCAAGGTGGTCGACGAGATCGCCTCGCTCGAACGCCGCCAGGACGAACTGCTCGACCGTATGTGACGGTTGCCTGTCGTGTCGACGAAGGACCGACACTCGTCGAGGCGTCCGTGTGCGGCACCGAGACGGTCCTGACAAGCTCGGGCCATGGACCCACTGATCGCACGCAAGACCTGGCGCACGCTCGAGCCGATCCACGGAGCGATCTACTTCGCTGCGGAGGTACGAGACGAGTATCGCGGCGGTCGGCCTCGACGACCGAATGACCGGGTACTTCGCGTCACGGTCGGCACCGATGGGTGCGGTGACCGCCGAGGTCGTCATCGCGACGTTCTTCAACTTCGACCCCGACCTGGTTCGTCGCAGCATGGACGGCGTGTGGGACCGGGTGCCGCCGTCCGAGGTGCTCGCCGCCCGCTTGCGTGGCGCCGATCGGATGATCCGCGCCCACGCCGGTGCGTTCGTCGAGTCCACGCGAGATCATCGACGCGGCCGAGCTCGCTCGTGCGGTCGCGACTCGCACGCGTGCAGCCGACCGGAAGGACGTCCGTTGTTCGCCGGGCACGCTTCGCTGCCGTGGCCGGACGAGCCGCACCTCGTGCTCTGGCACGCGCAGATCGTTGCTGCGCGAGTACCGCGGCGACGGGCACATCGTCGCCCTCACCGTCGCAGGTCTCGACGGGTGCGAAGCGTTCGTCACGCACGCAGCCGCGGGCGATGTGTCGGTCGACATCCTGCGGGCGACACGTCAGCGAACCGGCGACGACTGGTTGGCCGCCGAGGAGCGACTCCGTGAACGAGGCTGGCTCGATCCGGACCTGGAGTTCACCGATCTGGGTCGAGAGCGTCGCGAGCTGGATCGAAGCCCGCACTGACGAACTCGCCGCCGCGCCGTACGACGCCATTGGCGATCGAGTGGTGCACCCGGTTGCGTGAGCTCTGCCGCCCGATCAGCCAGGCGATGATGGGGGCGTTCGGGTGAGCGAGTACGACGTCCGAGCGATCGGCTGGGTGACCTCACCTCGGACCGGCCGAGAGGACGACGACTGGGGTGAGGTGGAGTCCACCATCCGGCTCGATGCCGACCGGTTCGACGCAGACGCGCTCGCCGGGTTGGAGGCCTTCTCGCATGTCGATGTGATCTTCGTGTTCGACCGGTTCGACGAGGCGAGGGTGACCGTCGGCAGCCGTCACCCTCGCGGGAACGAGGCCTGGCCGAAGGTGGGGATCTTCGCCCAACGGGCGAGTTCCCGTCCGAACCGACTCGGCCTGACCACCTGTGAGGTCGTCGGCGTCGACGGTCTCGAACTCTCCGTACGTGGGCTCGACGCAATCGACGCCACGCCCGTGCTCGACATCAAGCCGCACATCAGGGAATTCCGGCCCGACGCACCCATCGTTCAACCCGACTGGATCACCGAACTGATGGCCGGACTGGTGACGGACCCCGAGCTGCAGGAGCAGATCGCTTCCACCACCTGCTAGATAAGAGCCATGCCATTGCGTGTCGTGATCGCCGAGGACGAGGCCATCATCCGCATGGACCTGCGCGAGACCTTGGAAGAAGAGGGCTACGAGGTCATCGGCGAGACCGGTCGCGGCGACCAGGCGATCGAACTCGTGCGTGGCCTCCAGCCGGATCTGGCCATTCTCGACATCAAGATGCCCGGGATGGACGGGCTCGAAGCGGCCAGGATCATCAACGGCGAGAAGATCTGTGGTGTGTTGATGCTGACGGCCTTCAGCCAGCGCGAAGTGGTCGAACAGGCTCGTGACGCCGGTGCGTTGGCCTTTCTGGTCAAGCCGTTCCAGAAGAGTGATCTCATCCCGGCGATCGAGGTCGCCATGGGTCGGTTCCGCGAGCTGCGGTCGCTGACCGGTGAGATCGATGCGCTCGGCGAGCAACTGGAGTCACGCAAGGTGATCGATCGGGCCAAGGGGGTGCTGATGGACGAGCTGTCCATGAGCGAGACCGATGCGTTCGCATTCATCCAGCGAACGGCGATGAGCGAGCGCACACGGATGCGTGACGTCGCCGACCGGATCCTCGACGGCTCGCTGCGCCCCGGCGCCGACTGAGGCCCGACCGATGGGCACCTATCTCGTCGTCGACGGCAACTCGCTGACCTATCGCGCGCTTCTTCGCGCTGCCGACCGACATGGCGACCGCCAGCGGTCAGGTCACCAACGCCGTGTTCGGGTTCACGTCGATGCTGATCAACGTGCTCAAGGACCACGCTCCCGATGGTGTGCTGGTGGCGTTCGACCGGCCCGAGCCGACGTTCCGTCACGAAGCCGAGCCGCTGTACAAGGCGCAGCGTGAGGCGGCACCCGACATCCTGCGCCAGCAGATGGGGCTGGTGCGAGAAGTGCTCGACGCGGTCGGGATCGAGGCGGTCGACCTGTCCGGCTGGGAGGCCGACGACATCATCGCCACCGTCACCGACCGTCTCGTCGACGCGGGTCACCAGGTGATCATCGTCACCGGCGACCGCGACAGCTACCAGCTCGTTCGTGACCCCGACGTCAAGGTGCTCTACAACAAACGCGGCGTCAGCGACTACGCGTTCTACGACGAAGCTGGTATCGAGGAACGGACCGGCGTCGTCCCGTCGCTCTACGTTCAGTACGCGGCGCTGCGCGGTGACAACAGCGACAACTTGCCTGGAGTGCCCGGTGTGGGCGAGAAGACCGCCGCCAAGCTGATCAACACCTACGGCGGCCTCGACGGGATATTCGAACATGTCGACGAGCAGACACCGAAGCTGCGGTCGAACCTCGCCGAACACGAGGAGCGGGCCCGCAAGAATCTCGATCTGATGCAGCTGCGCCATGACGCGCCGATCGACGAGTTCGACATCGACGATCTGGGTGTCACGCCGAACGCCGACGAACTCAAGCGACTGTTCGACTTCCTGGAATTCCGCACGCTCGCCAGCCGTCTGGACGAGGCCCTGTCGACGATGGGGGCGTCGGTCGACCTCGGTCCGGTGGAGGAACGCGCCGAGATCGTGGCGGAAGTGACCACGGCGTCGTCGGCCGTCGACGCCGCGTCGGCGATCTCGTCGGTGGACGCGCTCGACGTCGCTGCGACGTGGGCGGGTGAGCCGGGCAGGAGCCCGCTCGCCGGGATCGCCGTGGTCATCGATGCGTCGGTCGCCGAGGTGCTGTGGATCCCGGCCGACGTGCTCGCCGACGACAGCGTTCGGGCAGCGCTGGGTGCACACGCCAATCTGCGTGGTCACAACGTCAAACCGTTGATGCGGTCGCTGCTCGAGTTCGACGTCGAGGTGCGCGGGCTCACGCTCGACACGGCGATCGCCGCCTACCTGATCGACCCGGCCGAGGCCCGCTACACGCTGCCCGACCTGATCGAGAAGTACACCAGGTTCGCCCGCCCGTCCGATGACGCTGCCGGAAGCGGTCAACTCGATCTCGACGGCACCTCGCTCGGAGATGCTGAACTCGCCGGTCGTGATGCGCTCGCCGTCAATGCGCTCGCCGAGCCGATCGTGGCAAGCATGCAAGCACAGGGGATGGCCGAGCTGTACCGCACGATCGAGAACCCGCTCGTGCTGGTGCTCGCCAAGATGGAGCACGTCGGCGTCGGCGTCGATGTCGACGAATTGCGGGCGCTCGGCAAGCGACTCTCCGATGAGGTCCTCACGCTGCAGGGACAGCTCCGCGAGGTGGCCGGCCGTGAGGACTTGAACCTCAACTCGCCGAAGCAGCTGCGAGAGATCCTCTACGACGAACGAGGTCTCGCACCGGGCAAGAAGACCAAGACCGGCTACTCCACCGACGCCGCCACGTTGGAGAAGATCAAGGACCAGTGGCCCGAGTTCCTCGAACCGCTGATGCGCTACCGCGAGGTCGAGAAGCTTCGATCGACCTACGGCGAGGGGTTGCTCGCAGAGGTTGCCGACGACGGTCGGATCCACGCCACGTTCAACCAGACGGTCGCTCGCACCGGTCGCCTCTCGTCGGATCAGCCGAATCTGCACAACATCCCGGTGCGCACCGACGAAGGCCGCCAGTTCCGCAAGGCCTTCGTGCCGGCGCCCGGCACCACGCTGCTCGTCGCCGACTACAACCAGATCGAGCTGCGCTGCATCGCCCATCTCGCGCAGGACCCGGGTCTGATCGGCGCGTTCACGAGCGGCGAGGACATTCACAACGCGACGGCTGCGAGGGTGTTCGGGGTCGACCCGTCGAGCGTCACCGTCGAACAGCGGTCGAAGGCGAAGATGGTCTCGTACGGACTCGCGTACGGCATGGAGGCCTACGGGCTCGGCCAACGGCTGAACATCCCGACCGAGGAAGCCGTCGTCATCCTCGACGCGTACTTCGTGGCGTTCCCGAACGTGAAGGCGTACATGGATCGCACCGTGATCGAGGCCCGCGAACGGGGCTACACGGAGACGCTGTTCGGTCGTCGCCGCCCGATCCCCGAGCTGATGAACTCGAACTTCCGGGTCCGGCAGGCCGGTGAGCGTCAGGCGATGAACGCCGGCATCCAGGGGCTGGCTGCCGACATCTTCAAGGTGGCGTTGGTCCACATCGACGAGGCGCTGGTGACAGGGGAGTACGACAGTCGAGTGGTGTTGCAGGTGCACGACGAAGTGATCGTCGAGGTGCCCGACGACGAACACGATGTCGTCGGCGACCTCGTCATCGGGCTGATGCACGACGCTGCCGACCTCGACGTGCCGCTCGAAGTGAACGTGTCGTGGGGCGACACCTGGGCGTCAGCGAAGGGGTGACCGGATGATCCTCGATCCCGACTCGATCATCGACTCGACGGACCAGCTGGCCGAGCTGTACCGAGCGCCGCACAGGATGGTGGCGACCAAGAAGACGGCGGTGCTCGATGATGCGAGTCGGGGCATCGCGAGCGGTCGCCGTTCGTGCTGGTTGCCACGTCCGGCGACGACGGCAGTCTCGATGTGTCGCCACGGGGAGGGCCTCCAGGATTCGTGCGGGTGCTCGACGAGCGCCATGTGGCGATTCCGGATCTCAACGGCAACAACCTGATCGACAGCCTCCGAGGTGTGGTCGCGACGGGGCGGGCCGGCCTGCTCGTGCTCGTGCCCGGCAAGGACGAGACGCTGCGACTCAACGGTGCGGCGTGGGTGACCACCGACTCGACCGTGCTCGACCGCTGGATCGACGAACTCCGCCGCCCGACGACGGCGATCGTGATCCGGACCGACGAAGTGTTCATGCACTGCGCCAAGGCGTTCCGGCGGGGCCGGGTGTGGGACCCGGCCAGCTGGGACGAACTCGCCGACGCTCCCGACGGGCTCGACGTGCTGAACGCCCAGGGCCTCGTCGCATCGAACGACGCTGCGACTCGCGAGTTCCTCGAACAGAGCTACGCCGACGACCTCGCTCGCGATGCGCCTGAGACGTGACTGAACGCGACCACTGGTTCGAGGAACTCGCCGATCACCTCGGATCGGCCTACGACCGGTACGCCCACACCAAGGGCACGGTGCAGGAGGTCGATCACGTCGTCGCGGCGCTCGGCCTGGAGCCGGGTGAGCGGGTGCTCGACGTCGGCTGTGGCACCGGCCGCCATGCTCATGAACTCGCCCGTCGCGGCATTGCGGTGCACGGCATCGACATCAGCCAACGATTCATCGACCTCGCGCTCGCCGCATCCACGCCGAGCGATGAGCGAAACCCCCGCATCCGGGGCATTCGCTCATCGCTCGCGACGTTCGAGCGCGCCGATGCCCGATCGATGACGTTCGACGCCGAGTTCGACGCAGTGATCTGCCTGTGCCAAGGGGCGTTCGGGATGATGACCGCCGATGGTGACGATGACGCCGTGGTGGCCGGGATGGCCCGAGCACTACGACCGGGAGGGCGCCTCGCGCTGAGTGCGTTCAACGCCTACTTCGCGGTGAAGTATCACGACGGCGCCGAGTTCGATGCGGCGACCGGGGTGTCACACGAGGTCACCGAGATCCGCTCCGAGAGCGGTGAGGCCCGATCGGTCGACCTCTGGACCGGCTGCTACACACCCCGTGAACTGCGGTTGTTGCTCGATCGTCACGGGTTTTTCGTCGACTCGATCGCCAGCGTCGAACCCGGTGCCTACGGCTCCGAGCCGGCGACCATCGAGTCCCCCGAATTCCTCGTCACCGCCCGTCGACCCTGAATCCGCCCGCGAGTCGGTTCTCCACCCCGAAATGGCGCGTCAGCGTTGCGCTGAGCGCAACGCTGACGGGATTTTTCGGGGAAGTCGATGGGGATTGGCGGTGATAACGTTGTCGGTTGCGTCGCATCCGCGGCGCGCCTGTCCATCTACTCACGTCCGTTTCGAAAGCAGTTCGTCCCTTGTCCGACACCGCAACCACCTCCGAGTCTCCCACCAACCAGATGGGAACCTTCGACGAAGAGGGCACGTACACCCCCCGCGAGATCGTCTCCGACGATCTCGGCATGTCGTTCGCCGACGCGATCGACGGCACCATGGTCACCGTCGAAGACGGCCAGCTCGTCAACGGCACCGTGGTCAAGATCGACAAGGACGAAGTGCTCCTCGACATCGGCTACAAGTCCGAAGGCGTCATCCCCTCGCGAGAGCTGAGCATCCGCAACGACGTCGATCCGTCCGAGGTCGTGTCGCTCGGTGAGCAGGTCGAGGCACTCGTCCTCACCAAGGAGGACAAGGAAGGTCGGCTGCTGCTGTCGAAGAAGCGGGCACAGTACGAGCGTGCGTGGGGCGACATCGAAGCCAAGAAGGAAGCCGACGAAGTCGTTTCCGGTCCGGTCATCGAGGTCGTCAAGGGCGGCCTCATCGTCGACATCGGTCTGCGCGGCTTCCTGCCCGCATCGCTCGTCGAGCTTCGCCGTGTCCGCGACCTCGCGCCGTACATCGGCGAGACGGTGCACTGCAAGATCATCGAACTCGACAAGAACCGCAACAACGTCGTCCTGTCTCGTCGCGCCTACCTCGAAGAGAACCAGAAAGAGACCCGCGACCAGTTCCTCAACAACCTCAAGGTCGGCGAAGTCCGCGAAGGCACGATCTCCTCGGTCGTCAGCTTCGGTGCGTTCGTCGATCTCGGCGGCATGGACGGACTCATCCACGTCAGCGAGCTGTCGTGGAAGCACGTCGACCACCCGGGCTCCGTCGTCACCGTCGGCGACCCGGTCAAGGTGCAGGTCCTCGACGTCGACTTCAGCCGCGAGCGCATCAGCCTCTCGCTGAAGGCCACCCAGCAGGATCCGTGGCAGGAGTTCGCCGAAGGCCACCAGGTCGAACAGCTCGTCTACGGCCGGGTCACCAAGCTCGTCCAGTTCGGTGCGTTCGTCCAGGTCGGCGAGGGCATCGAGGGGCTCGTCCACATCTCGGAGATGTCGGCGCACCACGTCGACAGCCCCGAGCAGGTCGTCACGCCCGGTGAGGAGCTGTGGGTCAAGATCATCGATCTCGACCTCGCTCGTCGCCGCATCTCGCTGTCGATCAAGCAGGCCGCCGAAGGTGGCGAACTCGCCGCTGAGTACCGCGAGCACTTCGAGGTCGACTCCGCCGGCAACTGGGTGCAGGGTGAAACGTCGGCCGAGGCCGAAGCCGCCTGGTCCGAGTACTACGGCGAAGGTGGCGAAGGCGCCGCCGAGGCGGCACCGGCCGAAGAGCACCGGCCGAAGCCGCACGGCTGAAGCCGCACGGCTGAAGCGGCACCGGCTGAAGCGGCCGGCCGAGCAGCACCCGCTGAAGCAGCACCCGCTGAGGAAGCGCCGGCCGTCGACGCCGTCGAGACCCCCGCTGCGGAGGAAGACCCGCCGAGTGATCCTGGTCGGATTGACCGGGGGCATCGGCGCGGGAAAGTCCACGGTGTCGACCATGCTCGCCGAGCGCGGCGCAGTGATCGTCGATGCGGATCGCATCGCTCGTGAACTCCAATCGCCGGGCAGCCCGGTGCTCGACGCCATGGCCGAACGGTTCGGCTCGCACATCATCATCGAGGACGGTTCGAACTCGATCGAGCCGCGGTTGCGAAGATCGTCTTCAACGACGATGCAGCGCTGAAGGATCTGAACGGCATCGTCCACCCGGCGATGCAGTCGGAGATCCAACGTCAGATCGACGAACAACGCGACACCGATCGGGTGGTGGTGCTCGACTTCCCGCTGCTCGGTGAGAACCCCCGCAAGGGGCTTGCCGCAACGGTGGTCGTCGACATCCCCGTCGACGTCGCCGTGGAACGTCTCGTCGAGCAGCGCAACATGGACGAAGACGACGCACGCGCCCGGATCAACAGCCAGCTGAGCCGTGAGGAACGACTGGCGTCGGCCACGCACGTCGTCGACAACGGCGGCGATCGTGACTCGCTGATCGCGCAGGTCGACGAGCTGTGGCAGCAGCTGCTGATGCTCCCACCGTTCCCGACGTCTGACTGAGGGACCCCGGCCGCTCGGGCCCAGGTCGCCGGAACCAGCCCAGCGTCAGGGGATCGTCGAGAGCGTCATGTCGACCACGGGGACGTCGGGCGCCGGCGTCGCGGCGTAGCGGTCGAGATGGTCGTCGCCGAGTTCGCCGAACGCCTCGCTCACGAGTTCCCAGTAGGACTGGCGAATTCCGGCTCGTTGGCCGTCGCGCGCCTCGTACCGTTCGACGGCGCTCGGTCGGGGCACGTAGGTCATCACCGGCCGACTGGCCGTCGTCGTCGAGGCGGATCAGATCGGTCACATCGGTGCGCTCGTAGTCGCGCTCGCGCCAGTCGAGGGCGGCGAGTTCGTCGTCGGTCACCCGGACGATCACCCCGTTGCACGACTCGGTGGCCGCTGCTTCGAGGCCCAAGGAGACCACCAGGCCCGAGACGACGTCGACACCGTCGTGGTGCCAGTCGCCGCGGAGGTGCATCGAGCCGTAGTTCCAGCGGCGTCCGTACCCGTCGAGATGAGCGATGGCGATGTCGCCGGGAACGCACGGTGCGGCCGATCGTGGTCGCCATCGAGGCCGGTGACACCAAGGACCCGTAGCCGAAGACCCAGGTGTCGGCGTTCATCGATCCACAGGTGGCGGATCGTTGAAGTACCGATCGACCGTGGCGGTCAGCAGGCGGACACCGATCGCGATCGATCGTTCGTCGACGTCGAAGTGGCCGGCGTGCAGGTCGAGCGTCGGTCCACCGGGGTCACGGACGCCGAGGCGCACGTAGGTGCCGGGCACCTCACGGGTGAACCAGGCGAAGTCGTCGCCACCCCAGCTCTGCTGCACCGCTTCGACTGCTGCCGCGCCGAAGACCGCCGCTGCAGCATCCCCGACGACGGCGGTGACCTCCGCGTCGTTCACGACCGGGGGGACCCCGTGGGTGTAGTCGAGATCGAGCCCGGCGCCCGTGCCGTCGACGAGCGCCCGCAGTTCGGACTCGACCGCACCGGGAAGCTCGTCCCAGACGGGGAGCGAGGGTGTGCGAATCGATGCCTTGAGGACGCAGTGGGTGGGGATGACGTTCGCGGCGTCGCCTGCGTGGACCGATCCGAACACCAACTTGACGAGTGAGGTGCCCGGCTCCTCGTCGAGATCGTGATGCGCCAGTCGTGCCGCCACGCGTCCGGGCAGTTCGGCGACGACACGAGCGGCGAGCGTGACGAGATCGACGGTCAGTTCGGGGCGAGCGGTGTGGCCGCCCGGGCCGGACAGGGTGATCACGGCCATGTCGGCCGCCGACGAGATCGCGCCGGACTTGAGCCCGATGGTGCCGACGTCGAGCTTCGGCTCGCAGTGCAGACCGACGATCGCGTCGACGCCACCGAGACCGTCGTCGGCGAGCACGTCGAGCGCCCCACCGGGCACACGCTCCTCTGCCGGCTGGAAGATGAATCGGACCGGGCCGGGAAGCTCGTCGCGGTGGTGCGCGAAGTAGAGCGCCGTGCCGAGCACGACGGTGGTGTGCACGTCGTGGCCGCAGGCATGCGACACACCGGGCACCTGGCTGCGGTAGGCCACGTCCTTCTCGTCGGCCATCGCGAGCGCGTCGAGGTCGGCGCGCAAGGCGAGGCCGTCGCCGAGCACGAGTCGGCGCGTCGACGGCGTCGCACCGCCGGGGACGATGTCGCAGACGAGACCGGTGCCGACGGAGAGGCGCCGAGGGGTCGAGGCCGGCGAACTCGAGGCGCTCGTGGACCAGGTCGGTCGTCGCCTGCTCGTGACCGCTCAACTCGGGGTGCGCGTGGAGGTTCCGTCGCAGTGCGACGAGTCCTTCACCGTGCTCGTCGAGCCACTCGTCGATTGCCCGTGGTCCGACGTCTCGGAGCGCCGCCGCCACCTCGGTCATCGCCGGGTCGGTGCGCCGGTGATCGTGTCGGCAGCGAGTTCGGCGGCGAGGTGGTGGACCACGTCGGCGAGCGTACCGCCCTCGTCGACGACCTGCCGCTGGCGCTGCGCTCCGGAGCCCGACGTCGAGGATCATCTCGAGATCGGCGAGATGGCCGAGGTTGCCGAGGTCGCTGGCGACCGGATCGGAGTTCGTCGATCAGGTCGGTGACCATGGAGCGAACCGGCCGCCGCTCGGGATGGCCGGTGTCCGGGTGCTCGACGATCAGTTCGGCGTCGATGCCGTAGCGGGCGGCGAGCCAGCGGTTCTCGCGGACGGTCCACTCGCGAGGAGGCGGCGGGAGCGAACCGTCGTCGATGCGTCGATTGGTCCACTCGACCAGCGTCTGGGCGAGGGCAGCGAGCGCGACGGTTTCGCGCACCGTCGGCGTGGCATCGCACATCCGGAACTCGACGGTGCCGAAGTCGGGATGCGGCCGGATGTCCCACCAGACCTCTCTGATCGAGGAGATGCACCCCGAGTCGAGCAGCGTCGACATGAACGCCTCGAAGTCCTCCCAGTCCGCCAGCGGCGGCGGCAGGCCCGGCGGTGGGGAGCCCCTCGAAGAGCTTCGTCCGCGCCGACGCCAGCCCCGAGTCCTCGCCCTCGAAGTAGGGGCTCGACGACGACAGCGCCAGGAACAGCGGATGGTGACGCATCAGCTCGCCGATGATGCGATCGCCTGCTCGCCGTCGGGGACGCCGACGTGCACGTGCATGCCGCAGATCAGCATCCGCCGAGCCGGCCACTGCAGATCCTCGATGAGATCGAGGTAGCGCTGTTGCGGGCTGACGAGCTGCTCGCGGGCCAGCCCGAACGGATGGGTGCCCGAGCTGACGATGGTGAGTCCGCGTCGTTCGGCGCTGGCTGCGCAGCTCGTCGATCGTGGTGCGCAGGTCGTCGCCGGCCTCGGCGGGTGTCTCGCACACGCCGGTGATGATCTCGACGGTGCTCTGGAACAGCTCGTGCTTCGCCTTGGGATGCTCGCCGCCCGGGTGGGCGGCGCCCATCTCGGCGAGGATCTCGTTCGAGGCCGAGGCGAGCTCACCGGTGACCGCGTCGACGAGATGCAGCTCCATCTCGACGCCGACGGTCGGTCGGGCATTGCGCGTGAACTCGATGGTCATGTCACCTCACCCCGTCGTCACGCCACGAGCTCGTCGGTCAGCGATACTTCTCGATGACCTCGGCGACCTGCTCGGGCGTGGTGACCGGTGAGAACCGCTCGACCACGTTGCCCTGCTTGTCGACGAGGAACTTCTCGAAATTCCAGGTGATCTCGGCGCTGTCACCGTCGCCCGGCTGTTCCGCCTTGAGCCACTTGTACAGCGGTGCTGCACCGTCGCCGTTGACCTCGATCTTGTGGAACATCGGGAACGTGACGTCGAACTTCGAGGTGACGAACTCGAGGATCTCCTCGTCGGAGCCGGGTTCCTGTGCCCCGAACTGGTTGCACGGGAAACCGAGCACGGTGATGTCGTCGTTGTCATCATGGAGCGCACGCAGACCTGCGTACTGAGGCGTCAGGCCTCAAGCGCTGGCGACGTTGACGATCAGGCAGATCTGGTCCTCGAACTGATCGAACGACACCTGGTCGCCGGTGATCGAGGTCATCTCGAAGTCGTGGAAGGTGGACATCCGCGCCACCCTACGTGCGGTTCAGGTCGGCTCCGTCGGCCGGCGTGACTGCTGCGCGACATCGAGGGCACCGCGATGGCTGGTGGCCGTTCGGCCGATCGCGTCGAGGAAGTCCTTGCTGCGGATGACGGCCAGCTCCGTCGGCTCCGCTGTCGTGATGGTCGCGGTGCGCACGTCGCTGTGGAGCGAGAGCGACTTCGCCGAATGAGGCCGGTGCCGACGAGCGGCCGACCACTTCGGAGTCCACCTGCACCTGACGCGAGCCGCGCGATCGAGCACGAAGAACTCGTCGACCGGGTTCGCCCTCGGACGACCAGTCGTGGCCAGCGGGGACGGAGCGACGTTCGGACACCGTGCAAGTCGATCGAGGGTCGGTTGCGGCAGCGAGTGCCAGGAACGACACCGACCTCAGGACGACACCAGCTCGGGGTCGGTTCGAGGCAGTGACCGCTCCGTGACTCGGAGCCGAACGCACCGCCCACCAGGACGATCGCTCCGCCGACGCCGAGCGCAAGGAGAACTCCCGTGAGATCGCTCGCTGTCGATGAGTTGTCCGGTGATCGCAGCGCCAGTCGCCGCAGCGATCATGCTGGTGGAGTCGAGCGCCCCGTAGACCCTGCTGGTCATCGTCTCGGAGCACGAACGCTGCAGGAGTGTTTGGGCGCCGATCTCGATGAGGCCGTTGCCCGCTCCGAGCAGGGCTGCGAGCGCCAACACCGCAACGACAGACGTCGTCTCACCCACCACGAGCAGTGGCGCCGTCAGGAGTGCAGCGCCGAGCATGATGAGTCGGCTCAGCTGCCAGTCGGAGCGACGGCTGGCGAGCGCGGCGGAGGCCAGCGTGCCGGTGGCGAACGCAACCGAGATGAGTGCGACGGTGCTGCCGCCGCGCCCGAGCTGGTCGAATGCGATGCTGATGAAGATCAGGTCGAGTGCCCCGATGAGCATCTCGGCGAACCCGATGTAGGCCACGATCCGTCGCGGTGCGGGCGTCGTGGACACGTAGGCCACACCGTGCCCGGCGTCACGGAGCACGGACCTGATCGATGGGTGTGATGGCAGGCGGTCATCGACGGGGAGGCGAAGCACGACGAGCAGTCCCATGGCGGCGCAGCAGACGGACAGACCGACGAAGACCGCTTCCGGGCCGGCGATGGCGAGAACGAGCGCGGTCAAGAGTGGCCCGGACAGGCTTCCCGCTGCCCTGGCGAGCGAACGCCTGATGTTCCAGGTGGTCAGTTGGGTGGGCGTTCGCGCATGGTGGACCAGCAGGCTGGCGACGGTGGCCGGTGCGGCGATCGTTGACACGGTGAACAACGCGGCGAGCACGTACACCGCGATGAGGGGAGCATCGAGGAGGAGGACGGCGGCGATGCCCGCGGCAGCGGCCGCTTCGACCGCGAACGAGGCAGCGAGCACGCGATGTCTGGGAAACCGGTCGCCGGCTGCGGCGACGATTGGTGCCAACAGGGCGGCGGGAACGAGTTGGATCGTCACGGCCAGCCCCGCCGCCGAGGGGCCGCCCTTGTCGAAGGCGACCACGAGCACGGTGATCCACGCCGAGAACTCGGCAACCGCCTGCACGAACACGCTGCGGTACAGCCAGCGTCCGCCGGGGAGGACTCCGGGCTCGGTTGTGTCCATCCAGATGTTCCCCACGACATGCTCGGCGGTCGGCGACCCGCTGCGATGGTACGGCCACTCGTCGCCGGTCGCCACGCCTGGCGATGGTGGTCGATAACATCTGTCCACCCATGTCCGCCGACCGAAAACGAAGTTGACACCGTGCTGACTGCTCTTGGGCTGCTCGGTGTGGTTGCGCTCATCGCGGCCAACGGGTACTTCGTCGCCGTCGAGTTCGCGTTCGTCGCCGCTCGTCGTAGCCGATTCCTGGAGCAGGCCGACGAGGGCGACCGCAAGTCCAAGCGTGCGATCGACGTCCACAAGCGGCTGAGCTTCATGCTGTCGGGGGCGCAGCTCGGCATCACGGTCACGACACTGCTGTTGGGCTTCATCGCCGAGCCGGCCATCGCCTCGGTGATCGAACCGGCGCTCGCGGCGGTGGGCGTTCCCGAATCGGCGACATTCGGGATCTCGCTGACCCTCGCGTTGATCCTGGCGACGATGGCGCAGATGGTCTTCGGCGAACTTGCACCGAAGAACTTGGCGATCGCGAAGCCCGAGCCGGTCGGGCGTGCGTTGGCGCCGTCGATGTGGTTGTTCCTGCGGATCGCGGGTCCCATCGTGCGGCTCTTCGACGGTGCGGCGAACCGCTTGTTGCGGCTGGTCGGCGTCGAACCGGTCGAGGAACTCCGCGGGGCGGTGTCGACCGAGGAGCTCGATCTGATCGTCGACTCGTCGGCCGAGAGTGGCCACCTCACCGAGGGGCAGGCAGCGCTTCTGGAACGGGCGATCGACTTCGGGGAACTCGAAGCATCCGATGCGATGGTCCCGTGGAACCGGGTCGTGACCATCGACGTCGATGCCACAGCTGCGGACCTACGCGACCTGATGGCGTCCACGCACTCTCGGTTCCCGGTGGTCGACGTCGATGGCCAGGTGCAAGGCATCGTCCACGCCAAGGACCTGCTCGGCGTGGGCCGGTCCGACTATGACACCACCTCGGTGTCGCAGTTGTCCCACGAGATCTTGGCGGTACCCGAAGCTGCAGGTCTCAACGTGGTCTTGGCCGAACTGCGGTCGAGGGCCACGGAGATGGCGATCGTCATCGACGAGTACGGCGGCCCCGCCGGCGTGGTCACGCTCGAGGACGTCGTCGAAGAACTGGTTGGAGAGATCGAGGACGAATACGACCCGAGCGCCCCGGGTGACCACGTCGAGACCGAGCCGGGTGTCTGGTCGGTCGCGGCCTCGTCGCGTCCTGACGAAATCGAGCGAATCACCGGCCTCGATCTTCCCGATGGCGAGTACGACACCGTCGCCGGCCTGGTCCTCGACCGACTCGAACGGATCCCGGTGGTGGGCGACGCCTTCACGGTCGACGGCATCCGGGTCGAGGTACTCGATGTCGACGGGTTCGCGATCGAACGCGTCGAATTGCGGGTCGACCCCGAAGCGCTCCGCTCGCTCACAGGTGACGAGGACGACGAGGAATCGCACCGCAACGGCGGCCACAAGGGCGACTCGTGATGTTGGCTGCCGAGGCTGCCGCTGGCATCCAGGTGAACTGGGCAGGCATCGGTGTCGCCGTGCTCCTCCTCGCCCTCAACGGGTTCTTCGTCGCCGCTGAGTTCGCGTTGCTCGCGTCTCGTCGGTCGCGTATCGAGCAGCTTGCCGCCGAAGGTGATCGTCGTGCGCGACACGCACTTGCCGGCCTCCGCGAGTTGACGCTCATGCTCGCCGGCGCCCAGCTCGGCATCACGATGTGTTCGCTCGGCCTCGGTGCCGTCGCGGAGCCAGCGGTCGCTGGCGTCATCGAAGGCGTACTCGGCGAAGCCTTCACGTTGTCGGACACGACGCGGCACATCATCGCGTTCTCGATCGCGTTGTCGATCGTGGTGTTCCTGCACATGGTGGTGGCCGAGATGGCGCCGAAGTCGTGGGCGATCGCTCACCCGGAGCGATCAGCGCTGCTGCTCGCTCGGCCGTTCAGGTTGTTCGTCGGTGTGTTGCGGCCGTTGATCCGTCTCCTCAACGGACTTGCCAACCTCACGGTGAAGGCGGTTGGCGTCGCCCCGCAGGACGAACGAGCGATGGCCCACTCGCCGAGCGATCTGCTGTTGTTGATCGAAGAATCCGCCGGTCACGGCGGCATCGCCGCCGAGGAACACGAGCTGTTCGCTCGGTCGCTCGAGCTGTCGGGTCTCACCGCCGCCGATGCCATGACCGTGCGCCGTGACATCGTCGCCGTCGGTGCCGATGCGACCGCCGACATCGTCGCCGCCGAAGCCCACCGCACCGGACGCACCCGTGTCGTCGTGCACGAGGGTGACCTCGACCACGTGCGCGGATTCGTGCACGCGAAGGACGTGCTCCGTCTGGCCAACGGCACCTGGACCTCCACCCGGGCCGGAACGTTGACGCGTCCCATCATGGTGACCCCCGAACATCACGGACTCGAGGACCTGCTGCTCGAGATGCGTACTCGGCGCCAACACATCTCGCTCGTGGTCGATGAGCACGGCATGGTGCTCGGACTCGTCACGCTCGAGGATGTCATCGAGGAACTGATCGGCGACTTCGACGACGAATCTGATCGTCCACTCGGCGACGCCGAACATCTTTCAGACGGTCGCTGGAGGATTCCGGGCACGATCCGCGTCGACCTGTTCGAGGAGTGCACAGGTGTCGCGCTGCCGGACGGGGACTGGCA
This sequence comes from Ilumatobacteraceae bacterium, assembly GCA_963705485.1. Taxonomy (GTDB): domain Bacteria; phylum Actinomycetota; class Acidimicrobiia; order Acidimicrobiales; family Ilumatobacteraceae; genus Sva-07. Next base: position 62,823 of record CAVPJT010000021.1, read on the forward strand.
GACGGTGGCGGGCTACGTCATCGACGCGCTCGACGAGATCCCGAAGCAGGGCGAGCGCGTCAACACCGAGCTCGGCGAGTTCGAAGTGGTCGAGATGGATGGTTACGCGATCGAGACCCTGCACGTTCGTCTGAGCGGTGCGGGGCTGATCGCTGCGGAGTGATCACATGGCCTACCCGAGCCGCCTGCTGAACGACAACGAGACCGTCAGCGTGGATCTCCACCCGCACTGGTGGTTCCTCGCTGGTCCGACACTGGCGATCACGGCAGCGATTGCGGCCGCGATCGTCACGTTGACAGCAACCGAGGCGACGTCGACGTTGCGCACGGTTGCGGGCTGGTCGGCGCTTGCAGCGATCGGTCTCAGCGCACTCTGGCTCGTCAGTCGCTACACGCGCTGGCTGACCACACACTTCGTGATCACCAATCGGCGCGTGATCTTCCGGACGGGCTTGCTCGCCAAGCGTGGCATCGAGATTCCGATCGACCGAGTGAACACGGTGCACTTCCATCAGAGCGTTCTCGAGCGTCTCGTCGGTGCCGGTGACCTGTTGATCGAGTCGGGGGGCGAGTCCGGTCAGCAACGGTTCACCGACATTCGGCAGCCCGATCGTGTGCAGCGGGTGATCCATGCCGAGATGGAGGCTCGCGAGCGGGGCGGGCGTGCAACCGATGGCGTGGTCGACATCGCTGATCAACTCGAGAAGCTCGAGTCGATGCTGCTGCGTGGCACGCTGACGCCCGAGGAGTTCGATCGTCAGAAGCGGCGGTTGCTCGGCTCGTGAACGCACGGGTCGTCAGCCTGGTGCCGTCGAGCACGGAGACGTTGCTTGCCCTCGGCGCCGAGGTGGTCGCGTGCACGCGCTTCTGCGAGCAGCCCGACCTCCGCCACGTCGGCGGCACGAAGAACCCGGATGTCGCAGCGATCGTCGCACTTGCTCCGGACCTCGTGGTGCTCGACCGGGAGGAGAACCGGATCGAGGACCACGACGCACTCGTCGCAGCCGGGCTCGAGGTGTTCGTCAGCGACGTGCGCTCGATCGATGCCGGTGTGCGCGTCGTCGCGGAACTGGCCGACGCGGTTGGAACCCCGCCGCCGCCGTTGGAGGCGATTCCCTCGATCGATCCGCCGATCGAGGCCCTGGCGTTCGTGCCGATCTGGCGGCGACCGTGGATGTCGATCAGCGTGGCCACGTACGGAGGCTCGGTGCTGCGGCGGCTCGGGGTGGAGCTGGTGACCGCGGACGCCGATGTCGCCTACCCAGCCGTCGAGCTCGATGAGGTCGCCGCACGTGCCCCCACCGTCGTCCTCGTGCCGAGCGAGCCGTACGACTTCAGTGCGTCGAACCTCGACGAACTAGCTGCGGCGCTGCCGTCCGCCGAGATCCTCCGGATCGACGGTCAGGATCTCTTCTGGTGGGGCATTCGCACTCCTGGTGCCGTCGCCCGGCTTGCCACGGCCCTCGGTGGGAGCTGAGCTCAGGCGATGAGCGAACCCACCGGATAGCGGTCGTTCGCTCATCGGTCGGATCAGGATCGGTGGGCGCCGCGTGATGCGTGCACGGTCCAGCCGGAGGTGACCGAGCCGGGCTCGCACAGCGCAACGACGCAGCCACCGAAGCCGCCGCCGGTCATACGGGCTCCGAAGACGCCGGGCGTGTGCATCAATCGCTCGACGGCAGTGTCCATCGCCGGAGTCGACGTCTCGAAGTCGACGCGCAGGCTCTCGTGGCCGGCATGCATCAGTCGTCCGGCCCTGGCGTAGTCGTCGTCGCCGAGCGCTGACGCAAACGCGCGGACCCGCTCGTTCTCGGTCACCACGTGGCGCGCTCGTCGCCATGCGAGGTCGTCGAGATGGTGGCGGGCGCGCCCGATGTCGTCGAGCGTGGCGTCACGCAGCGGGCCGATGACGGTTTCGGCTCTGGCGCACTCCGCCACTCGATCGGCGTAGGCCGACCCGACCAGCGTCCGGTGAGCGATGAATTCGACGACGATGTCGACCTCGGTTGGGATCGGAACCTGGGTGATCTGGAGGGTGTGGCAGTCGATCATGGTCGCGTGGCCCTCGGTCGCGGCGGCGATGCACAGTTGGTCCATGATGCCGGTCGGCACGGCCGTGGCGGCGTGTTCGGCCCGTTGAGCAGCGAGTGCGAGATCGGTCGGAGTGCCGTCGAATCCGAGGGCCAGCGCGACGGCGCATTCGAGTGCAGCGCTCGACGACAGCCCGGCGCCGGCGGGGAGGGAGGAGCGGATCGAGCCCGTGATGCCAGTCACCGCATCGAGTTCATCCGCCATCGCTGCGACATAGCGAGCCCAGGGTGGGCTGATCGTGCTCGGAACGCTGGTCACCGGGAGTGGCACGTCGATGGCGTTCGGTTCGACGTCGGAGTCGAGCACGATTCGGTCACCGCCGACGACGTAGTCGATCGTGATCCCTCGGTCGATGGCCATCGGGAAGACCAGCCCACCGGTGTAGTCGGTGTGATCGCCGATCAGGTTCACTCGCCCCGGCGCCTGAACTCGTTGGGTCTGCCCCGTTGGCGTCGTCACGGCGCAAGCCTACTGCGCCCTCCGTTTGTCTTTCCGCCGAATCGCTCTGCAACACTCGCACCGATGCCACGCGCCGAACTCCCGACCGGAATCGAGTTGGAATACATCACGAACGGAGACCCGGCGAACCCGCCGCTGCTCGTCGTCAACGGCTACACGTCTCAACTCATCTCGTGGCAGCGAGGGTACGTCGAGCAGCTCGTTGCGCAAGGGCTGTTCGTGATCCAGTTCGACAACCGTGACGTCGGTCTGTCGACGAAGCTCGACGGGCAGGACGTCTCGCCGGGCAAGGTGCTGTCGGCGATCTTGGACGGCGAGCCGGTCCCACCGGTGCCGTACACGCTGTCGGACATGGCAGCCGACGGCGTCGGCCTGCTCGATCATCTCGGGATCGAACGTGCCCACATCGTCGGCAACTCGATGGGCGGCATGATCGTGCAGACCATGGCCATCGAGTACCCCGATCGGATCGCCAGCGTCACGTCGGTGATGAGCAGCACCGGCGACCCGCTCGTCGGTCGGCCGACGCCGGAGGCGCGAGATGCCCTGCTCTCGGAGTCGCCTCCCGGCCGCGACGACTACATCGCGGCATCGTTGAACTCGCGCATCTGGGCGTCGAAGCGGCACTGCGACACCGACTGGCTGCAGGCGGTGGCGGCCGCCCAGTACGACCGCTGCTTCTACCCGGAGGGCGCGACCCGGCAGCTCGCGGCGATCTATGCGTCCGGCGACCGCAGCGACGCGCTGAGGACGCTCCAGGTCCCGATGCTGGTGATCCACGGTCGTGACGACACGCTGATCACGCCCGAAGGTGGCGAGCGCACGGCGGAGCTCGTCCCCGAATCGGCCTACCTGCTGTTGTCCGACATGGGCCACGACCATCCGGCCCCCTTGTGGCCGGTGCTCGCGGAAGCCATCGGCGGCCACGTTCGCACCAATCCGATCACCCAACCACTCACCAACCGGAGCTGACCCCATGGCTGGACCACTCAACGGCTACAAGATCATCGAGATCGCGGGTATCGGCCCCGGTCCGTTCGCCGCGATGCTGCTCGCGGACATGGGCGCCGAGGTGATACGCGTCGACGCCGCCGGCGCCGTCCGTGGACCCGTGCCGGATGGTCCCCACTTCGACGTGCTCCTACCGCGGTCGGCAAGAACGTGGCGATCGACCTGAAGAACCCGGACGGCGTCGAGGCGCTGCTGACGCTCGTCGAATCGGCCGACGCCCTCATCGAAGGATTCCGGCCCGGCGTGATGGAACGCCTCGGTGTCGGACCAGAGGTCTGCCTCGAGCGCAACCCGAAGCTGGTGTTCGGACGGATGACCGGCTGGGGTCAGGAGGGCCCGTACGCACAGGCGGCCGGCCACGACATCAACTACATCGCGCTCGCCGGGGCGCTCGCGCACTTCGGTCGTGCCGGCGAGGCGCCGGTGCCGCCGCTCAACATGGTCGGTGACTTCGGTGGTGGCGGGATGTTCCTCGCCTACGGTGTCGTCTGTGCGCTGCTCGAAGCGCAGCGCAGCGGCGAGGGACAGGTCGTCGACACGGCGATGGTCGACGGGGCCGCAGTGCTGATGTCGATGTTCTGGGCGTTCAAGTCGATCGGGATGCACGACGAGAATGCTCGCGGCACGAACCTGCTCGATACCGGTGCCCACTTCTACGACGTCTACCGATGCAGCGACGGCGAGTACATCTCGCTCGGCTCGATCGAGCCGCAGTTCTACGCCGAATTGCTACGACTCACCGGGCTGGAGGGTGACGGGCAGTTCGCCAAGCAGATGGACAAGGCGCAGTGGCCGGCATTGAAGAACCGACTCACCGAATTGTTCGCCCAGAAGACTCGGGCCGAGTGGTGCGAGATCATGGAGACCACCGACGTGTGCTTCGCCCCGGTGCTCACCATGAGCGAAGCGGCTGAGCACCCTCACAACGTCGAACGCCAGACGTTCATCGACGTCGCCGGCACCATGCAACCGGCACCTGCGCCGAGGTTCAGCCGCACGCACGCCGAGGTGGCGAGCCCGCCAGCGCATGCAGGAGCCCACACACGTGAAGTGTTCGAGGCCTGGGGCATCGACGCTGCGACCATCGACGCGTGGGCTGAAGCCGGAGCGATTCGCCAAGCCGGCTGATTGGATGCGGCACATGGCCACGCTCGTCTGCTTCCACGCTCATCCTGATGACGAAGTCATCAGCACGGGCGGCACGATCGCCCGTGCAGCGGCCTCGGGCCATCGCGTGGTGCTCGTCGTCGCCACCAACGGCGACCACGGTGAGGTACCCGACGACCTCGAACCGGGCGAATCATTGGTCGATCGGCGACGAGCCGAGACCGAGGCGTCGGCAGGGGTGCTGGGCATCTCGCGCATCGTCTGGCTCGGCTACACCGACTCGGGGATGACCGGGTGGGAGCAGAACAGCGACCCCAACAGCTTCCACGTCGCCGACGTCGACCAAGCTGGCACCCGACTCGCCGACGTGCTGCGCGAGGAGTCTGCCGACGTCCTCACGATCTACGACTGGCACGGCAACTACGGGCACCCGGACCACGTCGCCGTGCATCGGGTGGGCCTGGTCGCTTCGCGCCTGGTACCCGAGGTGCGGGTACTCGAAGCGACGATGAACCGCGACGCGTTCGTGCGCATGATCGAGGAGGCTCGCGAGGCCGGTACGCAGATGGGGGGTCCCGACAGCGAGCAGGACGAGTTCGATCCCACCGGTCCCGCCGACGACGGCAATCCAATGGGGACCCCGGAAGCCGAGCTCACGTTGTCGGTTGACGTGTCGGCGCACCTCGACGCCAAACGGGATGCGATGCGGTGCCATCGCAGCCAGATCGAGGACACCTCGTTCTTCCTCCAGATGCCAGACGACGTGTTCGCCCAATCGTTCGGCGTCGAATGGTTCATCGAGCACGACGCCAAACCGCCGGTACGTACGGGCTCGATCTTCCCCGACGAGAGCCGCTGATGACGAACAGCGCCGACAACGCGACACCCAATCCGACCGACTTGCTCCGGAGTCCCTCCTATGTCGGACTGCTGCTGTTCGGGGCGATCGTCGGCGTGCCGGTGGCGGGCGTGGCGTACTTCTTCTTGAAGGCCATCGCCGAGGCGCAGCAGTTCGTCTTCACGACGTTGCCGGAGGACCTCGGATTCGACAGCCAGCCGGCGTGGTGGCCGATCCTGCCGCTCATGCTCGCCGGCCTGCTGGTTGCGCTCACCATCAGGTTTCTTCCTGGTCAGGCCGGGCACAAGCCGGCCGAAGGGTTCAAGACCGGAGGCCCGGTGGCACCGACCGAATCGCCGGGGATCTTCTTGGCGTCGTTCGCAACGCTGAGTCTCGGAGTGGTCCTCGGGCCGGAGGCACCCCTGATCGCGATCGGTAGCGGGCTGGGGGTGCTCGCCGTGCGACTGATCGAGCGCGATGCGCCTCAGATGGCGGTGATGGTGATCGGGGGAGCGGGAAGCTTCGCCGCGATCGCCACGCTGCTCGGATCGCCATTGGCCGGCGCGTTTCCTGCTCATGGAGGCAGCGGGACTCGGTGGCGCAATGACTGGCGTGGTGCTCGTGCCCGGGCTGTTGGCGGCCGGCGTCGGGTTCGTTGATCTACGTCGGACTCGACAACTGGACGGGATTCGGCACGTTCTCGCTCGCCATCACCGACATCCCCCCTGCGGGGTCGCCGACGTTGTCGCAGTTCCTGTGGGCGATTGTGATCGGTCTGCTTGCCGCCGTCGTCGGCGCGGGCATCACCCGGGCAGCGCTGTTCTTCCAGCCGATCGTCGAACGGCGCATGCTGGTGCTCATGCCGGCTGTCGGATTGTTCATCGGAGTGGTCACGATGGTCTTCGTGCTCGCGACCGATCGGACATCGGCAGAGGTGCTGTTCTCGGGGCAAGATCAGCTGGCGCCGTCGATCGAGAACGCAGCCGGCTGGAGCGTCGGCGCATTGGTCCTGCTGGTCGTCTGCAAGTCGTTGGCCTACAGTGCTGCGCTGACGAGCTTCCGCGGCGGACCGATGATCCCTGGCATGTTCATCGGCGCCGTCGGTGGCATGGCGTTGTTGCGCACTTGCCGGCACGCCTCCCGATCATGCCGGGGTCGCCATGGGCATCGTTGCTGCCGACCGTCGCGATGCTGAGTCTCCCGCTCGTGTCGGTACTGCTGGTGATGCTGTTCCTCCAGGATGATGGTCTCCAGCTGACTCCGGTCGTGATCGTGGCGGTCACGGTGTCGTACGTCGCTCGCGCCCGACTGGTTCGTCACCGCAACCGCTCCGGAACCCGCCGAGGTGGCCCGCGGGCTGAACCTGGTTGACTCACCGCGGATCGGGCGAAGGCGCTGCCTGACGGTGAGATCCGCCGATCGTGGGCCAGACTCGGACATGATGACGGTCATGATTCGGCGCACCTCGCCCTGCTCGTCGTCGGCGGGCTGCTTCTCGCAGCCTGCGGCGGCTCGACGACGACACTGCCTCGACCACCGAGGTTCACCTTGTTGCCCCACTTCGTCGACGTCGACCACGACCACCACCAGCACGACCACCACGTCCACGACCACCACCACGACCACGATCGCACCCACGACGACGGTGGCGCCGAGCACCACGGTGGCCGACCCTGCCATTGCCGAACTCCTGCTGAGCGGCGATGGCATCGGTACAGCGGGCTTCGGTGCCGATCCCGATGAGCGTGGTCGCCTACATCAATTCCTACCTCGGCCCACCCAGCAACGACACCGGATGGATCAACC
>CAVPJT010000022.1:0-30780 GCA_963705485.1 Ilumatobacteraceae bacterium
CGGTCGAACTTCGGCACGGCTCAGGTTGATCTGGCCGATCCACTCACCGTCGATTCGGAGCGGGAACTGCGCAGTGCTCCGGATGTCGTTCTCCCGGAACCATTCGGCGAGTCCAGGGGTTGCGCTGTAGTCCTCTGCCCAACGGTCGTCGTGAAACCTCGGCTGGTCGGGGAAGATCTCATGGTTTCCGTACGGAAGGTCTGTGCCGACCGTCGCCGTAGCGCTTCCAACCGCCGTTTCGAAGCGCACGAGATCACCGTGTCGGAGCTGCACCGATCCTGTCTCGGCGCCGATCAGGTCGATCGCCCGGTCGAGCAACCCGTCGAGCACGACCTTCGAGTTCGCCCGGATTCTCGCTGATCAGTTCGAGGATCTCACTCGTCGCTGTCTGGAGCGCAAGTGCCTCTTCGAGGTCGTTGAAGAGCCCGGCGTTCCCGATCGCGATGACCGCCTGGTCGGCGAAGGCCTGGAGCACACGTGCTTCGTCGTCGTCGAAGGGGCGTACTTCGAATCGCCCGACTTCGATGTCGCCGAACGCGATCCCGTCCTGGATGAGCGGTGCCGAGACACTGCTCCTCAGACCCATGTCAGCGATCACCGGTCCGATGGGGGCCTCGAGGTCGAACTCCTGCCAGTCGCGGATGAAGAACGGAGTGTGCTCGGTGCGACTCTTGGCGTAGGTGCTCGGCGTTGGGAACGTGAAGCCCAAGAGTTCCGGCGGACACGCATGCGTTGCGATCATGACCGTGGAGTCGCCGATGACCTGGTTGATGTTGCCGTTCTCGCCGTCGCAGAGCTCGACCGCTCGCTCGAGGACGCCAGCGAGCACGGTGTCGAGGTCGCCGGGATGGGCGCTGATCAGCCGGAGCACTTCGGACATCGCCGTCTGGAGTTGCAGTGCTTCCTCGAGGTCGTTGAAGAGGCCGGCGTTTCGGATGGCGATCGCGGCCTGGTCGGCGAAGGTCCGCAGCATGGCCGCCTGCTTCTCGTCGAACGGTCGGACCTCGTTGCGGCTGAGGTTGATCTGACCGATCCACCGGCCGTCGATCTGCATCGGAATGTTCGCGCTCGATCGAACGCCAGCCGTGCGGAAGAACTCTGCGAGTTGCTCATTGGTGGTCTCGGTGGTTCGGTCGTTGAAAATGTCGGTTCGTCGTAGACGACGATCCCCGCCCCGTCCGCCATCGTGAACTCGTTGTGGTCTCCCGGGCCCGACGCAGTGGTTTCCACGCGAACGAGATCTCCGTGTCGCAGCATGACCGCGCCCTGATCGGCCCCGATCAATTCGATGGCGCGGGCGAGGACGCTGTCGAGCACGACGGTGAGATCTCCCGGGTTCGCGCTGATCAGTTCGAGGATCTCGCTGGTGGCCGTCTGGAGTTCGAGCGCCTCAGCGAGCTCTGCGTTGCGCTCCTCGATGTCGGCCAGGAGCCGCGCGTTCGTAATGGCATTGCCGGCCTGTGCAGCGAACGTCTCCAGGAGTTCGATCTCGTCGGGCGTGAACGGGTCGACCGTGTTGCGGAATGCGAAGACACCGACCGGTGGCCCGTCGCTCGTGAGGGGCACGAACACCGACGATCTGACACCTGCTGCATTCGCGGCCTCGACCGACTGGGCGTAGGCGGGATCGGGGATCTCGGATTGGTCGTCGAATGCCAGCGGAACGCGTTCACGAAGCACCTTCGTCAGCGCCGAGTCGTCGCCGAAGGGGCGCTCGAGACGGCGTGGTTCGCGGCGGGGGCCGTTTCCGTAGAGCGCGATGACGTCTCCCTCGCCCACGAAGACAGCGCCGCCCGACGCACCCGAGAGCTCGGTTGCCCAGTAGGCGATCTCGTGCAGCAGTGTTGCGAGGTCGCCACCCCGGGCGACAGCAGCCAACACGCCGGCCAACGCAGTTTCACGTCGCAGCGCTGCCCCGAGTTGTGCTTCGACGTCGTCTGCCACGGTCCCCCTTCCGTCCCGTCAAGTGACTGTAGACGAGAGGCTCCTGCTCGGCGGATGTCCTCGGAAGCGTTCAGCACCGGTCGTCGGTCACAGCCGCCGCACGATCTGCGCCCGTAGCGTCCCGTTTTCCCGGGACGATGGGGGCACTGATCGGGGAGCTGCGATCAGCGCTGGCGGATCGGGCCCGGCAGCTCGAAGTGGGGCATCGAGTGTTGGTGGCAGTCGCAGAACCAATCCGATGGCGGAACGATCTGCAGGAACGACCCGGGCGCCGGACGACGCTCGTAGAAGTTCGACCAGGTGCCGAACCAGTCACCGCGGAGATGATTCGGATGGACCTCGACGAGTGTGACGCCTTCGCGTTCGAGGAAGTCGTGGTCGACGCTGCCGGTCTTCTCGATCGAGTCGACGATCTTGCGGATCACGATGTTCTGCATCTCGAATCCGAGACCGATGACCATCAGCTCGGGATGGCCGTAGCTCTCGAGCAGGCCGATGGTGTACGACCACGGATGGTCATCGGTGATCTGGTTCAGTTGCCACCCGTAGGTGCGGATCGTGAGATCGAGGGAGAGCATCGACTGCTCGAAGGAATAACCGTCACATTGCAGGCACATGCCATCACCATGATCAGGGGCTGTCGCACAGTTGAGCGCCGTCGGAAACTCGGTGCCGTGAGTTCCGGAAGCCGGAACTCAGGTCACCGAGATCTGTACGGGAGCCCGAGACCTGGGTTCCGGGAACCGGATGTCAGGTGGTGGGGCGGTCGGCGATCCTGCAGATCATGGCGAGGCCGGCAGCCATGGCGACACCGCCGAGGCGCAGGAACACACCGGCGTCGTTGGCATCGCCGGCCTCGTCGGACGTCACGATGGTCGCGATCGAGATCACACCGATCACGGCGAAGGTGATGGCCAAGCCGGCAGCGAGGCGAAGCAGCGTGGCCAGCCACGGGTCGCGTTCGGCTCCGGCAAGCCATGTCGCGCCGGCGGCCACGAGCACCACGGGCACGAGCACGGCCAGGTTCGGGGGCAGCATCAGGAAGCTGAGCACCTCGATGCGCTGCTCCCACACGCTGGCGAACGGTTGCGCACCCACCCGACGCACCCGATCGAGTTGGAACGCGATGAACCCGATCGGCCCACCGAGCAACAGCCAGGCGGCGATCGTGAGTTGGCGGACGAGGTCGGCCCGGCGTTCGGGCGTCGGGTCAGTCCCAGGCACACTGCAGCCGTTTGATGCCGTTGATGAACCCGCTCTGGAGGTAGTCGGGTTCGCCGGTGATCCGTAGCGACGGGACCCGCTCGCGGATCGTGTCGAACATCACCGTCATCTCGCGGCGGGCGAGGTTCGCTCCGAGGCAGAAGTGTGGGCCGCCGGCACCGAACCCGATCTGGGCGGGGTTCGGCTCGCGGGTGATGTCGAACGCATACGGGTTCTCGAACACCCGCTCGTCCCGGTTGCCCGAGTTGTACCAGAGCACCACCTTCTCGCCGGCCTTGATCGGCTGGCCGGCGATCTCGGTGTCCTCAGTGGCCGTGCGGCGGAAGTGGATCACCGGGGTGCTCCAGCGGACGATCTCCTCCATCGCTCCCTTGGCGTGGGTGTCGAAGTCGCTGTAGAGCAGCTCGCGCTGGTCGGGGAACTCGGTGAATGCCTTCATCCCGTGGCTGATCGCGTTGCGGGTCGTCTCGTTGCCGGCCACCACCAGCAGGATGAAGAACGAGCCGAACTCCTGCGGCGTCAGCTGCTCGCCGTCGACCTCGGCGGCCATCATGATCGAGGTGATGTCGTCCTGCGGGTTGGCCTTGCGGTCCTCGCCGAGTGCTTGGGCGTACATGAACATCTCGAGCGACTGGCCCATCAGGTCGTCGAAGCTGGAGGTGAACTCGGGGTCGCCGGCGCCGAGGATCGTGTTCGTCCACCTGAAGACCTTGCTGTAGTCCTCGGCCGGAATGCCCATCATGTCGCAGATGATCTCCAGTGGGAGTGCTGCCGCCACGTGCTCGACGAAGTCGCAGGTCTTGTCCGGGAAATCATTGAGCAAGCGGTCGATGACTTCGTTCGCCTTGACCCGCACGGTGTCTTCGACGGCGTTGATCTCCTTGGGAGTGAAGCCCTTGGAGACGATCGAGCGGAGCCGGAAGTGTCGCGGGTCGTCCATGTTGATCATCGAGCCGAAGAACTCGTTCATCTCCTGTGGCTGGTCACCGATGTTGGCGCCCTTGCCGGAACAGAACAGCTGCGCGTTGCGGCTGACGTGCCAGATGTCGTCGTGGCGGGTCAACGCCCAGTAGCCGGGGCCGGGTGGGAACGGCAGGCCGGGGATCTCCCGTTCCTCGAAGTGCACCAACCCGGGTGTGTCGCGCAGGGTCTTGAAGGCACCTTCCCGGAACGACCGGGGCGATGTCCAGAAGTCCGCGTCCGACAGGTCGAAGTCGTCGAGGCTGACCTCGTCTGGCGGCACGATCGTCGTCATGGATCCGACTGTACGAGGCGATGTGGCGCTGTGGTGCACCCAGCGAATCGTTGCCTCGAGTTGAGAAGCGCCTGGATCCGGCGTTGACTGGTCGGATGCTTGCGTTCTCCGAGATCGAACGAGTCCTCGTCGTCACCGCCCACCCCGATGACGTCGACTTCGGTGCCGCGGGGACCGTGGCCGAGCTCACCGATTCCGGCGTCGAGGTCACCTACTGTCTCGTCACCGATGGCCAGGCGGGCGGGTTCGACCACTCGATCCCGCGCAAGGAGATGGCGGCGATCCGGCGAGAAGAGCAGACCAAGGCGGCCGCCGAGGTCGGGGTCACCGACCTCCGGTTCCTCGGGTTCATGGACGGCACGGTCGAGGTGACGATGGAACTGCGCCACGACATCAGCTTGATCATCCGCCAGGTGCGCCCGCAGGTGGTCATCACCCAGTCGCCGTTGCGCAACCTGGCGTCGACGTACGGCTCGCATCCTGATCACACCGCCACGGGCGAGGCCGCGATGTGCGCCGTCTATCCCGACGCCCGCAACCCGTTCGCGTTCGTCGGAATGCCGTGTGCGGAGTTGGAGGATTGGAAGGTGCAGGAGGTGTGGATCCAGGCCGGCCCGATGGGCGGCGATGCCGATTTGGCCGTCGTCGACATCACCGCGCAGATCGAGCGCAAGTTCCGTGCGCTGCGCTGCCACGTGAGCCAGCACGTCGACCCCGACGCCATGATGGAGCGCGTCGGCGCCCGCTTCCAGCAGCTCGCCGTCGAGCATGGTCTCCCCGAGGGCCGTAGCGCCGAGCTGTTCCGGGTCTGCGACACCCGCTGAACCGCTCCCACCAACGCAAGCGATGAGCGAGCCCCCCGGATGATGCGGGTTGGCTCATCGCCACGGGGTCTGGAGCCCTCCGCAGCTGTGCAGGCCGCGATTCGTGCGTCGCCGTCGGCGTGCTCGGTGGCGGTCGGGCGTGCCAGGATGCGGCCATGTATGCCGTCGCCACGTTCCTCGTCGTCGCCGTCATCACGGTGGCGTTCACCAAGCTGGCCACCGGCGCCCTGATCGCCACGGGCGTCCCGCCGGAGAGTGCAGCGTTCCAGGCGCGCTCCGCGTTCAGCGGCGCTGGATTCACCACGACCGAGGCCGAGAACGTGGTCAACCATCGCGTTCGTCGGAGGATCATCGGCACGACGATGTTCGTCGGCAGCCTCGGCACCCCGACGCTGGTGCTCACGGTGCTCGTCGGATTCGTGGCCCCTGGGCCCGGCTCGACGACGGCGCGCGCCCTGGTGGCGATCTCCGGTCTGCTGCTGATCGTGATGGCCGTGTTCAACAAGCCGGCGCAGCGATGGCTGCAGGGCATCGGGCGGCGCTACGTGCAGGACCGACTCGCCCCGGCGCTGTCGTCTGATCGGCTGGACCTGCTGGTGCTCTCGGACGAATTCGCCGTCCAGGCGGTCAAGCTCGAGAGTTCGCCCCATGAAGCGGCCCGCAGCCTGCGGGGCCTCGCTCAGGCCTTTCCCGACGTCACGATCCTCGGGGTGCGCCGCGGTCGGACCTACTTCGGGCAGCCTCCGGTCGACATCGATCTGCAGGCCGGCGACGAGCTGATCATCTACGCCCATCGCGACCATCAGCTGATCGGCTGACGTCCAGGCCCGCCCGTGTGCGGCGCCGCAGTGGTCGAGACTCACCCGTCAGCGATGAGCGAACCCCGCACATGTGGGGCTCTCGCTCATCGGCTAGGTGCGGAAGGTGAGCTGGGCGGCGCCAAGGAGCGGGCCGGCCGGGCCCAGCGCGGCGGGCCGGACGGGGACGGCATCGATCGCAGACTGCAGCGCGGGCCCGAACCGGTCGAACGAGCCGGAGAAGCCGCCGCCGATCACCACGAGGTGGGCGTCGAACTCGGCGACGACGGGGGAGAGGAAGGTTCCCAACCGGGTGCCGTGATCGCTGACGATCTCTGCGTTGGCCGGATCCTCGACCGCAGCGCGCAGGTCGGTCATGGCGACGCCCAGACGAGCGGCGAGGCCGTGGGCGGAGAGCACGTCGTCGGCCCGACCGCCCCAGGGTGTGTCGCGCATGGCCAGGTGCTCGACGCCGAAGCCGTCGATGAACTCAACGGGTCGGGCGTGATCGGTGAGGCAGCTGCCGAGGCCGGTGCCAACGGTGATCGTCAACACGCGGTCGACGCCCGCGCCGGCACCGGCGAGCGCCTCACCGGTGCCGGCCGATTCGGCGTCTCGAGCGAAGCGGATCGGAAGACCCGAGGCCGTCGAACGTTCCCGCAACGCCGCTCGAAGGTCGATGCCGTAGATGTCGTCGAACTTGTGCACGCCTTGCATTCGCGAGATGCCGGCCTCGATGTCGAACGGGCCGCAGATCGCGATCGCCACTCCGGACACCTCACGTCCCGCCACGTGGAGAGCAGCATCGACGCCGGCGGCGAGCGAGTCGAGGACGATGTCGGCCGACTCGTTGGAGTTGGTCGGAAGAACGGGGCCGATCTCGATTCGGGGGTCGTCGTCACCCTCGTCGAATCGGACCGCTCCCGTCTTGATCGACGTGCCTCCGACGTCCAACACTGCGATCTCGCGCCCCATCGCCGCCCGAACCTACCGTTGCTGTGAGCGATGAGCGCACGGGATGCGTGTATCGCTCACACCTCGACGCTGATGGACGACGCCGATGAGCGACGCCCCTCCCGGGACCGTATTTCGCTCATCACCTGGGTATCGGTACGCTCGAAAACATGACTGAAGCAGTGATCGTCGCCACCGCCCGTAGCCCGATCGGGCGTGCCGTCAAGGGGTCGCTCGTCGATCTGCGCCCCGACGACATGGCCGCACAGATCGTCCGTGCGCTGATGGCCAAGGTGCCGCAGGTGTCTGCCGCCGACGTCGAGGACCTGATCATGGGCTGTGGGCAGCCTGCGGGTGAAGCCGGGTTCAACATCGGCCGGATGGTCGCTGGGCTCGCCGGGCTCGAGGACGTTCCCGGTGTGACCGTCAACCGCTACTGCTCGTCGAGCCTGCAGACGATTCGCATGGCCGTACACGCGATCAAGTCCGGCGAGGGCGACTGTTTCATCGCTGCCGGTGTCGAGGCAGTCAGCCGGTACGGCAACGGCGCCAGCGACACCGCACCGAATCCGATCTTCGCCGGCCCCGGCGAGCGCACCGCACTGCGTGCCCAGGGCGGCCAGCCGACCTGGACCCCACCCGAGGGTCTGCCCGACTTCTACATCGCGATGGGTCAGACCGCCGAGAACGTCCGAGAGATCGAAGGCGTGACCCGCGAGGAGATGGACGAGTTCGGCGCCCGCAGCCAGCAGCTCGCGGTTGCCGCGGTCCAGCGTGGTCACTTCGAGAACGAGATCACGCCGCTCACCCTGCCGGACGGCACCGTGGTGTCTGCCGACGACGGCCCCCGTGACGGCACCACCGCCGAGAAGCTCGCTCAGCTGAAGCCGGTGTTCCGGCCCGACGGCGAGATCACGGCCGGCAACGCGTGCCCGCTCAACGACGGGGCCGCCGCCGTGATCGTGATGAGCGACACGAAGGCAGCGCAGCTCGGCCTGACCCCGCTCGCCCGAATCGTGTCATCCGGTGTCACCGGCCTCAACCCCGAGATCATGGGGCTCGGCCCGATCGGCGCCAGCCGTCAGGCGATGGAGCGAGCCGGCATGAGCGCCGACGACATCGACCTCGTCGAGATCAACGAGGCGTTCGCCGCCCAGGTGATCCCGTCGGCCAAGCATCTCGGGTTCGAACTCGACAAGGTCAACGTCAACGGTGGCGCCATCGCCCTCGGTCACCCGTTCGGGATGACCGGTGCACGCATCATGACCACCCTGATCAACAACCTGCAGGACCAGGACAAGACGATCGGCCTCGAGACGATGTGCGTCGGTGGCGGCCAGGGCATGGCCATGATCATCGAACGCCTCAACTGAACGTCGACATCACGCGGACCAGGTGAGCAGCTCACCGGTTCCAGCCGTCATCAGCGTTCCGGGCTGCACGCGCAGCCAGGTCGGCTCGAGGTACAAGATGCCGAACGCCTCGGCATCCGGGCTGGTCCACAGCGGGATGATCGACGGGTCGTAGCCAACCGGGTCGGGCCCGTTCACGAAGCGGTCCCAACCTGCTCGCCGCTCAGCGGCGGAGGTGAGCCACGTGGTCGTGCAGCGTGCCGTGCAGGTGTCCTGATTCGGCGCCCAGTAGGTCAGCGACACCTTCGGGTTGGCGGCGAGGTCGGCTGCCTTCGGTGTCTGGGGCCCGGTCGCGATCCAGCCTTGGAGCTGGTTGCCGTCCCATTCCCAGATCGGGTGGAGGATCCGGGTGCCCGGGTTGCCGGCCGGTGTCACCGTGGCGACGGTGCACCAGACGATGGAATGGGCCATGTCGCGGAATGCGGGTGCGGCGATGTCGAGTGATGTTCTCATGCTGTGTCCTCTCGTGTTGGCCGAGCAGTCGCCCGGTTCGCGTTGGAGACGAGTCAGCGGATCACGAGGTCGAAGCTAGACAACATGCCGGTGGTGTGGCAATCGGGTTTCGCCCCGAGCGGTCAGAGGATTTCCCAGCGGTTCGGGCGGTCGGCGTGGACGACGATGGCGTCGTACTGCTTGATGCACCGTGTGGCGCGCAACACGTACTGCTCGCCGCCGCTCGAGAGTTCGGCCAGGGCATACCCCTCGCTCGAGTCGCGCACGCCCGTGCCGATGCTGTGCAGCGCGGCGAGCTGCAGCCCGGCGCTCTCGGCTTCGGCTGCCCACAGATTGACGAGCCCTTGGCGCAGCGACGGGTCGTCGAGCAGGTCTGAGCCGGCAAGGGTGAGGGTGACGTTGCAGATGTGGACGGGCTCGACGTGCTCGGCTTCGACGACATCGCCGCCGAGCTCGCCATCGAGCATCACGACGAGCGGGCCACCGTTGCCACTGACGCCGCCGATGAAGCCGTAGCGAACCAGCGGCAAGCCATCCTCGCCGGTGGTGGCGTAGCGGATCCGGTCGCCGTGGTTGAACCTGGTCACACCGGCGCTCCGACTTCGCTGGCGTATTCGGCGATCACTGCATCTGACAGCGCCGGCCAGGCAGCCAGCGCGTCGGTCGCCCACTCGTCGAAGTAGCGATCGGCGAGGGCGACGAGGGCAAGGTCGCGGTCGGGGTCGATCCAGAACATCGTGCCAGACCCGCCGAAGTGCCCGAAGGTGCGCGATGAATTGGTCGTCCCGGTCCAGTGTGGTTCCTTGGTGCCACGCACTTCGAAACCCAGCCCCCAGGGGCACTGCTCGTAGCGACCCACGCCAGGAACGATACCTGCCAACGTGGGGTACTGAATGCGTTTGGCCTCTGCGGCGGTCGTCGAGTGGATCAGCGTCGGGCGCATCACCTCTGCCACGAACCGGCACGTGTCGGCCAGGTTCGACCGCACGCCGTGCGCCGCCGAGCCGCGCAGCACGCTCGAGCGCATCCCGAGTGGCTCGAACACGGCCTCGCGGAGATAGTCGGCGAACGCGATGTCGGTCGCGGTCTCGATGGTCTGCGCGGCGAGGTCGAAGCCGGCGTTGGAGTACATGCGTGTCGCCTCGGGGCGGGCGACGGGTTCGTCGCCATCGAACCCGTACCCACCGGCGTGGGCCAGCAGGTGTCGAAGTGTGCAGCCTGGCTGGCCGACGGGTTGGTCGAGTTCGACGACTCCCTCCTCGACCGCGACCAGGATCGCCCACGCCGCCATCGGCTTGGAGATCGACGCAAGCCGCTGCACTCGCTCGACGTCGCCGACACTGGCGACGAGTTCCCCACCGCGCAGGGCGGCCGCCGAGACGTGCGGGACGGGCCAGTCGGTGGTGAGGTCGAGAGCAGTCACCTCGGTCGACCCGTTGCGCTCAGGTGAACTCGCGGAGGAGCTCGGCGACCCGGAATGAGAGGTCGACGCTCTGGCGGGCGTTCAGCCTCGGATCGCACATCGTTTCGTACCGGTGATCGAGGTCGGTGTCGGACAGCGCGTCACCACCGCCGAGACACTCGGTGACGTTCTCACCGGTGAGCTCGATGTGGATGCCGCCCGGCCAGGTCCCTTCGGCTCGGTGGGCCCGGACGAACCCGCCGATCTCGGCGACGACGTCGTCGAAGTGGCGCGTCTTCAAACCGTTGGCGGCGGTGTAGGTGTTGGCGTGCATCGGGTCGCATGCCCACACCACTGGATGCCCGGCGTCGGCGACGGCCCGTAGCAGCGGTCGCAGCGAACCCTCGACCTTGTCGGCGCCCATCCGGACGATCAGCGTCAGTCGACCTGGGATGCGCGACGGGTTCAGCACCTCGCACAGCTCGAGGACGTACTCGGCGGTGGTGGTCGGGCCGACCTTGCATCCGATCGGGTTGCCGACGCCACGCAGGAACTCGACGTGCGCGCCGTCGAGCTCGCGGGTGCGTTCGCCGATCCACAACATGTGCGCCGAGCAGTCGAACCAACCGCCGGTCATCGAGTCCTGGCGGGTGAGCGCCTCTTCGTAGCCGAGGATCAGGGCTTCGTGCGAGGTGAACACGTCGACTTGGGCGAGGTTCGGATTCGACTCGGTGTCGATGCCGCAGGCGCGCATGAAGGTGAGTGCCCGCTCGATCTCGGCGGCGACGTTCTCGTAGCGCTGCCCAGCGGGGCTCGACGCCACGAACTCCTGGGTCCAGGCGTGTACCCGCGACAGGTCGGCGAAGCCGCCCTTGGTGAACGCCCGCAGCAGGTTCAAGGTGGACGCCGACTGGTGGTAGGCCTGAACGAGACGCTCGGGATTCGGGACGCGTGCGGCCTCGGACGGGTTGGTGTCGTTGACGATGTGACCGCGGAACGACGGAAGCTCGAGGCCGCCGACGATCTCGGTGGGGGAGGATCGCGGCTTCGCGAACTGCCCGGCCATACGGCCGACCTTCACGATCGGCACCCCGACGGAGTAGGTGAGTACGACCGCCATCTGCAGGATGACGCGCAACTTCTCTCGGATGTTGTCGGCGGAGAACTCTTCGAAGCTCTCGGCGCAGTCGCCGGCCTGGAGCAGGAATGCCCGTCCGGCGGCAACCCGTGCCAGCTCGGACTGCAGCGATCGTGCCTCTCCGGCGAACACGAGCGGCGGCATCGACGAGATCTGCTCTGAGCGCCTGCTCGAGTGCGGCGCTGTCGGGCCAGTCGGGCTGCTGGCCGACCGGACGATCGTGCCAGGTGGAGGGCGACCAGGTCGCGCGGGCGTCGGACATCTGGTCAGGCTACCGGCACCGAAAACGACAAGAGCGACCCGTTTCCACGGGCCGCTCTCGCAGGGTGTTCAGTTCGTTGGTGCTCAGACGGCGAGGATGCGCTCCGCATCGTCGCGCAGGCCGGCCACTGCTCGGCTGACCAGGCGGCGGGCGGCTTCGGCGGTGACGCCAAGCTGCTCGCCAACTTCGCGGAAGCTCTTGCGCTCACCGTCGACGAGGCCGAAGCGGGACTCGACAGCGAAGCGGGCCCGAGAGTCGAGCGTGCCGAGCAGTTCGTCGAGCAGTTCGCTGTCGACCAGCGTCATGACGTGGTCTTCGGGGGTGCCGTCGCCGTTGGCCATCAGGTCGCCGAGGGTGGCGTCGCCGTCATCGCCGACCGTCTTGTCGAGGCTGACCGGCGTGGTGAGTCGGTGCAGTTCGGCATTGGTCTGGTCGAGGGTTTCGCCGTCGCCGGAGGCCTGACGCAGTGCAGCGCGGAGGCTGGCGGAGCGGTCGCCGGGGATGCGGATGAGGCTGGCCTTCTGGTCGAGCGCACGGCCAATGGCCTGGCGGATCCAGAACGTTGCGTAGGTGGAGAACTTGAACCCACGGCGCCAGTCGAACTTGTCGACGGCGTGCTCGAGGCCGAGGTTGCCTTCCTGGATGAGGTCGAGCAGGTCCATGCCCTGGGGCAGCGGGTAGCGGCGGGCGATGCTGA
The DNA here is from genome assembly GCA_963705485.1 of Ilumatobacteraceae bacterium. Lineage (GTDB taxonomy): Bacteria > Actinomycetota > Acidimicrobiia > Acidimicrobiales > Ilumatobacteraceae > Sva-07. The sequence continues at coordinate 12,363 of CAVPJT010000022.1, forward strand.
CCACCAGGCGCAGGTTCGAGCGGATGAACCGATCCTTGGCCTTGGCGGCTTCGCGCACCTGACGCTTGAGAGCGACGCCACGCTTGCCGTTGTCGAGCTGTTCCTGGGCCTCGCGGCCTGTTTCGATGATGCGCGACAGTTCGCGCCCGTCTTCGGCGGTCAACAAGGACCTTGCCGATGTCATTGAGGTAAAACCGATGGAGTCGTTCATGATGTTTCCTACAACCGTTCGTGTTCGTGTTGATTCGGGGCCAGGCTCGTCATTGGAGCACACTGCATCGGCGCATGCGGATCGAAGCGACGACAGATTCGCACGTGAACGTGCGGTTCCAACGAGGTGATCGAAGTGTGCACAACGCCGATAACGATGGACTTCCCGAAAGAAGCCGTCGTAAACCGTGTACTGGGGTATATGGGCGACTCCGTAACAGAGCTGTCGACCCGTTGCGTCGGTCGCGTCCGATTTTGGTCACGAACCCGTAAATTGGGAGTTGTGCCTGGAACCGATTCATCGTTCGTCGATCGGGCTCTTCGGTGCGCACCTTCGACCTCCCGCACGTCGGTCACTGGTCACAGCGGTGAACGTTCGGCACGCTCGGACCTCGACTCGTGATCCTGATGGTCGCCAATGTCCCGTGGCAGAAGGAGGGCAGCCGGCCATCACCGCGCCGAACCGTCTCGGCGATGGTCGAGGCGGCGTCCGCGACGTCCCGGCCTGATGCCAGGCCGTCAGGAGATCGATCATGGTGGCCCGAGCTACACCGCCGACACGCTGGCCGGTGCCGCCGATCAGTCGCCTGGCGCCGAGTTCTTCACGATCATCGGTGACGACGCAGCGGCGGCGATGCGCACCTGGACGTGCTGGAGCGAGGTCGTCGACCGGTCGCGGTTGGTGGTCGTCGACCGCCCCGGCCAATCGGTCGACGTCGACGGCGACATCGACTGGTATCCGCGTGGAGGTGCCACGGCTCCAGGCGTCGAGCACCGACTTGCGGGCCAGGTTCCACGCGATGGCCGACCGCTCGACTACCTGGTCACACAGCCGGTGCTCGACGTCATCCGGTCGCGGGGCCTCTACGAGAGCACTGGGTGACCGCGATCGCTGGCCGCCGACGCGGCGCACCATCGTCGGTGCCGCGACGGCGGTGCTGCTCATGGGGGTTGCGGCGGCAATGTTCGCCGTTGGCGTCGTCACGCTGTCGAATTCGCAGGAGGGCGAGGCGGTCGGGGTCGATGAACGGCCCCGCGTCGAGTTCCCCGTCACACCCAATGCTGCGATCGCGGTCACCGACGAAGCCGGCCGGCTGGCCTCGTTCGTGGTCATGACCCTGCTTCCCGAGGGCCAAGGCGGCAGCATCGTCACGGTGCCGGTGACGGCCGACGTCACTGCCGGGTTCGGGGTGGAGCGGCGGTCGATCGCCGCGGCGTTGGACACCACTGATCTAGCAGGGTTCATCCCGCTCATCGAAGAGATGCTGTCGATCACCATCCAACGCGCCGAGGCGGTCGATGCATCCCAGCTCGCAGCAATGCTGCCGACATCGATGCCACCCAGCTGGTGTTGGCCGCAGACGTGGTCGACACTCGCGGCGGCGGTGGCGTGATCGCCACGTCGGGGCCCCAGACGTTCACCCCCGCGGAGATGGCCAACATCCTCGCGGCGATCGATGACGATTCCGAGACCGATGTGTCGCATCCGAACGATGTCTCGGTGTGGGAATCGCTGGCGCGGACTGCTCCGATCTCGGTGCCGCCCGAGCCGGTGCCGGTCGATGACGACGGACGTCCGGTTGCGCCCGACACCGTCGAGGAGCTTGTCACCCGGCTGTGGCAGGGAGAGGTGAGCGTACGCGACCTGCTGACGCTGCCGGTCGCCGACGAAGAGAACCCGACACAGGTCGATGTCGTTCTGATCGACCGACACGCGACTCGGCGCTCGTGTTCGCCCAGGTGTCTCCCGCACTCGTGTCGACGCCCAACCTGGGATTGAAGGTCAGGATCGTTGCCAACTTCACCGACGACGAGCTCGCAGAATCCGACGGGCTGTACGAGTCGACATCGGACCTGACCTTCGAGCTGATCGGTCGCTTGTTGTTCCTGTCGGCGAACGTCGTTTCGGTCGACACGGCGCCAACGGGTGTTCCGCCGGTCACGATCCTCGAAGTTGCGGACGAGCGTCAACTTCAAGCGATCACCGATGAGGTCGGTGCGCTGCTCGGCGAGGTCGATGCCCGTGTCGCAGAGACGGTACTCGAGGGTGTCGACGTGCAGATCACCCTCGGTCTGTCATATCTCGAACATGAACTCGGTCGCATCGCTCCCGGCGCGCCGGCCGGACGTCCCCGATCCGTCGGTCGCCGAATCGACTCCGCCCGACGCCACCTCCTCGAGCGATGTACCCGGTACGGTCGCTGCCGATGGATGACCGCAATGGCTGACTCCGACCGACCCGCGACGGCGATTCGAGCGAGGGCCTGGCGCGGTCTGCGGCGCGGCGGCCTCCGACCTCAAGGCAACCGACGTGATCGTGCTCGATGTCGGTTCGCTGCTGTCGATCACGGGCTACTTCGTGATCGCCAGCACGTCCAACCCGCGACAGTGCGTGCGGTGGTGGACGACGTCGAGGCGAAGGTGAAATCTGAACTCGGCCGGTCGCCGGTACGAACCGAGGGCATCCGAGAGCAGCAGTGGACGCTCATCGACTACGGCGACGTCGTCGTCCACGTGTTCCTCGATTCGGTGCGCGAGTTCTACGAGATCGAGCGGCTCTACATGGATGCCCCACGCCTCGAGTGGGAGCTGCCCACCGCCGAACTCGACTGACGCGCGTCTGACCGTGGTCAGCCGAGCGCTTGATCCGGTCGACGCCGTGTGAGAGCCAACAGGCATCCGCCGAGGGCGAGCATGACTGCTCCGGCGATGAGTAGAGCCGTCGCGGAGTTTCCCGTTGCTGGCAGCGTCCCGGCGGTCGGTACGGGGCTCTGGGCTGCGACGGCCGGGGTCGTCGGCGGGTCCACGGGTGCGGCTGTCTCTGGATCATCGGGTGGGGCAGGGGTGACGGGATCCTCGCTGGCCGGCGGGTCGGCATCTGGTGGGTCGGTCGCTGGCGGCTGGCTGGTCACCTCGTCCTGGCGCATCACCACGTCGTGTATGCACGAGAACTCCTCGGCCTCCAAGGCGGCAGCCTCGTGCGTGTCGCCGTGGTCGTCGCCGTGCGTATCGCCGTGGTCGTCGCCGCGGCGGCACAGGCTCCGAGCGGAGTACGGATCGTCGTTGGCGCCTTCGATCGTCCAGCCGCTCGTGGGCCAGAGCACCGTGACGGTGTACGTGGCTGTCTTCTTTCCAGGCACGACCATGCCGTCGGGCCCCGAGGAGTGTCCCGGGTTGAGGAACTCGCACACCAAGTCGGTGCTGCCCTCTGGATACGTGCAGTGTGCAGCTGTTGGCTTGCCACTTCCCGTCGCGCTCGCCGCCGACAGGTCGAAGATCGCCCGCCAGTCTGCAGGCAGCGTGTCGTCGAGCACCGGGATGAGGGCATCGTCCGGGAACGCCACGTCACGGCGAAGTTCATCCGATAGGGATTGCCCATCCCGCCGCCGCCGGCGTGGTCTTCTCCGGTTCCGTGGTCTTCTCCGGTTCCGTGGTCTTCTCCGGTTCCGTGGTCTTCTCCGGTTCCGTGGTCTTCTCCGGTTCCATGGTCTTCAGCCGGTTCCTCGGAGATCGGTGCGATGGACGTGGAAGCAGTACCGGGTTCACCACTCGTGTGCTCCGGGTCGGTCGGCACGTTGACGTGGGCCTGACCGTCACTGGGCTGCTCCTCGTCGCCTGACACCTCGTTCGGGTCGGGGTCGCCCGGAACGACGTCGGTGCCGGAGGGGGCCTCCGTCACCGGTGGATCTTCGACCACCGATTCGATGAGCAATGGCTCCGCCTGCGGTTGCTCGTCGATCAGCGGGTCGGAGAGTTCGGCAGACTGCTCGACGTCGATGGTTTCCGACTCGTCAGCGATCGCCACCGCCGACGAAACCAGGCCCGCTCCGGCTGCCGTGGCTGCCACGATCAGCATCCGGAACGAACGCCGCTTTGCGGTGTTCATGACACACCTCCTGGTACTTCGCTCCCGCACTTCTATGTGTCCAGTCTGTGCCAAGGTCGAGGCTCGGGCGAGGGCCATTGGACCCGTGTGGAGCCAACTCGTCGCGGTCGGCTCGAACGAACACGTTGACCGGGGAATTCTCGGTGACACCGGTGTTGGAGGCGCCGGTCGCGAGCAGTACCATCGCCCTGCGAATCTTGCGACTGTCGTACGGACCCGATAGCCGTGGTCGCCGCAATGAGGGGCTATAGCTCAGTTGGTAGAGCGCTTCCATGGCATGGAAGAGGTCAGGAGTTCGATTCTCCTTAGCTCCACACAAAACCCCAGGTAGAAAACCTGAAATTCTTGTCGGGTCAGGGTTGGGATGTGGGGAGTGGGCTACGGCGTGCAGGTTCTGGCAGGCAGCGAGGAGATTCACAACCTCCCGCCGGAACGAGCCCACAGTCTTGTCGGCACTGCGCAGGCCGTTCGCCCTGACAGCGACGTCGTCTTTGTCATCACGAGGAGACACCATGACTTCACGAGTCGAGAGGGTCATCGCAGGAGCATCAATCTCAGCCGCATGTGACACTGATGAGATGCCACTGGATCTGCTGGTACGTCGGGCGAGGCTCGGCGAAGCAGACATCGTCTGCGCCGTCTGGCTCGCCGCCCGACGGGCTGCCTTCCCAGCGATCCCTGCGCCGACTCACAGCGAGGACGACATGCAGCGCTGGTTCGTCGAGGAGGTCCTTCCGACGCAAGCGGTCTGGGTAGCCGAGGTGGAGCGGGCGGTCGTCGGGATGCTGGTCGTCGATGACGGATGCGTCGCCCAGCTCTACGTCGATCCGTCGTATCAGCGCCGTGGCGTGGGCGGAATGCTGCTCGAACGAGCGAAGCTGCGGTCGCCCGGGGGTTGTATTCGTGGACGTTCGAGTCGAACGCCGAGTCACACCGGTTCTACGAGCGGCACGGCTTCGTGATGGTCGAGTCGACCGACGGCAGCGGCAACGAAGAACGGTCACCCGATCGCCGCTACCGATGGCCGGCGCCTGGACGGGCATGAACGAGAATGGGCTCTGAACGGGAGTGAACGAGCGTCGGGTCCGGCCGTGGTGTTCGTTCACGGCGACTCCAACGGTGGATCCTGTTTCCGAACGCCGAACTCGAAGTGATCACCGCCGCCGGTCATGCCCCGTGGATTGACGATCCCGACCATGCGGCCGCGGTCGCTCGGTCGTTCTTCGAACGAAGCGACTGATGTGAAGCCGGTGCTCCGATCGTCACAGTGGACCCGAGATCCCGCCGTCCTTGCGGACCCGCCAGAAGTGGATCGCCATGAAGATCACGATCACGAACGGCAGGAACAACACGTGCAACACGTACCACCGCAGCAGTGTGTTCGGGCCGATCTCCTTTCCGTCGAGCAGAACGAATCGGACCTCGTCGCCGAACACCGGCGTGTAGCCGGCCATGTTCCACCGACGGTGACGGCCCAAAGTGCCAGCTGGTCCCACGGCAACAGGTACCCGGTGAAGGACAACCCGATTGTCAGGGTGAGCAGGATCACCCCGATCACCCAGTTGAACTCGCGCGCGGCGGCTTGTAGGCGCCGTGGTAGAAGACCCTGCCATGTGGAGGAACACGGTGAGCACCATCAGGTGCGCGCCCGATCGGTGCATGTTGCGTACCAACATCCCGAACGTCACCGAGGTCTGCAATGTCCGCATGTCGTTCCAGGCAGCCGCGGTGTCCGGACGGTAGAAGAACATCAGGAAGATGCCGGTAACGGTCAGCAGAATGAACAGGAAGAACGAGAGTCCGCCGAGGCACAGCGTGTAGCTGACCTTGACCGTGTGGCGCTTCACCTTCACCGGGTGCAGGTGGTACAGCACCGAGTTCATGATGACGTAGCTGCGGTTGCGCGGGCTGTCGGTGTAGCCCTTGCGGAAGATCGAACCAGGCCGGAAGATCGAGCTCCAGGCCTGGCTGCCCTGCACCGAATCGACCGTGGTGTTCACACGGTCCTTGATGGTGGGGCGGGGTTTGTCGTCGATGATCTTCGCCATCGGGCGTACCTCCGACGATCTGTACCCGTCGGTGGCGTCAGTGGTTCACCAGAGACGGAGTCCGCGGTGCCGCCGGTCGACCGGCGGGCGAGGAGCCCGGCCACGTGGTAGATGATCGCGGCGACGACGGCGACGTTGAAGATGGTGATGTAGACGAACGCTCGCGTGCCTCAGTTCTCGTCGCCGCCGATGTCGATCACGAACCCGGCGAGCATCACGATGCAGACTCCGTCGAGCACACCCGCGATCCGCAAACGCCGGCGTCGCTGATCACCATCCGGACTGCGGCGCGAACGAGCGAGCCGGCTTCGCTGTGCGATGGCCACGATCACCGCGATGAGCAGGACGGGGAAACCGACCAGCACACCGCCGTTCCGCGTCGCGAGGACGCCGAAGATTCGGATTCGATGAACCGATCGGGCGGCGTGGAGGAACGACATCACGATGCGAGCTGTCAGATGAGTCGCCACCGGTCCGTGCGACTCGATGCGGTCCGCCGGATCGCCGTGTCGATCCCGCTGGTCGTCGCCTTGTCGGTGCTCACGATGGTTGGATGTTCGAACACCGACGAACCCGGAATCCTGACCGCCATCGACAATCGCGATGGCAGTACCTCCTGGCGTGCCGACATCGAATCACTGCCGATTCAGGTGCTGAACCATGGATCCGTCGTTCTCGTCGCTGGGGTGTCCGACTGTGACGGCAACGGCCGAATCGCAGCGTTCGACAGGACAACCGGAGAACCTCGCTGGTCGGCGCCGTTCGAGGGCGGCTACAGCGAGTCGGCAGCGGCCGACGGCGTGCTGTTCACTGGCACTCGAGACGGAATGATTGCCCGTCGAAGTACCGACGGTGCCCAGCAATGGGCAGCTGATCGCTTCGGTGCAGCGCAGCTGCAGGTCGCGGCGGGCGATCAGGTGCTCGTCATCGGCGCCAACGATGCCGGGCCATTCCCGCGTCACCCCGCCGAGGTCGTCTCGCTCGACCCTGACACCGGCGAGACGCGATGGGCGACATCGCTCGACGGTGCTGGTCAGATCGTCGATGTCGCGATCGCCGACGGCCTTGCGATCGTGCGGACCACGGGAACGAGCACCGACGACGCTGGCACGACGGTGATCATCGGGGTGTCGCTGTCTGTCGGTCACATCCGTTGGCGACACGACCTCGGAATCTCCGAGGTGTCGAAGCCTCTCTTGGTCTCGACCGACACCGTCGTCGTCGACCTACTCAAGTGGGCGTGGGCGTCCGACGAGCCTCGCAGATGTCGTCGAGAGCGATGGGGGGTCGTCGGCGGTCGTCGTCCTGGAGACCGCCACCGGATTCTTGCGTTGGCGGATCGACCGAGAGTTCGATCCCGACGCGGACCCTGCGAGTGTCGAGTCGTACTCGCTGAGTGGAGGAGAACTCGCCGGGCGATTGGGCTCCGAGCTCGTCGTGTGGGACGCGTCGACAGCAGAACAGCGGTGGACGGTGCCCCACGCCGCGGGTGATCAACCGGGCGGCCGTGCGTGGATTGCCGGAGCACGTGTGATCTCGGGGACTCCGGTGATGGTCGGTGACGATCAGGCACGTCTCGGTTCCCGGGCGCTGTCGTCCGGTGTCGAGCAGTGGTCCCACGAGCTTGCTGGTGACCTCGCCGCGGTGGTGTCGACAGCCGATGAAAGCTGGGTGGCTACGTGGGGGCGTGGCGAAGGGTGCGATTGAAGCTCCGCCGATCGTGTGCCCTCAGAGTCGAGGCAACGGCTCCCACACGACCACCTCGCTCGCCACTCCCGAACGGCGGGGTCGATCAACGGTGCGGTCTCACGTGACATGACGACGGCGAACACCAGCGACGGTGGACTCATCAGTGTCGTCTGTTCGACCGTCGTCGTTCGGAGGGGCACTGCGGCTCCAGCGTCCGCTACTGCTTCGGTGTCGGCATCACGCCGGCCTGACGCAGACCCGCCAGATTGTCGACGATGCCGCGCTGGTGAACCACCTGGCCCGCATCGTTGAACGTGAGCATGAGCATCTCCTCGAATTCGAGGCGCTTGCCCGTTGGCGGTAGCGGACCCCAATCACCGAGCTGGGTACCTGAGATGCGGAGATGCACCGCCACCACATCGCCCTCGGCGACCATCCCGAGCAGTTCTTCGTGGAAGTCGGGCATTGTCGACCATGCACGCTCGACCATGTCGCGAATCGAGTCGCGCCCCACTCGCAGAGGTGCGTACGGGCGGTAGTCGGCGACGTAGTCGGGCGCATACAGCTCGTCGATCGCGTCGAACTTCCTGCCGTTCCAGATCTCGTCGAACAGGCGGTGGACAACGGCCTTGTTGTGGGCAATGTTCATTTGGTCACCTCTCGATCTCAGCTTCTCACCCTGTCCCGAAGAACCGTGGGACGGGTTCATTGGAACAACGGGCCATGAGAGACGAGCATCGCATCGGTCGGTCAGAGTGGTCCGTCTCTCTGAGGTCGTGGTGGAAGCCCGTCGTGGCAGGGGTGGTCCTCATCCTCTTGGTCATCGTCGGCTCGACGGTTGGCGTCGACGCATGGTTTCTCGGCGTCTTTGCCGTGATCCTCGCGTTCGGGCTGATGACGGTCGGGTTCGCGATGGGGTTGGCCCATCTCGTCTCGCTCCACCGGTCCGGTGCTCGCGCGTGAAGCGGTTGCCCATAGTGCTGCTCGCTGCAGCGGCGTTGTCACTGACGGCTTGCACCGGGCTGCAGGGCAGCGAGCCCCACGACGACGGCAGCGCTGACTCGACCTCCGCATCCGGCGACGAGTTCTGCGAGGCGATGGCCCACTTGATCGTGCTGCTCGAGCCGACCGAACTCATCGAGTCCGACCGAGACGCGGAAGACGTTCGAGGAGGCGGCGGTCTGGTTCGAGCAGGCGGGTGACGCTGCCCCGGAGTCGATCGCGTCAGATGTCACGACCTACGTCGATGCGTACGCGGAGTACACGCAGTACCTCGACGACGTCGACTACCGGCTCGACGTGGTGTTCAGCACGCAGGAAGGTACCGACCTTGCGATCGACACCTCGCACACGCTCACGCCGGCGATCGTCGGCTACGTCACCGACGAGTGCGGGCTCAGCTTCGGCGACGCCACCTGAACCCCCGGACAAGTTCGGTGAACCGAGCGACGCGTTCAGTGGCACAGTTGGGCATGTCACGGGGGTGTCCTGACGGACGCAGCGACGTCGAGCTGGTTGCGGCCGTCGTCGATCGCGACCGTGGAGCACTCCAGGAGTTGTACGTGCGACACGAACCGTGGCTGTCGATCCGGCTCGCCTATCGATGTTCCGACCGCTCGTTGGTCGAGGAAGCGGTGCAGGACACCTTCGTGGCGGTGTGGGGATCGGCCGACAGCTACCGAGCGACCGGGCCGGTCGCTGCGTGGATCTGGGGCATCGGGATCCGACGGCTCTTGCACGTGATGCGACCACGCAAGTCGTTGCGCGAGCGGCTGATGGCGCAACGGTCGCCGGAGTTGCTGTCGGCCGAGGACGAGTTGCTCGTCGGCGTCGAACACGGTGATGTCGGACTTGCGCTCGGGCGGCTGTCGCCCGAGCTGCGGATGGTGGTGCAGGCAACGGTGCTCGACGGGCTCAGCTGCCAGGAGGCCGGTCGGCTGCTCGGCATCCCGTCCGGCACGGTGAAGACGCGGATGATGCGGGCAAAGCGAGAGATGCGGGAGGCATTGACATGACGGCGCGTCGACGAGTGGCACGTGAGCGACCACGAACTCGAACGGTATGCGAACCACACGATCCCGACGTTCGCTCGGGCGTCGGTGGAGGCGCATCTCCTCGCATGCGACCGGTGCCGGTCGGCGTTGACGCAGGCGCACGCATCACCGGCGCGGACGGTCGGTGTCGACGAGACCTGGGCACGGATCGCCGATCGCATCGATGTCACGAGGCGCCCGCTGCGTTCGTCGACCACGGCGCTGCAGGTGTCGACGTCCAGCCCGTTGCTGTTGCTCGCCACGCTCGGGGTCGCGGTCGGGGTGATCGTCAGCGTTGCGATCGCGGCGGCTGCTCGCCCGAGAGCGTCGTTGCCGCTGTTCGTGATGTTGGCGCCGCTGGCGCCCGGTGGTCGGCGCCGTGTTGGCGTTCCAGACCGGGATCGACCCCGCCGGACAACTCGCCCGGGCGACGCCGCTCGCGTCGGGCCGGCTGCCGTTCCTGCGGGCGATGCTCGTCGTGCGGCGCGGCGCTCGTGGCGGTGGCGCTCTCGAGTGTCTTCGTCCCCGTCGGTCTCGGCGACGTCGCCGTCTGGCTGCTGCCGGGCCTGGCGTTGACCTCACTGGTGGTGGCGATCTCGACGTGGGTCGATCCGAGCCGGGTTGCCCTGGTGCTGGTCGGGGCGTGGGCGCTGGCGGTGTCGGTCTGGTCGTGGGGGTCGAGACCGCACGGTATCCCGCTCGATCTGGCCGACTTCGGGGCTCGAGCAGCGATCGGTGCAGATCGCTCTGATCGCCGTGACCGTGCTGTTCGGCCGCCGTCACCTTCGTGCGCCGCAACGAGCTTCCGGTGTGGAGGTCGCGATGAGCGCCGACGCCGTGATCGAGCTGAGATCGTTGTCGAAGCGGTACGGATCGACCCCGGCGGTCGACGATCTCGACTGGTCGGGCGGGCGCGGCGTGATCGGTCTGCTCGGCCCGAACGGCGCCGGCAAGAGCACGTTGTTGCGCATGCTCGCCACCGTGCTCGGCCAGGACAGCGGCACGATTCGGGTGTTCGGCCTCGACCCCGCCGTGGCCGACGAACGGCTGGCGATCCGGCGTCGGCTCGGCTACCTCCCGCAGGAAGCCGGGCTCTACCGCAACTTCACCGCGTACGACCTCGTCGACTACGTCGCCGTGCTCAAGGAGATCACCGACCGTCCGGTGCGGCGTGACGAGGTTCGGCGAGTGCTGGACGATGTCGGGCTCACCGACGACATGCACCGCCGGATCCGCACGTTGTCGGGTGGCATGCAGCGGCGAGTTGCGCTGGCGGCAGCGCTGCTCGGTCACCCCGACCTGCTGGTGCTCGACGAACCGTCGGCGGGGCTCGACCCCGACCAGCGGCTCCGCATGCGAACCGTGCTCTCGGAGGTCGGCCAGCGCGCCACCGTGCTGCTGTCGACGCATCAGACCGACGAGGTGGCGGCCTTCTGTCAGCGTGTGCTCGTGCTCGACCGGGGTCGCCTGCTGTTCGACGGCACGCCGCGTGACCTCGCCCGTCGGGCGACCGATCGTGTGTGGATCAGCGATGCGCCCGATGCGGGTGCGCTCCGGTCGTGGGTGACCGGCGACGGCGACATCCGCAACATCGGGGCGCCGCCCTCCGGCGCAACGGTGGTCGAGCCGACTCTGGACGACGGCTACCTGCTCGTCGCGACCGAGGACGGGGTTCGGACGTGACGATCGCGTTCGCGCCTCACTGCCTCGACACGCTCAGGCCCCCGCGACGTCGCGCAGTGATGGAACTGGCGCGGATCGAGTCGTTCCGCATGATGCGACGTGCGTCGATCTGGATCGGATTCGCCCTGTCGGTGGCGCTGACGGTCCTCGACGCCCGTGGACAGCAGGACTGGTCGTCACAGAAGTACCAGTCGCTCGTTCCGCTGTCGGTGTATCCCGATGACGATGGGTGTGTTCGTGGCCGGTGTGCGCTCGGGAAATCGCGACCGGTCGCACCGTCGTCCACCGCTCGCCGAGGAGGCGCCGCTGGACGGCGATGCACGTGCGTGGGCACGCCTCGCGAGCCTGTGGGTGCCGGTCGCGATGGTCGTCTCGTTGATGGTGGTGATCGGCGTCGCCAGCCGCGATCGAGGGCGGCTTCCAACTCGGTGAGGGACGATCTGCACCGACTCAGCGGTGCACTCGGTCTTCGAGTTGGCGCAGCCGGCGCTCACCGTCGCTGTGGTCGGGTGCCGCCGCCGTCGCGATCGGTCGAGGGGTGCGACGGTCGGGTCCGGCGATCGTCGTCGGGATGGTGCTGCTGTTCTTCGCCGGTGGCGTGTACTGGTTGTGGAACGCCGAGGTGCGTGTACACGACGGCGCTGATGCAGGTGCAGCCGCTGGGGTTTGCCGATCGCTGAGGTGGTCCACACCCCGACCGTCGTGCTCCACGATCTGTACCTGCTCGGCATGGTCGCGTTGTTCTGCGGCCTGTCACTGCGCGCGCGTCCGCGGGCCCGACTCGTCGGCGGTGGCGCCGCCGTCGCGGTCGCTGCGGTCGTTGCCCAACTCGTCGTGGCACCGTTCTGAGAGCGTCATGATCCGCGCCCAGGTGGTCACCGAGTCATGGCGACCGACGTTCAGAGGCGACCCCGCTTCGCCCGCTCGTGATGGTCACCGCCGGGCTGATCTTGATCGGCATCGTCGCGAGTTGGCGAAGCGCTCGCGCTCCCGATCTGTTCGGCATCGGCGCGGGAGCGCTCGCAGCGGCACGTCGCGCTTGGGATTGGACGACGAGGCGAACACGATGCTGCGATCGTCGCCGACGAACGCGCTGGCCCGCCTCGCCCATCGACTCGCGATCCTCGTGCCGGCGCTGCTCGTGGCGACCGCCACGCTGCTCGTCGCCGATCGGATCCTCTTCGCCGAGCGATCGCCGTTGCCGTCGGCATCGGCATTCGTGGCGTTGGTCGCTGCCGGCATCGCCGTCGAGGTGTGGTGGAGCCGACGTCGACCCGAGACCGCGGCGGAGGGTGCAGCGACGTTCGTGATGGCGTGGGTGCTCGCCGCGTCACTCGTCCCCGGCGTGTGGATCGTCGAACGGCTTGCCCGGGCGTGGGAGCTCGATGCCTCTCTGGGTGCTCGTCGTCTCCATCGTGCTCATCGTCTGCGGCACCATCGGTCGGGACGCCTGATCCGCTCACCTCGATGAAGATGCACTCGCCGGGGCACGCGAGGGCGGCGTCGACGGTCTGCTGTTCGAGCTTGTGGGGTACCTCCACCGTGCTGCCGCTGCCGCCCGGATCGTTACCGACGACCATCGACACCGGATCGCGGACGTAGGAGATGCCGTCTTCGAGCAGGACGAAGACGTCGGGACAGTGATCCGTGCACAGTCCGTCGCCGGTGCACAAGTCCTGATCGATCCACACCTGGTACATCCCGACACCTCGGCTCTCGGGATCTGAGTTCCATCGAGGGCCGGCCCCGGTTCACGGCGCGGTCATGAACCGGAGGAAGGCCGAATCGGAACAGATCGATCACACATCCATGTGAAGGGGAGTTCCATGAACAAGCACTTCGTCATCGTCGGCATCGCACTCTCGGTCGTGGGTCTCGTCGCCTGCGGCTCCGATGGCGCCGACGTCCGGAGCCGACGGCCGAGTTCTCCGCCTCGCCGATGGGGCCACGGTCGCCGGCGGTGTCGCCGTCGAGATGGTGGCGCAGGGCATCACGATCGAGGAGGCGGGCGAGGTCAACGAGGGGGCCGGCCACTTCCACGTCATCGCCGACGCCGGCTGCGTCGACGCCGGCGAGGGCATCGCCAAGGACGGCGACCACGTCCACTTCGGCAAGGCGCAGACCTCGGGAACCGATCTACCTCGAGCCGGGCAGCCACGATCTCTGTCTCCAGGTCGGCGATGGCGTCCACGAGGCGCTCGACGTCACCGACACCGTCACGGTCGAGGTCGGCATCGGGAGCCAGGACGAGTGGTGCGCCGTCGTCGGGGAGGTGGACGAACTCTTCGCGGCGAACGACGAGGAGGAGGAGTTCGCGACGCAGCAGGGAATCGTCGAGAACGCGGCGGCGGCTGCTCGACGCAACTCAGCGCATCGACCGAGTTCGTGGACGACTCGGTTCGAGCCGACGTCGACGAGACCGTCGCGATGACCCTGGAGTTCTCCGCAGCGATCGCGCAGGCCGCCGACGAGGCCGCCGCAGAAGCTGCGCTGGCCCCGCTCTTCGAGTCGTCTCCCGAGGGCGAAGAAGCGGCCGCCGCTTGGATCCTCGACACCTGCGGCGTCGACATCGACGACTGAGCCTGCGAGCGCGACCCGATGAAGACCGGCTTCGCGGTGACGACGCTGATCCGGGCCACGCCGGCCCAGGTCTTCTGGTTCACCGCCGACCCAGCGACCGCTCCGGACATCGAGCTTCGCCGTCCAGCGGTCGGAGTCGTCACGCACTGCTTCGATGACCGTACCGACGGGACGCACTACACGTTGTCGATGGACTTCGTGCCGACCGGCGTCGGCGGTCGTATCGCAGCCGCCATGAGCGCAGCGATGTTCGAGCGCAACGCCGTCGCGTAGCAAGAGCGGGTACGCCGGGTCGTCGAGGCGGTCGAACACTCCCGCGGTCCACCTCGGTCTCGAACACCTCGTCGAGTGATCGCCCCACTGGCGATCCGATGGTGTCGTTCGCCGGAACTGATGAGGTGAGTTCGATCCTCGGACTCGATCTCTCAGAAGGGGAACCCCATCATGAAGAAGAAGTACATCGCTGCAGCAGCCATCACACTGATGTCCGTCGCTGGCTCGTCGACCGTTCTCGCCGGCGAAGTGACGGGTGGACCGAATCCGAAGAGCACCGGTATGGAGGGCCACGTGCGGTCCGTATGTGCGTTCTCCGGGCTGGAGGAGACTCCGGCCTTCCAGGACTCCGACGAGAACGTGAAGCCCGGCCGTCTCACCCAGACTCCGCACTATCAGATGACGGGTGGTGGCCCCGTGTTCCATGCGCCCGGCATGCCGGGCGAGGCATGCAATCCGTCGGGAGACTGACTGGCGGACCGGCCGGCACGCCCGTGCGGCCGGCCGGTTCGATCATCGCACCGTTCGAATGAACAACACTCGCGCTTCGTCGTCGAAGCGTTGATGGGTCGGCTCGACGAGCGATCGTCGAGTCTGCTGGACGGAGCGTGCACGTGACCCAGAAGTTGTGGTGTGCTCGCGTCCGGTAGGCGATCGCCGCGATCGCGACCAGCAGGCCGAACACAGCGAGCCCCGTCGCTCCGGCCACGACACCGATGCCGGTGAATGTGGCACCGGCGGTCAGCGTCGACATCGCCGCCAGATCGCGGATCCGCCACATCTTCCAGATGCGTTCGCTGACGGGGAGGGCAACCGGGCAGTGCCCATGGCCCGGTAGCCGACCGGCGACGAGCGCGAAACCCGGAACGCCGAGCAACCAGCGCCGACCACCCCACTCTGTTGCGGCGAGTCGGACCGCGCGGGTGGTCTCGACACCCGACAGCACGCACCGCTCCGGGTAGATCCCGGCGAGCTGGTCAGCGACCCGCAGGACCGACCGCGCCATGACCACTCCCGGTTGAGGCCGCTGCGCCGCCGTCACGTCGAGGTCCGACGTGCATTGGTGCGCCACCGGTCGGCCGGTTGACGACCATGCCCACCGGGGCGGGGACTACGTCGGATGCCGGCGCGAGGTCGAGGCGCTGGGCGAGTCGGGAGACGATCAAGGTGAGTTCCATCTGCGCGAGCGCGAATCCGATGCAGTTGCGCGTGCCCCGGCCGAACGGCACCCAGGCCATGTCGGCCAGCGTTCGTCGTTCGTCGTCCATGTCGACGAAGCGATCGGGATCGAATTCCAGTGGGTTCGGCCAGGCCTCGGCGTTGCGTCCCGCGAGGTGCGCAGACCACAGGATCAGCGTGCCCTTCGGGATGGCGTACCCGCCGACGGTCACGTCGGCGGCTGCCTCTCGGGGGCTCAACACGCCAGCTGGGTGCAACCGGACTGTCTCCCTCATCACCCGGTTCGCGAGGTCGAGCGCGGCGAGCGTGCTCGCGTCGGGTGTTGCGCCGTTGTCGTCCGGTGGACCGAACACCTCGTCGGCCTCGGCTCGGAGGCGATCCCAGAGTCCGGGCACCAAGGTCGCCCGGATCAGCATCCACGCCAACGAGGCCGAGGTCGTGTCATAGCCGGCTCCGATCAGCGTGGCGACCTGGTCGTGGATCTCTGCGTCGCTGAGCGTTCCGTCGGCCACCAGTGTCTCCAGGATGTCGAGCGGGTCGCCGGTTGGGTTCGCCCGCCGATACGCGATCTCCGCGTCGATGATCTAGTCGAGTGCTTCGCGGTCGGCGCGGACCCGCGCCCGTGCCGTGCCGGGGAACGGATGGGGAGCTGGCGGATCGCCGGCGACTCCAGGTAGTCCTGCGGGCGTTGGAAGAGATCGCCGATCTCGTCGCATCGCTGGCTCATGCGCTCTCCGAACAGCGACCGCACCACGATGCGCAGGACGAGCGCTCGGCCGACGGGATACATGTCGACGACCGTCTCCGGCTCGTTGCCATTCACCAGACGGTCGATCGCCGCATCTGTCTGCTCGACGATCATCGGGATCCAGCCGTTCAGTCGGCGTCGGCTGAACGCCGTCTGGACCGACGAGCGCCGCCGGCGATGGTCGTCGCCGTCGGACACGATCATCGACCGCTTGCCGACGACGAAACCCAGCACGTTGAACTTGTGGTTCCACCGGAACGAGCTGTTGGGCATCGCGAAGAGTTCCCGCAACGCCGCCGGATCACCGACGATCGCCATGCGGGCCGGGCCGGCACCGAGACCGCAGACGGGCCCGTACCGGTCACTGAGGTCGTCGAGGACCACGTGCGGGGTCGTGAAGATGCGACGGAGGTGGCCCGGCTGGTCACGCCACGGCGGGCGGGGGAGTGGGCGGGGCTCGTCCATGTCGGTCACACGATGTCGGTCAGCGCAGCGTAGACGGCGCTCGCGGCAGCGATCGCGCCGATCGCCACGACTGCGTATCCCGCGAGGCGCAGCGGCAGAGCTGTCGATGGTCGGCGCGAGCCGGCCGTGCAGGATGGCCCGACCGACGACGTAGACGGTGGCGGGGGCCGCGAGCGGGGCGCGATCAGCAGCCACACGAGGGAGAGATTCGGAAGCTTGCGGCGGCGCGGCACATCGGATCGGAGCTGGTCGAGCGGGACGCAGCGTCGCGTCGAGACGGGCGACGATGGCGCTGAACGTCACGCCGAACAACAGCGCGGTCAGACAGACCAACGTGACGGCGAGCCAGGTCGGCGAGAGGATCACGAAGTCGACGTTGTCCGGCGACAGCGGATCGCTCACACCGAAGGTCGCGAGCAGCAGGAGGCCGAACAGCGATCCCGAGATCCAGGCGGTCCGCGGCAGGATCCGGCGAAGCGGGATGAAGACGAGCGACGAGGCCAGCGGGATGAGGAGGCCGGCGAAGATGAAGAAGCCGATGGAGCCACCGAGTGTGATCTCGCCGACGCGTTCACCGGCGTCGGTGGAGCGCCCCTGGGCGCCGGCGCCGGACGTCGCCGCCAACACGCGGATCGCGAGTCGTCCACCGAACCCGACGACGAGCAGACCGGCGACGAAGCCCCCCGTTAACACGCACGCCAACGTGTGGAGGGCGTCGAACGCGGCCGGCGAGGGGTCGTCGGCGCCTCGGGCCGCGACCGTCGGAAGGCGTTCGACCGCGCCACGTGATCGTGCTGCGGCGGCGACACCGGCGACTACAGATCACCACCAGGAGGACGTCGTCGCGGACACGCACGCCTCTCAGCTCGCCGTCCGGGGCGCAGCCCCGCCGACAACGAGACCGCGGCCAGGATGGGGATCGATACGAGCGATCCGATCAATCCGACCTGATCGACGGTGTCGAGCCCGTCGAGATGACCGACGTGGTAGACGAAGTGCAAGACGCCCTGGATCAGCCAGGCGACCGCGAACGATCGTCATCGCCTCGCGCGCCAGACGGACCACGCCGTCACGACGATGAGCGCCAGGAACAGCACGCCGACGTCACGGACCAGGTGCTCGTTGTAGGCGACCGCCCTCCGCCGCCACCCAGCCGCGCCGAGCGGGAAGTCGTCGTACCACGATTCGGGCGCGAAGGTCGCCTGGATCGCCGTGGGCAGCATGAACAGACCGATCAGGGCCAGAGCCCATCGTTGGACACGTTCGCGACTCATCGTTGAGTCGTTGTTGCCTCGAAGCCTCCGATCGGTTCACGCTGAGGTGTCCACTGCCTGAGCCGTCGGGTCACGATCATTTCTCGCACACGGTTTGCGCACCACGATCACGAACAGCCCGAACCCTGTCCTCAGCGCGCGTCGGGTGCGGTGGTCTTCAGTTCGCCGTAAGCAGCGTCCGTACGAGCTGGCGTTCGTTGTCGTCGTGGAGGTTGTGGCGGGCGAGGAGTGTTGCGTTGACGAGGGCGATGACGTGGCCGCGGTCGTTGGTTCGGTCGTCGGGTTCGAGCCAGGCTTGCACGTCGGCCCAACGCCACAGCGGTGATCTGGTCGTGGTGCCGTAGGCGGGA
>CAVPJT010000023.1:0-21383 GCA_963705485.1 Ilumatobacteraceae bacterium
CCCTGAACGAACGGTGACGTGATCGAGGTCGACGGTGGCCATCAGGGGATCACCCCGAGTACCCAGCCCTCCTCGGCGACCGCCGCCTCCGACACGTCGGGTGAGAGTGCGGGAGAAAACATCGCATCGAGCCCGCCGGCGGTGTCAGCGTCGGCCAGCCACCGTGCGGTGGCCGCCACCTGGGCGGCGTCACGTACCTCGGTTCCCGTGACGTCGACGTCGAGCATCGACGGCCAGACCTCGGCCACCACGATGGCCCCGTCGCTGAGCACCGGCGCCTCGGCGCCCGTGGTGAACGGCCACACCTCGACGCGGTTGCCGAATCGGCGGCGCAGCCGAGCCAGTCTCGGGATGCCGAGCAGGCTCTGACTTCCCACGGCCCCGGCGCCCAGCAGCTGCCACGACGAGAATGGGCGACGACCCTGGCTCCGCAGCACCCCTTCGGCAGCACGGAACTGGGCAAGCGTCGCCGTCGGCGCCGGGCGGGTGGTCGTCAGGTGTTCGTTCGCTGCGGACGGCGGGCACCCCCAGAACGGGCCGGCCCCAGCGGTGAGTCGCTCGTTGAGCTCACCGGCGACGGCAAACCGATTGTTGCCGTTGCGGTCGTCGTCACAGATCCGCTCGGCGAGCATCGCCCACATCGCCGACCACGGCATGCCCGCGAGGCCGAGCGCCGACGCAGTGCCGGCCGGATACCCGAGCGAGAAGTCGACACCGAGCAACGTCGTCGACATCGGGTCGTCGGTGAGCAGCTCCACGAGACGTCGTTCAGCTTCGCTCCGGGTTGCGACGTTGACGACCGAGGCCTCACCGGTCTCGTCGAGCGCGGCGATCCAGATCGAATCGCGACCGAGCTTGGGGGTCGAGTTGGCGCTCCAGTCGACCACCACGTATCGGTCGAACATGGCCTGCCCGCCCGCACCTATGCGAGGACGTCGGCCACGGCGGCGAAGTGCAACGACGCGGCGATCACGGTGAGCAGGTGCCACACCTCGTGATAGCCGAACGTGCTCGGCCACGGGTTCGGACGTTTGACCATCAGCACCGGGAACCCGATCGTGTAGGCCACTCCCCCGGCCACGATCAGCGCGAGTTGCAGACCGGTGAGACTGTCGACGAGCACTGGGGTGGCCACGATGGCCACCCATCCCATCACGATGTACAGCGAGTAGGAGACGTGCCGCGCCCCGTGGAAGAAGGCGAGCTTCAGCACCATGCCGACCGCGGCGAGCGTGCCGACGATCGCGAGCATCGGAATGCCCCACGCCGGCGGCAACGCCACGAGACACAGGGGCACATACGTGCCGGCGATGAGGAGATAGATCATCGAGTGGTCGAGCCGCTGCATGATCGATCGTGCCCGCTCGGACTGGGCCAGGCGGTGATAGGCGGCCGAGGTGCCGAACAGCAGCATCAGGGTCGCCGAGTAGATCGCGGCGCCGACGATGGCGGCCGCCCCGCTTGCCATCACGATCAGCGCGATTCCGGCGGGAATCGTGGCGAAGAACGCCCACGAGTGCATCCTGCCGCGCCACACCGGTCTCGACATGTCGAGATAGGGGGCCGGCACAACACTCACAGCTTCACCGTACCCCCAACGACGCCAACCCATTCCGCGGGCACATCGGTTCAGCGAAGGCGCTCGATGAGTGCGATGACCGCCTCGCCGTAGCGATCGAGCTTGGCCGGGCCGATTCCAGAGATGCGGCCCAGGTCGCGAAGCGTGGTCGGCGCCTGGCGGGCGATCGCGACCAGGGTCTTGTTGTCGAACACGACGTAGGCGGGCTTGCCGTCGCGGAGCTCGTTGCGCAGGTCACGCAACGCCGCGAACCGCTGCTGGCCGGCCTCGTCGAGATCGGCGGCCGGCTCGCCCGTGCTCGACGCCGACGAACTCCGAGCACGACTGGTCACCGGTTCGGGCCGATGCGACGACACAACAGGCGTGTCGGATGGCTCGGTGGTGAGCTCGGCCACGAACGGACTCGGATGCGCCCCGGTGGCGATGGTGGCGTGCCGACTCGCCCGAGTGATCGCCACGTGGAACAGGCGCCGTTCCTCCTCGACGTCGTCGGCCAGACGGTGTGGATACTGTTCGGCATCGGCGAGGTGCACGACGACGTGCGGCCACTCCTGCCCCTTGACTCGGTGCACCGTTGACAGCAACACGCCACCGGGCGCACGCTTGACGGCGAGCTGGCTGCGCATCCACCGCTCGAACGTCGTCGGATCGTCGTGGAGCGCGGCGAGGTGTGTGACCGCCGTGAGATCGTCGCCCTGTGCCGATCGGTTCATCCCGCGTCGATTGGCGTCGAGGGATGCGACCGATCCGGCCAGGCCGATCTCGTCGATCAACGTCAGCAACAGATCGGAGGTCGTCGCGCCGGAGACGACGAGCTTCTGCAGCGTCTGCGACGTCGGCCGGCGAAGTCGATCACTCGCTCGGCGTCACGCTCGTTGGTGAGGCGCCCGGCCAGCTTGTTGAGGTCGACGACCGACGACTGTTCGCTCACCCAGTCGGTGATCCGAGGGTGGAACGATCGCGACGGACGCCGGAGCGCTTCTCGGATGTCATCCGCGGCCAGGGAACCGCCCCGACCAGCGGTGGCAAGGCGCAGCCACGCAAGCACCGTGCGCACGGCGGTGCGGTCGGCGAATTCGAGTCCGACCCCGCCTGCGATCGGGACGCCGGCCACGACGAGTGCCACCTGGACCGGGGCGAGCAACGCGTTCACCCGCGTCGAGCACGGCGATGTCGGATGCGTCAGCGCCGGCCGACAGCGCCTGCTCGACGGCGCGGCACGAGGCGCCCACCGCGTCGACGTTCGCATCGACCGACCATCCGCCGGTGTCGCTCGACGCGGCCCGAATCGTCTTGGACACCCGCCGATGGTTGTGTCGCAGGAGCCGATCGACCACGTCGACCACGCCGGCAGGACATCGATAGTTGACCTCGAGCGGGTGCTCGCCGGAGCCGGGGAACAGATCATCGAAGTCGATCAGCCAGGCCGGGTCAGCACCGTTGTAGCCGTAGATCGTCTGATCGTCGTCGCCCACCCCGAAGACGGCGCCGCCGGGTGCTGCCAACAGCCGGATCATCAGCAGGTGGGCCGGCGTGAGATCCTGGAACTCGTCGACGAGCATCACCCGACAGGCTCGCTGCGCGGCTCGGCGGGCGGTCGGGTCTCGAAGCAGCACGTGCAGTGCGCGATAGATCTGGTCGTCGAAGTCGACGGCGCCGCGCCGTTCGAGCATCTTGCGGTAGGCGGGCCACGTGGCAGCCAGACCATCGACGTCGCCGTCGTAGCGGCCCTCGACCTCCTCCGGGTCGACGAGGCCGAGCCGGATCACCGTGAGCGCTTCGATCCAGGGCCCGATCGGATCGCTGTTGCGACGACGAGGGAAGTCGACGAGGTCGCCGATGATGCGACGCACGTCGGGCTCGTCGATCGTGCGCCACGACTGCGGCTGGGGGGCGAAGGGCGGCCGACCATTGACGATCGCCAGCGCGATCGCATTGAGCGTGCGCACCTGCAGACCGGGAAGGTCGCTGGTGCGTTCGACCATCTCCTCCTGCGCGCGCTTGTTGAACGCGACGAGACTCACCGCACTCGGCGGGAGGTTCCACTGCAGCAACAGGTGGCGGGCCCGTTCGGTGAGGACACGCGTCTTGCCGGAACCAGCCGGGGCAATGATCCGAGCACCGCCACCGGGGTGGGTGACCGCGGCGAGTTGGTCGGGTGCGAGATCGGCGGTGCACACATTCGTCGATGGCACCATCAACCTGCCGTGCTCGACCGCGACCGCGTGGACCACCGGCACCCCGTCGATGGCACCGGCGTGACGGACCGGGCCGCCGTCGAGCCAGGCCACCGTGCCGTCGGGCAACACGACATCGCCGACCCCTCCAGGATCGATGGCGGTTGCCCCAGCGGCGACGGCCCGATCGAGACCGATCCACACCGGGCGGTCGGGATCGCGCGCATCGACGCTGTTGACCCACACGAGATGGTGCAGTTCTTCCAGATCGAACAGGAACGTCGGCCCCAACTCGTACGGTGCCGCCTCGGTCATCAGCATCGGCTCGCGTTCGAAGGAGGCGGCAAGCTCGATCACCAGCCGGGTTGCACCATGGTGGGCGTTTCGCAACCGATCGAGCGCATGGCCGGGCGCGGCGAGTGTCGCGTCATCGATCACCAGACGCTCGGCTCCGGACCACGGCGCCGCGATCGCTCCGCCCGGATCGATCAGCAGGTGACGACCGAGCGCATCCGGGCCCGCGTTCGCGACGGCCACGCCCCGTTCGACAACGGCGGCGACCGAACGAGTCGGTGAGCTGGTGGAATGACCAGCCGTGCGTGGCTCGGATCGGTCAGCCCGCTCGGCCCGTGGCGGCGGCGGCACCGAATCGAACAACGAATCGGTCGGAGTCGGCACCGGTTCGTCGGCGACAGGGACGTCCTGCTGTCCGCCCTCGTTCCAGCACTGCCGCACCTGGGCCGGGGTGTCGTGTTCCCCGTTGCAGTACGCGCACGCGATCGCCATGCGCCGACCTTACCGAACCACCTCGCTGATCGCACACACGTTCGATCAGCGGCTGCGGCAGACTGGCGGCGATGGTCGATCAGCTGGTTCTCGTCCGCCACGGTGAGACCGAGTGGAGCGTCGAACGACGTCACACCGGCCGCACCGACGTTCAGCTCACCGAGCGAGGGCGCGCCGAAGCCGCCCACATCCGAAGTGCCCTCGCCCGCTTCGACTTCACTGCGGTGTTCTCCAGTCCGCTGTCACGCGCGCTCGAGACGGCGCAGCTGGCCGGTCTCGATCCGACCATCGACGACGACCTCGTCGAGTGGGACTACGGCGAATTCGAAGGGATCACCACCGCCGAGATCCGAACCTCCGTGCCGAACTGGTCGGTGTGGACCCACGCGATCCCCGACGGCGAGTCACTCGACGACGTTTCCGGACGCGCCGACCGGGTCATCGAACGAGTCGTTGCGCTCGATGGAGCGGTGGCACTGGTTGCACACGCCCACCTGCTGCGAGTGCTCGGCGCACGGTGGCTCGAACTCGACCCGGTGGAGGGTCGCCGCCTGTTGCTCGACACCGGGACCATGTCGGTCCTCGGCTGGGAACGGGAGAACCGGGTCATCCACCGTTGGAATGACCCGTGCGCCGGCTGACGACGGCGCACCGGGTGCGCCCCAGCCGACACCGACGCTCCAGTGACGTCACCAGGCGATCTCGGGCAATCCGTAGGTGACGCACAGCCCTGCAGCGTTGACCACGAGCAGCGACACGATGATCCCGATGACCGCAATCCGACGTGACCGGGTACGGCGCACGGGTCCGTCGACCGGCATGTACCACGCCGGCAGAAGACCCGCGTCGGCGTCACCACCGAAGGGTTCGGCATCGTCCCCGATCGGCAGCGTCGGGATCGGCGGCCAGCGCTTCGGCTGCGAGTTCCTCGTCGGTGATCTCGACCACGACAGCAGTCTACGACGGAGCGCTCAGACGATCTCGGGCTTGCCCAAACGCCGGCGAGCAGCATTGCGCACCGGTGTCCGGACCGCCTCGAGGCCGAGGTAGAACGCGGGGAACGTGAGCACGACGAAGAAGGTCGAGCTGACGAGACCCCCGATCAGCGTGAAGCCGAGCGACTCCCAGAACGGATCGCTGAGCGCCAGTGGCAACAAGCCGACAACGGTCGTGAGTGTGGTTGCGAGCAGCGGGCGGAAGCGTCGGGTGATCGCCTCCTGGATCGCTTCGCCCGCCGTCCTGCCGGCACGCCGAGCCCGGTTCGCGGCGTCGACGAGCAGGATCGTGTTGTTGACCGCCACGCCGATCAGGGCGATGAAGCCGACGGTCACGAGGAAGCTCAGCGGGTTACCGGTTGCGGACAAGATCGTGAAGACCCCGAGGAAGCTGAACGGAATCGCCAGGAAGATCAACAGCGACTGAGCGAGCGACCGGAACTGCACGGTGATCACCACCAGCATCAGCAGCAACGCCACCAGGCCGGCAACACCGAGTGAGGCGAAGTCGTCCTGATTGTCGGACTCCAGACCGAAATCGAAGCCGAGTGCGTCAGGCGCCAGACCTCGGGCCTCGAGCTCGGTCGACGGGTAGCGGTCTTCCAGGTAGTCCTGCGTGGCGTTCAGGTTGCCCGTGACCTCGTCACTGTCGTATTGGGCACGCACCTCGATGAAGCGTTCGCCGTTGGTGCGGGCGATCACGCCGTCCGTCGACACGATCGCGTCGAGCACGGTCACGGTGTCACCGCCGACCTCCAATTCGAGGCCCACCAGCTCGTCACGGATCTCGACGGCCAACTCCTGCCCGGCCGTGGCGGTGGTGTCGTCGACGGAGATCTGCGCGGCGAACGGGAATTCGAGCACGGGAGGGCCGTTCTCCTGCGGCGCGACCGTGATGCGGGCACCCTGGATGCCTGCGACACCAGCCTCGATCTGCTCCACGAACTGGGGCGCCGTCGGGCGATCACCGATGGGGCTGAGGTCGACGAAGGTCTCGGTCAGGCGCTCGTTGCCCCGCAGGTACTGCGACCGCTCGAGGTCGTCGCCGAGCACATCGAGCACGACCGCATCGATCTCATCCGCGATCTGCTGAGCCTCTTCGATGGTGGTGCCCGACGGGAACTCTGAGTTCACCGCAATCGCAACGGCATCCTTGCCGGCCGGGAAGATCGAGAAGCCCAGCGTGCCGGCAATCGAGCCAGCGACCATGACCATCACGATCGCGAAAGCAGCCAGTCCACCGCCGACTGCCCATCCCTTCGGGCCGTTGCCCGACGGATAGGCGGCGAGACGACCCGCTCCGTGAGCGAGTCGGCGTTCGATGCGGGCCACCGGATTCCGCACCGGTCGTTGATTCACCAGGAACCACCGAGCGATGGCTGGGATGAACACGATCGAGAACAGAAACGACAACAGCAGCGTGATGATCACGGTGGTCGGGATCGGCCGGATGAACTCGCCGAGGATTCCGCCGACGAACAACATGGGCGAGAAGACGACCACGGTGGTCAGCGTCCCGGCGAACGACGCCGACCCGACTCGGTCGATGGCCGTGCGGATCACGCCGACCGGTTCATCGCTCTCCCCCTTGTTCGCGTCAATCGATTCGGAGATCACGATGGCGTCGTCGACGATCAAGCCGAGCGTGAGGATCAGACCGAAGAGCGTGATCGTGTTCAACGAGAAACCGATGCCCCACAGGCCGGCGAGTGATCCGATCGTGACCAAGCCCATGAAGCCGGCCGTGAGCACTGCGACTCGCCAACCGATGAGGATCAAGCTCACGACCGACACGGCAGCCAGACCGGTGAGCAGGTTGGTGGTCAGCGACGAGAGCTGCGATCGCACACCGGTGGCGAAGTCGGCGGTGACGAATGCCTCATAGCCCTCGGCGAGCGGCACATCGTCGCCGCTCAGGAGCCCGTCGAGGCGGTCGCTGAACTCGAGGACGTCGAGATCAGCGTCGTCGGCGCGGATGATGCCGACGGTGATCGCGTCGTCGTAGCCGTCACTCGACAGAGCGACACGGGTGAACCGTGTCTGGCGCTGTTCATCCGCGCCGGTCGCCGGGTCGATCGACGTCGTGACCAGGCTGCGGACATCGGCGGCGTCGATGGCGTCGTCGGCGGCGAGGAACGCGGCGAGCGCCGCAGCTTGGGCCTCCAGGTCGGTGGGCGCTGCATCGGGTCCGCCGACGATCGAGACCAGCACGTCGTACTGGCCGACGAGTTTTGCCGCGTTCACGGCGTTGTAGACGATGTC
Organism: Ilumatobacteraceae bacterium; assembly: GCA_963705485.1. Taxonomy (GTDB): domain Bacteria; phylum Actinomycetota; class Acidimicrobiia; order Acidimicrobiales; family Ilumatobacteraceae; genus Sva-07. The sequence goes on from CAVPJT010000023.1 coordinate 7,800, forward strand.
GGCACCGTCAGGTGCGGGCAATTCGAGGTCGACCAGGCGTGCCGTGCCGGTCGCCGAGTCGATGTCGGAATCGAACTCGACGATGATCACGAACGAGCTCGGACAGCGCCTCGGAGTCGACCGACACCACGCCCTCGACGGTCTCGAACTGCTCCTTGAAGGGACGAACGAGCTCGTCGTCGACGACGGTGGCGTCATCGACGAACCACGTACCCGACACGACCGAGATCGGCGTGTTGATCGGCGGGAAGCCCTCCCGATCGAGTCCGAACGTGAACGCCGACAGTCCAGCGATGAGCACCACGCCGAGGAACGCCGCGGTGACCTTCCACTTGATGGTGGCGAACAACGCGATCGAGGTGATCACCGAGCGCCGAGGCGGCTTCTCAGCAGGGGCATGCATGATGGAACACTTCCTCCAGGAGCGATGTGAGGGTGCTCCTGTTGGTTCGATTGGGGGCGGGTGAGACAGCGAGCGACACGCTGGGCTCACAGGTGTTCGGTGCCGTCGCTGATTCGGATGATCGAGATCGGCGATGACGTTATGAGCAATGCACGCAGATGCCGCACTCACCGCTCACCGCGAGGCACCGGCTGGGCGCGTCATCGGCCGGTGAACTCCGCCGGCCGTCGCTCGAGGAACGACGCCACGCCTTCGCGATGGTCGTCACTCTTGAAACAAGCGGCGAGCGCGATGGTGTGACGCTCCATGTGTTCGTCCACCGGGGCAGTGAGGCCCTCGTGGACGAGCGATTTGATCAGACCGAGGCTGTGCGGAGAACCCGTAGCGATCGTGTTCGCCAGCGTCATCGCTGCGGGCACGAGATCGTCGCTCGGGAGCACGTCGACGACGTAGCCCAGGCCGAGCGCGGTGTCGGCGTCGATCATCTCGCCGGTGTACAGCAGCCGGAGGGCCTGCTGGATCCCGATGATGCGCGGCAGGATCCACGTGCCCGCTCCGGTGTCGGGAACGAGCCCGCGATGGACGAAGTTCCACGCGAATCGCGGCTGGGTGCTGGCCAGACGGATGTCGCACTGCGAGGAGAACTCGGCACCCATGCCGACCGCTGGCCCATCGACGGCGCCGATCGTCGGCTTGCGGGCCTGTGCGATCGGCCACCACTTGTGTTTTTCTTCCGCCGAGCCTCGAAGGCCGCGTGTCTCACCCGGCACCGTGGCCAGATCGGCGAGGTCGGTACCGGCGCAGAAGGCTCCGGGCACGCCGGTGATCACCAGCACGACCGTGTCGGGGTCGTCATCGGCCCGTCCGACCGTCTCGATGAAGTCGCCGAGCATCGCATACGTCATTGCATTGCGCTTCTCGGGCCGGTCGATCGTCACCACCCCGACCTTCCCCTCGACGTGGTACCGGATCAGTTCGCGCGCTCCCATCGGGCGGACCGTAACCCACCGTTGCGACACCGCTCGATCCGGCGCTCGGCCCCCGGTGACCTGGGAGGCCACGACGGCGAAGCGCCGACTGGGTGCAACGCACAGGTCGAGGGAGCTCCCCAAACGGACACCGGCCTCGTCCGAGGTCGGCACCCGCTTTCTAGTCCGTGCATCGCACCACAGTCGGCACTGGGTGCGCACTGTACGAACATCACCCTGTGGGGAGGAAGATGGACAACCATGTGAATTTCGCCGAACTGGGTGTGGACACAGGGTGAACAACTCCGAGTTGTCCACAACGTCACATCCGGCGCCCGCCGGTCAAGTCAGCTGGCGGGACCGACGGTGACCGGGATGCCGTTGAGTACCGATGTGCCCGACAGCGGATCGAACGCCGCATCGTCGGACAGGGTGTTGGAGTTCACGCCGGCATGCTCGGCCGCAACCCGCAGTTGCGCGCCTGGCAGGTCGTGGCCCCAACCGTGGGGCAGGCTGACCACGCCCGGCCGGATCCTCTCGGTCACCTCGACGGGCGCCTGCACCGATCCCACCCGCGACGTCACCCGGGCAGCACCACCGTCGACCAGTCCGAGCAGCGCCGCATCGTCGGGATGCACCTGCAACGTGCAGCGAGGCTTGCCCTTCACCAGCACCTTCACGTTGTGCATCCACGAGTTGTTGCTCCGCAGGTGACGGCGACCAACGAGGACGAGCCCTCGCTCGGCCATTTCGTCGGCGCTCGCATGCAGACGGTCGAGATCGGCCAGCAACGGTTCTGGCGCCAATTCGATCTTGCCGCTCGGCGTCCGGAGCACCTCCGGGACCCGGGCGACCAGCGGCCCGAAGTCTCGACCGTGAGGATGCTCGATCAGATCGTCGAGCGACGTGCCCTCGGGGTCGGCACCGAACCCGTCGCCGAACGGGCCGGTGCGCAACATGAAGTCGAGCATCCGCTCCGGTCCGCGGCGACCGGATGCGTTCAGCTCTGCGAGGAGTTCGTCGGCGTCACGTCCGGCCACCGACGAGTACTCACTCTTGACGCCACTGCGCACCAGCCCCTCGATCGCTGTGTCGTCGGCAACCGACGGGTCGACGTCGACGCCGAATCCCTGTGCGATCGCGGTGAGCTTGGCGATGATCTCCCACTCGTCGGGCTGACCGTGGTCGAGTGGGAGCACCGGCGGCGAGTAGTTCGCGACGTTGCGCACGGCGAACTGCAGCAACAGCAGGTCGTAGTGACCACGCTGCAGCTGAGAGGGAGGCGGCAGGATCACGTCGGCGTGGCGTGTCGTCTCGTTCAGGTACAGGTCGATGCTGACCATGAAGTCGAGCTGGTCGAGCGCCGCTGCGAGGCGTTCGCTGTTCGGCGTCGACAGCACCGGGTTGCCGGCCAGCGTGACGAGCGCCCTGATCTGACCGTCGCCGGGCGTCTCGATCTCTTCGGCGAGCACACCGACGGGGTACTCCCCCATCACCTCGGGGTGCCCGCTGACGCGCGAGTGGCCCCGTCCGACACTGAAGCCACGTCCCGAGCCCGGCTTGCCTCGGGTCGTGGCGCCGCCCGCCACCGGGGTGGGGAACATGGCGCCGCCCGGTCGGTCGAGGTTGCCGCTCAGGATGTTGACCACATCGATCAGCCACGATGCCGTCGAGCCGAACTCGGTGGTCGTCGTGCCGATCCGCCCGTACACGGCAGCCGATGGGGCCGCGGCGAGCTCACGAGCCATCGTTCGGATCGTGTGTGCGTCGACTCCCGTGACCGGGGCGGCGAACTCGGGCGTGAACGGCGCGAGCGCAGCGGTGATCTCGGCGAGGCCGCGGAGATGGGCGCTGACGTGCGAACCGGGATCCGCGAGGCCTTCGACGAGCATCGTGTTGGCCATCGCGGCGAGCAGCAATGCGTCGGTTCCTGGCCGGATCGACACCCACTGATCCGCCTGTTCCGCAGTGCGCGACAGGCGCGGGTCGACCACGACGACCCTGCCGCCACGGTCCTGGATCGCCTCGATACGTCCCGGAAAGTCCGGCGCGGTGCACACGCTGCCATTGGAGGCATACGGATTCGCACCGAGGATCACGAGATGATCGGTGCGATCCAGGTCGGGGACCGAGACCGCCACCGGCGACCCGAACACGTACCCCGACGCCACATGGCGCGGCATCTGGTCGACGGTCGACGCACTGAACCGATGCCGAGTGCCGAGACCGGTCAACAACACGCGCGAGAACATCATCGCCGACAAGCTGTGCGCAGTCGGATTGCCCACGTACGCGGCCAGCGACTCTCGGCCGCTGCGTTCGATCACCTCACCGAGCCCGGCGGCGACCACCTCCCAGGCCTCATCCCACCCGACGGCGACGTGGACACCGTCGCGCTTCACCATCGGCATGCGCAGGCGATCAGGATCTTCGTGCAGCTGCTTGAGCGTCGAACCCTTGGGACAGAGATAGCCCTTCGAGAAGACATCCAGCCGGTCGCCACGGATCCGTTGGACCTCCTCACCACCTCGACCGTCGGGTCGCAGCGAGATCTCGAGCCCACAGCTCGCCTCACACAGCGGACAGGTACGAAATGCAGTACGAACGGGTGTCGACGATGCCATGGCTGCATCGTCGCAGACGCGAGCCACCCACCTCTCAGCCTGACCCGCCGGCACGTCGACGCAGCAACGGACCGCGACGGCGGCCATGATGATCGGATGCGCCGACTGCTCCCTGCGCCCGACGACGACATCACCGTAGAGGCGGCCTACCGCGCCCCGCTCGGGTCCCGCCCCGACGGGTCCTGGGTCGGACTGTGCATGGTTGCCTCGATCGACGGATCGATCGCGGCCGACGGCACCTCGGCCAAGCTGTCGAGCCCCACCGACACCGCTGTCCTCGCCCAGCTTCGACTGATTGCCGACATCATCGTCGTCGGCGCCGGCACCGTCCGCGACGAGGGGTACGGCGCACCGCGGAAGCAGGGACAGCGCCTCGGCGTGGTCACCCGGAGCGGGCGGCTCGACTACGACGACGAACTCTTCAGCAGCGGGGCCGGTTTCGTGATCACGAGCGGGAGCGGTGCACGCGACGTCCCCGACGGCATCGATGTCGTGCGAACCGGTGACGACGCCATCGATCTCGGCGAGGCGATAGCCCGACTCCCCGACCTCGCCGATTGCGCGGACTACGTGCAGGTCGAAGGCGGAGCGTCGCTGAATGGCGCCATGTTCGACGCCGACCTGATCGACGAGATCAACCTCACGACGTCCCCAGCGACGTTTGGCGGTTCGGGGCCACGGTTGGGTACGGGGGCTGCCGCTCACACCCACCGTTTCGCCGTGGCACAGCTGACGATCGACGACGAGTCGTTCGTCTACACGCGTTGGCTACGACGTCGGGATTGACTTCTCGAGCAGCGCCAACTCGCGATGGAAGTCGGCAGCTGCATCGAAATCCTTGTACACGCTGGCAAAGCGGAGATACGCGACCTCGTCGACGGTACGGAGTTGATCGAGCACCGCGAGGCCGACATTTGCGCTGGTGACCGTCGAGCCGAGCAGACGCATCGAATCCTCGACCACGGTCGCGATCGCCTCGAGTTGCTCGTCGGTCACGTTGCGCCCCTTCGTGGCCGCACCCAGTCCGCCGATCAGCTTCTTGCGGTTGAACGGTTCGCAACCACCATGCGACTTCACGACCGACAATGGAGCGTGATCGACACGCTCGAACGTCGTGAAACGCTGGGTGCACGCGAGGCACTCTCGGCGGCGACGGATCGCCGTTCCCTCTTCGGCAATGCGAGAGTCGACGACCTTGGTGTCATCGGCACGACAGGCGGGGCAGAACACGCCCGCAGACTACTCCGCGGCCGCCGCTGAGCCCCGGCAGGTGGGCTCAGCGGCGGGCTCGCGATCTCAGGGCAGGCGGACCGCCTGGCCCACCTGGATGGCCGTGCCACCGTTGACGTCGATGAGCGCATCGACGAATCGACGCTGGCCGACCTCACCGCGATACCGATCCGCGATCGACCAGAGCGTGTCGCCCGGTTGTGCAACGTGGATGCGCACGACCGGTGCTCCCGGTGACGTGGCCGCGATGTCGGATGCCGCGGCAGGACGGCTTCCGACATCGGCCAGCGCCCCGACCATCGCCGAGCCGGCGAAGCCGGCAAGTGCCACCGCCATGGCGACGAGGACGACTGCCATCGCTCGGCGCGCCGTGTAGTCGACCTCGGCAGGCCGGGCGCGGTCGGTGCGAACGGCGCTCCGGCCCGAGCCGATTGGTCGTGGGGCGATCCGATCGGCTCGTCGGCTGGGATACATGGTGGCGGTCATCGGGCGCTCCGTAGCTGCTGGTTCAAGCGGTCTGTTCTGCGTACTGTTCGATCGACCCCGGTTCCGGAAACAGGTGTTCGTTCGAACGGCTGTTCGCCAGTCAACCAGGCGATCCAGCCCACTGTCAAGCGCTCTCGGGCGATTTGTCGAACAATCGTTCCCAGTACAGATGTTTGACCGCGTCCCGTCTGATCAGTACGCTGTTCGCATGGCCCCCACGATCAGCACGCGGCAACGAGACATTCTCGAGTTCATCGAACAACAGATCCGCGAGCGCGGGTACCCGCCATCGGTGCGAGAGATCGGCGACGCTGTCGGCCTCACCTCGCCATCCACGGTCCACAGCCACCTCAACACGCTCCAGCGCTTGGGCTACCTGCGTCGTGACCCCACCAAACCACGTGCGATCGAGGTGCGCTACGACGTCAACAGCGGCGCCATGATGGAGCGTCGTCCCGTTCGGCACGTCCCGCTCGTCGGCGATGTCGCTGCCGGTACCGACGTCCTCGCCGAGGAGAACGTCGAGGAGCTGCTGCCGGTCCCCGTCGACTTCACCGGTGACGGCGAACTGTTCATGCTGCGCGTCCGGGGCGACTCGATGATCGAACTGGGCATCCTCGACGGCGACTTCGTGGTCGCCACCCAGATCGCCAACCCGAACAACGGCGACATCGTCGTGGCCGGGATCCCCGGTGGCGAGGCGACAATCAAGACCTACAGCCGGTCGGGCGCCGAGGTCACCCTCACCCCGGCCAATGCCACGATGGAACCGATGCAGTTCACTGCCGACGAGGTCGAGATCTACGGCAAGGTCGTCACCGTCATGCGCCGCTACTGAGTCGAAGCCACCGAGGCGGCGCTACTGAGGTGGCGACGGCGGCGCCCACGGCGACGGCGACGGCCGATCGTCATCCGGCGCCGGCGGCATCGGTGGGCGCTCGGGCGACGACGGTTCGGCCGAAGTTGGTGGGTACGTCGGCGGGTATGTCGGTGGTCGGCTCGGCAGGGGGCGTTGCGGCGGCACGGCGGGTGGCGGTCCCGGTGGACCGGTGGCACCCGTCGTAGGTGGCGGAACGGGGAATCCAGGGGGACTCGCCGGCCAACCGCGACCATCGGGACTCCATGGCGCCGGCAACGCCGTGGGCGCAGGCGGACGACGGCTTCCCAGTACCAGGAACAGACCGCCCAGGATCAGCCCGCTGATCGCCGCTGCCACCGCACCCCAACGCAGCAGCGCCACGCCCTCATCAGGCGACCGGCCGACCGCGACAGCGAATGCGTCACCACCGGTGGGGGCGACGGTGAGTACGTGGTCACCCGGCGTCTCGATCCGGACGGTGCGGGCAGCCGAACCCACGAATCCGTCGACGTCGTAGCTGTCATCGCTGGCTTCGTCGAGTTCGAGTTCGATGCCATTCGGGTCGAGCAGCGTCAGGTCCAGCTGCGGCACGTCGTCGGCCTCCCGGTCGTAGCGCAGCTCCGCCTCGCACGCGCCTGCCAGCTCCGGGAACTCCCCGCTGGTTTCGATGTACAGCACGAACGAGCCGGTCGCCTCGAAGTCGAGCGTCGTGTCGCAGCCGACCGGCGCACGAGCGAACCCGGCCACATTGTCGCCTTGGCGGTCGCCGGACGCGATCCACAGTGCGACCGACACGACAGCCAGCCCGACGAGGAGCACCACGCCCAGGGCCAGCATCCATCCGCGACGCCCGGTTCGCTCAGCCATCGACGAACTCGACGGGTGGCGGTGTGTGGCGACAAGGCGTGCAGTGGTTCATCTTCGTGAGGTTCACCGTCGAGGGGTGGCCAGGCGGTCGGCGACCAACTGGATGCGTTCGTCCGGTTGTACCACGGCGACGCGCACGAATCGGGCACCGTCGGGTCCGTAGAACTCACCGGGGCTCACCAGCGCTCCCCCATCACGCGCCAGGCGTTCGGTGTACTCCCAACCGTCGTCGACCGGAACCCACAGATAGAAGGCACCCTGCGGCAGCGGGACCTCCTGGCCCGACCAGTCCGACAGGACGGCGGCCAACAGCTCGAGTCGGCTGCGGTACCGGTGGCGCTGGACCTCGACGTGCTCGTCGTCGTCGAGCGCTGCGACCGCTGCTGCCTGCGCCGGTCCGGGCACCATCATGCCGACGTGCTTGCGGACCTCCTGCAGGTACGCCACGAGTTTGGCGTCGCCGGCATAGAAGCCGACGCGCACGCCAGCGAGATTCGATCGTTTCGACAGCGAGTGGACGGCAACGACCCCGTCGACGCCCGACTCGAGGATCGTGCGCCCACGGCCGGTCCACGTGAACTCGACGTAGCACTCGTCGGAGAACACCGGGACACCCCGGGCTCTGCCCCAGTGGGCAGCCGCGTCGAGATCGTCGAGCGCACCGGTGGGATTGCCCGGACTGTTGACCCAGAGCAGCAGTGCCCGCTCGGCATCGGCCGGTTCGATCGAGTCGAGGTCCATTCGTCCGTCCGGCAACGACCGGACCGGAACGGGGCGGCAACCGGCCAGGATCGCCCCCATTTCGTAGCTCGGATACGAGACAGCGGGATACAGCACCGTGTCGCGCTCAGGAGTGCGCAGCTGCATCCACTGCGGCAGCGTGGCGACGAACTCCTTCGATCCGATCGTTGCGCCGATCTGGCCGGCGGGCACCTCGATGTCGAAGCGGCGCCGGATCCATCGTTGGGCCGCCTCGCGGAACGCCAGCGTGCCGATGCTCGGCGGATACGAGCGCTCGGTTCCGCTTGACGACAGCGCGTCGATCACCTGCGCAGGTGGCGGGTCGAACGGGGTGCCGATCGACAGATCGACCGTGCCGCCCGGGTGCGCAGCGGTGATCGGCTCGAGCCGGTTCAGCCGGTCGTAGGGGTACGGAGGCGGAACGAAGCCACTCACGTGGGCGCTCCGGAGGCGAACTCCGAGAGCCGGCCGGCCGACGCATCGGAGAGCCGGGCCCGGATGGTCCATGCCTCGGGGCCGTCGGCGACCGAGACGACCTCACCCTCGCGGTGCACTGCAGCCAGAACGTCGCCTCGGTCGTACGGCACGACCAGTTCATGGACGACGCTGAGCGTCCGGAGGCGGTCGGCCAGGGTGCGCAGGAACACGTCGATCCCCTCACCCGTCGCCGCCGAGAGGGCAACGGACCCCTGGTGGTCGGCCACGAGTTGCTTGGCGACGTCGGGTGCGAGGTCAGCCTTGTTGAACACGAGCAGCTCTGGCACGGCGTTGGCGTCGATCTCGCCGAGCACTTCACGCACGGCATCGATCTGGCCCTCGGGGTCCGACGCACTCGCGTCGACCACGTGGACGAGGTAGTCGGCCAGCGCCGCCACTTCGAGCGTGCCCTTGAACGACTCGACCAGACCGTGTGGCAAACGGTTGATGAAGCCGACGGTGTCGGAGAGCAGGACGGGCTCGCCGCCGGGCAGCGCAAGGCGTCGCGTGGTGGGATCGAGCGTGGCGAACAGGCGGTCTTCGACCAATACGCCTGAGTCCGTCAGCCGGTTGAGGAGCGACGACTTGCCGGCGTTGGTGTAGCCGACGATGGCCACCGAGGCGAGTCCACTGCGTCCGCGGCCCTTGCGCTGCAACTCACGCGTGTCGGCGAGCGAGTCGAGATCGCGTTCGAGTTTGTTGATGCGCCGCATGATGCGGCGACGATCGACCTCGATCTTGGTCTCGCCGCCACCGAAGCGGGCGCCCACGCCACCGCGCTGCTGCGACAACTTCGCGTCGGCGCCCCGTCGAAGGCGAGGGAGGCGGTACCGGAGGAGCGCGAGTTCGACCTGGGCCTTGCCTTCGAGGGTGTGAGCATTCTGGCCGAAGATGTCGAGGATCACGGCGGTGCGGTCGATCGCCGTTCGTCCGAGCAGTTTCTCCAGGTTGAACTGTTGACCGGGCGACAGTTCGTTGTCGAACACGACGGTGTCGGCGTCGACGGCCAGACAGAGATGCTTCAGTTCCTCGGCTTTGCCCTTGCCGATGTACCAGGTGTGATCGGGACTGTCGCGGCGCTGCACCATGCGTTCGACCACGTCGGCACCAGCGGTGTCGACGAGCAGCGCCAGCTCGTCGAGGCTGGCATCGACCGCCTCGTCGGCTTCGCGAGGGTCGGCAACGGCCACCAGCACGATCTTCTCTCTGATCGTGCGGTCGATCAGCGTGCCTGCGAGCGCCTCGTTGTATGGGGTGTTGGTCATGCGGTCCCACTTCGGGTGTCGGGCCCGACCTCGACGTCGATGGTGGCGATGTGTGTGGCCGGGCCGGTGAGCACGGCCCGTTCGGGGGCATCGTCGGTGAAGCTGACCACGGCGGTCCCACCGTCCATGTGGACGACGACATCGGCGGTGCTGCGGGCGACAAGACCCCAGGAACGGGCGGCGTAGGCAGCGGCGCACGCGCCGGTGCCGCACGCCTCGGTGATGCCGGCGCCCCGTTCGTGGACGCGCATCGTGATCGCGTTGGGCTCGGGGCCGGGTTCGACGATCTCGAGATTCACCTGCGGGATCTGACCGCCGAGCAGCGCCAGGTCGACCACGGCAACCTCGTCCACGCCAACGACACTGTGCGGATTGCCGAGACTGAGGTGTGCAACAGGGCGGTCGGGATGACAGCCCAGCGCGGACCAGCCAACCGGCTCGTCGAGCGCCGAGACGTCGCCCATTTCGACTCGAGCCGTGATCGTGATGGGGTCGTCGGTGGCGTCGAGCACGACGAGACGGTCACCAGCATCGGTCAGGATCAACTGCTCGGACAGGTCACCACGTCGCCCGGCGAGCGCTTGCCGCGAAGCAGCGAATGCCGTTGCCGCTCATCTCCGCACGTGAGCCGTCGGCGTTGTAGAGCGTCATCCGAGCCGCATAGCCCTCGGCACGCTCCGCGATGAGCAGTCCGTCGGCGCCGATGCCGCGCCGTCGATCGCACAGCCGACGGGCCAACTCGGCGAGATCCTCGACGCCAGGATCGAACGCGACGAGGAAGTCGTTGCCCAGGCCGTGATGTTTGGTGAGAGTCAGCGTGGTCATGTGGTGAGGGCCTCGATCACGACGGGTGCGGCCTCGACCGCGGCGTCGTGTTCGATGTCAATCCAGCGTACGCGTGGATCCCGACGGAACCATCGCTCTTGGCGGACGGCGAATTGGCGGGTGCGGGTGGTGATCATGGCGACCGCTTCATCCTGGCTGATCCGACCCTCGAGCATCTCCAGAGTTTCCTTGTAGCCGAGCGCCTGCGCCGCTGTTCGCGAGAACCCGTTGTCGGCGAGCGCTCGCACCTCCTCGACGAGTCCGTCGGCGAGCATTCGCCGGACGCGTCGGCCAATGCGGTCAGTGATCACCTCACGGGGCCAGCGCAACCCGATCTGGACCACCTCCGAGGGCGGGTAGTCGTCGACTCCGGGGCCGAACGAGCTGAACGGTCGGCCACTGCCGAGCGTCACCTCGAGCGCCCGGATGATGCGGCGTCGGTTGGTCGGCTCCATCTTGGCGGCCGCAGCCGGGTCGAGGGCCTCGAGTCGCTCGAACAGGCTGACGGTGTCACCGACGGCGTCCAATTCGCCGCGGACGTCGGGCCACTGTCCCGGCAGGTCGAAGTCGTCGATCACGACGCGGTGATAGAGACCCGTGCCACCGACGAGCAGCGCGCGATGGGCGCGGGCACCAATGTCGGCCAGTGCATCGCCATAGGCGTCACGAAACTCCGCAACCGTGAAGTCGACGGTCGGTTCCACCAGGTCGAGCAGGTGATGCGGGATCTCGGTGCGTTCGGCCGCTGTCGGCTTCGCGGTGCCGATGTCCATGCCCCGATACACCTGCATGCTGTCGATCGAGACGAGTTCGATGTCACCGAGCCGTCGAGCGACCTCCATCGCAACGGCCGACTTGCCTGACGCCGTCGACCCGACAATCGCCACCCGGACGGGATCGTCCGCCCCGAGATCGAGCCCAGCTCGAGCGATCAGAGCTGCTCACCCTCAGCGATGCGCTGATGGTGGTGGATCACCTCGGCCACGATGAACCGAAGGAACTTCTCGGTGAACGCCGGATCGAGACCGGACTGCTCCGCGAGCGCCCGCAGCCGTTCGATCTGGATGCGTTCACGGTCGACGTCGGCGGCCGGAAGATCGACCGTTGCCTTGTAGCGGCCGACCGCTTTGGTGATCTTGAACCGCTCAGCGAGGAGGTGCACCAGCGCCGCGTCGATGTTGTCGATGCTGGCGCGGTAGTCGGCCAGTTGCGGATCGACGGTCGGCTCGCTCATCGCCACGACGCTAGTGCGCCTCCGGTCGTCAGAGGGCGGCGACGGGGATGCGGAGCCGGTGCGTCGGCTCGGAGAGGAACTCGACGAACTGGCCTTCGAGGAAGTGCGGGGCGCCGCGCGTGATCTCGACGGTGGCGTAGCTTCCCGTCCGCAACGGGCGCGGAGGCACGAAGTGCACGAGCTTGTTCTGGCGGGTGCGGCCACTCGTGATCGACGGGTCGCGCTTGCTCGGGCCCTCGACGAGCACCTCTTCGATGCGGCCGACACGGGCCTCGTGACGGCGCAGGGCCGACCGTTCGACGACCAGCCGAAGGCGCTGGAAGCGCTCTGACGTCACGGCGGCGTCGACGAAGTCGGCCTGCATCGCAGCGGCCTCTGTTCCCTCTCGTGGCGAGAACAGGAAGGTGTACGCGTAGTCGTACTCGGCCTCGGCCGCCACCGCCAGCGTCTGTTCGAAGTCGGCCTCGGTCTCGCCGGGGAAGCCAACGATGATGTCGGTCGACACGGCAAGGTCGTCGACGGTGCGGCGCGCGTCGGCCAGCCGTTCGAGGTACCGCTCGGCGGTGTAGCCGCGGTGCATGAGCGCGAGCACCCGGTCGCTGCCGGACTGCAGCGGATAATGCAGGTGCTCGCACACGGCCGGGGTCTCGGCCATCGCGGTGAAGGTCTCGGGACGCATGTCCTTGGGGTGAGGGCTGGTGTAGCGGACCCGTCGGATTCCCTCGATCGTGCCGACATCTCGCAACAGGTCGGCAAACAGCGGACGCAGCCGGGCGGTGTCGTCGCCCGCCTGCCGGGCCGCCACCTGCAGGTCGCGGCCGTAACTGTTGACGTTCTGGCCCAGCAGCGTCACCTCGGTGACACCGTTGGCGCCCAGGTCGGCGACCTCAGCGAGGATCTCGTCGTACGGGCGGCTGATCTCGGTGCCACGCACAGCCGGCACGATGCAGAAGGCACAGTTGTTGTCGCAGCCGATCTGAATCGTCACCCAGGCGTTGTACGACGTCTCACGACGCGCCGGCAGCGCCGAGGGAAACATCGCCTGGTCGTCGATCACGGCTTCGGTGAGGATCTCGGTGATCGGGCGCTCTGACGTGCGAGCCTCGGCGAGGAGTTCGGCGGCGCGGTGCACGTTGTGGGTGCCCATCACCACGTCGACGTGACCCGCCCGCTTCGCCACGAGTTCCTGGTCCTTCTGGGCCAGGCAGCCGGACACGACGATCTGGCGACCGTCCCGCTCGCCCTTCCAGGTCTTCAGGTGTCCGAGGTTGCCGTAGAGCTTGTTGTCGGCGTTCTCGCGGATGCAACACGTGTTGAGCACGACCACATCGGCGTCGGCTTCGCTCTCGACGCGGACGAGCCCGTCGGCTTCGAGGAGCCCCGAGATCCGCTCGGAGTCGTGCTCGTTCATCTGGCACCCGTAGGTACGCACGATGTAGCTGCGGGACATGCTGACCGAGGCTACTGGCACTGGCCTACAGCGGTCTCTGGATTCGCACTCGCTATCGTGCCCTCGTGCTTGCCATCCTCGTTCCCGAGAACTACGACCTCTACCGGATCCTCTACTTCGTGCACCTGCTGTCGGCGATCGCCGCCTTCGGCCCG
>CAVPJT010000024.1:0-73096 GCA_963705485.1 Ilumatobacteraceae bacterium
GTGTCGATGCCATGTCGGCCGCTTCCTCGCCGTCGACCGCCTCGCCGGCGACCTCGAAGCCGTCGGTCATCTCGACGACCATGCGAGAGGCCTCGCGGAACGGCAGCTGATCGTCGACGATGAGAACGCGGACATCGGACACCCGCCGATCATCGCATTCTCGACCTCGCCGGGCCACCGGGGTGTCCCGCTTTCCGGGGTGGGGTCAACCCGTACTGGCTCCCAGGCCGAGAAAGACCAACACTGCCTGAACTCGTCGATGCACGTCGTCGGTCTGCACGAGATCGAGCTTGGTGAAGATCGCATTGGTGTGCTTCTCGACCGATCGGGCCGAGATGAACTGCACCTCACCGATTGACGAGTTGCTCTTCCCCGCCGCCATCTCGGCGAGCACGTCTCGCTCGCGCTCGGTCAGTCGATCGAGCGCGACCGAGTCGCAGTTCGTCTCGACCCCGATCAAGGCTTCGACCACTTTCGGGTCGACGACCGATCCACCATCGGCGACGCGACGAATCGCACCTCCAGCTCGTCGAGGTCGGCGACACGCTCCTTGAGGAGGTACGCCCGACCGTCCGAGCCCTGCTCGAAGAGGCGCCGCGCGTACTCGGGCTCGACGTACTGGCTCAGCACGACGACTCCGATCTCCGGGTGAGCGGCCCTGATCGCATCGGCTGCCCGGATGCCCTCGTCGGTCTGGCTCGGTGGCATTCGGATGTCGGTGAGGACCACATCGGGTAAGTACTCCTCCACCGCAGCCATCAGCGTGTCGTAGTCCTCGCACGATGCGACGACGTCCACCTCGTCGATGCCACCGGACATGCCCCAGAGCCCGGCCATTGGATGATGCAAGACAATGGTTACCGTCGCATCGGTACTGACGCAACGGCCCGTTGCGGCGTTGTGGAGTCTTTGGATGACTTCTTCCCGTACAACTCAGGGCCCTCGAAGCGGAACGCCGACAAACAGAGCTTCACAGCATCCGACGGAACCCCCGGAGCCACCTCTGGAACCGCCACACGCTCACCGTCAACCACGCATAACGTGCGCTCCCTAATCCGATCCTCGTCGACCAGCCCGCTCGTTGCAGCGATCTTGGTCAAGCCCGGGCCGTTGCGACTCGTTGCAGTCGACGGACCGGGCGGTGCAGGGAAGTCCACGTTCGCCAGCGAGCTGTCCGAGGCAGCCGGCAGAGCACCTGTGGTCCACACCGACGACTTCGCAGCTGCCGACAACCCGATCGACTGGTGGCCACGGCTCCTCGAACAAGTCATCGAGCCGTTCGCTCGAGGTGACGCAGCCCACTACCAACGCTACGACTGGCCGTCAGAGACGTTGGCCGAATGGCACACGATCGAGCCTGCGCCGATCGTCATCATCGAGGGAGTTTCGGCGGGTCGGTCGGAGTGGGCCGAGCACCTGAGCTTTCTGATCTGGATCGAGACCCCTCGCGAGGAGCGCCTCCGCCGCGGGGTCGATCGCGACGGCATCGCAGCACTGGACGACTGGGAGTCGTGGATGGCCGGCGAGGACGCTCACTACGAACGTGACCCGACACGCGAGCGCGCCGACGTTGTGATCGACGGCACGCACCCAGTCGAGCGGTCCCGCCCAGATCGCCACGCGTAATCACACCTGACACCGTTGTCACCGCGCCGCACCACGGCCAAAGTGACGTCACCCGACTCGAGCGTGTCCAGTCGACGGTGCCCTCCGCGCTGGCTGCAGCGGACTTCGAACCTCTCGCAGGCTGCGACCGTGCAGACGTGTTCGATCCATTCAGCAACCGCGTCGAACCCCTGCGGCTGGCTACGTGAATTGACGTAGCTAATACTCGCCGGAACGCGAAGGCGGCTCTCGGTACGAGGTTCCAGCATGTAGGAATGCGAGTGGCGGGGACCGTAGGGGAGCCCTTCACATATCATCACCCGGTTGGTGCACGGTTACGTTTCGTTCCGTAACAGAGGGTCTCAACTCGAGCTCTTCCTCCCGGCGAGTATCGGTCGTGCGTTGGCCGTCCAGTTCCGCCCTGACCCGATCGAGCCTGCGCAGCGTCGATTGGTGTCGTCGGACCTCGGTCTGTAGTGCCGCGTTCGACTCGGACAGCGAGGCCATGGTTGCGACGAGATCGGCCTGCAGCTGCCGGGAGTGTTCGACTGTCCGAGCGAGATCGTCGCCGTCGACGAGCGCCTCTTCGAAGGTCGCGGGCTCTTCCTCGCCGCGGTGCCGAGCACGGAACGCCCGCACCCGATCGGCGTCCGACCGCCACTTGCGAGGCCGGCCACCTTTGCCCGGAACCGTCATCGTGTGAGCGTAACGAAACGCAACGATTGGGTACACCCACCGGGTAGTACTCTATGAGGGTGCTGCTTGGCTTGAGCCGCAGTGATGATGCGCTACCCAACCGACCGTCGGACCTCCAACACTTCGCCGGTTCCCGGTGGGCCGTCGCGTAGTGCTGTACGTGATTACCGAGTGGGTTGCCGACCATCTTGGGGCGTGGCACAATCGTGACCATGACGACGGACTCGCTGCGGAACGTGAAGGATCGATTCTCCGAGTTCGTCGACCGCGTCGACCGCGAACACGAACGCATCGTCGTCACCCGCAACGGTCGACCCGCTGCTGTGTTGATCAGCCCGGACGACCTCGACAGCCTCGAAGAGACCCTTGAACTGCTCGGCGACCACGACGCCGTCCGAGAACTGGTCGAGGCTGAAGCAGCGGTCGCCTCCGGCGACGTCGTCCGGGGTGTCGACGCCGTCCGAGCGTTGCGCACATCGCCAGGTTCGTGACCGACGACGGATACGAGCTCATCGTCGCTCGTCCCGCCGCGAGAGCGATCGCCGAAACGCTGCCCGAACCGGTCGCCGCCGCCGTCATCGACTTCATCACCGGATCGCTCATCGAGAATCCCGGTCGCGTCGGACGCGAGCTGCGAAACGAACTTGCCGGCATCCACAGCGCCCGCCGAGGGAGCTACCGAGTCCTGTACCGAATCGACGAGAGCGAGCGAACTGTCACGGTGCTACGGATCGATCACCGAGGCGACGTCTATCGAACCACTTGAGGTTGGGTCGTGCTTGATGCTGGTCGATACCGAGCGGCCCGGCAGGGCAGTACGCCGGACGCGGCGCAGGACGGGCGCGTTCTCGGCCGCGATGATGTGCTGGGTGCCGGCTCGCTGTCGCTGATCGGAAAGTGCCGTACCTGCTCGGGTCGACGGCTCGGATCGGGCGGAGCGTTATGGGCGCCGACCTGAACACGAGCATCACTCGCCCAGTTCTCGCGTCACGCAGTCATCGAAGATCCGCTCACCGACAGCATCGATGGTGTCGTTGAACGGCGCACTTGAGATCAGTTCAAAGCTGGCGGCCGGCGCATCAGCGAGAGTCTTCGTATCTTCAGGACTCAGCGTCTGGACGGCATCTTCGACACACGATCGGTCGAGTTCAACACCCGCCACGTCGGCGAAGTCGAAGAAGAACTGCGTTGCAGAATCCGCATCGCTCGAAGAACCCGGATCAGAGCCGCTGCAGGCGACCGCGGTGAAGGCAATCGCCGTAGCGCCGACAAGGGTTCGTGTCGCTCGTCGATTCATTCCGGAACTATTGCAGCCCGGCGTTCGCGGCCAAGTTCACGGTCGAACTCCGATCGGAAACGCGTGTCTGAGCGGACCACTCGACACGGCCCATAAGCAGCATTTCGATCGCCGACCGAACGATGCCGACCGCCCATATCGTGAGCGCCGTAATCCGGGGCCCGGCGCCGAGCGGCAGTTCGGCGCTCAGAGAATCGATACCTGTCGCGCAGCCAACGCAGCGTTGCCGACCGGCCGAACCGATTTCCGCAAGCGACCAACCACCTCATATCGCTGCGCGAGGACCACGCTCTCGGGATCACCGATCTCGGATGCTTCCGCAAACACGGCATCGGTTCTGGTGCCCTCGTGGGTCAGATAGCCGTCCCGGGCGACAGCCGCCCTCGTCGCATTCGTCGAAGCCGTGACCGCGTCCCGCGCTCGCTGCTGGCCCTCCTCCAGGTCACCCGCAAAGCGGCTGAGCGACACGTTTCCGTCGACTTCGATCATCGCGAACGGAACGAGCGGTCCACCGCTCGCCACGACGGACTCGGCGGCGTGGTCCAGCGCCATCAGGGCAAGATCCATGAGACTCTCCGAGGGTTCAGGCACCAGCGCAGATTGCCCGCTCCGGGCGCCTCCCGCAAGGGTCGATGGCAGTCAGCAGACCGCTCGGTATCGGAACGCATAATCACTGTCCCGTGGTCGCCGCTGGTGACCGAGTTCGGCCCAAGCAGCGCACTGCACTTTCCCGGACGCAAGCCTGGCGTTCACGCCGGTGGTGCGGTGCCCAAACCAAGTTGCTGGTAGCACCGAGCACCGCCGATCGGGGAACCTTGCCATCCGATGCGGGCCTTCGTTCACTGCTTGTGCACACTGAGGTATGCGTTTCTGGGTGGCACGCGGACTGGTGCTGTTGTTCTTCGCCGGCTGTGGTTCGTCGACGGGGGGCGACAACGCTGTTCAATCCGACGTGGTCGCCGACACAGTCACCACGATGGAGGCATCGCCTCCGTCGAGTGAACTCGTAGCGGCATCGATGAGCTACGACGCGGTGGACGATGCCATACCGATGGTTGAGTTCGAGGGCGATCTCACCGATGTGCCGGCGCCGTATTTCGGGTCGCAGAACGCATCTGGCGGCGCTGCGGAACCAGTAGACGAGTTCGCGCCGGCCATCGAGGACCAGGAGTTCTGCTGGGCAGTCGCAGCGATCAATTCTCGACCGCAACCGAGGGACGAGTTCCAAGAGGTGGTGGTGGCCGACGGGTACTTCTCCGCGATTCGACCATTCGCCGTGCCCGCGGTGAGGAGCGAGCTCGATGTGTTGATCGGCTTCACCGAAGCCATTGTCCAGCAAGGGTCATTCACCGAGGCCGACGAGGTCGACAGCGGGGAAATCGCCACTGCGTTCCAGTCGATCAACACGTTCGTTGACGAGCGCTGCCTGGGCATCTCGTAGTTGGTGCGAGGCATCGTTTTCTCGACTCCACTGCGACGCATCCTCAAGCGGCGTTGGAAGGCACTCGATAACGGTGCCCGATAATGGCCGCCCAGATCGCGTCACACGCGCCGCATCGCGGCCCAAGTCGCCGCGCCCGACAACACGATCAGTCGACGCCTGTCGGACACCCTCGGCGGTCGCGTTACGAGCTACCTGATCGACCGGCCGACCCACCGCAGTGCGCCGGCGGTGTGGCGCGATGGGCAGTGAACGAGGCTGGCAATACCGGGTGACCTCAGGATCGGCTCCCGGGTCACCTGATTTGCCGCAATCCCGAGTCGACGCCTAAGAGCTACCTTCCGGTACTCATGAGCAGCGTGATCGGAAGCTTCAAGGACAAGGTGGTCGCATCGACGTCCTCGCTGTTCTCCCATGGCCCCAAGGCACTCGAGCACACACTCGACCACCTCGGCGACCCGGGACTTCTGGGACCCGATTCGGTGTCCTGGCGGGTGATCGGCGATGCCGCTGCGTTTGTCGGTGGGATCCGAGCACTCGTGGTGCAGACCGCCCATCCCGAAGTCGTTGCCGGCGTCGAGGACCACTCCCGTTACCGTGACGATCCCTTCGGGCGGCTCAACCGCACCTCGGTCTACGTCACCGAGACGACGTACGGGTCGATCGCCGAGGTCGACGCCGCCGTCGCCGCCGTCCGTACCGCGCACCGGCCCGTCCGGGGGCGTTCCGAACGGGACCGGCCCTACAGCGCTGGACACCCCGAGATGGCGGCGTGGGTGCACAATGTCCTGACCGATTCGTTCCTCGCCGCGTATCAGACCTACGGCCCACAGCGCCTCACCACGACCGAGGCAGACCGGTTCGTGTGCGAACAGGCCAGGATCGGTGCTCTGCTCGACGCATCACCGCTCCCAGAGACTGCCGACGAGCTCTCGCACTGGATCGCGCAGAACCCGGCTCTGGCGGGCTCGGCAGCGCAGGCCAACGCCTTGAGGTTCCTGCAGGACCCACCGCTGCCGGTCGGCGTGAAGCTCGGATACCGGCTGCTGTTCAACGCAGCGGTCCCCACGATCCAGCCCTCCGTCCGCGCCCTGATCGGCCTCCAGCCGGCGCGAACGAGCGAACGGGTCGGGCGGGTGACCGTCCGGGCACTCCGCTGGGCGCTCGGCTCGTCGCCGTCATGGCACCTGGCACTGGTCAGGTCGGGGGCGCCCGTGCCTTCCGGACTGTTCCGACAGCCGCTCCCCGCCCGGGCACCCGGTGAGGCAGGCAACGGGTCGGCTTGAACCTGTCCCGCAAGCGAGCGCTGGTTCGCCGGCACAACCGATGTTGGCGACGAGGCAGCGCGAACCTGGTCGGATCAGTCCATCGGGGTACCCGGTCTTCACCGCTGGACAGAAGGATCCGGTTATTTAGTGCTAATTTTAAGCTCATGATCCAACTCCTCAGAAAGGTCAGCCTGTCCCAGGACGTCATGTACATGCTCGGCCTCGCATCGGTGGGAGCGAGCATCGCCATCTGGAATGCCCAGAAGGGCGTCGTCCCGAGTGTGACGCCATGAGCCAGGCCGTGCTCGCGCCGGGGCCCGTCACGGAGGCCATCGGTTCCCGGGCGCCGTTCGGGCCGATCGAATACCTCCGACATCATGACCTGGTCGCTGCGCAGGAGGTCACACTCGCCAGCCCGACCCGGCGTTACTCGTTCGCTGCGAGGATCCTGTTTCGCATCATGGACGCCTTGTACGGGCGGGACCGCTCACTCGAGAAGTTCAGGGTGCTCGAACTCGTGGCACGCGTTCCGTATCAGGCGTGGGAGAACGTCGCCTATGTCGCTGTGACGCACACGGCGAGCCAACCGGGCTTTGCCCGACACGTGTTCGATCGGGTGCGCTCCGCACGTTGGGAGCAGGACAACGAGCAGTGGCATCTGCTCATCATGGAAGAGCTGACAGCGGGCCAACGGCGTGGCCTTGTGCGCAGTCGTGTGATTCCCCAAGTGCTCGCCTTCGGCTATTACCAGCTGTCGTGGTTCTTGTATGTGGTGCGCCCCAAGTGGAGTTACCGGTTGAACGCCGACTTCGAGGACCACGCTGAACACGAATACGCGCTGCTCGTGCAGGAGCATCCGGAATGGGAAACGATGCACTACGAGGGAGAGTTCGCCGAGGACTTCGGCACGTACGACAGCCTGGCTGATCTGATCCGCCAGATCGGCTATGACGAACGTCTCCACAAGATCGAGAGCGAGCAGAACATGCTCGCTCCGCGATTCGGCTGATCACCTGCTGCGATGATGCCGGTCCTCAGAGATCTGTTGCTGTCGGGCATCGGTTCGGCCGTTCCCCCGATGCCATAAGTAGTGCAACGCTTTCCTTCGATCCGCATGTTGCGCTCCTCAGGATGACGTCGTCACCGGCTGTCGTGCAGCCGAACGCGAGGACTCAAGCCGTCTCCGTACGAGTTCCGCGACGATGTCGTTCGTGTTGCTCGTCGTCGCGAACCCGGTGTGACGCTCGAGCAGATCGGCGACCGTCCTGGCCTGTCGTCGAGCCGTCGTGCCTGAGCGACAAGACGTGGGCAACATCGTGTGTCGAACGCGTTCGCAATCCATGCTCCGAACCGAGGCGACGCAATCGTGGAGAGCGCGTGCGACACGTCTGGGAGTGGCTCGCCGACCCGACCGGCGGTGAGTTCGGGACGACCGACAGTCGGAGTCGAGCACGTCAGCGTTGGCGCGGTCGGGTAACGTCCGGGTCTGCGGACATCGGATGTGTCGACGGTCCGGTGACGAATGCTCTGCCGTCGGCCGGAAGGACACACCGCCATGAAACTGATCGGCAGACTCGCCCAGACCGCCGCAGCACTGTGGATCTTGAACGTCTGGTTCAACCGGTTCAACAAGGACACCGGCTACCGGGGCGGGAACGCGACGAACATGAAAGAGGAGTTCGAGGAGTACGGGCTGTCGGCGACGACGATGTATGCAGTCGGCGCAGCCAAGGTGAGCCTGGCGGGCCTGATGCTCGCGGGGCTCGTCGCGCCACGGGTCTCTCGACCCGCTTCGATCGGTCTTGCGATGTTCATGCTGGGCGCCATCGGGATGCACATCAGGGTCGGAGACCCTGTCAAGCGGTACCTTCCCGCGTTGTCGGTCTTCTCCCTGGCGACTGTTTCGGCTGCACTCAACGGCGACGACCGCTGACCAACGCATCACCGACGCATCACTGCGTCAGGAAGAGCACCACGAGCACTGCGTTCAGGGCACCGAGCGAGGCTGCGGGCACCATGAGACGGGGTGCGTCGTGGATCCTGACGCGCACGATCAGCCCGAGGACCATCAGCGCAGTGAGCCCGGAAGCAGCAAGGGCTCCCAGCGGTGCAATGGCAAGGCCGAGGATCACTGCCGTTCCGCCGAGTACCTCCAAGACGCCGACCAGTCGGCGCACGGCGGGCACTCCGTACCGCTCGAATTCTCCCCTCGATCCGGTCCGGAACAGGACCTTGAATCCGTAGTAGAGGAACGACAGCCCTGACACGAGCGCAAGCACGACGAGGGCCACGAGGGACGGTACATCAACGTTCCCCGCAGCGCACGACCGACATCGACGGCTCAGCGACGCCGCCCTCCGAGGAGGTGAGTTCGGCGCTTGGTGGTGGCGGCGCGTTGGATCGTGCGACCCTCGGGCTGGCCGGGCTTCCTACGTGGTCACCGTCGTGGCGTTGGCGGTGTCGGTGACCAGGTTCCAGAGCTGCTGGCGCCGTTCCGCGGTGTCGGTCTTCTTCGTCGTCGGGAGCTTGTGGATCGGGCGCGACACGCGGTCGAGCCAGAAGCGGCCGTTCGACTCGAGTGCTGCGTCGTCGGCGGCGAGCCAGACGAGGGTGTCTGCACCCTGCTCGGGGGTCCGCAGGAACGGACCCATCACCTTCGCGAAGGTGGGGAGCCCGGCGTCGACGCCGGGTGTGTCGGCCCAGCCGGGGTGCAGCGCGTGGAAGGTGATGCCTCGATCCCCGTATCTCTCGGCCCACATCTCGTTGAGCGTGACCTGGGCACGCTTGGCCCGTGCGTACTGCTCGGTGCCGTTGTAGTCCTCGGGAGTCATCTCGAGCCCGGACACCCTCAACCCGGTGGCGTACATCCCGCCCGACGACATCGTGAGCACGCGTGCCGGTGCAGACGCAACAAGGCGATCGAGCAGGAGACTCGTCAGGAGGAACGGGCCGACGACCTGGCTGGCGACGGTGGCCTCGGTGCCGTCGGGAGCGATGCGGCGCTCGGGGTCGAGCGCACCGGCGTTGTGGATCAGCACGTCGAGCCGGTCGTGGTCGGCGAGCACCCGTTCGGCGAGGTGACGGACCTGATCGAGGTCACCCATGTCGGCGGCGACCTGGGTGATCGACGGGTTGCCGGTGGTGGCCACCAGTTCGGTGACTCGCTCGCTCGTTGCGCTCGTCGGTGCGGCCGACGACGACGAGCGTCGCGCCGCAGCGGGCGAGCTGTTCGGCGGCCGCGTAGCCGAGCCCCGACGTGGCGCCGGTGATGACGATGACCCGACCGGTGAGGTCGTAGTCGTCCAGCGGCGTCCAGCCGGCCAGCCGGCGGCGTGCCTCGTAGCCCAGGCGGGTGAAGCTCGTGACGATCGGCGCCTCGATGAGCGCGTCGGCGATCCCGATCGACCGTTCATCGCGGCGACGCGTTCGCCGGCGAGTGTCTCGACGAGCCCGGCCGCGGCGCGGTCGCCGATCTGGTTGAACGTCAGCCCGAGCAGCGGGTCGGACAGTCCGAGAAGGCCCTTCAGCTTCAGCTCCGCGTCGTACGTGACGATCGAACCGTTGCCGTCGGCCTTGACGGTGATCGTGTCCTCCGAGGTCAGCAACGCGTTCTCGGCGAAGGCGGTCATCGAGGTCGACGCGTCGTCGAACGCAACGGTGTCGTAGCGCAGCGTCATCGTCCGGCCGGGCACCTTGACGGCGACGTCGAACGACGGCGCCCAGGCACCGGCACCGTCGCCCTCGACCTGCTCGACCCGGTCGACGCCGGGATCCCACTCGGCGAAGTTCGTGAGGTCGGCCATGTAGGCGAACGCCTCGGTGGGCGGCATCGGGGTGCGGACGTGGACGATGTAGCGGGCCATGACGAACTGAGCACCTATTCGACCCGCGGTATTCCAGTAGTGGTACGTCATCGGTCACACCGCGCCGGCCGTCCGTGACCGCCGGCCGGGCGGCCTGCAACGGATACCGGTGGGGCCGGCGCGTGGCTCGTCAGTGTCGGCGTGCGTCGGTGAGGACGGGCCAGGCGATCAGCCCGAGCCGCGGTACGCGGCGCTGGGAGGTCACTTCGAATCCTGATCGAGCAAGCAGCTCGCGCATCCGATGGGGTGGGAGCGCCCGAATGGTGCTTCCACCGGCACCGGTCGCCCACCTGAGCAGTCGATCGCCAGCGCCCGTCACGGTGGCGATCGAGGCGATGAGCACTCGGCCACCAGGGTTCAGCACTCGGCCGAGTTCGGCCAGTGCGCTCGCCTGGTTTGGATACCAGTGGAACGATTCGGTGCACACCACGAGGTCCACCGACGACGCTGCGAATGGCAGTTGCAGGGCATCAGCGCGCACGAGAGGTTGGTCATCACCGCCGACTTGCCGAAGCCGACCAGCCGCCTCGGTGAGCATTCCATCGGCGACGTCGACGCCGACGATGCTGGCGTCGGGGAATCTTCGTATCAGCCGCTGTGTCAGCTGACCCGTGCCACACCCCAGGTCAACCACCGTCGACGGCTCGAGACCATCGATTCGCGCCAGCACTGCGTCGTGGATTGGACGGTACGTGAACAACTGCAGGCCGGGCCGGTCGTAGGTGCCGGACCAGCGATCGAACAACGCAGCTGATGGGCTCGTCGGGACCATGTCGCAAGACTGTCACCTGGTCGGGTCGTGGGCCGCAGGGGTCTCCGCCACAGGCGTTTGCCGACACCGACCGTCTGCGCACCGCGAGGGCGGTCTCGTTGTCAGCGACTGACGTACGGTCCATTCGGGAGGAGTTCGGCAACGGTCGATTCGCTGATCGGAGCGCCCACTCTGGCCGAGCTCACGTAGATCGGCATCGAAGGGCCACCGAGTTCGAGCGCGACCTGGAGGCAAGCACCGCACGGCCAGGTGAGGTCGTCGCCGGTCCGGGGCGCGACGAGGGCCAGCGCCAGCGGCCTGGTACCGAGCGCGACAGTCGAGAAGAGAGCGACACGTTCGGCGCACATCGCCAAGCCGAGGGAAACGTTCTCGACGATCACGCCGGGGACGATGTGGCCGGAAGCGGCCTGCACGGCGGCTCCGGCTCGGAACCTGGAGTAGGGGACGTGAGCATTCGATCGACAGTCCCGGGCGACGGTTACGAGCGCGGTCGGCGTCATGGTCGGCAACCTAGCGAAGGCATCGCATCGGAGATCCTGCAGCTCGACAACGACGTTCCGCTGGACGACTGACCGCAGCGGTCGTCGGTCATCTCGCAGGGAGATCGAAGAGATCTGCGGCCAGCCCGGGATCGGCTTGACGCCCAGCACGGTGGATGCGAACTCGCCCCGAAGTCGATGCCCGGTCAGCTTTCGGAGCGTGCCAAGCACGAGCCCGGCCATTGCTCAAGCAGCGATCGGAAACGCGCTTTCGTGAGCGGCAGGACCCGACGGCACTGGCTCGATGGCTGGGTTCCAGGAGTACGACCCGAGCACCTATGAACGCACCGCAGACGTCTACGACGTCACGAGACGTGGACGAGGTCAGAAGTTGAAGATTTCCGAGACCATCGCCTTCTTCTTCTTGGACGGGTAGGAGTCGTGCGAGTACTTCCGGTCGTCGAAGCGGCGCCCGCCGCCGCAGCGGTCGTCGTCGTTGCGAGGTTGGGGCACGAGTGGTGGCGGGGCGCGGCCGCAGGGTCGGTGGCCGATGCACGTTCGATGATCTTGTCGAGTTCACCGCGGGGTCTCAGGGGCGGGCTGGTCATTCCACGTCCTGTCGGGTGCCTCCCGTCCGGCCCGAATGTAGATGTCGGGCGAGTTCGGGTGTATCGATCGTCCGGTTACGAAAGACGGGGTGCCCCTCCGTGGGGGAACTTCGCTCGGGTGCGGGCTGGCTTCGACCGAGCGATACGTGCCGTACTGGTGGGGGCGCAGCTTCTCACGACAGTGAATATGCGCTACCGAACCGACTGCCGACCTCCCGCTCGTCGCCGGGATCTGGCACGCGACGCGTGTCCAACCCAGTTGCGCCGAACGCAGGCCGGCACGACGCTCAGGTGGGACGTAGCGTCGTGATGCCGCCGATCGGGCGAAGCGGGGTGCGTAGGTGTTCGGGCAAGCACGGGTCGAGCGTTGCAGCGAGTGACGTGAGCAGTGCGGCGTGGCACACGTGCACCGTGCCGTCGGGCTCGGCGACGACAACTGCCTCGGAGGTGTCGCGCAAGTCCACCTCGTGGAGCACCGTGCCGTCGGACGCGTCGACCGTGACGAGCAGCGACCGGTGCGGTTGCAGGAACCCGGCGCCGCTGTCGGGGTGACGGAAGCCGTAGCCGAGCGCCACCACGACGAGGAGTTCACCCGAACCCACCGTCTGCACACTGTTCACCGTGCCGATCGGATCCGGGTGCGGGAACATGGGCGCCGCGGGCCGCGACGGCAGGTGTCGTTCTGCGAGTTCGTCGAAGCTCCGACGCCATCGCACGTCACCGCCGTCGATCAGTGCGGCCGTGTCGGCGTCCATCATGTCGCCGGCCCAGAGACCCGGCGTCGGCGGAGGAGGCGGGAATCCAGTGCCGGCGCGGAGATCGAACGCCGGACGCACCGGTGCCCCCGATCCCGGATCGAGCAGGACGACCTGGCCTTCCATCGTCACGCCGCCGACAAACCCCTGCGAGGTGACGACGGTCGACACCGGCCCACCGAGGGCGCCGAGTTCGACGAGGTCGGTGCTCCACAGCAGGCGACCATCGGGATTGAAGCACCAGGTGTGGCGATCGTCGGAGACGACAAAGCGGTCGGATCCGACGAAAATTGGCACATCCGTGCAGACCCGAGGGCTGGACCCGGGGTCCGGGAGCACCCTGACCCGTCGTCACGTAGCGACGACCGTCCGTACGGACTGACGGGCCGAACAGGATCGTCCGGCCCGCCAGTACGTGCGACTCGGCACGCAGCGAACGGCGCAGCGGGAAGGTGACCGTGTCGGAGTTCCGAGCATCGCGATGGATCCCGTTCCACACCACGCCGGGCACGACCTCGGCATCTCCTGTCACACTCATGGTTGCGACCCCTGCGGGACTCCAGCTCTCCCGATCGTCAGCCCAGCCGCACAGGCGGCTCGGCGTCGACAAATTCCCCGCCAACCACGGCACCGAAGGCGTCGGCAGCCGCCTTGTCGACGCCGGCGAGGTCGCCCCCGGCGACGACGGTGTCGTCACACCCGACGGCTTCGAGGTCGGCTTCGATGGCGGTGCCGCCGTTGGCCAGCGCACTCACGATCCCGGCGTGAGCGATCGTATCGATCAACTGTGCGGCATGGCTGACGGCGCGGTCGGGGCACCAGTCCTGGATGGTCACGATCGTCGCATCCGGGATCGCTGCTGCCGATTCCGGCGGGATGAACTCGTCGGTGAGTGTGCGGACTGCGGTGACCGGCACCGACGCCGCCGCCCACGCCGCATCGAGCGCCGTGAGGAATCCACTGCCCGGAGTCATCTGCCACAGTGCCGGCACACAGCCCTCTGCACAGAGCGCTTCGACGGCGGGGGTGCCAGCATTCGGACCGCCGACGGCGACGAGCATCGACACGTCGTCGGCGACATCGGGCCAGAACGCCACGGCGCCACGCGACTGAAGGACGCCTTGGCTGTGGGCGACGAGTGCCAGTGGCTCACCCGTGCGGTCAGTGATCGTGCGGACGGCTCCGACGACGTACTCGGTCGAGTCCTGAATGTCGACGGTGGAACGCCCGGGCAACTCGACGGTGCAGACCTCGTAGCCGAGGGGTGGCAGCGTCGCTGACAGGCTCGGGCCGAAAGCCTCGGCAGGGGTCGTGCCCGTGCCGTGGACGAGCAGGAGCGTGCCGGCATCGCCGGCTGCTCCGCAGGAGATCGACTCGTCGAGGTCGGCCTGAGTGACGGAGAGATCCGACAGGTCGACCCCATCGCTCTCTCGACCCTCGGTCGTCTCCGGTGCTTCGCTGGTTTCCGGTGCGGTCGTTTCCGGTGCTTCGTTGGTCTCCGGAGTGGCTGGTGCTTCGGTCGTGTCCGGCGCTGGTGTGGTCTCCGCCGCGACGGTTGTGGCCGGCCTGGCGTCCTCCGACGAGTTGTCGCTCCCGCAGGCCGCTGCCGCCAGGGTGACGGCAGCGACGGCGGCTGCGAACTTGAAACTTCTCATGTGACTTCCCCTCTCGTGTCGCGACCACTCTCCAGGGCGGCGTCACCCGGAACAAGGCGACCTCTGGAGTGATTAGTGTGCAAAATGCATGAATCACCCCGTCGAGTTGCTCGAGACCTTCGTGGCCGCCGCCGAGGAGCTTCACTTCGCGACCGCCGCCGAGCGGTTGCACCTCGACCCGTCGAGTGTCAGTCGCCGGGTTCGCCAGCTCGAGGCGCTCATCGGATTGACGCTGTTCGACCGCAGTACCCGGAGCGTTGCCCTCACAGACGCGGGGCCGCTCTGCTTCCCGTCGCGGCCAGCACGTTGGAGCGACTCGACGAGGTCAATCAAACGATCCGCTCGCTCCGACGCTCCCAGCGCGTGACCGTGTCGGTCGGCCTCCTCGCGCACTCCGCTGATCCTCGCCTCCTCGAACGACTCGCCGCCGCAGCGACCGACCTCGCCGTAGAGCTCGAGACCACGGAGTTCGGGTTCGACGACCCCTCCGCTGGAGTGCGCGACGCCACCTCCGACGTCGGCATCATCTTCGAACCGATCGATCCCGACGGCCTCGTCATCCAACGTCTGTTCGAGGTCCAGCGCATCGCCATCCTGCCGACACGACACCGCCTCGCCGATCGAGAGGAAGTGTCGATCACCGACCTCCTCGACGAACCGTGGATCAAGCCGTCGAGCACCGACCGCACCTTTGTCGACCACTGGCTTGCTGTCGATCACCGAGGCGGGCGAGAGCCCCTGATCGGCGCCGTGACTCACACCTCGGAGGCCGGACTCCTGGCGGTCATGTCGGGGAAGGGCATCAGCGTCGGCGCGACGGCCCGTACC
The DNA here is from genome assembly GCA_963705485.1 of Ilumatobacteraceae bacterium. Lineage (GTDB taxonomy): Bacteria > Actinomycetota > Acidimicrobiia > Acidimicrobiales > Ilumatobacteraceae > Sva-07. Next base: position 15,268 of record CAVPJT010000024.1, read on the forward strand.
GGTTTCCGCAGCGACGGGCTCGCCACCGTCCCGATCACCGACCTCCCACCCGCAGGCATAGCGGTCGTCACCCGCAGCGATGCCGACAAGTCGCCCGCCCGTGCCATCGCCGATCGCCTCCACCTCGCATACGACGCTGACCGGCGAGCCTGACCCGCCCGCCCGCCCCAGCGCAGTTTCATCAAGCGCGTGACCATCGATCACCCGACCCGGGACCGCTCCGCTCGCAGCCTCGCTGACCGTGCCGACTACACGCCGAGCGAAAACGGGTGATCGAGTCGTACGTCCGCAGAGTCAGTAGCGCCGACGCCACCTACATCAACGAGCACTGGACCCAGGCCTCGGCGATGACGTGGCCAATTCGTACATCGACCATCAACTCATCGAGAGGTAGTTCGGCGAGCACGACGAGTCCAACCGGACTCGCTGAGGCGACTTCCATGACCAGCAGCGTCGGAGATTCAGCGTCCCGACTTCGATCCACGCCCTTGCTCGTTGTCGGGTCTGTGAATCGAGCAGTGAACAACGGCGCCCGCCGAGGTTGTGGGAGCCGCCCCGGATCCGGCGAATGAGCGGTTTGCGTTCGGTTCCGGAGTTGCAGGTGTTGTATCAAATTGGGCATGGCGATGGATTATTCGGGGCACGTCGACTCCACGTACCTCGACACGGCGGCGCAGATGTTGTCGGCGGCGAAGCGACGGACCTATGAATTGATGGAGCTGCAGGTAGGGCACCGGGCGCTCGACCTCGGCTGCGGGCCCGCTTCCGACACGATCGCACTCGCCGACCTCGTCGGCGAGACGGGTCAGGTCCACGGCGCCGACTTCGATCCGGAGATGGTCGAGGAGGCGAACGTCCGGGCGAAGGCCGCCGGCCTCGACGAACGGGTGCTGCATCGGCAAGCCGATGCGGCTGCGCTGCCCTTCGACGACGACTTCTTCGACGCATGTCGGAGCGAGCGGGTCTTCCAGCACCTCCCTGATCCGGCGGCGGGGCTTGCGGAGATGATCCGCGTGACCCGTCCCGGTGGTCGGATCGTCGTGCTCGATACCGATTTCGGATCGCTCAGCATTGCCAGTGAGGTCTCCGAGCTCGAACGACGTGTCGCCGAGCACTACCGCTCCATGATGAACAGCCCGTTCGCCGGGCGGATGCTGTACCGCTCGTTCAAGGCGGCAGGCCTCGATGACGTCTCGGTCGAGGTCGTCCCCGTGACGGTCGACGACCTGGGCGTGTTTTCCGAGACATTCGTGCTCGCTCGCGTTCTCGAGGCAGCCGAGGATGCCGGCGTGCTGACGAACGACGAGGTGCTTCGCTTTCGCGCCGACCTCGAGCAGGCCGCAGAGATCGGCGGTTTCTTCGCCTCCGTCCAGCAACTGCTGGTCACCGGCCGCAAGCCGGACGTCACCGCCAGTGCCTGACACCGGCGCCAACGCGCGGGTCAGCTGACCAGAGCACGTACCCGACGGCATTGCCGCCGAGGATCACCTCGCAGGAATGACTTCATCTCCGGAGAGCCTCGCTGAGTATCTCGGCGGTTCAACGTCAGATCGAGGCACGTCGCTTGCGACTCGACAGCGTCATTCAGCGGCTCGCGCCTGCGACGAGCGTCGACTGATCCGCTTGTCGATCCCCGCAGCCTTCGCCAACCGTGTCACGATCCGAGCCGACGCGTGTCGATCAAGACCCGTGCCGTTCTCGGCACAGCGGAATGGTGGCGGTCTTGTTGCCCTTGCGATGGATGAACGACGTTCGGTGTCCGCGGTTGACGTCGAGGTTGTCGATGTCAGCACCGAGAGCTTCGGAGATGCGCAGCCCGTCCAACGCCAACAGACACACGAGCGCGTGATCCCGACCGCCGCACAGTCCGGCTTGGACGAGGAACGCACGCCGATCCATCCGCGTAGGTCGAGGCGATGGGCCTCGAGCGTCGTGCCGGAGTAGCCGGCGAGGAAACCGGCGATGGCGTGCTTGACACGAGCACGGATCGGGTCGGTCTCCATCAAGACGAGTTGTCCGACGAGTTCGCTCGAGTGGGTGGTCGTGGGGATCATGGTCGTTCTCCTTTGTTGATGGAGATCCCACGTGCGCGCACCGTTCAGATGGCGTCAAACAGCCGTCGCATCTGCTGGCGATATGAGTGCCCCCTGCGGGGTCAGCATCGCGAGATCCAACCGAGTCGAGCGCTGTTGCCCGGTCGACCAGCAGAGCCGGTCACGTCGCGGTGAGCCCCGCCCGCCCGGCGGCTCTTGACGCAGGGCAGCGAGCCGCATCCACACGACTATTGTGCGTCCCGCGTCTCGAACCAGCGAGTGCGCTCACATTTGTCCAACCCTGGGAAGTCGGTATGTTCACGGAGATCGAGGCGGTCGCTGCTCTGGAGACCAACGCGTGGTCGATGTTCGCTCAATTCGGCCGCGTCGACCCAGGGCGCCTGATCGACACTCCAACACGGCTCGTCCTCGAGACCGATGTCCCCAAAGCTCCTTACAACACGGTGCTCCGGTTCTACGACGAGGGCGATCGCAGCATCGATGCCCAGGTCCATGAACTGCTCGAGCAGTTCGAACGCCGTGCCTGCACTCCCGCCTGGCTCGTCCATCCGACCACCCCGATCGAAGTTCGAGAGAGCCTCGACACGCACGGGTGGGTGCGCGCCGAGACGATGCCCGGAATGATTCACACTCTCGACGACCTGCCGCCCATGCCGGACGTACCGTCGGATATCGAGGTGGTCGAAGCCGGAGTCGGCCATGGCGCGGCCTGGTTCGATCTCGTGTCGACCCGATACGGGCTTGAAGAGGACAACTCGCCGTACTTTCGTCGGGTGTTCGACCGCTTCATCGGCACGGGCGTGCGCGTGTGGATCGCATCGCTCGACGGCACACCCGTCTCCAAAGTCGGCATCCACATGTACAACGACGTCGCTGGCATCTATGGGGTTGCCACGACCGAGCGTGGCCGCGGCAAGGGACTCGCAAGTCTGCTGACCGGCACTGCACTGCATGCGACGGCCAACGCAGGGTTCAGAGCGAGTGTGCTCCACTCGACACCGATGGCGCACTCGATGTACCAGCGGTTGGGGTACCGGGACGTCGCTACCTTCGAGTTGTGGTCGCGACCCAATGAAGTGCACCTCTAGCAGGAGGAGTACTTCGAGCACGGACCGGACGTGCCTCGAACAGTGCGTCACGTGGGAGCCAGCCGAGGCTTGACCGAAGTGTGCAGCCGCACTCGTCCCTACGCGATGCTGTCGATCATGCGAGAGCTTTCCGATTCGGCGACCAGCAGCGCCTTCCAGCGGCTCCAACAAGACCTCGAGGCGGCCTACGCGCTCAACTCACCCGAGTCGACGGTGCCGCATGTCGTGGTGGGGTTGCCGTCATTCAGCGTCGGAGAGAGCCTGCTGTCCCACTACAGCAGTCGCCTCGCTGCGCTCGAGCATCGATTCCTGGCCGCGCTCTTGATGCTTCGCATGCCGGCCGCTCGGCTCGTGTACTTCTGCTCGGCCGAGCCAGATGCGGCGGTGATGGACAACTATTTTTCGCTGCTGCCCGAGTCGCTCGAGGCTCGTGAACGGCTCCGGCTGGTCGTCGTCGACGATCGGTCGGCGCACGCCGTCGCGACCAAGCTGCTCGAACGTCCGGACCTGCTCGCCGACGTCACTCGGTGGATCGGCGACGACCCAGCGTTCATCGAGCCCTGGAACGTCACCGAGTCGGAGCTCCAACTCGCGCTTGCGCTCGGCCTGCCGATCAACGGCTCGGCACCGGATCTGTGGCCGCTGGGCTTCAAGAGTTCGGGGCGGAAGCTGTTCCGGGAGGCTGGGGTTCCGGTCCCGCCAGGGTTCGAGGACCTCACGACCGTCTCGGATGCGGTCGAAGCGATCGAACGGCTTCGCACCGCACAGCCTGACATTCCGGCGGTGATTCTCAAGCACGATGATTCCGGAGCGGGCGACGGCAACACGGTGATCCGCACCGACGATCTCGAGCCTCCGGGGTCACTGGCCGCTCGACGACGACTGCGGAGCCGGATCAACAGCCTCGAGCCGTGGTATCTCGACGAGTTGGAGAAGGGTTTCGTGGCGGAGAGCCGCATCGTGGGTGACCAGTTCTCGAGCCCGAGCGCCCAAGTGGAGATCCGGCCGGACGGCTCGGTCGTCGTGCTGTCCACCCATGAACAGATCCTGGGTGACGACGGCCAGGTGTACCTCGGTTGCCGGTTCCCTGCAGATCCTGCCTACGCACCTGAACTCGGCGCGCGCGCTCTCGCTGCTGCCCTCGTACTCGGTGAGCGTGGAGCGCGAGGACGAGCCGGGATCGACTTCGTGACGGCTCGTTCGGGGAGCGAACCCTGGTCGACGTACGCGATCGAGATCAATCTTCGCAAGCCCGCAACGACGCACCCGTACGCCGTGCTTCGTCACCTTGCTCCCGGGCGCTACGACATGGACACTGGTCGCTACATCGACGACACGGGCGCGTCGAAGTTCTACGTGGCATCGGACAATCTCGTGGACGAGAACTGGACCGGGATTCCAGAGGCCGACGTGATCGCTGCGCTCGCACGGGCAGGTATCTCGTTCGACCCGCTGACGAGGACCGGCGTGGTCCCGCACATGCTGTCGTGTCTCGCCGTCGACGGGCGCTTCGGCATCACCGCTGTTGGCGACTCAGCCTCGCACGCCGACGAACTCCAAAAGGCAACCATCGCCGCCATACACGACGTCGCCGCCGCCCTGGGTTGACCAGCGCCGATCGGAACCGCAACCCTGCCTCCCACCACCAGATCAGGGGCGCGTATCGACGTCTACCGACCGTCATCAGACGGGTCCTGTATCCGGCATTGTGATCGCAGGCCGGTTGAGGCGAACCGCCCATGACGGGCACTCGGGAAACCGGTTGACGAAGCGGAGCACGCGTGCGAGTTCGGCCCTCAAACCGGGCACTCGATATTCGCATCCTGCTGGTGGTGTCTTCCCCGCGATCGGCTCAGGTCGACGGAACGGCGAGAGCTGCGACCCGGTGGAGCAGTGCAGGGCGATCGACACGTTCGACCGGCACGATGAGCGTGCTGATCCCGAGTGCAGCAGCGCCTGTGTCGGGGCCGGGGTTGTCGCCAACCATGAGACAGCGTTGAGCTGGTGTGCTGATCGTGCTGAGCGCAGCGTCGAACATGCGTCGATCGGGTTTCGTGGCACCCACCTCGTAAGAGATCGCGAACCCGGCGATGCAGTCGAGGACGCCGAGCGACACGAACCACGGACGGAGATCGACATGGAAGTCACTCACAATGGCGATCTCGACACCGTGTCCATGGAGCGTCGTGATCACCTCGACGACCTCCGGGTAGGTGCGGTACGTGGTGAAGTCCCCGTAGGACTGCTCGAGCGCTGCAGCCAGCTCGTCGTCGAATCCGGCCAGCTTGCAGGTGAGCAGCTTGGACGATTCGTGATTCGCAGCGGAGAGGTCGCAGACTCGATCCGACTCGATCGCTTCCGGATGGGCCTTGGCCGTGGCGAACGCTTGCGACAGCTCGTCGACCGTTCGACGGTCGTGTGGGCGGCCGAGCCGTTCGAGCACTCGGGTGAATCGCTGCTCCCGTGTCGGGTACTCGACGAGGGTGCCGCACCAATCAAACAGAACGGCGTCGAACTGTCGATCAGTGCCGGCCACGCTTGGACGCTACACAGCGAGTCGGCTCGCTCCGCCCGAGAACGCAGCGCGTCATTCCACCCGACGAGCCAGCGCCCATTGATCGAGGAACCACTCCTGGATCTGCTCGGAGAACACGAGCACCGGAATCGCCAGCGCAAGGTTCCACCAGAAGAGACGCCGGAACATCTCCGGGTCGTGCCCGGCGTGTTTGTCGTGCGAGCCGTCGCCGTCGCCTGACGTTCGATGGCCGGTCGACGCGTGATCGTCGTCCGCGTCCGATCGCTCAGCGACTGTCTCTGATGCGTGATTCGTGGTCATGATCTACTGGTGCACCTTTGCGTTCGAGCAGTGTTCCCCACTGTTCGATGCAATCGGCGGCGACATCAGGTTTCTCGGTGCCGATCCGACCGCATCCGCGGTGATCAACACGAGCGCGCTGGCCTTCCTCTACGTGGCGCTCCACACGTTCGTGACCGCGGCTGCCATGTGCGATGCCTCGGACGCTCCGCTCGATCTGCTCGCCGACGTCATCGGAAAGTTGACCATCACGATGTCGGCGGGGTTCGACGAGTGTGTTGACATGATCGGCACCGGGAACTACGACAGCACCAGCCTTCGACTCGCCAGCGGTGCGCAGAATCTTCAGGCGATCACGGAGTTCGGGCGAGCCAGCGGGGTCGACACCGATCTGTTCGAAGCGGCCTTGCGAACGCTGAACGCTTCGGTAGCAGCTGACCACGGCACGAATCTCGTCGCGGTGTTCGAAGCGGTGAAACGACAGCAACGCTGAAGCGCCCCGAGCTCATCCGGGCGGGCAACGTGCCATAGTGACGGGATGATCGAACTGGTGCTGACCATCATCGGGCGCGACCGGGCGGGTGTCGTTGCGTCGCTGGCCGACGTGGTTCGCTTTCACGAGGGCAACTGGAAGCGCAGCGAGTTGGCCGAGATCGCTGGAACGTTTGCTGGCGTCGTGGTGGTGGAGGTCGGCGACGACCGAGTCGACGAACTCCTCACCAACCTGTTGATCCTGCGTGACCAGGGTCTCCACGTCACGGCTCAGCAGGTGGAGGAGCCCATCGCCGCACCTGACGCCGACGAGGTGCGCCTTCGACTCACCGGTGACGACCGACCCGGCGTCGTCCACGAGATCTCCACGGCGATCAGCGACGCCGGCATCAGCATTTCCCGACTGGGAACCGTGACCGATCTGCCAGGCAATGATGGTGGCACACGGTTCGAGATCACCGTCCAGTTGTCCGTACCGGTCGGGGTCGACCTCGACGCGGTGCTCGATTCGATTGGGGAGGTCGCCGTCAGCTTGGGCATCGCCCTGAACGTGGAAGACCTGACGGGCGACGACGCGGCCGACTAGCCAGCACCGGCGACACGCCGGAGCGAACCGCTTGGCCGGAAGTCGGCAGGGGCACTGGTCTGCAGCTCGGTGACGTCGGTGCGGGCCAGGTTGACGAAGCCGTCCGGCGTGTCCTTCAGCTCGGAGGTGTGAGCGTGCCGCAACACCGGATGTCGGTCGAGGCCGGTCGTCAACGGGTGCTCGCCGATCAGTGCGACCGGTTCGTACCCGAGTTCCTTGCGCCAGCCTGCTTCGTAGTTCGGGTGGGGATCGATCTCGTCGTCGCCGAGTTGGCCGATCCGTTCGAGCCGAGCGCCGAGCGTGGTGCCCATGAACTGCAGCCCGCCGCAGAAGCCGAACACCGTCGTGCGTCCCGATCGGATGATTCCCGCCAACCCCTCCAGGTCAGCCGGGTCGTACCGGTCAGCTGGCGCGCCGTTCCCGCTGATGAAGACCGCGGCGATGTCGGTCTCGTCGATGATGCCCACGTCGACATCGGTGTAGCGCTGGAGTAGGCATCGATGCCCGGACACGTCCTGGAGCATGTACGAGATTCGGGCGCGTGTGGCGAGCAACCAGTCGGGCGACCTCAGGCGAACGCATCGAAGAGCTCTGCGACGGCCTTCGCCTGGCCACCCGACGTCGATGACGGCACCACGACGGGGGTGACTCCGGCGTCGAACCATGCCTCGACGCCGTCGCGCACTCGATCGGCCGGTCCCGACAGCGTGCAGTCGTCGAGCCAGGCGTCGCTCATCGCCGCCATCACGGCGTCGGAGTCGCCGGCGTCGATCGCCGTCTTCGCGGCGGCCATCTCGTCCTCGTAACCGGCGTCGATCCAGTAGTTGCGGTAGTTCGGGAGCGCCACGTAGCCCTGCAGCGTCTTGCGGTTGCGGGCGCGGGCCGCGTCGAGGTCGTCGTCGATCACCGTCGGGATCATGTTGCCGATCCAGAAACCGTCGATCCGACGTTCGGTGGGCACCAGGCCGACCGAATGCTGCATCCGGCTGAGGGAGCCGTTCGCCCAGACCGCACCGTCACCGACTTCGACCGACAGCACGACCATCTTGTCGCGCAGTGTCGCAAGCACCACGGGTGGGAGCCCGCCCATGTGCACGGCGGCGCTGCGCATCGTCTGGACGTACTCGCGCATGTCCGACAGCGGCTTGCCGGTCTCGACGCCCAGCCGTTTGATCACTGGCCCGTGGGTGACGCCGACGCCGAGTCGGAATCGGCCCTCGGCGACCTCGTGGAGGTAGCTCGCCGAGGTCACGAGCGCCACGGGATGTTGCAGGTAGATCGGCTGAATCGACGTCCCGACCTCCAACGTCGTCGTCGCCTGTGCGATCGAGAGACACAGCCCCATGGCATCGCCGAAGCTCGGGCAGTACACACCCGGGAAACCTCGCGCCTCGATGTCCGTTGCGAGATCGATCGTTCGGGCGCGGCGCCCGGGTGAGGCGGCGAGCGACAGGGCGGGGAGACGAGCGGTCATCAGGCGAACGTATTCGCCCGACACCGGCGATCGGGAACCGGTCGTGTTCAGCCGAGCGAGTCGATGAACTCGTCGAGCGCTGCGTTGGTGGCCTCGGGCGCCTCCTGCTGGACCCAGTGGCCGACACCCGGAATGATCGTCGAGCCACGGAAGTCGGTGCAGAACGCCGGGGCGAGGTCGTAGAGATCGATCCCCGGTACGAAGTTGCGGACACCGTCGAGCTCGCCGCCGATGAAGGCGGCGGGCTGCTGCAGCTCGCCGTCCGGTATCGAGCCCAGCTCGTCCGCATCCAGCCCTTGCGCCCGATAGCGGTTGAAGGGGCCCACCCAGCCGCTGGTCTCGAACGCCTCGACGTACACCGCGAGGTCATCTGGGCTCATCCAGGCGGGAAATGGGTCGGGGTCGATCGTCCCATCGAGCAGGCCGTCGTCAGGACCCTTCTCGCCGAACAACGACCGGTCGGCGTCGCCGCTCGCCCCGTAGTAGATCCTCCGAAGCGCGCTGGGGATGTCGGCTCCGACCTCGGCCTCGACCACCCCCGGCTGCTGGATGTAGAGCTGGTAGAAGAACTTGCCCTCGTAGCGTTCCTTCCACAGCTCGAGTGACGACACCGGCCCGACCGGTGTGTACGGCACGCTGAGCCCGGCGACCGCTCGCACCTTGTCGGGGTGGAGGCGGGCGGTGTTCCAAGCGATGGGTGCGCCCCAGTCGTGTCCGAACACGATCGCCTTGCCACCGCCGAGTTCATCGATCACTGCGGCAGCGTCGGCGCACAGTTCGGTGAGTCGGTAGGCCTCGATCTCCGGCGGATTCGAACTCCCGCCGTAGCCGCGGACGTCCATTGCGGCCACGGTGAAACCCCGGGCGGCGAGGTGCTCCATCTGGTGGCGCCACGAGTACCAGAGTTCGGGCCACCCGTGGATGCACAGGATCAGTGGGCCGGATCCGGTGACGGCGACTCGCAGATCGATGGCTCCGTTGTGGACGGTGACGAAGGACGGCTCGAACATCCGGCGATGGTAGGTCGCGCTGCGTTCTTGCCGGCGGGTCCGGCCGTCAGACCGTCTCGCCCCAGTGTTCCTTGGTCTGTACGAGCCAGAAGATCGCGAACAACATGATCTCGGTGGCCTCGAGCACCAGCACCATGTGGAGCCAACTCGACCCGAGTGGGAACATGATCGCCGGGGCGATCAACATGGCCGCCGCGATGGTGGCATACAGCCAGAAGTAGGGGCGCGGCGCTGCGTCGCGACGCCGCATCCAGGCATTGCCGCCGACGGCGAGCGCGAGGAACAGGAACATCAGGACCGCGGCGATGCCGTGCGCGCGGGTGTTGAAGTCGTCCCAGACCACGAAGAGCGCGGCGCCGCCGAGCATGAACACCATCGCTGCGAGCAGACCCAGGCGCATGCCGACCTCTCCCACCTCGGCGACTGCCTTGACGTTGCTCGTTGCGATGCTGGCGATCACTGCAGCGACGAGCAACCCGGCGATCCCGGTGATCAACAGCGCGGTGATGTTGTTGTCGATGTTCACGGTCACCCAGGCGGCGAGGTTGCCGTCATTGTCGACCGGGAGGCGGCCCGGACTCTGCGACCAGCATTCGCCGACGTCGGTGGTCGGGACGACCGCGACGATCGGCGCCAGCATCCCCGCAGCGTTCAGGGTGGCGTCCTCCCAGGTGGTGCTGCCCTTGATCACGATGAGGCACAGCCCGATCGCCATCAGCACGCCCACGAAGATCGCCCGGACGGGCGTGTAGTAGTAGGCCGACACCGAGGTCTGCCAGCAGTCGACGTTCGACCGCTCGATCAGGATCGACACGCCGAGGAGCACGACCGCCCCCACCATGCTGATACGCAGGTAGCGGTAGGTCTTGACCGCGGCGATGTCGGTCATTCGTGCCAGTCGAGCGTGTCTCGCATGACGGTCTCGAACTCCTCGAACGGCATCGACGACTTCACGGAATGGATCAGTTGCGCATCGTTGCCGACGAAGTTCCGGAAGGGAGCGTCCGGGTCGAGCGCTGCCCGCACGATGGCGTCGGCAACGTCCTGCGGATCGGGCGCCGGCCCATCGCCGGACAGCACCCCCTGCGAGTCGCGGAAGCGAGCGGCCAGGTCGAAGTAGTCGGAGGACTCCCAGCCGTCGGCGGTGACGATGTTGTCGTGGAAGCTGGTGTCGAAGCGTCCGGGTTCGACCAGGCGAACCCGGATCCCGAACCCGCCGGTCTCGAAGTGCAATGCCTCACTGAGCCCTTCGAGCGCATGCTTCGATGCCGAGTACGCGCCACCGAACGGCGAGCCGACGATGCCGGCGATGCTCGACACGTTCACGATCGTGCCGCTGCCTCGCTGCCGCCAGGCGGGGAGAACGTGTCGGATCACGCGCATCGGGCCGAGCACGTTCGTGTCGAGTTGCCGCGTCCAGAGTTCGTCGTCGACCAGCTCGAGCGCGCCGGTCACTTCGAAGCCGGCGTTGTTGACCACGACGTCGACCTCGGTCGGGTCACCGATCCCTGCTGCCACCGAGACGGGATCGCTCACGTCGAGGCGCCGGATGTCGATCGGGAGGCCTTCGGAATCGGCGGCCGCCCGGAGGTCGTCGCCCTTCGCAACGGTGCGCATCGTGGCGATCACGTCGTGACCCTGCCGAGCGAGCGTGAGTGCTGCCAGTTTGCCGAAGCCGCTGTTGCTGCCGGTGATGAGGATGCGGGTCATGTGGGCTCCGTTTCTTGGTCAGGTGGTGAGCACCGCGTCGCGGAGTTCGCGCTTGAGGATCTTGCCAGAGGCATTGCGAGGGAGTTGCTCGGTCACGATGGTCACCCGGGTCGGCACCTTGAAGTTGGCGAGGCGTTCGCCGACGAACTGCTGGAGGTCGGCGATCTCGAGCGTCTCGCCGGGCTTGACCATCACGTGGCAGGCGAGTTCTTCGCCGAGGCGTTCGTGGGGCAGGCCGTACACGGCGGCTTCGTACACCGCTGGGTGTTCGTAGATCGCCGCTTCGACCTCGGCGGAGTAGATGTTCTCGCCACCGCGCAGCACCATGTCCTTCGCTCGGTCGCTGACGTACACGAAGCCCTCGTCGTCGATGCGGCCGATGTCGCCAGAGCGCAGCCAACCGTCGGCGATCGTGTCCGCGGTCGCGTCGGGTCGGTTCCAGTACCCGCGGATCAACATCGGCCCACGGAACCAGATCTCGCCGGTCTCACCTTCCGGCAGCACATTCCCGAGCGGATCGGTGACGCGGAGGTCCATCACCGGCACGGCGCGCCCGGTCGACGTCGGATGCGCCACGAAGTCGTCGCCCGCGTTGCCGGGCCCGTAGGCGTTGGTCTCGGTCATGCCGTACCCGAGGCTCGGGCGGCCCTTTGAGAAGTTGTCCTCGATGCGCTTCACCAACTCCGGTGGCATCGGGGCGCCACCGCCACCGACCGCCAGCAAACTGGACGTGTCGCGCTCGGCGAACGACGGTGCCTCGAGCAGGTCCCAACTCATCGTCGGGACCCCCACGAAATTGGTCACGCGCTCGCGCTCGATCAACTCGAGCGCACGTTCGGGGTCCCACTTGTAGGTCATCACCAGCTTCGAACCGCCGACGAACGCACCGAGCATCACCGGCACGAGTCCGGTGACGTGGAACAGCGGGACGCACAGCATCAACGCGGATTGCGGTTTGTCCGGATCGGGGTCGGCCGGTTCGCGCAGCGCGTTGACGGCGCCACGGGCTGCGAAGGCCATGAGCGAACTGAGGATCGCTCGGTGGGTCGAGACGGCACCCTTGGGGTTGCCGGTGGTTCCCGACGTGTAGAGGATCGTCACGTCGTCGTCGGGGTCGATCTCCACCTCGGGCAGCGCGGCTCCGGACGTCAGGAGCGTCTCGAGTGCGACGACCTCGAACGGGTCGTCGGGCCGTGCTTCGGCGCCTTCGCGGACGGTGACGACCGTGGCGGTGACCGATCCGGGAGTTGCCGCACGCATCCGGTTCAGTCGGTCGGCGTCGGCGATCACGATCTTCGAGTCGGAGTCGTCGAGCGCGAACACCATCTCGTCGGTCTGCCACCAGGCGTTCATCGGTACGGCGACGGCACCCACCGACGTGATCGCAGCGAACGCGGCGATCCACTCCGGGTAGTTGCGCATCGCGATGGCCACGCGGTCGCCGTTGCTGACGCCGAGGTCGTGCACGAGGGCGTGGCCGATCTGGCCGATCAGTTCGATCACACGGGGCATCGGCCAACGCTCGTCCTCGAAGACGATGAAGTCGTCGGTGCGCGCAGCCGCGGCTGCGAACAGCCAACGGATGTTCGGCGGAGTCCCCGTGAACACCTTGGTCGGCACGCCGTGGACGTCGACCTCCTGGATCTCGAACCGTGTCCCCGGCGCGCAGACCTGCGCGCACGCTTCCTGGAATGTCATCGTCATGGCTGCCCGTCGTAGCACATCTCCCAACTGTCACACGGTGCCGGGCTCAACGTGACACTTGTGGTCCCGTCGTCGGGGAACCGAGTCGAGGTGGGATGTAGCGTCGGCCGCGTGTGCGACACGCTGGTTTCGTTGACGCCGGACGGCGTGCTGTTCGCGAAGAACAGCGATCGTGACCCGAACGAGGCGCAGATTCCTCGCTGGTATCCGGCATCCGACCACGACCCCGAGTCGGGTCAGGTCGATTGCACCTGGATCTCGATCCCCCAGGTCGAACACACCCACGCAGTGCTGCTCTCGCAGCCGTGGTGGATGTGGGGCGCCGAGATGGGAGCCAACGAACACGGCGTCGTCATCGGCAACGAGGCGGTGTTCACCAACCAACCGCTCGGGGATCCGGCGCTGCTCGGCATGGACCTCCTTCGCCTCGCGCTCGAGCGAGCTGCCACCGCACACGATGCAGTCGGCGTGATCGTCGAGCTCCTCGAACGCCACGGTCAGGGCGGACCGTGCAGCCACGAGAAGCCAGGATTTTCGTACCACAACAGCTTCTTGGTCGCGGACCCGTCGGGTGCGATCGTGCTGGAGACGGCTGGCTCCAATTGGGCCGTCGAGCACGTCACCGGCCGCGGTCGCTCGATCTCCAACGGGCTCACGATCGCCGGGTTCGCCGAGGAGTTCACCTCGACGACGGCCGCTCGGAACACGTCGTGCACCTCGCGTCGCGCCCGCACCCAACCGGCCGCCGACGCAGCGTTGGACGTCGCCGACATGTTCGCCACGCTCCGCGATCATGGTGGTGGCTCGTCGCCGGTCTGGTCGCCGACTGACGGCGCGATGGCAGCACCGTGTGTCCATGCCGGTGGATCGGTGTCGTCGTCGCAGAGCACCGCCTCGTGGGTCAGCGACTTGCGCGGTGACCGGCTGCACTGGGTGACGGCCACCTCGGCGCCGTGCACCTCGACGTTCCATCCGGTGCGCGTGGACCAGCCAGTCGAGCAATCGGCGGTGTTCGGACCCCATCCGTCCAACCGTTACGACCCGGCGAGTCGCTGGTGGGCGCACGAGCTGCTGCACCGCCGGGCGTTGCTCGACCACGAAGCCGCACTGGCCACGTTCGTGCCGGCTCGCGACTTCCTGGAGCGGGAGTGGATCGACTCGCCGCCCCAGAGCGCAGATGCCTTCGCCCGGTCTTCCGAGGCGGAACGGCAGTGGCTTGCCGACCTGGTCGCAGCCGACCACGCCGACGTCCGCCCGCCCTGGCTCCGCGATCTCTGGAGCGAGCTCGATGTGGCTGCGGAGATGCCTCCTGTCGAGCGATGAGCCAAACCCCCGGATACGGGGGCTTGGCTCATCGCCCGGGAGGTGTCACGCGTCGAGTTCGTCGAGGAGCGATCGGCCGAGCCAGAACGGCACGATCTGCCCGAGCAGCAGCGTGGTACCGCCGACCACGAGCAGCATCCGCATCAGGGCCACGCTGAGGTCGAGGTCGTCCTTGGTGTCGACGGCGAGCGAACGAGCGTCTGCCACGCTCGCCCGGTACTGATCGACCAGGGTGCCGGTATCGCTGAGGTCGATGGCGATCGTCTCCACGGCACCTGCGAACCGGTCGAGTTCCGCCTGCAGCTCTCCGGCGTTGTCGGTGAAGTCGGTGAGGCTCCGGGACGTGGATTCGAGCTCGCCCGGGAGTTCCTCGAGCGTGTCGGCGAGGCGTCCGAACGTCTCGCCGAGACCACTCTCGGGGTCGTAGTCGGGTCCGATGGGCAGGTTCGAGAGCGCGCCGAGGACGCCGTCGATCTGACCGCCGACTCGCTCCAACGTGCGCACGGTGTCACTGGCGTCTGCCAGCGACGGCCCCAGCGTGTCGGCCAACGACGCAATGTCGTCGATCGCCGCGGTGCCGGTCTCGAACGAGCCCGATATCGCGGACACGGTGCCGGCGAGCGCGTCGACCGCGTCCACCGTGGACACGAGGACCTCCTCGGCGAGGTCGATGGTGTCGTCGACAGCATCGAGCGTCTGCACCGTCACCTCCAGGCTGTCGTCGGAAGCCGTGGCGATCTGGCCGACGAAGACCCAACCGACGATCATGCCGAACACGGCGACGACGGCGCCCACCACGCCGAGGCTGATCATCAGGCGACCCGCGCGTCGCTGTGACTCCGGTGAGCGCCAGCGATCGCGCAGCTCCATTGGTCAGTTGCTGAATTGATGGAGTGCGCCGCCCTCGGAGGCGAGCCGCTCGAGCAACGGCGACAGGTTCCAATGATTGCCGCCGAGGGTGTCGCCGTAGTGCTTGATCTTGTCGACGATCTCGGCGAGCCCGACCGAGTCGGCCCAGTACATGGGTCCGCCGCGGTAGACCGGCCAGCCGTAGCCGTTGACCCACACCACGTCGATGTCGCTGCCACGGATGGCGATGCCCTCGTCGAGGATCTTGGCCCCTTCGTTGACCATCGGGTACAGCAGGCGTTCGAGCACCTCCTGGTCGGTGACCTCGCGCTGCTCGATGCCCTTGCCGACGGCGAAGCTCCTGATCAGCTCGACCACCTCGGGGTCCGGCGTGGAGGCCCGAGTCTCCGGGTCGTAGGTGTAGTAGCCGCGACCGTTCTTCTGCCCGCGACGGCCGTTCTCGCAGAGCACCTCGCGGATGGTGGAGCTGGACGACTTCTCCTCGTCCCAGCCGATGTCGAGACCGGCGAGGTCGCTCATGGCGAACGGGCCCATCGGGAACCCGAACTCGTAGAGCACGTTGTCGACCTGTGCGGGCGTGGCGCCTTCGAGGATCATGCGCTCGGCTTCGGCGCCGCGCATGAACAGCATGCGGTTGCCGACGAAGCCGCGGCAGACCCCGACCATCACCGGGACCTTGCCGATCTTCTTGCCGATCGCCATGGTGGTGGCGACGACCGAGTCGGACGACTTGTCGCCGCGCACGTTCTCGAGCAGCTTCATCACGTTGGCCGGCGAGAAGAAGTGCATGCCGATGACACTCTCGGGCCGCGACGTGACCGCAGCGATCTCGTTGATGTCGAGCGCGGAGGTGTTCGACGCGAGGACGGCACCCGGCTTGCAGATCTCGTCGAGTTCCCTGAAGATCGACTGCTTCAGCTCCATGTTCTCGAAGACGGCTTCGATCACCATGTCGCAGTCGGCGAAGTCGGCCTTGTCAGTCGAGCCGGTGATCAGGGCCATCCGCTGTTCGACGGCCTCGGCCGGGATCGACCCTCGAGATGCCGAGCGCTCGTAGTTCTTGCGGACGACGCCGAGACCGCGGTCGAGTGCTGCCTGATCGCGCTCGACGATCGTGACCGGGATGCCGACGTTGGCGAAGTTCATCGCGATGCCACCACCCATCGTGCCGGCGCCGAGCACGCCGCACTTCTCCACGTCGATGAGCGGCGTGTCCTTGGCGATGTCGGGGATCTTGTTGGCAGCGCGCTCGGCGAAGAACGCATAGCGCTGGGCACCCGACTGTGGGCCGGTCATCAGCTCCATGAAGAGCTTGCCCTCGACCTTGAGTCCCTCGTCGAACGGCAGGTTGGCGGCAGCTTCGATGCATTGGACGTTGTATTCCGGGGCGAGGAAGCCGCGGGTCTTGCGAGCGATCGACGCGCGGAAGTCGGCGAACAGCTGGTCGTTGCCGCGGGCCTCGAGCACCTTCTCGTCGCGATCGCGGACACGGGCGAGTGGGAGGTTCTCGGCGACCGCCTTGTTGGCGAACGCGATGGCCGCGTCTCGCAGCTCGGCGGGGCCGCCAGCGGTGACGTCGTCGATCAGGCCGGCCGCGAGTGCTTCGCCGGTGCCGATGTGGCGGCCGGAGGTCATCATCTCCAACGCCTTGGGCACGCCGACGAGGCGCGGGAGTCGCTGGGTGCCGCCCGCGCCGGGCAGCAGGCCGAGGTTGACCTCGGGGAGACCGAACTTCGCCGAGTCGACAGCGACGCGGTAGTGCGCGCACAGCGCCACTTCGAGTCCGCCGCCGAGCGCCGTGCCGTGGATCGCGGCGATGACGGGCACCGGCGCGTCCTCCATGGCGGCCTGCACCTCGTGGAGGCCGGCGGCTTGCGGGACGTTGCCACCGAACTCGCTGATGTCGGCGCCGGCGATGAAGGTCCGACCGTCACAGATCACGACGACGGCCTTGGCGCCACCTTCGACCGCCTGGTTGATCCCGTCGAACAGCCCCTGGCGGACGTGCCAGCTGAGGGCGTTCACCGGCGGGTTGTCGACGATGACGAGGGCGATGTCGCCGACGTCGGCAGCGACGGTCTCGAGGCGGACGGAATCGGAGATCGCAGTCATGTCGTCAGTCAAGCACCCCGCACCCGCCCCCTCCGATTCGAGTGTGTCAACTGGGGTCTGTCCCCAGTTGAACCAATCAGGGGGCGATGGCGTTGCCGGGGAGGTTGCCGTCGGGGTGGAGGGCCGACTGGAAGCGCCGCATGCCGGCGAGCCAGCGGTCGCGGTCCGTCGCCTTGCGTACGACGTAGGTCGCGACCTCGGGGTGGGGGAGGATCAGGAACTGCTCGTCCCGGATCGCCTGTAGACACAGCTGCGCGACGTCGTTGGGGTCGAGCACGCCGTCGCCGCTCGCAACGCCACCCTCGAATCCCTCGTCATCGCCACCGTCGGCCTGCGCGGCCATCGAGTTCTGCGGGCTGTTGCGCACGATGTTGGTGGCCACCGCCTGTGGGCACAGCACCGAGAATCGGATGCCCTGATGGTGATGCGAGATCGACAGCCACTCGGCGAGTGAGATCGCCGCCGCCTTGGTCATCGAGTACGCCATCGACCCGATCTGCGTCAGCAACCCGGCGGCGGACGCCGTGCTCAGGATGTAACCCTCGCCACGGGCAATCATCGACGGGAGCACTGCACGAGCGGCGTAGATGTGGGCCATGCAATGCACTTCCCACATCGTCTGGATCGCCTCGTTCGTGTCCTCCAATCCGGCAGCCGTCACGAAACCGGCGTTCGAGACGAACAGATCGATGGGGCCATGGGCGTCGAGGATCGATTCGACCATCGCTTGGATCGCCGACTCGTCGCGCACGTCGATCTCGACCGCGGTGCCCCCGATGTCGGTGGCGACGCGCTCGGCCTCTGCACCGTTCAGGTCGGCGACGACCACGTGGCGAGCCCCGGCCGCGTGAGCGGCTCGGGCAATGGCCTCACCGATGCCCGATCCGGCTCCGGTGACGACGACGACGCGATCCTCGAGTTCCATGCGCGGAACCGTAGACGGCCGGACCGATCAGGCGGGAAGGCGGTGCAACGGGTGGCCGGCATCGACCACGACCGTGCACGCATCACCGACACTCAACGGCATCGTTCCCGGCCTTCCGGCGAGGTCGACATCGACGTCGGAGCCGTCGGAGCGCCGTACCGTGTAGCGCCAGGCGGCGCCGAGGTACCGGCGTGCCGCCACCCGGTCGTCGCCTCCGTCGGCGACGAGAGTCAGGTCGTGCGGTCGAGCCATCATCGCGACGTCAGGCGAGTCGGGGTCGGGCAGGAACGACGCCTCGCCGAGGAACGTCGCCACGAATCGATCGCTCGGCCGCTCGTACACCTCGTCGGGCCGGTCGATCTGCAGCATCTGACCGCTCGACATCACGGCCACGCGGTCGCCGAGCGCCAGTGCCTCTTCCCGGTCGTGGGTGACCAGCACCGCCGCTGCGTTTCGACGCCGGAGCGCCTCGATCACGTCGGTGCGGACGTCGTCGCGCAACGATGGATCGAGACTCGCGAACGGTTCGTCCAGCAGTACGACCGCAGGGTCGGGCGCCAACGCTCGGGCCAATGCGATGCGCTGCTGCTCGCCGCCCGACAACTCGTGCGGGTACCGCTTGGCCACACCCGGGAGCCGAACGAGCTCCAGCAGCTCGCCGACGCGACGAGCCCGTGCAGACCGATCGAGGTTCGTGAGTCCGAAGGCGATGTTCTGGTCGACCCGGCGGTGCGGGAACAGCGCGTGGTCCTGGAACACGAGGCCGATACGCCGCTTCTCGGGCGGGAGTGTCGTGACGTCGTTGCCGTCGAGCACCACGTGGCCGGCGGTGATCGGATCGAGCCCGGCGATCGCCCGCAGCAGCGACGACTTCCCGCATCCGCTCGGCCCGACGATCACGACGAGCTCGCCGTCGGCGACATCGAACGACACCTGGTCGACCACGTCACGTCCGGCGATCCGCCGGGTCACTCCGCTCACCGACAGAGCGGCACGGGACTGATCGAGCGTGGCATCCATCGAGGGGGGCACGGTAGCGGTCGTCGCCTCGTGCCGGAACGTCTCGGGGGTGACTGCAGGCATCACACGAGTCGGCGTCGGCGGGTTCACGACACCGTCTCCGCTCCGTGTTCCAGGGTCCACAGCAGCGCTGCCACCAGCAACATGCCGACCGCCACGATCGCCAACGACGGCACGGCAGCCTGGATCCAGAGGCTCTCCGAAGTCGCCTGCCACACCCAGATGGGGAGCGTTTCGGTGCCGAAGGGACGCAACAGCAACGTGATCGGCAGCTCCTTCAGGGTGTCGATCGCGACGAGCACCGACGCGGCGATGATGCCGGCGCCGGCGAGCGGCAGTTCGACGCGTGTGGCCACTCGGAAACGACCGGCGCCGAGCGTGCGGGCGCTCGCCACCACCGACGGCGACACCTTGCCGACACTCGACTCGATGCCTTGGTACGCAACGGCGAGGAAGCGCACGACGAGCGCGTAGATCAGGCCGACGAACGACCCGACGAGGAGCCAGCGGTCGGGCAGCCAGCCGGTGCGATCGATCGCAGCGAGGGTGACCAGGACGCCGATGGCGACCACCGGCCCGGGAACCGTGTACCCGAGGGTCGCCAGACGGCCGAGCAGCGATCCGCTCCGGCGGCGTCGGTTCAGCCCGGCCACCAGCAGCAAGCCGAGCGCCAGACACGTGAGCGTGGCGACGGCCGCCACCCTCAACGATGACATCAGGTGGAAGCCGAGGTCGCCCGCCACAGTCGCGGTCTGGTCGGTGCGCCGGGCCTCGAGCGCCCAGGTGATCAGTCGGTAGACGGGCAGGGCGACGGCCAGCGTGAACATCGCCCACCCGATCGCCGACGCGCCGAGGGCGCGAGTGCCGCTGAGTCGCTCGACGTGGAGACCCGTTCGGGATCCCGACTGCGTGAAGCGAGCGCGTCCGCGGGCGAGACGCTCCATCGCGATCAACACGATCGCGATACCGATCAACAGCACGGCCAGCTCGGCCGCGGCATTGCGATTGCCGGTTCCGAACCACACCCGCAGCACGCCGTCGGCGATGGTCGACACGTTGAACAGGCGCACGGTGCCGACGTCGGTGAGCACCTCCATCCCGACCAGCGCAGCGCCGCCCGCGAGCGAGGGTCGCGCCATCGGCAACACGACGCGCCAGAACGCCTGCGCACGGCTGCACCCGAGGCTGCGTGCCACGTCGATCGCTCGTTGGGACTGTTCACGGAACGCGGCTCGGGCGAACAGGTAGACGTAGGGATAGAGCGTGATCGTGAGCACCAACGCGCACAGCCAGATCGATCGCACACTGCGCGCGCCGAGCGGCTCCTGGAGCGTGTCGAGCCAGACGAAGCCGAGCACGTAGCCCGGGATCGCGAGCGGGGTCACGAGGAGCCAGCCGAGCACCCGCCGACCAGGGAACTGGTACGCGGTCACCAGCCAGGCGAGCGACGTGCCGAGCACGAGTGTGCCGACGAGCACCGTGGCCAGCAGCGTGGCGGTGTCGCGGATCATGCCGGGCAGTCGGGTGGCCCAGAGCTCCTCCCACACCTCGGTGCTCGGCTGCACGATCGACCAGACGATCACGAGCACCGGAACCGAGACGGCGACTGCAACCGCGGAGATCACTGCGGTTGTCGTCCACGATCGGGCTCGTTGACCGATCACCGATGCCGTCGACGCCCGCGGTTCGCCCATCACCGCATCGGCGGGGTCGTGCGGGACGAGATCCGCAGCGTCGGTGATCGTGCTGGTCATGTGGTCGCTGGTCGGCTCACTCGTAACCCGTGGCGCTGAGCACTCCGACCGCAGCGGGCTGGTTGGCCCCGAGTTGGCGTACTGCCGCAAGGTCGGCGGTGAACTCACCGAAGCCGGCGATGATCTCGTTCGGCTCGACATCTGGGTCGGCGGGGTACTCGAAGTTGGCGTCCGCGAACTGCTGCTGGCCATCGGTCGCGAGCCACTCGATCAATGCGAGCGCACCAGCGGGATTCGGGGCGTTGGCGGTGACCGCTGCCGTGCTCACGTTGACGTGGGCGCCACGGCCGTCCTGCTCGGGCCAGACGATCTCGACGGGGAAGTCCGGATCCTCGGTCAACAGACGTCCGAGGTAGTAGGTGTTGGCGATGGCCACGTCGCACTCGCCGTCTGCAACTGCCTTGTAGATGTCGGTGTCGCTGTTGATGTACAGCGGGTCGTTGTCGACCCACGACTGCACGATCTCGGCGGCGCGCTCTTCGCCCTCGGCGATGATCAAGCTGGCGACGAGCGACTGCGTATAGGGGTGCGTGCTCGGACGTAGGCACAGCTTGCCCTGCCACTCGGGGTCGCCGATGCCGGCATACGTGGTCGGTGGGTTCTCGACCCGCTCGGTGCTGGCGATGATCACCCGGGCGCGCTGGCTCAGGGAGAACCAGTCGTTGGCTTCGCTGCGAAGCTCCTCGGGGATCGTGTCGGTGAGTACGTCGCTCTCGACGCTTGCCAGGATTCCTGCGTCGGCAGAGAGTTCGACGTTGGCCGCGTCTGCTGTCATCACGACGTCGGCGGGTGTGTTGGCTCCCTCGGCGATCAGGCGCTCACGCAGTTCGGGATCGTTGCCGGTGGTGAATCGGACCTCGATGCCGGTGTCGGCGGTGAACTGGTCGAACACGGACTCGATGCCGTAGTGCCGGCC
The DNA here is from genome assembly GCA_963705485.1 of Ilumatobacteraceae bacterium. GTDB lineage: Bacteria > Actinomycetota > Acidimicrobiia > Acidimicrobiales > Ilumatobacteraceae > Sva-07. The sequence continues at coordinate 37,121 of CAVPJT010000024.1, forward strand.
GGTGTAGACGGTGATCGTGCCCCCGTCGGCGGCGGCAGACTCGCCGCCCGTCGTGCCGGTCGGTGACGTTCCAGTCGAGCCGGAGTCGTCGTCACTCCCGCACGCGCCGAACACGAGCGCTCCGACAAGGAGGCCCCCCACGAGGTGTCGAGTGTGCTTCCGCTGCATAGTTAGGCAACCCTAACAATGGCTCGGAGGGAACTGCAACCGGTGACCCGTCGACTCCATTTGGATACCCAAGGGGGTATAGTTGGGTCATGCGCTTTCTTTCGTTCATGAACACACCGCTCGGTCGCTGGATCCGGATCGCCGGTGGCCTGGTCCTCATCGCCGTTGGGGTGGCCATCGGCGGCGTCGCCGGAACGGCGCTCGCCGTCTTCGCCCTCCTGCCGATTGCCACCGGGGTGTTCGGGGTGTGCCCGATCAATCCGCTCTTCGGCCAATCGATGAAGGCGTGTTCGATCCCGGCGAATCGCCGACCCGGTCACGCCTGAGCCCGGCCCTCTCGGCGCCGGCCCGAGAGCAGACCCGCTCGGGCTGCGTGCTCCTACGATGCAGCCATGGGGACGGAGCACCGACACGTCGGGGTGATCGGTGCGATGGCCGAGGAAGTGGAGCGGTTGCACCGCCATCTCGATGCCGAGACCGTCACCGAACACGCCGGGCGTCTCTACCGTCACGGCGTCCTCGCCGGTCAACGGGTCACCGTCGTCCAGTCGCGGATCGGCAAGGTTGCCGCCGCGCTGACTGCGTCGTCGCTCATCCGTGACCATGACGTCGACGCCATCGTGTTCACCGGCATCGCGGGTGCGCTGCATGACGACCTCGCCATCGGAGACGTCGTCGTTGCGACGGAAACCGTGCAGCACGACCTGGCCGGGCCGCCGGCGATGTTCGCCCGCGGGGAGATCCCGCTGCTCGGAGTGGTGGAGCTGCCGACGGATCCGACGATGACCGCCGCCGCGGTGGCCGCTGCGGGCGACTTCGTCACCGACGGTCTGATGGCGATCGTGACCGCCGACCAACTCGCCGGCCTCGGTATCGGTCGACCCGCTGTGCACGTGGGCCAGGTGGCGACGGGCGACGAGTTCATCGAAGGTGATCTCAAGGACGTCGTTCGCCGGCGGACACCCGACGCGATCTGCGTCGACATGGAGGGTGCGGCCGTTGCGCAGGTGTGCCACGAGCTCGGTGGCGTCCCGCTCTGTGTGATCCGGGCGATCTCCGATCTCGCCAGCGGTACGGCGTCGGTCGACTTCCCGAAGTTCCTCGATCAACTCGCGTCGCACTACTCCTACGAGATCCTGCGTCGAATGTTCGCGTGAGCGTCGTTTCCCACACCAGGACCTGGCAGCGAGCTGCTCACACGGTGATCGGGTTGCCCGACTCGTCGGAGGAGGCGTAGATCGCGTCCACGATGCGGTGGGCGGGGAGCGCCTCTCGCAGCGGCAATGGTGACGGCGCACCGCTGGCGATCGCGTCGAGGAACGGCGTGAGCGGATTGAACATCGCTCCACCCGGGACGGGGGCCAGGTCGCGTTGGCGAGCGAGCCCCGTATCGATGCACGCAAGCGTGAGCGCGTCGCCCTCGAGTGTGTGCACCTGTTCCCCGGTGAACTGCCAGGTGAGTGGGCTCGTGGCTTCGCCGTCGAGTTGCAGGTAGAGGTTCTCGCAGAAGATCTCGATGTGCCGCAGGCTCGGCCGATCGAGGATGTCGTGCCAGATCGAAGTGAGCGATGCAACGCCACCGTTGGTGAACTCGAGTCGGGCCACGGCGACGTCGTCGATGAGCGGGTAGCCGTGGACCTCGCGGACGGTTCCGCTGACCGAGTCGACGGGTCCGCACATCCACTGCATGATGTCGACGTCGTGGATCGAGTGTTCGAGCAGTGTTCCCCGACCGCAGCGTTCGGGGTCGATGCGCCAGTTCGAGCCGTAGTGACTCTGGATCGGGATGAACTGATCGTCACGGAACGACACCGCCAACAGCCGGCCGGCTCGTGGGTCGGCAAGCAGCGTCTTGGCGTGGATGAACTGCGGCATGAACCGCAGGATCAAGCCGACCTGGTTGACGACGCCGGCGGCCTCGACCGCGTCGACCATGCGTGCAGTCGCAGCCGCGTCGAACGCCAACGGCTTCTCGCAGAAGACCGCGACGCCCCGCTCGGCAGCCGCAGCAACCAGGCGCTCGTGCTCGGATGTCCACGTCGTGACGAACACCGCATCGACTCGATCGAGCAGTTCGTCCTCGCCGACGACCTCGGCGCCGACGCGATCGGCGAACGCCTGCGCCCGTCCCGCATCGAGATCGTGGACGGCGACGACGGCGTGTCCGGCCGCGGCGTGCTTGAGGAACCAGTTGTGCGTCCGGGCGATGAACCCGGTGCCGATGAAGCCGACGCGAATGGTCACAGTTGCAGGATGACAGCCGGGGTCAGATCTCCGATGTCATCCTCACTCGTAGACGAGGCAACCGTCATCGAGGTCGACGAGGGGGAGGGTGTCCTTCTCGGTCATGTAGTCCTGCGTGTGCTGCCACTCGGGCTTGTTGCCGCTCTTCGGCATCAGATGTTGGCTGCGCTGGAGGTAGCCGGGGTTGAAGTTCTCCGGGTCGATCCACGAGCCGAGTTGCATGTCGGCGTCCTCGGGCCGCAGTCGTGGGGTGACCTTCTGCACATCGAGGTCGTCCATGTGGTGCAGCAGCCGGCACACGAAGTCGCCGAGCAGATCGACACGCAGGGTCCAGCTCGCCCGGAAGTACCCGAACACCCACATCAGGTTGGGCACTCCGGTGAACATCATCCCCCGGTAGGTGACGGTGTCGGCGTAGTTGACCGGCGCGCCGTCGACGGTGAACTGGATGTCGCCGAGCACGCTGAGGTCGAATCCGGTCGCGGTGATGATCACGTCGGCGCTGAGCTGCTCGCCCGACTTGGTGAGGATCCCCTTCTCGTTGAACGTCTCGATCTCGTCGGTCACGACGGATGCCTTGCCGCTGCTGATCCCCTTGAACAGGTCGCCGTCGGGCACCATCGCGATGCGTTGCCGCCACGGCAGATACTTGGGTGTGAAGTGGGTCTCGACGTCGTATCCCTCGGGGAGTTCGTCGCGAACGAGACCGATCAGTTCCTCTCGGACCATCTCGGGGTGCTCGAACGACATCCGGGCGATCTCATCACCGTCCTTGAGCGCCTTGCGACGGACGATCTCGTGCGTCCACTCGTCGGGAATGTCGAGGTCGCGGAGCATGTCCGCGACCTCGTTGACGTTGGGTCGCGAGAAGAAGTACGTCGGCGATCGCTGCAGCATCGTGACGTGTTCGCAGTCCCCGGCGATCGCTGGCACCAGTGTTGCGGCGGTGGCTCCGGAGCCGATCACGAGCACCTGCTTGCCGGCGAGGTCGATGTCGCTCGGCCAGGTCTGCGGATGCACGATCTGGCCCTCGAACTCGTCCATTCCCGGCCAGTCCGGGGTGTAGCCCTTCTCGTGGCGGTAGTAGCCCTGGCACATCCAGAGGAAGTTCGTCGTGATCGTGACCGGCGACGTCTCACCGGTGGTCGGGTCGGTGCGGGTCGCGTGCGCTGTCCAGAGGTTGTCGTCGCTCGACCACTCCGCCGTCGAGATGGCGTGGCGGTAGCGGATGTGTCGATCGAGCTCGTTGTCATCGATCACCTCGCCCATGTAGGCGAGGATCTCGTCGGCGGTGGCGATCGGCGGGCCGACCCACGGCTTGAACCGGTAGCCGAACGTGTACAGGTCGCTGTCGGAGCGGATGCCCGGGTACGTGTGGGTCAGCCAGGTGCCGCCGAAGCTCTCGAACTTCTCGAGGATGACGAACGACTTCTCCGGGTACTGATCCTGGAGGTGGTAGCCGGCGCCGATGCCCGAGATGCCGGCCCCGACGATCAGGACGTCGAAGTGCTCGACCGCCTGGTTGTTCGTGGCTTCGAGCGTGCTGCTGGTCTGGCTCAATGTGCGCCCTCCTTGTGTTGTCGGCAGCTTCGCGGATCGACGTGACGCTCCTGCAACCGGCGTTGCCTGCAAGGATCGGAGGGGTGGGGGAGTGGATCTGTCCTGAGTGCGGTCGGCTGTTCGGGCGATCGGGGCAGTCGCACGACTGCGCGCCAGGTCTCACGCTGGAGGAGTACTTCGAGACGGGACCGTCGCACGAACGGCCGATCTTCGATGCGGTGATGGCCCATGTCGAGACGTTGGGGCCGGTGCACGCCGACATCGTGTCGGTCGGGGTCTTCCTCAAGAACCCGCGGAAGTTCGCCGAGCTGAGGCCGAAGGACAAGTGGGTCGCCGTGTCGTTCTCGCTGCGACGCCGGGCGAGCCACCCGACGATCACCCGCAAGGTGGTCGAGTACGGGAACCGGTACTGGCATGTCGCCAACGTGCGCGAGCCGGGCCAGGTCGATGCCGATCTCCTCGACCTGTTGGCTGAGGCCTACAACGACGAACCCACCTGACTTCGCTCGGCCATCACCGTTGCTTCGGCGGCGAGCGGCGACACTGTGCGGTGTGAGGATCGATTGCGCCGCGTATGTCGATGGTGAGCGCCGCCAGTTCGATCCCGACACGATGACGCTCGACGACGAAGTCGTCGGTGACGGATTCGTGTGGCTCGGCTTGCGAATGCCCGATGAGGTCGAACTGCAACGAGGCATGGACTCGCTGGGGATCACGGGAGTGTCGGCTTCGGAGGTGCTGACACCGCACGCTCGACCCGTGCTGACCGTTGAGGGATCGATCGTCCAGCTCGTGTTGCGGACGGCGGCGTATGAGGATCGCAACGAGACGATTGCGCTCGGAGAGATGACGCTCCTCGTCGGTCCGCGAGCAGTGATCTCGATTCGTCACGGCCAGGCCGGCCAGTTGTCCTCGGCTCGGGCCGCGCTCGAAGCCGACTCCGACCGCCTGCGACTCGGACCCAGCGCCGTCGTGGCCGCCGTCGTCAACGTGGTGATCGACGGATACGGCCCTGCCCTGGACGGGTTCGAGAACGACGTGGTCGAGGTCGAACGGGACGTCTTCTCCGACAGCAACCGTCAGCCCGTGCAACGCTTGTACAAGCTCAAGCGGGAGGTGCGGCAGATGATCGTGGCGATCGACTCGCTCGACGATCCGCTCGCCCGCCTGCTCCGGGTACGTGGCCCCGAGATGCCGCCGTCGGCCCTGCACGACCTCAGTGAGGCATCCGACCAGCTCGACCGGGCGGTCACCCGCGCCCATTCCCTGTCGGGTCTGCTCGACGCGGCGCTGACGGCGAGCCTCACACAGATCTCCGTCCGCCAGAACGACGACATGCGCAAGATCAGCGCGTGGGTCGCGATGGCCGCGGTTCCCACGATGGTCGCCGGCATCTACGGCATGAACTTCGACAACATGCCCGAGCTCGAGTGGTCCGTGGGCTACCCGGTCGTGCTCTCGTTCACGGCGATTGCAGTGGCGCTGCTGTACCGCCAGTTCAAGAAGTCCGGCTGGCTCTGACGCCGTCGTTGGTGGCCCCAGCTCGGGGCCACGGTCACACGACCGTGGCGGAACTTCGCGCGATCAGTTTGCCGAGGGCCCACTGCGAGGCGCGTGGCGAAACCCGCGCTGCCGCGTCGAAGACGTGAGCATCGGGACCGATGAGGGCGCGACGTTTGTTCTTCTCGACCGCGCCGATGATCAGTCGGGCCGCCTTCTCCGGTGTCGTGCGAGTGAGCTTCTCGAAGTCGACAGCGGCTTGCTCGGCATCGACGGCCTCCTCGTGGTCGGCGAACTCGAAGCGGGCATTGCGGGCGATGTTGGTGCGGATGCCGCCTGGGTGGATCGTGGTCGCCGACACACCACATCGCTCGATGTCGAGCTCGGTACGCAAGGCGTCGGTGAACCCGCGCACGGCGAACTTGGCCGCGTTGTAGGCCGACTGGCTGGGGATGCCGAGCAGGCCGAACACGCTGGAGATGTTGATCACATGACCGTCACCCGAAGCCTTGAGGTGAGGGAGGAACGCCAACGTGCCGTGCACGACGCCCCAGAAGTTGATGTCCATCAGCCAGCGGAAGCTGTCGTAGGACATGGCGCTGACATTCGCCGCGAGAGCGACCCCGGCGTTGTTGAAGATCAGGTTCACCTGCCCGAATTCCTCGACGATCGACGTGGCCCACGCTTCGACGGCGTCACGGTCGGTGACATCGACGTGAGTGGACGTCACCTTCACGCTGCCCCGGGCCCCAGCGGACTGCTCGACCATCGCGACGGTCTCGGCGAGGCCGGCGTCATCGACGTCACTCAGCGCGAGGTGGCATCCCTTGCCGGCCAACTCGACCGCCAGACCGCGTCCGATGCCGGAACCGGCGCCGGTGATCGCTGCGACCTTGCCCTGGAACTGCTGCATGGCGACGACTCTAGGGAGCGCGTGTCGCTCATGGCCGCCGACCGTCGGTCGAGGTCAGACGGTGAGCGTCAGGCGGCGAGGGTGAACTCGAACCGGCGGTGACCGGAGGCGATCTCCATGGCGAGCAGTCCGAATGCCCGCTCACGTACCGGTGCGGGCTCGTTCTCGTCGGCGAACACCTCGGCGAGGACGGGCGAGGCGTTGGCGGCGGTCGCAAGCTCGAGCACGTGGTCGATGACGTGCTGGTCGAGTGCCTCGAAGCCGTCGCGGTCGATGGTGAAGGCGATGTCGTGGAGCGAGGTCATACCTTCACGGTACGCCCGGCCGAGCCACATCAAAAGCGATGATTCCGACTCATGAAGATCAGCTACTCTAATGATCATGGCGACACTCCGCGACCTCGACCTCCGGCACCTGCTGGCGCTCGATGCGGTCGCCACCGAGGGAACGTTCGCCCGTGCCGCCGAGCGGCTCGGCTACACCCAGTCGGCGGTCAGCCAGCAGATCGCCGCGCTCGAACGGGCGGTCGGCGAGAAGGTGTTCGACCGACCCGGCGGCCCACGAGCCGTCGAGCTGACGCCATTCGGTGCGGAGCTCCTGCGCGGAGGCCGAGATCTTCTCGCGCGGGTCGAAGTGCTCGCCGACGACCTCGATCGGTTCCGGGTCGGCCACACCGGTCGGCTCACGATCGGCACGTTCCAGAGCGTGTCGTCGGCCGTCCTGCCGATGGTCCTCGGTCGATTCCGGGCCGACCACCCGCACGTGGACGTGCAATTGTTCGAGACCGACGTCGACGAAGAGTTGGAGGAACACCTCGAACGGGGTCAGACCGAGGTGTCGTTCGTCGTCGGCGACGTGGCGCCGCCGGAACGGTCGGGGTTCGAGTCGAGGCTGCTGCTCACCGACCCGTTCGTGCTGATCGCCCGTCCCGGCCAGTTTCCGCCGGGTCCGGTCTCACTCGATGCGTTCGCCGACGAACCGCTGATCGGCCAGCACCCCAATTCGTGTCAACTGCTGAACGAGGCGGGGCTCCGATCGGGTGGCCTCGATCCGAGCTATGTGTTCCGCTCGAACGACAACGGCACGGTCGCCGCGATGGTGCGCGCCGGCATGGGCGTTGCCGTGATGCCACTGCTGTGCACCGAGCCGGAGGACCCGCGCACCGTGCTGCATCCGCTCGACCCGCCGATCCCTGGTCGTCACGTGTCGATCGCCTGGCGGGCAGGTCGCACGCTGTCGCCGGCCGCGAGCGCGTTCGTCGAGCTGACGACGGTGGTGTGCGCCGAGCTGTCCGAGCCGGATGAGCGCTTCGATTTGGCTGCGGCTACCGTTTCGGCATGAGCGAGCCGCACGACATCACCGTCCGCAAGGTGAAGTTCGAGTTCCCCGACGAACTCGACGACGTGCTGCCCGGCAACGACCCCGTGCGCGAGACCTACATGGTGGCGTTCTCGCTCACGATGCCGTATCTCGAGCCCTACCTGATCCGGACGTTCCGGTCGGTCGCCGACGACATCACCGACACCGGCCTCGCCGCCGACGTCAAGGAGTTCATCGGGCAGGAGGCCCAGCACTTCCAGAACCACCGGCGGATCAACGAGATCATCAAGGGCCAGCTCGGGTCAGCGGTCGCCGCCGAGTTGCAGGAGATCGAAGAGCACCTCGACGCCGACTATCGACGGTTCAACGCATCGAAGTCGCGGCGGTTCAACCTTGCGTATGCCGAGGGGTTCGAGGCGATGACGTGCGCCATGGCACTCACCTCCATCGCCCAGGCCGAGGCCGGCAACTCCACGATCTCCGCCGGCCCGTGGGGACAGCTCTGGGCATGGCACCTCGCCGAGGAGATGGAGCACCGAACGGTGGCGTTCGACCTCTACGAGCACCTCGAGGGCAGCTACCCGTACCGGGTCGTGGGATCGTTGCGGGCGCAGGCGCATTTCCAGCGCACGATCGACCGCCTGCAGCGCGTCCTGCTCGCCTCGCAGGGCCAGCCCGCTCGCCCGCATGTCCCTCCGTGGTTCCGTGCCGGCCGATCCCGCTACCTGAACACGTTCAAGCCGGGCTACAACCCCGGCGAGATCGATCCGGGTCCGATCCCCGCACTGATCCTGTCGCAGTACGCCGCCTGACGCGCCCGGGTCAGGCCCTGCGCCGGCGCCCCATCACGTTTGCGTTGCAGTCCGGGTGCCCCGTCCCACCGGGACTGTCACACAAACGGAGTTGACCGACGGAGTAGACGTTTGCGTTGCAGTCCGGGTGACCCGGTCCACCGGAATCGTCACGCAAACGGGGTCTTCTCAGGTGGAGGGCTGCCAGCCTGGGCCGCGGAACACGTGGCCGAGCTTGTGGCGCCAGCCGCTGGCCCGGCGGACGTCGCGGGCGATGTCGACGAACTCGTGGTACCCGATCCGGATCGGGTTGTACGTGTGGATGTTCTTCGTGAGGCCGTACTTGATGCGGCGCACCTCGGGCTCGAACGTGCCGAACAGCTTGTCCCACACGATCAGGATCCCGCCGTAGTTCTTGTCGAGGTACTGCGGGTTCGCGCCGTGGTGCACACGATGGTGTGAGGGCGTGTTGAACACCGCTTCGATCGGCTTGGGGAGGCGGTCGATCGCCTCGGTGTGGATCCAGTACTGGTAGAGCAGGTTGATCTGGCCGGCCTTGGCGACGTGATGCGCCGGGATGCCCAGCAGCGGCATCGGCAGGAACACCCACGACATCAGGAACCCCGACCACGGCTGGCGCAGCGCCGTCGAGAGGTTGTAGCGCTCGCTGGAGTGGTGGGTGACGTGGTTTGCCCAGAACAGCCGCACCTCGTGCGTCCAGCGGTGGTCCCAGTAGTAGAGGAAGTCCCAGGCGATCATCGCCGCCGGCAGCGACCACCTCGTCACGCCCAGGTCGATGATCCGGCGCTTGTAGACGAGCGCGTCCCATCGCGCCGACGACACCGGCGACGGCCAGGTTGACCGCCACGTTGCCGGCCAGCATCGCCAGGCTCGCCTGCGTGTCACGCCGCTCGTAGCCGACCGGCACCAACGGGTCAGGTGGCAGGCTCGGGTCGGTCAACTCGGCGGGAGTGGCGTCGTCGAGGTCGCCGAACTCGCGTAGCTCGCGGTCGAGCGAGCACGCGTGATTCCCACAGCATCGTGCCGACGAATGCCGGCAACGACAGCAGGTCGATCGTGTCGATCGGCCGCGAGTTGAACTGCTTCACCCCGTCAGTCTGGCCTCGCTTATGCCCACCAACCACGTTTGCGTTGCACTTCGGGTGGCCCGGGCCACCCGAAGTGCAACGCAAACGGAGAGGTGAGTAGGTTCCGGGAGATGGCTGACACTGCGACCGACACCGGCACCGAAGCGGGCACCGAGATTCGGAAATTCCCGCAGTCGCGTTTCGCCCCGCCGCCGGGCTCGACCGAGATCCTGCTGGTCCGCCACGGAGAGTCGGCACCCCACGTCGACGGCGAGTCGTTCGACCTGGTCGACGGGCACGGCGACCCGCCACTCGCTCCGGGAGGATGGGAGCAGGCGAAACTGGCGGCGCAACGGCTGATCGATACCGGTGAGCAGATCGCCGCGGTGTACGTCACGACGCTGCAGCGCACGCAACAGACCGCGGAACCGCTGCTCGAGTACCTCGAGATGGAGGCGACCGAGCTCGCCGATCTCCGCGAAGTGTTCCTCGGTGACTGGGAAGGCGGTGAGTTCCGCAAGCGTGTGGCCGATGGTGATCCGATCGCGCAGCGAATGTACGTCGAGCAGCGTTGGGACGTGATCCCCGGCGGTGAGCCGGCCCACCAGTTCGAGAACCGTGTCCGCCGCGGTGTCGAACGCATCGCGGCCGAACATCCCGACGAACTCGTCGTCGCCGTCGTGCACGGTGGTGTCATCGGTCAGATCATGAACATCGCGACGGGCTCGCACGGGTTCGCGTTCACCGGGTCGGACAATGCGTCGATCTCGCACATCGTCGTCGACGGCGACCGGTGGGTGGTGCGCTGCTGGAACGACACCTCGCATCTCAGCCCCACGTTCAGCACCGCCGCCGAACCGCTGATCTGACCAGCTCCGACGTCAGCGACGATCGAGCGCTACCCCTTGTCCGGGCGCCAGAACGCCGCAAGGAGTGCAGCGCCGCCACCGATGCCGCCGATCGCTGCGATCAGCAGATCCGGTCCAGCCGATGAAGTTGTCGTTCAGCTCGAACGCCTCGTCGAGCGACCAGGTGCCCGGCCCGATCGCTCCGATCGCCAGCCCGACGATCCCGAGCGTCATCACGTACTCCCAGCCCTCACCCGGTCGGAAGATGAAGAAGCCGTTGCCGCGATGGTTGATCGCCCAGGCGACGAACATCACTCCGACCACGCCGGCTGCAGCGAACGGGGTGAGGAGCCCGAGCACGAGCAGCACGCCACCACCGATCTCGGTCACGCTCGCCAGCCACGCGTGGAGCTTCGGCGGCTTCATCCCCATCGAACCGAACCAACTGGCAGTTCCGTCGATGTTCGGGCGGATGTGGTTGATGCCGTGTGCGAGCATCACTGCGCCCATGCCGCATCGCAGCAGGAGTAGTGCGAAGTCGATGGCGTCGGCGTCGGACATCCGCCCAGCCTGTCACGTCGAGCTCGGGGGTCTCCGACCTGGCTTCGTTCGGAGCCACGATGTCGTCGTTGCTCGCTTCGTGCGTTCGTCGCTGCGTGATCCACGGCCACGATCGTGCCGTGCTCTGAGCTCGTCGTAGCGGCCGGGGGAGAGCGCTTCGAGTGCCGTGCGGTCATCGCGTTCGCAAGCCCGAGCAATGTCGAGCGCCTCGCCGACCGGCCCGCCACCGTGGAGCACCGCACGGACCATGTCGTCGCTCATCGGCAGCTCGTCGAGCAGGTCGCCGATCGGTGCCTCGTAGAGCCGATCGATGACCGACAGGAGCGCCGCCGTCACACCACAGCGGACGAGTTCCGTGCCAGTCGAGCAGCCAGGCCACCAGTCGGCGCGGGCTGTGCCCCGCAGGATTTCGGCGGTGTGGTCGTCGACGCCGTCGGCGGCATCGCCCGAGGACGCCAGCAGGTCGGCGAGACAGCGGAGTTTGCTGATGCCCAACAGTGCGATGGCCTCGTCGAGTGTGCCGACGCGGCGGTCCAACCCGAAGGCGTTCGCGTTGACAGCAGCGAGGAGTCGGAACGTCAAGGCAGCATCGCTCGCAACGACCGCCTCGATCCTGTGACATCGATCTCGTCCTGGAGCGTGGTGTGCAGCGCGGCCGCCGACTGGCGGCCGGCCCATCTCGCCGGGCGGCGAAGTATTTCGGGCTCGCTGAAGGTGGTACCCCTGGAACAGGTCGAAGCCGTGGTCGATGCAGCGGTTGAATTCGTCCTGGGACTCGACTTTCTCGGCCACCACGAGCACGCCCGGTGATCGGTCGCGAGCCACGGCGATCAGACGATCGAGCTCGGCGTGATGTGCCGTCGTGAGCTCGATCTTGACGATGCTCGCCAACGGCAGCAGTTCGGAATGCTCCAAGTCGCCGAGGCGGCTGACGTTGTCGAGGGCGAAGTGGTAGCCGTCCAATCGGGCTCGGCGCAACGCGTCGATCGTCGCCTCGTCGAAGGGCGACGGTTCGCGCACCTCGATGATCATGCCTTCGGGCGGCATTGCCTCATGCAGTCCGTTGACCACCAAGCTGGCGCTTGCGTTCATCAGTCCGAACCGGTCACCGACGACGTGCTCCATGCCCCACTGCAGGAAGACCCGTTCCATCACGCAGCGCGTCGCGGCATCGGGGTCGTCGAACGCGCTCGCTCGGTCGGGTCCCCCGCGGTACAGCAGCTCGTACCCGAAGATCTCTCGTTCCGCGTCGACGATCTGTTGCCGTCCGAGGAACACTTCTGAGGTCATGCGGCCACGGCCTCCCGCCGGTTCAGCACCGTCCCGGATCGGACAGCGTCATGGAGTCATCGGTCGGAGTGGTGCACAACTCAAGCACTTCGCCGGTTGATTCTCACCGAGCGTGGTCGACAACACCCGGCGATGACGCCAGGCGCTGCGTAACCTGCGTGCATGACCTGTCGGATCCTGGTGCTCAACGGCCCGAACCTCAACCTGCTCGGCACACGGGAGGTCGACGTGTACGGCTCGGCCACGCTCGACGACGTCCTCGCTGGGGTCCGTGCCGCGGCGGCCGAACGAGGGGCCGAGGTCTACGACGTGCAGAGCAATGCCGAGGGAGAGCTGATCGATGCGCTCCAGGAGGCGCGCACCCGCGCCGACGGCGTGATCTTCAATCCCGGCGCCTACACCCACTACAGCATCGCTCTGCGAGACGCGATCGCCTCGGTCGATGTACCGGTGGTCGAGACGCATCTGTCGAACGTGCATGCCCGCGAGGAGTTCCGCCACACGTCGGTCGTGACGGGAGTGTGCGTCGGGGTGATCGCAGGTTTCGGCCCCGACAGCTATCTGCTCGCACTCGACGCGCTGTTGCGTCACCTCGAGCCTTGAGCCTGCGCCACCGTCCAGGATTGTTGTAGACGGCTCGACCGCGTCCTGTGCCGGAAGGCACCCGATGACGTGCTGGAGAACGGTGGTGGCCGGGCGATACTTCGGTGTGAGTTCCACCGTCGTCGATCCGCAGCGCCCCGATGCGCCGGACGTCGGTGCGGCCGCGCCGCGGTCACGCATTCCGGCGTGGAGTCGTGCCGGCGCGATTGCTGCGGTGCTTGCGATCGGACCCACGCCGCGGCTGTTGCGTGGCTCGGTCCGGCTCGGGCTCCTCGTGGCTGGCTCGCTGGTCATCGCAACCGGCGTTGCCGTCATGTTGTGGAGTGGGCTCGGCCCAGGGCCGCTCGATGTGTTCATCGGCGCGATCCGGGTGCGGACGGGCCTGTCCCTGACGTTGTCGGTCTGGCTCGTGATCGCGTCGATGATCGCAGCCGCATGGGTGATGGGCCGTCGGCCGGGGCCGGGGACGCTCGCCTCACCGCTCATCGTCGGCCCGAGCATGCAGGCCATGTTGGCGTTGCTCGATCGTGCCGAGGCGCCGGACGCCCTGGTGATCGTGCTGGTGATCCACGTCGCGGCAGTGTTCCTGGTCGGTGTCGGCGCTGGAGCGCTGATCGTGTCGGGTCTCGGCGCCGGCTCGGGTGAACTGCTCGCCTCGGCGGCGTCGGATCGCACCGGTCGGCCGGAGCCCCGACTCCGCATGGCGTTCGAGCTGACCTGGCTGGTCGTGGGTGTGGCGCTCGGTGGCCCGATCGGGCTCGGGACGATCGTGGTCGCCCTCACCATCGGGCCGGCGGTGATGGTGGGCTATCGAGCGGTCGACGGTGCCGTGCTCAGCTGTCGGACCAGGCTCGCAGCTGGCCGCGAAACGGGCTGGGGGCTCCCTCGGTCGGCGCTTGCGATGCGTCGTGGTACGGCGTATCGCCCATGATCGTGACACGCTCGACGCGCCGCACATTCGGCCAGTAGTCGGACGTCGCGTAGTGCTGGCACGCGCGGTTGTCCCAGAACGCGATCGAGTTCGGCTCCCAGGTGAAGCGCACCTGGTACTCGGGGAACGTGGCCTGGGCGTACAGCACGCGCAGCAGCTCGGCGCTCTCGGCTGGATCCATGCCGACGATCTCCTGGGTGAAGGCGGTGTTGACGTAGATGCCCCTGCGGCCGGTTTCCGGATGGGTGCGGATCACCGGGTGCTCGGGGTTCGGGTACGTCGCTTCGATGTCGGCGATCTCGGCATCTGACGCGCCGCGGTGGCGCATCAGCTTGCGGAAATTGGGGAAGTCATGGCGGGCCACTCGCCCCTCGACGCGCGCTTTGATGCGTTGCGGTAGGCCGTCGTAGGCGGCGTACATGTCGGCGAACAACGTGTCGCCGCCGACCGATGGGCACTCGATGCAGCGCAGGATCGACCCGAGCGACGGCTGGAGACGCCACGTGACGTCGGAGTGCCAAGTGTTCTCGCGACCCGGGTTGTCGGCGTCGTGGGTGATTGCCAGCACCTCGGGGTAGTCGGGCTTGTTGATGGCGAACGGATGCACTTCGAGCTCGCCGAAGCGACGACCGAACGCAAGGTGTTGGTCGGTGGTGATGTCCTGGTCGCGGAAGAAGACGACCTTGTAGTCGAGCAACGCCTGACGGATGACGCCGATCGTGTCGTCGCTCAGTTCCCCGCTGAGGTCGACGCCGTCGATCTCAGCGCCGATCGTCGGCGACCTCGGTGTGATCGTGATGCCGCTCGTGGCGGCGCTCGTACGGTCGATGACGGTCATGATGTGTCCCCTTCGCTGGCATTCCCCGGCCGTCAGTCTGACAGGCGGGTGTCCGGACGGGCGGACCGCGTGGCACAATGTTGCGATGGCAAGCAATGAGCTCCACTTCGGGTCAGCCCACGACGGTGACCACCCCAACCGTGAGGACGAGTGGGCCACGATGCGCGCCAAGCACATGCTCGCCCCCGAAGACCGTCCGGCGTCGACGGCCCGGGGCGTGCACCACCAGGCCCTGATCTCTTCCGACGTCGAGCGGACGATCGCGTTCTACCAGGGCCTGCTCGAGTTCCCGTTGACCGAGTTGTTCGAGAACCGTGACTACGTCGGCTCGACGCACTTCTTCTTCGACATCGGCAACGGCAACGCGCTGGCGTTCTTCGACTTCCCCGGGCTGGGCCTGGAGGACTATGCGGAAGTACTCGGCGGGCACCACCACCTGGCGATCTCGGTGTCGAGGGAGAACTGGGAGCGCCTCAAGGGCAAGCTCGAGGCCGCCGACGTGCCGTATCACCTCGTCGGCGACACCTCGATCTACTTCATGGGCCCCGACGGTGAGCGCCTCGAACTGATCAGCGATCCACTCGGCGAGATGTACGGCATGAAGGTCGTCTGACGCGACCGAGCGATGAGCGAGACCCCGCTGTTCGGGGGGTTCGCTCATCGCTCGGTGGGGACCTGTACTGGTTCGGCGTCCGAGCCCGGGTGTTACGGGGCGACGAGCTGCACGTCGAGTTCGAGCGCGACCTTGTCCGAGATCATCACCTTGTCGGCGCCGACCGGCGCGTTGAAGTTGATGCCGAAGTCCTTGCGGGAGATCGTGCCGGTGGCGCTGAAGCCTGCGCGAACCGACTGATCCATCGGGAACACCGACGTACCGAAGAACTCGACGTCGAGTTCGACCTGCTTGGTGACGCCGTTGATCGTCAGATCGCCGACCATGGAGTACTCCTCGCCCTCGCCGGTGATGGCGGTCGAGCGGAATGTCATCGTGGGGTTGGTCTCGGCGTTGAAGAAGTCGCTCGAGGCGAGGTGGGCGTCGCGGTCGGTGTTGCCGGTCTTGACGGTGCCCATCTGGATCTCGGCGGCCACCGAGCTGCTCGTGAGGTCATCGCCGACGACGAGCTGCGCTGTGACGCCATCGAAGCGGCCCCGGACCTTCGAGAGCCCGAGGTGGCGCACCACGAAGCCCACCGTGGTGTGCGACACGTCGGCACTCCAGGTGCCGGCAGCGAGGGGAAGTGTTGAGGTCGAAATAGTTGTCATAACAATCAATATACCGACAAAGCTTGCGACCGCAACCAAATTGAGCATCCTCGACCCGAAATGGCGCGTGAGCGTTGCGCTGAGCGCAACGCTCACGCGATTTTCGGAAGAGGAGCGGCTGAGGGTCCGAGGGACGGCGGGCGCTCAGGGGCGCGAGGTGGGGGTGCGGGGGATGGCGACTTGGAGTTGCCAGAGGGCGCCGGTCGCAGTGCCGGCCGCGGTGTCCGGATGCGAGCCGGCGGCTGTGAGCGCGAAGAGGGTGCGCCCGTCGGGTCCACCGAGCATGCACGCGTAGACGTTGTCCGGGGTCGGCAGCCGGTGGGTGATCTCGCCGCCCTCACGGACCCGTACGACCTGCTTGCCGAGCGCGTCGGCGAACCAGATCGCTCCCTCGGCGTCGATCGTGCAGCCGTCCGGCGCCATACCGGGCACCTCGGCCCAGATTCGACGTTCGGTGAGACCGCGGTCGTGGGTGATCGTGAACGCCGTGTAGCGGGCGCCCATCGACTCGCCGACGATCAGCGTCGACCCGTCGTCGGTGATCACCGATCCGTTCGGGAACAGCAGGTCGTCGGCAGCAGCGGTGACCGTGCCGTCGGCCCAGACGATCGCCAACGTGGCTGGCACCAGCGCCGCACCACCGTCGAAATCGAAGCCGAAGTTTCCGACATAGGCGTTGCCCTGTGGGCCGACGACCATGTCGTTGCAGTGCCAGGTGGCGATCCCGTCGAGGTCGGCGTGCTCGACGATGGTGCCGTCGGCCTCGCGTCGCATGACACGGCGGTCGAGCATCGACACGAAGAGCAGCCGTCCGTCAGGCAGCCACCCGAGGCCGGAGGGGCGTCCGTCCCACTCCACCTCGACGCGTCGGTGACGGTCGTGTCCGACCGACGAGATCGTGCCCTGGTAGAAGTCGCTGAACCAGACACGACCGAGGTGCCAACGCGGTCCTTCACCGAAGTCGATGCCGTCGACGACCAGTTCCCAGTCGCGCGTTTCGGTTGTCGTCGGATCGCCGGTGCTCATCCCGCCAATCTGGCATGCGCGGCGGTGAAGCGATGCAGCGGCGGATAGCCGATGGTCGCTGCTCGCTCGCTGAGTACCTTCACGAGTTCGTTCGCGATGCCACGCCGTCGGAACTCCTCCACCACGGCGAGGGCGACCGCTCCGTGATTGTCGACCGCGGCGACGGCGATCAAGCGCCGCTCGTGCATCACGCCGAGTCGCATCATCTTCGGCGCTGCCAACCGATCGATCAGTTCGGGATAGGGCGTTCGGCCGCGTGTCGGGCCGTGACCCCTGCAGCCTCGTTCAGCGCGGAGTTCGTCGAGAAAGATCTTCAACGTTCCGTTCAGGCTCGGGTGGTCCACGGCGATCACGAGCAACTGGTCAGGTGGCACCCGCCAATGATCCGTGTCGAAGGTGTCAGGCGTGTTTCCGTGCGGTCAGCGTTTCGTGACCGATCGATCAGCTGACGGGGCGCATCGTCTCCACGAGTGGCGCCATCGCGTCGAGGGCGGCCAGCACTTCGTCGCGTGGGCCCTGTGGCAGTCCGAACACGGCCCTGCGCGCGCCCTTGGCCGCCAAGTCGGTGAGTTTGGCCTCGTCCGGCGGCGCGGCGAACACACCGAGTTCGACGGTGGCCGGATCGCGGTCGATGCGTTCACATGCCGCTCGGACCTCGTCCCACTTGTCGAGTGCATGGCGCCCGCCGATCGGCATCCAACCGTCGCAGAACTCGGCGATGTGCGCCGCAGTCTTCGGACCGGCGTCGCCGCCGAGAATGATCGGCGGATGTGGTTGCTGCGCGGGCTTCGGCCAGGCCCAACTGGGTTCGATCGTGACGTGGTCGCCGTCGAAGGAGGCTTCGTCGTTCGTCCACAGTTCCTTCATCGCCAGCAGGTTCTCGCGCAGGATCGCTCGGCGTTCGGTGTACGCGGTGCCGTGCTGGGCCATCTCTTCCTTGTTCCAGCCGTACCCGACGCCGAACAGGAACCGACCGTTCGACAGGGCGTCGACGCTGGCGACCTCCTTGGCCGTGTGGATGGGGTCGCGTTGCGCCACGAGGCAGATGCCGGTTGCCAACTTGAGTGTGGTGGTCACTGCCGCACACGCTCCCAGCGCCACGAAGGGGTCGAACGTCCGCCAGTAGAACTCCGGCAGCGGTGGCGCGCCCTCGCGGCCGCCCCACGGGGTCGTCCGGCGCGTCGGGATGTGGGAGTGCTCGGGAAACCAGAGCGACTCGAAGCCGCGGGCCTCGACTTCACGGGCGAGCTCGATGGCCCCGATCGTCTGGTCGGTGGGAAAGATCTCGACGCCGATGTGCATGGCCGTCGACCGTACCCGGGTGTTGGTTCCCAGTCTTGGTCCAAAGGGACGAAAGTCCCTAGGGTCTGGGCTGGCGCGCTGCAAGGCTGCGCAGCAACTTCTCACGACGATTGGAGTCATGCGTGACCGTTCTGGAACAACCCCCTGCGCCGACCGCTCCCGAAGGCGCCGACGAAGGCGGCGGCGGGCTTGCGTACATCGCGATGGCAGGGCTGCTGATCGCCCTGGTTGCCACGGTCGTGGTCATCGGTCTGATCGGTCTGCTGCGCGACGAGAACGACGGTGGCGGGGGCGACGGTGCCTCCGGCTCGAGCACGGTGGGGATCACGCTGTCGGAATTCAAGATCGAAGGTGACCTCGAAGTGGCTCCCGGCGATGTGTCGCTCCTCGTGACCAACAACGGCAGTCAGCAGCACAACCTCGTCGTGCGCGAGACCGGTGCCCAGACCCCGATGTTGAATGCGGGCGAGAACGCCACGCTGGCGTTGGGCTCGCTCGACGTCGGCAGCTACGAGCTGTACTGCAGCGTTGCCGGCCATGCCGAGTCCGGCATGATCGCTCCGCTCGAGATCACCAACTCGCCGGCGCCGACCGGCGAGGCCGCCGCGGGCGGAACGCACGACCACACCTCGCCGGACTTCAACGCCGACGAGATGGACGCCATCATGGTCAACTCGATGCTGGAGTTCCCGGCCGAGACCGAGGGCGAGGGCAACCAGATCCTCGAGCCCGAGATCCTGCCCGACGGCACGAAGTTGTTCAAGCTCGAAGCGTCGATCATCGACTGGGAGGTCGCTCCCGGCCAGATCGTCGAAGGCTGGGCGTACAACGGTCAGATTCCCGGCCCGCAGATCATCGTCGACGTCGGCGACAACGTGCAGGTGGAGCTGACCAACAACACGCCGATGGGCACCGACATCCACTGGCACGGCATCAGGACCCCGAACGACCAGGACGGCGTGTCGCCGTTCACCCAGGATCCGATCAAGACCGGCGAGACGTTCACGTACGAGTTCGTTGCCGACCGTGAATCGATCGGTATGTACCACGCCCACCTCCACTCGCAGATCTCCGTGCCGAACGGCATGTTCGGTGCCTTCCGGATCGGCGACCGTCCGTACCCTCGTGGCGAGACGATCAGCGGTATCACCATCGCGGAGGACTTCGAGCCCGACGTCGAGTTGCCGATGATCCTCAACGACGCTGGCACGGTCGGTCTCACGCTGAACGGCAAGAGCTTCCCGGGCACCGAGCCGCTGGTACTCGAAACCGGCGATTGGGTCGCTGCCGACTACTACAACGAGGGCCTGACGGCGCACCCGATGCACCAGCACCAGTTCCCCCAGTTGGTGTACGCCAAGGACGGCATTCCCCTCGACTATCCCTACTGGGCTGACACGGTCAACGTCGCTCCCGGCGAGCGGTACTCGGTGATCTACCAGGCCACCGACCCCGGCGTCTGGGTCTGGCACTGCCACATCCTCACCCACGTCGAGCGTGACACCGGCATGTTCGGCATGGTCACCGCCCTCGTGGTCAACGATCCCTGATCGAACACCCCCGACCGAAGCCGCTGCTCCCGGTGTCACGACATCAGGAGCAGCGGCTTCGTCGCGTCTCGGTGACGCAGTCGGCACTGAGCCGCTGGTCGTGAGAGTGTGGGCGTCGATGAGCCGAGCATTCGAAGAGATCGACCACCAGTCCACGTCGCTCGGTGAGATCAGCCTTCGGCGACGGCTCGAACCGGTGCTCCAGGTCGACGTCTGGGAGGTGAAGCTCGGTGACGAGTTCCTGATGTCGAGCCTCTTCACTGCCAGCGAGGAGGCGGTCGCCACGCTCGGCTTGGCGGCGTGCGTGGGAGATGACCTCGACGTGGTCGTCGGTGGCCTCGGGCTGGGGTACACCGCGGTGACCGCGCTGGCCGACCAGCGCGTCGCTCGGCTCCAGGTGATCGAAGCGCTCCCCGAAGTGATCGGGTGGCATCGCGACGGCCTGGTGCCGCTCGGCGCTCAGCTCGCGGATGACGGTCGGTGCCTGCTGCGCCACGGTGACTTCTTCGCCCTCGTCGAGGAGGGCATCGAGGTCGAGGCGGACGGCAACCGACGCTTCGACGCCATCCTGGTCGACATCGATCACACGCCGAGCCATCACCTCAGTTCAGGAAACGAGAGCTTCTACGGTCCCGCCGGGTTCGGTCGTGTGCGCGACCAGCTGAAGTCGGGCGGGGTGTTCGCGTTGTGGTCCGACGACCCTCCAGACCGGGCCTTCGAAGCCCTGATGAGGGAGACGTTCGCCAGCGTGGTCGCCCACGTGGTCTCGTTCCCGAACCACTACACGGGCGGCGAGTCGGCCTGCACGGTGTACGTCGCGGTAGCGCCGGATCGGTGACTCAGCTGTCGGGCTCGGCTCGGCCGGTGAAGTCGTCCATCGTGTGGTACACGCCGATCACGCGGTCGGCGATGAAGTCGCGCACGTCGATGGGGACGACACCCTTGAGCATTTCGCTGAGCATCACGGTCTTGGGCAGGACGACGAACGAACGCCCAGCCAGCATGGCCTTCCACGCCTCGTCGACGACCTCGCCAGGTTCGAGGATCGGCAGCAAGGGCGCTGACGACGCGCCGTCGAACATGCCGGTACGCGTGTAGTACGGGCAGACCGTCGTGACCTTGACGTGGTCGTGCCCGGCCTGCTTGAGCTCGAGGCGAACCGAGTCGGACCAACCGATGACCGCCCATTTTGAAGCTGCGTACACCGCCATCCTCGGGTTGGGTGTGAAGCCCGCCGCTGATGCGAGGTTCATCATTCGACATTCGTCCGATGCAGCGATCATTCCTGGAAGGAACGCGTGCGCAACGTACATCGGGGCCAGCGTGTTGACGTCGATCGTGAACTTGGCGTCGTGTTCGAGATCGGTCTCCCAGAAGTAGTGGTTGCCGCGGACCACACCGGCGTTGTTCACCAGCACGTCGATGCGGCCGACCTCGTCGAGCACCGCTGCGGCGGTGTCGGCAACCGCATCGGGGTCGCTGATGTCGACGATGAAGCCGGTCACCTCGCTCGGTCCGTCGGCGAGTTCTTCGAGCGTGGCATTGAGGGCGGTTTCGTCGACATCGAGCAGCACGACCGCCGCAGCCTGTTCGGCGATGGCGCGTTCGGCGAACAGCCGGCCCATCCCCATCGCCGCTCCCGTGATCAGGACGTTCTTGCCCTCGACCGATTTCATGTCGACTCCTTCGATTCGTTGCCGGCCCGCGATCGAGCGGTGAGTGCTGCCTCGCGGACCCGGTCGAAGTCTTCGTCCGTGTACGGCCCGTTGACTCCGGAGATCGTGGCCAGCTTCATGCCGTGCCTGAGCCCGAGCTGGTAGATCTCCTTGACCTTCGGCCAGCTGATGCTGCGGCCGACGGTGAAGTTCTCGTAGCGGCCCTCGAGGGCGAGCACGATGGTTTCGGCGAGGCATGCGTAGACGGTGTTGTCGGGCAGACCGATGTTCTTCATCCGAACCTCGCCGGGCAATTCGACCTCGCCGGATTCGATGATCAGCACGTCCGGCCGCTTGGCGACGTCCTCGGCGGACATGTCCAGTGGACGGGCGACGTCGGTGATCACGCAGCCGGGCTTGACTCGCATGATGTCGAGCACCTTGTGACCGGCTGCTGAGGTCGCCGTGACGATCACGTCCATGTCGTCGAGGGCTGCGGACGGGTCGGTTGCCACGTGCACCGTCGCACGCGGGTTGTCGCGCTCGATGTCCTGCTTGATCTGTAGCAGCTTGGCGGTTTCGGGTGAGACGAGCCACAGCTCGTCGGAGGCGAGCGCCAGGAGGCGGGCACAGGCCGACCCGATCGCTCCGGAAGCGCCGACGACCATCGCCTTGCCGCGGATCGCCCCAGTGTCGTCGACCTCCGCGATTCCGAGGCGCCGCACCGCCTCGGAGGCCGCCCACAGCGCGCCAGAGGCGCTGTAGCTGTTGCCGGTGGTCACGGGGAGCGACGCCTGTTTGGCGACGGTGACGCCGGCGTCACCGACGACCTTGGTGAATGCTCCGAGCCCCATGATCTGGGCGCCGAGCTTCTTCGACAACTCGCCGGCCGCGAGCAAGCGCGAGTACGTGAACTCGGGTGGGTGGGCGAGCATCTCCTTCGGGGTTCCGCCCACGGTGATCAGCCAGCCCTCGGCCTCGTCCCCCGTCTCCGACACGATCCCGGTCACGTGGCTGTAGACGAACGGCGGGATGTAGGCCATCGACTTCTCGACCACACCGGTCATACCAGGGATGCCCGTGACGAGCCCGAGCGGCTCGACGTTCTTGAAGTACTCGGTCGACAACGGGTGGATGACGAATGCGAAACGGCTCTTGCGTCGGCGGCCACGCGGCCACAGCAGTCGGGGTTCGAGTTCGGCGCCCTGGAGGAACCGGGCGAGGGCGTCGGTCGTGAGCTCGGCTCCGCTCGGCAGGGTGGCGGCCACGATCGCTTCGTACATCGCCGGCACGACCATGAAGTCGAACGGCTGCGGCGTGACGTCCACGACGAGGTCGGCGCCGAGCCCGCTCAGCGTGGCGAGGCGGTCCTCGGAGACGGTGCTCGTGATGACCGCCTTGCCGGCGAGGTCCGGAAGACCGAAACGCATGAGCTCGGCGAACGAACCGATGATCACGTCGGCGTCCGCGGCAGCGACGTGGGCCACCTTGCCGCTCACCCAGCCGACCGGTCCAGCGAGCTGATCCTTGATGATGCCGGGAACGTGCCGCCATGCAAACTCGCCGATCTCGGCGGTGGTCGCTGTCACCGGGTTGGACTTGGCCTGACCGGGCAGCACGAAGTCGTGACCGGCCTCGTCGAAGATGATGTTGTCGGTGAACTCGCGGAGCACGGAAACGGATCGTTCTCGCGTCGTGCCACCGACGACGACCACGCGGGCGTTGGCGAAGTAGCCCGGCATCTCGGCTTCGACACGGCGGATCGCCCACTCCTGGAAGATGTCGGTCAGCAGCGAGTCGTCGCGGACCGGAACTGCCGTCGTCGTGGCCTTGATCCGTTCCAGGTCGATGGTCCGACCTCCGTCGTGGCCGGCGGCTCGAGCCTCCCGGACACCGCTCAGCGCGATCGCATCGGCATCGTCGGCCCAGCGACGAATAC
The DNA here is from genome assembly GCA_963705485.1 of Ilumatobacteraceae bacterium. GTDB lineage: Bacteria > Actinomycetota > Acidimicrobiia > Acidimicrobiales > Ilumatobacteraceae > Sva-07. The sequence continues at coordinate 60,511 of CAVPJT010000024.1, forward strand.
TCGCTTCAGCATCCTCGGCGTTGCCGCTCGTCCCGACGCGTACCAGACGGAGGCGGTGTCCGGCCAACGTGACGCGTTCGTCGTAATCCCATTCGTCACCCTGGAAGCTGACGTTGACGACGGTCGTGTGCTTTCGCGGCGGCATAGCGGTTCCGAACACTAACCGAACGGGCCGTCACGCGATCCCGAGGCGCACGAGCTGCTCGTCGGGCGCCTCGACCTCGACCAGGGCGGTCCGCAGCAGGTCGATCATCTCCGATTCGGGAGCCTGGCCGCGCCGGTTCTCGCGCTCGTCGGGGTCGACACCGAGGTCGTAGAGGTGATGGTTGCCGATGTTGCGGAACCCGCCCACCCAGAACGGCACCGTGTCGCCCGATTCGAAGGGCTGGCGGATCACCGGCACGTCCGATCCGGGCATGAAGTCGAGCACGGCGCGGCGGTCGGGATCCGGGAACTTCATGTGGTCCTCGAGGCCGCGGTGTGCCGGCATGGTCGACCAGCGGTTCGACCACATCGACAGTGGAGCATTGGCATCGACCGGCGCTCGTGCGTACTTGCGCCGACCGTCGGTGACCTGGACCCAGTTTCCGTACACGCCACCGATCGCCCAATCGCGAATCGACTCGGCGCCGCCGGTGAGCAGCGGCACCATCGAGCGTCCATGCGTTCGATGGCCCGGCTCGACCCCGAACGCGTCGGCGATCGTTGCGTTGATGTCGACGTTGGTGGTGAGCGCCTCGACCTGACGCGCCGACGAGCCGGGCCAGTGGATCATCAGCGGCGTGTGGCCGAGCGGTTCGAACTGCGGGATCGCCGGCTTGCCCCAGATGTCGGCGGGCGTGTCGTTGCCGGCTGTGCCGGTCGCTCGGAGGTCGCCGAGATAGTGACCGTGGTCGGTGCACACGATCACCGCGGTCGTGTCCCACAGGTCCTGCGCGTCGAGTTCGTCGAGGACCTTGCCGAAGTGGTGGTCGATCATCGACAGCTTCGCGCCGTAGTTGTTGCGGATCTGGCGGGCCTGGCGTTCGGTGATCGCGCCTTTGGCGACACCGCCGATGATGTAGGGCGGCCACACGAGCCTCCCGGTTTCCAACTCCTCGGGGGTGAGCGGATCGTCGTCGTACTGCGATGCCCACGGCTCGGGGGTGTCGAACGGCTCGTGCGGATCGAACTCGTCGACGAAGAGCATCCACCGGTCGTGTGCTGTCGACGCGTGCCGGAGCCACGCCGCGGCCGACGCCATCGTCCGCGGTCCGGGGAAGTCCTCCTCGGCGCGGAACCAGGTGCGGCTGTCGTCGTAGTGGCGGTGCCCGAACGAACGGTCGGCGATACCGAGTTGGTCTCGGAGAAACCATCCGCCGTCGGCGGCGTTCGTGAGGAGTGGCCGCCCATCTGCGGTCAGCGTCGGGGCACCGATCGCCGACGGATCGGGGTAGGTCTTCCACGGGTCGCCTTCATGGCCTCGGAGGTAGTCCCAGCCGCTGAAGTCGGTGTGGTAGTTCTCGCCGCCGGTCTCGAACAGGTGCGGGTGATCCGACACGAGCATTGTCGTCACGTCGGCGCGGCGCAGCGTGGCGGTGATCGACTCCTCCCACAGTTCGATCGAGCCCCACGGCTTCCAGAGGAAGTCGAGCGATCCGACGAGGATGTCGTGGCGTGCCGGCATGCACGGCAACGAACCGGTCACATGGTTCGTGAACTGTGTCGAACGGGAGGCGAAGCGATCGAGGTTCGGTGTAGCGAACTCGGTCCCGCCGTACGCGCCGAGCAGGTGTCGATTCAGCGAGTCGAGCAGCACGACGACGACGTTCTCCACGGCCATCCGCCGAGCGTACGCGGTGTGCCGACCGGGGTCCGGGTCGGCTCAGGCGGTCGGTAGTTGGTCGGTGCCGTACCGGGACACCGGGTGCCATGTCCCGTCGATCCGCACCGATGGATCGCCCTGCCCGACGGCGGTCATGTGTGTGTTCTCCACGATCACGCCGCCGCACTCCGGCAGGCCCCACAGCGGCGACGCATCGAGCCCCCACCGCCGTTCCGAGCCCATGGACCAGTGTGGGATCGCCATCCCGGCGACGAGGCCGAGCCCGTCCGCGTCGCCGCCCGAACGATCCGGGGCAGCGGTTCGTGCGCACATCACCATCGCTCCGGCCGACGCTCCTGAAATACACGTTCCCGAGCGCCACAGATCGACGAGGCGTCGCCCGATCGATCCGCCGTCGACGACGGTCAACACATCGAGCAGGCCGCCCGGTGCACCTCCGGGCATGACGATCAGCTCGACATCATCGGTGAGTTCGTCGAGCGCCTGGGACGCATCCACTCGCGGGTCGGGCACGACGTTCACGTCGGCTCCAAGTGTCCGGTAGTAGGCGACGGTGCGCGCCGACGCGCCGTCATAGTCGCTTCCCGGCCGAGCTGCACCTGCCAGTACGACGACCGAGCCGGTGGTGAGGTCGAGCACGGCGCGGTCCATCTTCCGGCACGGTGGGGTCAGCTCGCGGCCGCCCTGCAGGCACAGTGCGCCGGTCGTCGTTGCAGCGGTCATTCGGCCGGCACCCAGCGGGCTGCGGTGAGCACTCGGTCGCCGTCGATCAGCCAGCTCGAACGCGTCTCGCCGTCGTCGACGGTCGCGAGCGCGACGGTGGTGCCGGCGTCGATCGGTCGCAGATACTCGATCTCGGCTCGCCCTCGTCTCGAACGTGGCGGCAGCGATTCCTCGACGATCGCCCAGTGCACGGCGTTGTTGACGTGGCGCAGCGGATCGAGGTCGACGACCCGGATGGGCCAGGGGCGGCGCTCGGCGCTCGGTGGTGCGTCCGGCAGCTGGAGCCGAGGCGAGACGCGTCGCTCGTTGGCGGTTGCGCCGTAGAGCTCGGTGAACCGTTCGCCGAGACCGGTCGGCCGACCGGACGTGGCGTCGATCCGTATCCACAGGCTGACCGTGTCGATCGACGCGCCGCGTGCGCCGGCGATGGTCGTGCGCCGCTCGGCCCAGCTGCGACCCGTTCCCGAGCAGAACGTCCGCAGCTCCAGTGGCTCATCCAGGCCGGCCGCCTGTTCGATGTCGATCATCGTGCGCCGAACGACCCAACTCGTCGCCGAGCCGCCGGCGTCGAGGTCGACGTCAGCGGTGTCGTCGGTCGCGACGTCTTGGAGGTAGCGGGCGATGGCGTCGAGGCGCAGCCGACCACGTTGGTCGACGTCGCCGAGCCTGACCTGGCGATGGCGGGAGAACACTCGGCCATGCGCCGGAACGGCGACGAGTTCGGTGGCGGCGGCGACGGCAGACACGAATCCCGAACGTATCGCTTCGGCGCTCGCCAACCGTCTCGGTGAGGACGTGGGCCTACAGTCGGGCAATGGCGTACGAGACGGTGATGGGGTACTGCTGGCCGCAATCGGTGGAAGCGGGGGACCGGGTGGCGCTCCACCTGTCGTCGTCGGGCGGGCGGCCGGTGTCGGCCGAAGTCGCTCGCGTCGGCAAACGGCGCGAGGTGGTGTTCACCGACCAGGACGTGCCCGCCGACGATCACCCCACGCCGACCGACGCGCCGGAACACGGCTGTCGTTGGCCAGCCGCTTCGGAGGTCACCGTCGATGCCAGCTGGGAGTCGGGCTACTACGAGGTGCTGCTCTCGATCGACGTCGACGGTAAGCGACGCGAGAGCCGAGCCTTCTTCGTCGTGCGTCCCGACCTCGCCACGACGACGTCGAAGATCCTCTGGGCGATCGACACCAACACCTGGCACGCGTACAACGACCACGGCGGCCGCAACCTCTACACCGGTGCCACGCAGGTGTCGATGTTGCGTCCGATGGCCCCCGGCTATCTCTACAAGCCGCCGGGTGCCGGCCAGCGGGTGACGTCGATCCATCCGCCCGACCACCAGTCGGCCAGCCACGTCGGCTACCTGCGGATGAACCGCCTCTCGCCCTACGGCGGCTCTGCCGGCTGGCCGAACTGGAGCGAACCGTTCCTGGCCTGGGCCGAGCGCGAGGGCTACGAGATCGACGTCGTCGCGAACGCCGACCTCGAGGAGCATCCCGAACTGCTCGGGCCCGACTCGCCGTACTCGCTCTACCTCTCGATCGGCCACGACGAGTACTGGTCGGCGCCGATGCGCGACACCGTCGAGGCGTTCACCGCCCGTGGCGGCCATGCAGCGTTCTTCTCCGGCAACACCGCGTTCTGGCAGGTGCGATTGGAAGACCCGACTGGTGATGGCGGATCGGGTCCGGCGGCGACGATGATCGGCTACAAGGGCTTCTTCAAGCAGGACCCGGTCTTCGGGACCGATCGGCAGGCCGAGCTGACGACCATCTGGTCCGATCACCTGCTGGAGCGGCCGGAGAACCACATGACCGGGGTGAGCTTCAGCCGCGGCGGCTACCACCGCATCGGCAAGCGCGCCACGAAGGGCGCCGGCGGCTACACACTGCACCGCCCCGAGCACTGGATCTTCGACGGCACCGGCCTCGACTACGGCGATCTGCTCGGCGCCGCGGCGACGATCGTCGGCTACGAATGCGACGGGTGCGACTTCACCTACCGAGACGGCTTGCCGTACCCGACCGGCGTCGACGGCACGCCGACGAACTTCGAGATCCTCGGCACCGCGCCCGCCGCCCACTTCAGCCGCACGACGGCGTCTCGTCCACCGGCGCCGCATGAGCCGGCCGAGGACGAGTTCATCGCGTCTCGACTGTTCGACACCCGCGATCCCACCGCTGTCGAGCGGATCACGCACGGTCACGCCGTGCTCGGCGCGTTCGTCACCTCGGGCGGCGGCACCGTGATCACCAGCGGGTGCACCGATTGGGTGTGGGGCCTCGCCGAACGCGACCGCGACGTCGAACAGATCACGCGCAACATCTTCGATCGCCTCGGTGCCGTCTCGGAGGAGGGATCGTGACCGCGTTCCGAACGCCTGCCGGCGACAAGATCTCCTACCTCGAAGACAGCCGGCGGTGGGACCAGGTCGACCGGCGCGCCGACGACATTGTCATCTCGACGCCCCCGAAGTCGGGCACCACGTGGATGCAGGGAATCGTGACGGCGCTGCTGTGGCCGGCGGGCGATGCGCCGGGAGTGTTCTCCGAGCTCAGCCCGTGGGTCGACTTCCGGATCCCGCAGATCGACGAACTCCGGTCCCGTCTGGAGGCACAGGATCATCGACGATTCCTCAAGACCCATACATCGGCCGCTGCGTTTCCCGTCGACATCGACGGCAGAACGATCGTCGTGTACCGCGACGGGCGCGATGCGCTCGTGTCGTGGGGCAACCACCGAGCGAAGATGCGCCCCGAGGTGGTCGAGATGCTCAACAACGAGGCCATGGCCGACGGCGTCGAACTCTTGCCGCCCGTCTGGGACGGTGACATGGATCAACTCTTCGACGAGTGGGTCAACGATTGCTCGCCGATCGATCATCTCTCCGGTTGGTGGCCGCTGCGTAGCGAACCGTTCGTGCTGTTCGTGCACTACAACGACCTGAGCGCTGATCTCGCCGGCGAGATGCGGCGAATCGCCGACTTCCTCGACCTCGACATCGCCGACGAACGCTGGCCGAGCGTGGTGGAGCGGTGCCGGATCGATTCGATGCGGTCCGAAGCCGCGGGCGCTGGCCTGCACGACCTCGGGTTCGTCGGGGGTGCGGAGTCGTTCTTCCACCAGGGCACCAACGGTCGCTGGCGCGGCGTCCTCACCGACGCGCAACTCGCCCGGTATGACGACATGGTCGCCAGCCTTCCCGCCGACGCCGCCGAGTGGCTCGAGCATGGTTCGCTGGCGCTCGGTCACCGACCTTGACCAACGAGCCGGCTGGTCGCCGCGCCGTCAGACGTTGGGCGCCAGCGCTTCGAGCGCGTTCCAATCGAGCGTGAGCGGCCCCTCGGTCGACACCGGTTGAATGCACACGTGGTCGGCGCCCGCGTCGTAGTGCGCCTGGATGCCGGCACGGACACGATCCTCGTCTCCCCAGATGATCACGTGATCGACGAAGCGATGGGCGCGCTGTTCTATCTCGTCCTCGGTGAAGCCGATGCGCTTCCAGTTGTTGCGGTAGTTCGGCAGGCCGGCGTACCGGTCGATCTGGACGTTGGCCGCCGCGCGGGCGGCTGCGGCGTCGGTCGACAAGATCACCTTCTGTTCGACGCACAGCAGCTTGTCGGGCCCGATTGCGGCGCGGGCCTCGGCGGTGTGCTCCGGCGTGACGAAATAGGGGTGAGCTCCGTCGGCGGCCGTGGCCGACAGCTCGAGCATCTTCGGCCCGAGCGCTGCGAGGAGCCGGATCGCCGGTTCGGCTGGCGGGACGGCCATGTACGGCGAGGCGTCCATCGCTTCGAGGTAGGCGCGCATCTGCGTGAGCGGCTTGGAGTAGTCGAGCTTGCGGAGGCCGGCCACCATCGGCTCGTGGCTGACGCCGAGTCCGAGCACGAAGCGACCATCGGTCTGTTCGGCGAGGGTGTTCGCCGCCTGCATCATCGGGCCCGGATGGCGCGAGAAGATGCTGGCGATACCGGTGGCGAACTGCAGCGTCTCGGTCTGCGACCCGAGCCAGGCGAGGTGGGCGAACGGATCGCGCCCGACCGTGTCGGGCACCCACAGTGTGGAGTAGCCGAGCGACTCGATTCTTCCGGCTGCCTCGGCAGCCAGCCCGGCGGTCATCGCGTCGGTGAAGTACCAGACGCCCGTGTTCGAGGGGCCGGTCAGTCGATCTCGTGCACTCATGGGCCCGAATCTGACGCGCCGCCACGATGTCACATCGTGCCGGGCCTGATGTGACGCTCAATCGGGAAGCATCGGCAGTTGGATGCCGGGTTCGCCGCGCATCGTCGTGGCTCGTTGCAGCGCAGAGCGTCCGAATCGCTCGTGGACCGCGTCGAGGACCGTGTCGAGTTGCGCTGCCTCGCAGCGTTCGAAGGGCAGCACGAGCTGCACGGCATCGCGATCGGTGAGGTTGCCGACCGAGAGTCCGAGCAGGCTGATCCCGCGTGCCTCCACGAGCGGCCATGCCGTGTCGAGGACTCCGGCGGCTGTTGCGTGGATCACCGCCGTCGCCGACGTGGCGTCGGGGAGCGAGCGTGACCGTGTCGCCCGCGTCAGGTCGTCGAATCGCAAGCGCACGGTGATGGTGCGACCGACACGGTCGGCGCGACGCATTCGACCGGCGACTCGATCGACCAGCCGCCACATCACGACGTCGATCTCGTCTCGTGACCGTCGACGCCGCCCGAGGGCCTGCTGCGACCCGATCGACCCACGGCGTTTTCCGGTGGTGACCCGCCGAGCGTCGCGATCGGTGGGAGAGCGCGTGGAGCTGGTGTCCCATCGCACGCCCGACGATCGCAACGAGCGCGTCGGGTGACATGGCAGCAACGTCGGCCACCGTGTGAAGGCCGCGGTCGTGCAGCTTCGTGGCCGTCACCATCCCCACGCCCCACAGGCGTTGCACCGGGAGCGGGTGCAGGAACTCGAGCTCGCCATCTGGCTCGACCACCAACAGTCCGTCGGGTTTCGACACGGCGCTGGCCACCTTCGCGAGGAACTTGGTTCGCGCCACGCCGACGCTGATCGGGAGCCCGATCTCGTCGGCGACTCGGCGGCGCAACTCCGTCGCGATCTCGGTCGGCGTGCCCGCGAGGCGCCACAGGCCGGCGACGTCGATGAAGGCCTCGTCGATCGACATCGGCTCGACGATGGGTGAGGTGTCGCGGAAGATGTCGAACACCCGCTTGCTGGCCTCGGTGTAGGCGTCGAACCGCGGCGGGACCTCGATCAGGTTCGGACAGGCCCGTCGTGCTGCACCGCCGGACATCGCGGTGCGCACACCGAACGCCTTGGCCTCGTAGCTGGCGGCGAGCACGACGCCGCCACCGACCACGACGGGCTTGCCCCGCAGCGAGGGGTCGTCGCGCTGTTCGACCGATGCGTAGAACGAGTCGAGGTCCGCGTGCAGGATCGTCGCGGTCGATCGGGCGTGGTCGGACACGAACACATGTTCGCACGCGCGGATCGTTCGGTGCAATGGGTTGATCGCTGTCGGGTGCGCCCCTTCGGCGGCTGTGGTGGCGTTCAGGGCCGGCGGTGGAGGAACCAGTCGCCGGAAGCGATGGGGGTGAGGTCGAGTCCGTCGCCGCTGGCATAGGCCCACGCGTCGACGCCTCGTCCCGTGCGGACGACCACCCTCGAGTACTCGCCATCGACGATTCCCTCGACCTCGTCGAGCACGTCGAGCGCCTGGCCCGACGACGCTTCGAGCAGGACGAACGTGTGGCCGTGGATCGTGCTCTCGTCGTTGAAGACTGCCGCTGGATAGTCCAGGCCGGTGTCGAAGAATTGGCCCGGCACGGTGTCCAGCCACCCGTCATCGACGACGAACGGCGCCAGGAAATGCCAGCGCACGTCGCCCGGACGCAACGTGCCGTACACGAAGAGATGGCGGGTCACGTGGCGGACTTGCGGCGCCCTCGAGCGCCCCACAGCGTTCCGCTCAGCATCAAGGTGACGCTCGACGAGCAGGATCACCGTCGCCAGTACGTTCACCTCGGGCGGGAACTTCACGCGGAAGCTGCCGTTGATGTACAGCGGGAACGTCACCAGCGAGCCGGCGTTGAACAGTGTGATGATGAAGTCGTCGAGCGACAGCGCGAACGACAGCAGCGCTGCTGCGAGGATGCCCGGCAGGATCAACGGGAACGTGACCTTCCAGAACGTGCGGATCGGTGAGGCGCCGAGGTCCTGCGCCGCCTGCTCGAGCGTCCAGTCGAACCCCCGGACCCGTGCGCGCACGGTGAGCGCGACGAAACTCACCTGGAACATCACGTGTGCGATCACCACGGTGGTGAAGCCGCGGGTGATGTCCCAGTCGAGGAACAGGGTGGCGAGTGACGACCCGAGCACGATCTCCGGCGTGGTCAACGGGAGCACCAGGAAGAAGTTCAACCCACCGCTGCCTCGGAAGCGATAGCGGGCGAGTGCGATCGCGATCAGTGAGCCGAGCACGGTGGCGATCACGGTCGAGATCGCCGCGATCTTCAGGCTTTCGACGAAGGCGTTCGTCAGTGCCTCGTCGGCGAACGGACTGGCCCAGTTGTCGAACGTGAACTGCTGCCACTCGACGTTGTAGTTGCCCTTCGGCTTGTTGAACGAGAACGCCACGATCCAGATGATCGGGATGAACAGGTACAGCAGCGCGAGCCCGGCGTAGGCGTTGAGCGCGAACCGTGCGATCTTTCCGCCGGTGGAGGTGGGCGCGCTCACGTCCGGTCCCTCACGCCAGGTCCTCGGTGCCGAAGAACTTGCTGTAGATCAACACGAACACCGTGATGATGAACATCAGCACGAACGACATCGCCGATGCCAGCGGCACATTGTTCTGGACGAGGAACTGGTCCTGGATCGAGTTGCCGATCATCGTCGTGTTCGGGCTGCCGAGGTACAGCGAGTTGACGAAGTCGCCGGCCGCGGGGATGAACGTGAGCAGCGTCCCCGCGAAGATGCCGGGGATGGAGAGCGGCACGATGATCTTGGCGAACGCTGCCGTCGACGTCGAGTAGAGGTCCTTGGCGGCGTCGATGAGCCGGATGTCGATCTTCTCGAGGCTCACGTAGATCGGCAGGATCATGAACGGCAGGAAGTTGTAGGTCAGCCCGAAGATCACTGCGGCAGGCGTATTGATCAACCGGCCGTCGTCCATGATGTGCAGCGCCTCGAACAGCCAATCGAGTTTCAGCGTGTTGATGACGCCGACGATGGCGCCTTGGTCGGACAGGAGGCTCCGCCACGCGATCGTGCGGATCAGGTACGAGGTGAAGAAGGGGATCACCACGAGTCCGAGGAGCAGTGTGCGGTACTTGCCGCCCCGGAATGCAATCACGTAGGCGAGCGGATAGCCGATTGCGATCGTGAGGACCGTCGCGATGCCGGCGTACAGGAAGGCGCGGCTGGAACTGGGGGGCGAAGTCGGTGAAGGCGTCGATGTAGTTGTCGAAGTTCCAGTCGAAGTCGGCCTCCACGGCAAACCTGCTGGGCAGCGTCGACAACGACAACCGCAGCAGCGTGAACAGCGGCGCCAGGTAGAACAACGCCAGCCACAACATGCCGGGCTTCAGTAGCCCGTACGGGGCAATCTTGCGTCGCGCTCCGGCGTGCCGGTGACGGCCACCACCACCAGCATCAGCACGCTCGCGAACACGAGCGACAGCGCCAGGATCGCGAGCGGTCCGGTCAGCAGACGGGTGCCGACGGCTACGAGGAGCGCGCCGGCACCGAGGAGCGCCCCGAGCCCGATGAGCTCGGGGCGCCTCGCGGATTTGCTTCCACCGCTGACGTCGTGGACCGGCGTTGCCATTCGGAGGTGTGTCTCAGGCCCCGGTGATCGCCGAGAACGCGGCGTCGTATTCGGCCTCGACCTCTTCGGCCAACGGAGCGAAACCCTTGGTGTTGGCCAACGTCGCGTCGTCGGGGAACACAAGGGGGTCGTTGGCGAGATCCGGGTCGATCTTCTCGACCTCCTCGCGAACGCCTGCCACCGGTGAGACGTAGCCGACCCACGTGGTGATCTGTGCTGCCTGCACCGGGTCGTACACGAAGTTCATCCACTGGGCGGCGGCGTCGATGTTGCTCGCACCCTTCGGGATCACCATCGTGTCTGCCCATGACGTCGCACCACTCTCGGGGAACACGAACTTGACAGCCGGGTTGTCGCGGGCGATTGCTGCGACGTCACCGGACCAGCCGATCGTGATCGCCAAGTTGCCGTTGGACAGGTCGTCGAAGTAGTCGTTGCCGTGGAATCGACGGATCTGGCCGGAGTCCTTTGCCTCCTGCAGCTTGTCGAACGCCGGCTGAGCCTCGGCGAAGGTGGTGAGGGTGGAGATGTCGATGCCCAGACTCATCGCGATGACCCCGATGGTGTCACGCATTTCGGTGAGCGCACCCACGCGGCCGGCGAACTCGGGATCGAACAGGTCGTCGACGCTCGTGATCTCGCGCCCGGTGACGTCGGAGTTGTAGGCAATTCCAGCGAACCCGGTCTGCCAGGGCAGGCTGTACTCGCCGGTGGGATCCCACGACGGATTCTGCAGGTCGGCGCGCAGGTTTGCGGCATTCGGCACCTGGTCGATCGGGAGCGTGTCGAGCCAATCGAGCGTGATCAAGCGGTTGGCGAGCCAACTGGTCGGGGCGATGATGTCGGGGTCGATCGGCTCGCCGCGGCCGAGCAGCGGCTGGATCTTGGCGAAGTACTCGTTGTTGTCGTTGTAGGCCTCGGTGTACCGCATGTCGATCCCGGTGGCTTCCATGAAGCGGTCGACGGTGCCGGTGAGTCCGTCCTCGGTCGGGTCGATGTACGACGGCCAGTTCTCGAAGAACAACGAGCCGCCCGACTCGCCGCCACCGCTGGTGCTCGCGGTCGTGCCGGGTGTCGTACTTGCCGATCCTGACTCGCTGTCGCTGTCGCTTCCGCATGCGGCGAGGAGCGCTGGCAGCGACACGCCGGCGGCGCCGAGGGCGCCTGCTCGCATCAGGAGCTGGCGACGGCTCATTGCAGAGCGGCCGGCTGGGACACGGAACGGGTTCGGTCGTTGGGTGGTCATGTGGTCCTTCTGTTCGTTGCGGATAGGGGGTGATGGTTTGTGCGACCGGCGCCGTTGATGTGCGACGGGTGGAGTGGTGGGTGATGGATCACGAATCGGCGTTCTTCTCGAGGGTCTCGATGTCGCTCGCCGTCGCCCCAGGGCGAAGCGGCCAGTCCGACAGCATGAACGCGCTCCCCGGGTCCCATGACAGGTGCACGGTCGAGCCGGGGTGCAGGAACGGCAGGTTGGTGCCGGTCACCACGCTCGCGATCACTTCGCTCTGGTCGTGCAGGTGGACGACAACGTGTGTGGTGGCTCCTTGGAACACGACGTCGACGACCGTTCCCTCGATCGAGCGTCCGTCGTCTCCTGCCGCGTCGGTGGCGGTGAGCCGTTCCGGTCGCAGCATCACCGAGACACGCGTCCCCGGCGCCCGCTGGACGTTCGTGCGGGTCCGAACGGTGTGGCCGGCGACCAGATCGACCACGGTGTCGTCGCCGTCCGTACCGACGACCTCACCGGGCAGCAGGTTGGCCGAGCCGATGAACCCGGCCACGAACAACGACGACGGACTGTTGTAGATCTCCTGTGGCGTTCCGATCTGCTCGACGTGGTCCTTCGCTCATCACGGCGATGCGGTCGCTCATGGTGAGCGCCTCGCCCTGGTCGTGGGTGACGAAGACGAACGTGATGCCGACCTCGCGCTGGATGCGCTTGAGTTCGAACTGCATCGCCTCGCGGAGCTTGAGGTCGAGCGCGGCGAGCGGCTCGTCGAGCAGCAGTGCGCTCGGGAAGTTCACCAGTGCGCGGGCGAGCGCAACGCGCTGCTGTTGCCCACCCGACAGCCGCGACGGCTTGCGGTCGGCGAAATCGGTGAGTCGCACGACCTCCAGTATCCGCCTTGACCGCCGCTTCGTACTCGCCCTTGGGTGTCTTCTTCGAGCGGGGGCCGAAGCGGATGTTGTCCGCAACGGTCATGTGCGGGAACAGCGCATATTGCTGG
>CAVPJT010000025.1:0-31099 GCA_963705485.1 Ilumatobacteraceae bacterium
GAGACCGCACACATCGATGCGGTCTCCGGTCTGCTCGATCGGTACGACATCACAACCCGGCCACCGGCGCTGCCCCGGGACGTTCACCAACCCGCACTCCAGGCCCTGTATGACCAACTGATCGCCGATGGCAGCCGGTCGCTCGACGCCGGACTCAGCGTCGGCGCACTGATCGTGGAACTCGACATCAGCGACCTGCAGGCCCGCTCTGTCGCCACGGAGACTCCCGAGATCACAGTGTGCACGGGATCTTCCTGCGTGGCTCGCGCAACCACCTTCACGCCTTCGCCTCGCAACTCGAGTTCGGTACGACGTACGGCCCGCCAGGCTCGACTCGGCAACGTTCGACGCAATTGTGTCGAGCGAAACCGAGCGGGGACCGGCTGGCTGACCGGCGAGCGCTCGGGACCTGCCCACGTGCGCTCTTGGCGATGACGTGTCTCGTACGATGAACCCCGTGGCTCACCAACGAATCCTGGTGGTCGATGACGAGGCAGCCATCCGTGATCTGGTCGGCTCGTATCTCCGCAGCAAGATCGAGGTCGACGAGGCGGTCGACGGCGACGAGGCGCTCGCTTCGCTCAGCGTGTTCCCGACCTGGTCGTGCTCGACCTGCGATTGCGGGGGTATCGGCGGCCTCGACGTGCTCCGCGAGATCAGGCGCACCTCTGCGGTCTACGTGATCGTGCTCACCGCACCCGCGGACGAGGCCGACAAGCTGGTCGACTCGAACTGGGCGCGGACGACTACATCGCCAAGCCGTTCGCAGCCCACACCGAACTGGTCGCCTACGTGCGCGCCGTGCTCCGCCGCCGCGCCAGGGCGACGCCGCCGCCATCGACACCGCCGACGAGGTGACGCGGCTCGACGGCCTCATCATCGACGTGCCACGCCACGAGGTGCGTGTCGACGATGAAGTGATCGAGCTGACGAGTACTACGAGTTCCAGCTCCTCGCCACGCTCGCTGAGGCGCCGGGGCGGGTGTTCACCCGTCGCCAACTGATCGAGCGGATATGGGGGTGGGACTTCTACGGCGACGAGCGCCTGGTCGACGTCCACATCGGCAACATTCGCAAGGCCATCGGCGATGCTGCAGGACCACAGTTGCATCGGGACAGTGCGTAGAAGTCGATACAGATCGTGGGAACCCCGCGGTGAGCCGGGCGTGGCTCCCTCGTCGACTCGCACGCGGCTGTTCCTGTCGTACGTGGTGGTGGTTGCCGCTGGTGCTGTGGCGATGTTGGTGGTCGGCACCGTGGTCACCAGGACGGTGTACGAACAGCGCCTCGCGGATACGGGTACGGTCGTGGCCAAGGTCGCGCCACTGAAGCAACCGAATCGCAGCTCACCTCGGCGCTCGATGAGTCGCTCGTACCGGCCCTCCTGTTCGGAGTTGCCGCGGCGCTGATCACAGCGGCAATCGTGGCGGCGATCGTGGGCACCAGGCTGCGTCCGATCGATCAACTCCGCGCTACTTCGACAGCGCCGGATGGCCGCCGGCGATTTCGCGACTCCGGTGCCCGTCCGCGGAAGCCGAGCTCGCATCGCTGGCCAACGACGTGAACCATCTCGGTGAACACCTCGCCACGATCGAACAGCGCCGCACGCAGCTGCTCGGTGAGGTGACGCACCGAGATGCGGACACCGATCACCGTGATTCGTGGCCAGGCCGAAGGCCTCATCGACGGAGTCGTCACGCCGTCGTCGGAGGTGTTTGCGGCCATCGCCGACAAGGCATTACGCCTGCAAGAATCGTCGACGATCTCACGCTGCTCTCGCGAGCCGAAGAGGGCACGTTGGAGATCGACATGGCGGATCTCGATCTTGTCGCGGTGGGCAGCGCCGCCGCCGAACGACTCAACCGCCGTTCGAATACGCCGATGTCACCCTGGTCGTCGACGTCGGCGACTCGCCCGAACCGATCCCGATTCGCGGCGACGCCGGGCGGCTGACACAGGTGCTGTCGAACCTGCTCGGCAACGCACTCGGCCACACCCCGGCCGGTGGCACGGTCACCCTGCGTACTGGTCGAGGATCTTCGGCTGGCATTCGTCGACGTGATGGACACCGGGCCGGGGATTCCATGTCGACGAGGTCAAACCCATCTTCGAACGGTTCTATCGAGGGTCCGGGTCCGGGGCACGCCGCCAGGCCGAGACGGGGATCGGATTGACGATCGCTCGCAGCTTGGCGCGAGCGCACGGGGGCGACGTCGTCGAAGCAGACGGCTCGGGGTCGATGGTTCGTTTTCTCGGTTCCGATCGCCGATGTCGCACCGACTCGCTGACCTGGGGCCGTTCAGTCGAGGGACGCAGCCACCACGCTCAGTCCCGGGCTCGAGTGTTGCTCGCTGCGACATCGCCAGCGGTGCGCCGTCGCCGCCTCGGGCGACGACCATCCAGGTCAGTTCCTCGAACACCCAGGCGCCGATCGCGTCGGGGTTGCCCATGCCGCCAGTGGCACGGCGGTCTCGGTACCACTCCACGACCAGTTCGGGGGCTCCGTCGGTGTCGAGGACGGTCAGCTGATAGAGCGCTGCGCCATCGACCGTGCCCCAAGCGAGCGTCGGACGGGGGCCGGGTTCGGTCGGAGTCAGGATGATCTCGGCGAAGGTGTCGGACCACGGGTCGTCGGCGGGCGGGCGGGTACTCGGCGGTCCGGTGTCTTCAGGCCGGTGCTTCGGGCTCGGTGACTCGAGGCTCGGTGTCGGGTACCGGCTCCGGCTGCTGGTGGACTCGTCGCCGTCCGTCGCAGCGGGTACCGATTCGTCCGAGGCGGGAGGCGACGACTCGCCAGCGTCGTCGCCTCCACCCGACCCGCAGGCCCCGAGCACCAGTGCCGCCGCAGCGACCACCACCGCTCGTCTCGCACGCCGGCTGCGGTCTCGTGATCGGGCATCCTCGATCGCGTCCGCCAGGTTGCGGGCGAGGGTCGAAGCTGCCGAACTCGAGAGCCACCGGCAGCCAGTACTCCATGGCGGGGACGTCACCGTCGGTAGACGTGGTGCGGTCATGCGCATGGCCAATGCGACCTGGAACGGGTACTCCAGGTCGGCCGCCACGAACGCGCCGATCGGTATCCATCCGGGTCACTTCGAGGAGTTCGTCGTCGGACAGTTCGGGGATTCGGGCGATCAGCACGCTGATCATGGCGTCGCCCAGCGAGAGCGCTGCGGTGTTGAATCGCTGGAACGTGCCCTCGTCGCAGGTGCTGTCTCGCCGGGTGGTGTCACCCATTACCGCTTCGGCGTCTGCAAGGTAGAGCCGGATGGCATCGACCGGTACCGGGCCGCCTTCGTCGATCGACGTCAGCAGGTCGAGCCCCGTCTGTTGGAGCCGCTGCCAGGCGGTGCCGAAGTCGCCGTCGATGGCTCGGTTGGCGACGAAGTCACCCTCCAACACGGTGCCGGTGAACGGAATCTCCCAGCTCCCGCTGAGCGCGCCGCAACCGGTGCTGTCGACCGTGAGCCTGCCCGCACCGGAGTCGGGGATGTCGTCACCGGTGAGGGTGACGGTCAGTCCGGTCAGGGAGTCGGTGGCGGTCACGTTCGTCCAAGATCAGTGTCACGTCCTCGATGCCCTCGCCCTCGGACGGGCCGCCGGCGACCGCGTTCGGCCACCGCGCCCTCGATCACCGACACGAGATACATGTCCCACAGTCCCGTCGTACCGCCGGTGCTCGACACCAGCTCGAAGGTGCCGGTCGCGCGGTATCGCACGGGCAGGCCGCTCAATTCCGAGGTACCCAGGTAGCTGAACGATCCGATCCACCGTCGTCCTCGCTGAAGCCGGCGGCCGGTACCCCCTGGCCCGACGCCGGGGTGGCGCCGAAGGCGGTGATGCAGAGGGCAGCGAGCACGGTGAACACAGCGGCGGTCCGCCGGCTTCGATGCGGCCGCTTCATGACTCGGCCCGACCGTTCACCGGCGGTACACCTCGACTCGATCGTCGGCAGCAAGTCGGGCGAAGACCGAGTCGTCGAGCGACCAGTCGGAGAACGCCAGGTTCATTCCGGCAGGCATCACGCCGAGCACGCTCCCGTCGCTCGCCGACACGAGCACGATGTCGTTGGCGTCGTCCCTCGCGACGAAGATCGTGCCGGCCCCGCTGACACGATCTGTCGAGAGCCGGGGGAGCGGGATCGCACCCGGTTCGAGGCGTGCGTCATCGGTGTACGCGATCGATGATCCACGTCGCCTCGCCGACCGCCTGGACGGTGTCGGTGACCTCGATGGGCGATCTGGAGGTCGGTTCCAAGGTGGCTTCGTCGAGTGTGATGAGCTCCCCGAAGCCGTTCGGATCGGGTGAGTGCCGCACGATCACCTCGCCGGTACTCGGACGAAGCCGGTACTCGCTCGCCGACCAGCACGCCGTCGGCGGTGCGCACGATGGAACCGTCGTTGGTGTCGAATCGGCACAGCGTCTCGCCCATGCTGGTGAGGCCATCAGAGGAGTAGACGGCGCCGGTGTGTCGGCTCGACCCTCGGCGCACGTGAAGTCGACTGGGAGGCTTGGGAGTTCGGCCAGCGTGGTGCCGTCCATGACAGCCACAGCGACTCGGCACCATCGGATTCGGCAACGATGCGGTTGTCGGCCATCCAGTGCAGGAGCCCGAGCCGGCCGACGTCCACCTCCGTCACCTGGAGCTGCTCTCCGGTCGATGCGTCGTACAACCCGATCGTGGTCGGCGTGCCGAGACCCTCGTCGCTCGCCGGGCCACGAGGGTGCCGTCGGGAGCGACCGCAACGGAGTCGACCTGCCCTGGTTGGTCAGGCGTGATCACCAGGGCCGGTTCGAGCGCCGGGCCGGTTGCCGCCGCCGGCTCGGGTGGGTTCTCGGTGCCGGCCGAGTCGTCACTCGGATCGGTCGGACCTGCCGCCACCGTCGTCTCGGGGGCACCTGCGGTCGTGCTGTCTCCGCTGGTCCCGCCTCCGCCGTCTCCGTCACCCGACGATCCGCATGCCGCCACGGACAGGGCGATCACGACCACCGCAGCGAGACGAGCGATGTTGGTCGACGATGAATCTCGGAGTGTCCCCATCCACACATGGTCGGGGGCTTCCGACGCGGCCGCAATACGTCATTCGGCGTAAGCGGCGACCCTCCCGATGAGTCGACGCTGCGCGAAGGCGCCGTGTCAGGGATCGAACGGGCTCCGCGGCGGCCGATCCATCGGGTCCTCGGGCGGCCGGTCGAACCGGTTGCCGCGCCGCCGGCGTGAGAACGGACTGGCTCCGGTGTTCTCGTTCGAGCCGGGCAGACGGTGGAACACCCATGACAGCACGAGCGCGCTCACGATGGTGAGGCCCACGACCATCACCACCGGCCCGATGCCGGAGCTGCCGCGCGATGCGCCCTCGACGCTCGCGACCACGATGCCCAACACACGGTCAGCCTACGTCGCTGCCACCGGCGCCGTTCGGCAAGAACAGATAGATACAAAGATTGGACAGAATCCAGAATGGCTGTAGAGTTCCGGACGTGTCCGACGTCGACCAACTCCTTCGCAGCAATGGGCTGCAAGTCACGGCGCAACGCATCGCCGTGCTTCGAGCGGTGTCGGCGCACCCGCACGCTGCTGCCGATGACGTGATCGACGAAGTGCGAAGCACGATCGGCTCGATCTCTCGTCAAGCGGTGTACGACACGCTCGGAGTTCTCACCGAGCGAGGGCTCCTGCGACGCATCCAACCCGCCGGCTCGTCCGCTGCGCTACGAGAACCGCGCCGGCGACAATCACCACCACTTGATCTGCCGCGGCTGCCGTGCCATGTTTGACATCGACTGCGCAGTCGGGTACACGCCCTGTCTCACCGCCGACGACGACCACGATTTCGAGATCGACGAAGCCGAGGTCGTGTACTGGGGCCGCTGCCCCGACTGTCGAGCGGCGAACGAATCCGCAATGTGAACGCCAACCACGAATCCAACCCACCACTCACATCACCACTCACATCGAGGAGCACATCATGAGCGACAGCACCGACGCCTTCCAGATCAACGACAGCGAGCAGGGTTGTCCGGTCATGCACGGCCCGAACTCGGGCCACACAGCCCGTGGCATGACGGCCAACGAACACTGGTGGCCCAACCAGCTGAACCTGCGGATGCTGCATCAGCACTCGCCCGCATCGACCCCGATGGACGACGACTTCGACTACGCCGAAGCGTTCAACAGCCTCGACTACGCCGCGCTCAAGGCCGACCTCACCGCATTGATGACCGACTCGCAGGACTGGTGGCCCGCCGACTACGGCCACTACGGACCGTTCTTCATCCGCATGGCCTGGCACTCGGCCGGCACGTACCGCATCGAAGACGGCCGCGGCGGAGGCGCCACCGGCTCGCAGCGTTTTGCACCTCTCAACAGCTGGCCCGACAACGGCAACCTCGACAAGGCCCGCATGCTCCTGCAGCCGATCAAGCAGAAGTACGGTCGCAAGATCTCGTGGGGCGACCTGATGCTGCTCGCCGGCAACGTCGCGATGGAGTCGATGGGGCTGAAGATGTTCGGCTTCGCCGGCGGCCGCGCCGACGTGTTCCAGCCTGAAGACGACATCTACTGGGGTCCCGAGACCGAGTGGCTCGGTGATCAGCGCTACAGCGGCGACCGCGAACTCGAGAACCCGCTCGGCGCGGTCCAGATGGGCCTGATCTACGTCAACCCCGAAGGTCCCAATGGCAACCCCGACCCGTTGGCGTCGGCCCGAGACATCCGTGAGACCTTCGCCCGCATGGCGATGAACGACGAAGAGACCGTGGCGCTCGTCGCCGGCGGCCATACCTTCGGCAAGGCGCACGGCGCCGGTGACCCGAACCTCGTGGGCCCCGAGCCCGAAGGTGCACCCATCGAGCAGATGGGCCAGGGCTGGAAGAACAGCTTCGGTACCGGCAAGGGTGTCGACACCACCACCAGCGGTATCGAGGGTGCCTGGACGCCGACGCCGACCACGTGGGACAACAGCTACTTCGACACGCTGTTCGGCTGGGAGTGGGAGCTCACCGAGAGCCCGGCCGGCGCGAAGCAGTGGAAGGCGTCGAATCCCGAGGCGCAGGACATCGTGCCCGATGCTCACGACCCCTCGCGCCGCCACGCTCCGATGATGACCACCGCCGACATGGCGCTGCGGATGGACCCCATCTATGAGCCGATCTCGCGCCGGTTCCACGAGAACCCGGCCGAGTTCGCCGACGCCTACGCCCGTGCATGGTTCAAGCTGCTCCACCGCGACATGGGCCCGACGTCTCGCTACCTCGGTCCGGAAGCTCCATCCGAAGTGCTGATCTGGCAGGACCCGGTGCCCGCCGTCGATCACGAACTGATCGGTGACGCCGACATCGCAACGCTCAAGCAGACGATTCTCGACTCGGGCCTCACGGTCTCCGAGCTGGTGTCGACCGCCTGGGCGTCGGCGTCGACGTACCGCGACAGCGACAAGCGCGGCGGCGCCAACGGCGCCCGAGTGCGCCTCGCGCCGCAGAACGACTGGGAGGTCAACAACCCGCCGCAGCTGCGCCGGGTGCTGGCCGCGCTCGAGGAGATCCGGGCCGGCTTCGCCAAGCCCGTCTCGCTCGCTGATCTGATCGTGCTCGGCGGTTGCGTCGGTGTCGAAGCTGCCGCACAGGCCGCCGGCCACGACGTGACCGTTCCGTTCACGCCCGGTCGCGCCGATGCGACCGACGAGATGACCGACGCCGACTCGTTCGCTCCGCTCGAGCCGAAGGCCGATGCGTTCCGCAACTACCTCGGCAAGGCGCCGTCACTGTCGGCAGAGGCACTGATGGTCGACAAGGCGCAACTGCTCACGCTGAGCGCACCGGAGATGACCGTGCTCGTCGGCGGTATGCGGGTGCTCGGCGCCAACGCCGATGGGTCCGACCGCGGCGTGTTCACCTCGCAGGTCGGAACGCTCACGAACGACTTCTTCGTCAACGTGCTCGACCTGTCGACCGAGTGGGCGCCGACCTCGGCCGACGCCGAGGTGTTCGAGGGTCGCGACCGTTCCAGTGGCGACCTGAAGTGGACTGCCACTCGCTGTGATCTGGTCTTCGGAGCGAACTCGCAGCTGCGGGCGATCTCGGAGGTCTACGGCTCGAGCGACTCGGGCGAGAAGTTCGTGAAGGACTTCGTGACGGCCTGGACCAAGGTCATGAACCTCGACCGCTTCGACCTCGCCTGACGAAGGTGTGTCAACTGGGGTCTGACCCCAGTTGACACACCTGGCGTCGGAGGCGTCAGCCGGATGTCGCGGCTTCGGATGTGAGCTGTTCGATCGTGACCGGCGCGGCAGCGTCCGCAGCGTTGATGGTGGGCCTCGTGAGGCTCCACCATCCGAAGGCGGCTGCGGCGACCGCCGCAAGGCCGCCGATCAACAGCGACACGCGGGCGCTGACGGTTTCGCCGATCCAGCCCATCAGCGGCCCGCCGATCGGCGTCGAGCCGATGAGTGCCATCGAGAAGATCGACATCACGCGACCGCGCAACTTCGGATCGGAGTTCAGCTGCAGCGTCGCGTTGGAGAGCGAGATGACCGCCACGCTCGCCGCGCCGACGAACGGCATCACGAGGAACACCAAGCCGATCTTCGGCATGATCGCGGCGACCGACACCGATGTTCCGAACGACGCGGCCACGATCACCAGTCTCCGGGGGGTGGGCGGCCCACTCGACGCGACGACCAACCCGCCGACGACGGCGCCGACCCCCATCAGGGCCGTCATCGTCGCGAGCCCGCTGCTGCCGGCTCCGAAGGTGAACTCGGAGAACAGCGGCAGCGTGGTGGTGAACTCGTAGGTGAAGGTGCCGATGATCGCGAGCATCACGAGCGTGACCCGCAGCGTCGGGGTGTTCCAGGCATACCTGAACCCCTCCCGGAGCTGGCCAGGGGCGCGAGCGCTTCTCGCTGATGGATGGAGCTCGGACTGCCGGATGAACACCAAGGCGATGATCACGGCCAGGTAGCTGAATGCGTTGACGACGAAGCACTCGCCGATGCCCACCGTGGCGATGACGACGCCGCCGATGGCTGGGCCGATCGCTCGTGCGGCGTTGACGACGACACTGTTGAGCGTGACCGCGTTGGCGATGTCGGCGGGTCCGACCATCTCCATCACGAAGGTTTGACGGCTCGGGTTGTCGATCGCGGTGACCGCGCCGAAGCAGGCCGCGATGACGTACACCATCCAGAGTTCGACGCGTCCGGTGATCGTCAGGATGCCGAGCGTCAGCGCGAGCAGCCCGGCGATCGACTGCGTGAACATGATCAGCTTGCGCTTCTCGAAGCGGTCGGCGATCACCCCGCCGAACGGTGCGAGCAGCAGGGTGGGGAGGAACTGCATCGCCACGACGGTTCCCAGCGCGGTGCCGCTGCCGGTGAGCTCGAGGACGAGCCAGGCTTGCGCGATGCCCTGCATCCACGTGCCGGAGAACGACACGACTTGGCTGAAGAAGTACAGGCGGTAGTTGCGGAACCGCATCGCCGCGAACGTGCGGCTGGAGATGGCTGCGACCCGCTCGTTCACGATTCGGCTGTCACGAGTTGCTCGAGTGCCGGGAGCGCCGCTGCGAGCGAGTCGACCTCGCTGCCCGCGAGTCCGGCGAGCTGGGCCGCCAACCACGAACGGCCGGCGGCGCGCACCTCGTCGAGGTAGGCGAGGCCGTTGGGGGTGGCGGCGATCAGCGAGCAGCGCCGGTCATCGGGGTCGGACCGACGTTCGACGAGGCCACGTGCCTCGAGCGAGGCGACGATCTTGCTGGCCGACGGCGGCTGCACGTGTTCGAGCTCCGCGATTCGACCGATCGTGGCCGGTCCGTTCTTGGCGATCGACGCGAACACCGCCTGTTGCGACGGTGTGAGTTCGTCGACGGAATTGGTGCGGATGCGCCGCGACAGCCGCAGTACGACCAGGCGGAGACGTTCCACCTGTTCGGTGGTGAGGGCGTCGGAAGGGCGAGTCGCGGTGGTCGGCACAGATGCATAGTCTAGGAAACAGTTTCCAAGACTATGCATCCCATCCGTTTGGGTGACACTTCGGGTGACCCGCCCCACCGGAAATGCAACGCAAACGTGAGGTTTGGGCCAGCGTCAGAAGGTGGTGACGTTGGGACGGATACCGAGGTCGTCGATGGCTGCGTTCATCTGATCGATCGTCAGCGGTCGATCTGCGCCCACCGCGGCGGTGATCAGTGCCTCGGTCAGGTTCGTGCCGAAGCTCCGGCCGTCGAACCGCGGCGTGGTCGTGATCAGCCGTACCGCACCGGCCTCGTGCAGCCACTCGACGTTCTGCTCGGTCGTCGTGTTGGTGAGGATGGTCTTGCCCGAGAGATCGTCGGGTGCGTGCTTGCCGATGTAGAGGAAGTCGCCGCAGATCAGGTCGGATTGCTCGAAGTGCTTCGTGAACTTGGGGTCGCGGACGGTCTGGCTCTCGCCGGTCGGATACAGCCACTTCAGCGGGAGCCGCCCGGCGACCGGCACGAGGAGGTGTGCCATCCGCTTCACCTGCCGAAGATCGTGGAGCGCGATGGGCACGCCGAAGCTGAACATCAAGTCGCCGTACACGACCGAGTCGCTCACCTCGCCGACCGCGAGTGCCATGCCCCAACGGTCGAGGGCGATGTTGAGGAAGGCCTGGTGGAAGTGCGGCGTCGGATCCATCGTGGGAGCGGACGCAGTGAGTTCGAACACCCGTCGCTCGAGCGTCAGCTTCAGGCCGGCACCGTCGACGAGCGGGGTCTTCGTGACGCCCTCGACGAGTTTGTCGGTCGATCGGAACCTCAGCACCTCGCCATCGATGTGAAAGGCGATCTCGGTGCCGCCGACGGACAGCACGTCGACGTTGCCGTCGAGCTCACGCATCAGACGGTTGAACGCGGCGAGGTCGCCGTCGACGCCACGACGCTCGGCGCGCACTTCGACACCGCCCAACTCCACGAGCACGCTCTTGTCGCGCGTCGAACTGCCCAGCGACACCGACACCACATGCTTTGCCATGCTCGACCCCCGGCCTGCATCTTGGCACGCTGGAGTCAGGCCGTTGGTCTGACCGTGAGGCGATCCTCGGCGATACTTCGAGGATGGCCCTGCACGACACCGAGCGGATCATCGCCGCCGACCAGCGGCATCTGCTGCATCCGTACCAGATCTTCGACACCTACCTGACCGATCCGGTGCTCCCGATCGCCGACGGCGTCGGCGCCCTCCTGCTCGACACGAACGGCAACGAGTACATCGACGCCGTCGGTGGAATGTGGTGTACGAACATCGGCCTCGGCCGCAACGAGATGGCCGACGCGATCGCCGACCAGGTCCGCCAGCTCGCCTACGCCAACCCGTTCGCCGACATGACCAACGTGCCGGCCGTCGATCTCGCCGAGAAACTGGCCGAGCTGGCGCCGGGCTCGCTCAACCACGTGTTCTTCACGTGCGGCGGTTCGACCGCCGTCGATTCGGCGTTCCGGCTGATCCAGTTCTACTGGTACGCCAAAGGGCAGCCCGAGCGGACGCACATCCTGAGCCGGGTCGACGCCTACCACGGCACCACCTATGCATCTGCCTCCATCGGCGGCAAGCCGGGCGACAAGCCGCCGGGGTTCGGGTTCATGACCGACACGATCCATCACCTCAGCTCGCCGAACCACTACCGGTACGCCAACGGCAGGACCGAGCAGGAGTTCGCCGACGACCTGATCGCCGAGCTCGAGGCAACGGTCGCCGAACTCGGCGGGCCTCAGTGCGTCGCTGCGATGTTCGCCGAGCCGCTGATGGGATCCGGCGGGGTGATCGTCCCACCGGCCGACTATCTCCAGCGGGCGTGGCGGTTCTGCAAGGACAACGACATTCTGTTCGTCGCCGACGAAGTGGTCACCGGATTCGGCCGATTGGGGGAGTGGTTCGTCTCCGACACGGTCTTCGGGATCCAGCCGGACATGATCACCTCGGCCAAGGGGCTCACCTCCGGCTATCTCCCGCTCGGAGCTCTGATCTTCAGCGACGAGGTCTTCGATGTGATCGCTGAGGAGGGCCACGGTCGCTACTTCGCTGTCGGTTACACGTACTCGGGGCACCCGGTGTCGTGCGCGGCTGCGCTCAAGAACATCGAGATCATCGAACGCGAGGGCCTGCTCGATCACGTCAAGGACGTCGGCCCGTACTTCATGGAGCGGCTCCAGACGCTCGCCGATCTCCCGATGGTCGGCGACGTGCGCGGCTCGCATCTGATGGCGTGTGTCGAGTTCGTTGCCGACGCGGAGACGAAGCGCAACTATCCGGAGGAGCTGAACGTCGGCAAGTGGGTGGCCAACGAGGCCGATGCGCTCGGGCTGATCGTGCGCCCGATGGACAATCTCAACGTGATGTCACCGCCGCTGGTGATCACCCGCGACGACGTCGACACGATCGTCGCCAAACTCGGCGATGCCATCGTCGCCGCCCGCGCCAAGCTCGAAGCTGCCGGCCACCACTGACCACCCCAACGAGAACGACGCAGGCGGGGGTCAGCTCGGGATGCGGCCGGTCTCGTAGGCCCACATGGCGATCTCGACGCGGTTGCGGGCGCCGATCTTGGTCATGATGCTCGCCAGGTGGGTCTTCACCGTGCCCAGGCTGATGTGGAGGTCAGCTGCGATCTCGTTGTTGGTGCGGCCACGGGCCACGGTGACCAGCACCTCCTCCTCTCGGCTCGTCAGCGGTTCGATCGGCTGCGCGGGCGCTGACCCGGGCTCCGTCTCGGCGAACCGGGCGAGCAGCCGAGCAGTCACGCTCGGAGCGATCAACGCGTCGCCGGCAGCGGCCGCGTGGATCGCCTGCACGAGGAGGTCGGGTCCCGCGTCCTTCAACAGGAAGCCCCGCGCTCCGGCTCGCAGCGCACCGTGGACGTACTCGTCCATGTCGAACGTCGTGATCACGACGATGGCCAGCGGATCATCGACGTCCGGGCCGGCGAGGAGGCGGGTCGCTTCGATGCCGTCGAGTTCCGGCATCCGGATGTCGAACAGGCAGACATCGGGGCGGAGGTGCTGGGCCAGGGTGACCGCCTCGCGGCCGTTGGTCGCCTGCCCGACCACATCGATGTCGGGCTGGGCGTCGAGGATCATCGACAGGCCGGTCCGCACCAGTTCCTGATCGTCGGCGACGAGCACGCGGATCGTCACGAGACCACCGCCCGACGGGGGAGAACCGCGCTGATCTGCCACCCGCCACCCGGCGCACGCCCGGCGTCGAGGGTGCCGCCGAGCAACTTGGCCCGCTCGGCCATCCCGATCAGTCCGTAGCCGCCGATACCGTCGGCGGCGGCGGGCTCGCCGTCGTCGAGGATCGCGAGTTCTACGAGGTCGGGGGACGTGACCACGCGAATGTCGATCCGGGTCGCATTGCGGGCGTGGCGGATCGCGTTGGTCACCGACTCCTGAGCGATGCGATACGCCGCAGCGTCGACGACCGGTTCGATCGCGGACAGGTCGCCGTCGAGATGGACGTCGACCGCAATCGATGGTGGAGCCGACGCGGCCAGTCGTGCAATGTCGGCAATGCCCTGTTGCGGGGCCAGTTCGACGTCGGTGTCGCGGCGCAACGCCCCGACCATGCCCCGCATCTCGTGCAGCGTGCGAGCGGCTTCTTCCTCGATCACCGCCAGCACGTCGACGGCGGTCTCGGGTCGGGTGGCGGCCAGCGTGCGTCCCGCCTGGGCTTGGATCACGATGGCCGACACGTGGTGGGCGACGGTGTCATGCAGCTCACGTGCGAGTTGTTCACGCTCGCGGAGCTTGACCTCCTCCAGTTCCCGTGAGCGCGAGGTCCCTCGGTAGCGAACCACTCCACCGATCGCGGCGGGGAGCAGGAGCACGGTCAGGCCGCCGATCGCCTCGCCGATCGTGCCGGGATCGGTGGCGATCCCGATCGCCCCGGTGATCAACATGATCACGGCGCCGATCGCGATGTCGCGACCCGATGCCCAGCGGACGAGGGCGTAGGGCAGCACGAGGACGAGTGCCATCGTGTAGAGCCCTGGGGGTGTGGTGGTGCCGGCGATGGCGCCGGCGATGCTCAGCGCCGTCGCCGTGCCGAATGCGACGGCCAACATCGGCAGTGGGTGCGTCCGACGCCAGAGCACCGAGACGGCGACGCCGATGCACGAGATCAATCCGAGCACCGGCCAGACGAGATCGGTTCGCAGGATGGCTTCCGGGACGGCCCCGATGACGATCACCGCGAGCAGCGCCCAGTCGCGCCACACGCGCTTCGGCGGATCGGAAACCGCCGGTTCGGCGAGGAAGGTGTGTATTGCGCGATTCACGATGCCCTCAGCGTAGAGATCCGGCCTGTCCGGCGGATCGGCCGAATGGCCGACCGTCGCTCGGCTGGACGGCCGGCACCGAACCAGCCGATGGCCCGATGCCCGACGGGCCGCCCGTCGGGATCATGGCACTCGTGCGTTCGCAGTCGGCGTCGCACCGGGTTGCGGAGCCGCCACCCGAGTGATCGAAGGAGAAGCGAATGTCGTCGGTACTGCATCGAATCGGAAGGTTCTCGGCGAGCCGTCCCTGGGTGGTGATCGGGGCGTGGGTCGCGATCGCGGTCGTCGTCGTCGTTGCTGCGGGCACCGTCGGCGGCGAGCTGGAGGACTCCTTCGAGGTGCCGGGCCTCGACTCACAGGTCGCCGTCGACCTGCTCTCCGAAGCGCAATCCGACCAGGCCGGCCTGACTGCGCGGCTCGTGGCGACACCCACCGAGGACGGAGCGACGTTCTTCGACTCGGTGGCAGCCCGCGAGGAGCTGGCCGCCGTTCAGCGCACCGTCGAGGCGCTGCCGACCGTGCTTGCCACCTCCGACCCGACTGGCTCACTCGCTGCCGGTGCCGACGTGGCGGTCGCGAGCCGGCGCGGTGTCCGCCGACGGACGGATCACGCTGATGACGATCCAGTATCCGGTGCTCGAAGAGCTCGACAAGGGCGACCTCTCCGAGTTGAAGGATGCGGTCGCCTCGTCCAGCGACGGCTCGGCGCTGCGCATCGAGCTGGGCGGCGACCTGTTCATGAACTTCGAGGATCCGGGCGGTGGGTCTGCCGAGCTGATCGGTTTGCTCGCAGCGGTGGTGATCCTCCTGCTCGCCTTCGGCTCGATCATCGCCGCCGGTCTGCCGATCGGGATCGCCCTGTTCGGCTTGGGCGTCGGGGTCGCGTCGATGTCGCTGATCGACCACGTCGTCGAGATCCCCAGCTGGGCGCCGGACATGGCAACGATGATCGGACTCGGGGTCGGCATCGACTACGCGCTCTTCCTGGTCACGAGACATCGCGAGTTCCTCGCGGAGGGCTTGACCGTCGCGGACTCGGCGGGTCGGGCGGTCGCCACCGCCGGGCAGGCAGTGATCTTCGCCGGTGGCACCGTGGTCATCGCGATCCTCGGGCTCGCCGTCGCCGGCGTCCCGTTCATGACCGCCGCCGGGATCGCCACGTCGATCATCGTGCTGATCATGGTGATCGCGTCGGTGACCCTGCTGCCCGCCTTCCTCGGGTTGAGCGGCCACTGGATCAATCGTCTCGGCATTCATCGTCGCCACGGCATCGGTGGCGACGTCGGGTCGGGTTGGCAGCGCTGGGGCCGCCATGTCACCAGCCATGCGTGGCCATATGCAGTCGGGGTGACCGTGCTGCTGCTCGCGTTGAGCGCTCCGGTGCTTGCGCTGCAACTCGGCTTCCCCGACGAGGGAACGCTGCCCGACTCACGCACCGAGCGCGCGGCCTATGACCTCGTCGCAGATGGGTTCGGTCCTGGTCTGAACGGCCCGCTCGTCGTGGCGGTCGATCTCCGAGGTGATCCCGAGGTCGTCGACTCGCTGGCGGAGGCGATCGCCGCGGACCCGGGGATCGCCGCGGTCGCGTCGGCCGACGTCGACGAGGCTGCCGGTGTCGCCACGATCGTGGCATTTCCGACCACGTCGCCCCAGGACGACGCCACCTTCGCCACCGTGCAGCGCCTCCGCAGCGACGTGTTCCCCGGTGCCCTCGCCGGGACGACCGCGACCGCGCATGTCGGAGGACAGACCGCCAGCTTCGGCGACGTCGCCGACCGCGTCAGCCAACGTCTGCCGTGGTTCATCGCTGCAGTCGTCGTGCTCTCGGTGCTCCTCCTCATGCTCGTGTTCCGCTCGGTGCTGGTACCGATCAAGGCGGCGCTGCTCAACCTGCTCAGCATCGGTTCCGCCTACGGCGTGCTCGTGATGGTGTTCCAGTGGGGGTGGGGCAAGGAGCTGATCGGCCTGGAGTCGACCGTGCCGATCGTGTCGTTCATCCCGATGTTCATGTTCGCCGTGCTGTTTGGGTTGTCGATGGACTACGAGGTCTTCCTGCTCTCGCGGGTTCGGGAGAACTACGTTGCGAGCGGCGACAACGATGCCGCGGTGATCGGCGGCATTGCGAGCACGGCCCGGGTGATCACGTCAGCGGCGCTCATCATGATCTGCGTCTTCGGCGGGTTCGTGCTCGGCGATGACCCGGTCATCAAGATGATGGGCCTCGGCCTGGCGGTGGCGATCTTCGTCGATGCGACCATCGTGCGGATCGTGTTGGTACCCGCGACGATGAAGCTGATGGGGGCGGCCAACTGGTGGCTGCCCGGTTGGCTCGATCGCATCCTGCCGACGATCGACATCGATGGGGAGTCGGGACTTCCCGTCCGCGAGATGGAGGACATCGACGTCCCGTCGCCCGACGGTGCAGCCATCGACATCGACCAGCCGGTCCTCGTCGGCTGACGACGATCAGGCCGACGCGAGGGCGGTCAGCGCATCACCGATGAGACGTCGGGCCTCGGCAGCGATCGGCGCCAACTCGTCGCGGCTCGTCATCGACACCATCAGCCCGGGGTCGAGCGCGTCGACGTGCACGGTTCCTTCGACCTCGTGCACGACGACGTTGCACGGCAACAGCGCCCCGACCTGCGGTTCGACGTCGAGTGCAGCACCGGCCAGCTTCGGATTGCAGGCACCGAGGATGACGTAGCGATCGATCTCCTTGTCGATCTTCGATCGCAACGTCTGCTGCATGTCGATCTCGGTGAGCACACCGAATCCGTGGTCGGCGAGTGCCGACTTGGTCGCTGCGAGGACCTCGTCGAACGGTCTGTCGAGGACCACCGTTTCTTCGAACACCATGTGTCGCTGCCTTTCGTGTGATGATCAGTTCTGTCTCGACCGTGCAGTCGTCGGCGGGCACTCGACCAGAGCCGGAGGTCCTCTCATCTGTCGACGGTGATGCCCAGCATGCAACGATCGGGCATTCGAGCACGGGCAATCGAGCAAGGGAGCGCGCACATGGCGAAGATCGAAACCGGAACCGAGGACCTACTGGGCCGTATCGACGGGCACGTCGCCGTGCTGTCGTTCAACCGCCCTGAGCGGCGCAACGCATTGTCGGCGTCGATGTACGACGGCTTCGGGCGGGCGCTGCCACAGATCGAACGCGACCCGTCAGTGCGGGTGCTGCTGGTGACGGGCGAGGGCGGTGCGTTCTGTGCCGGCGGCGACGTGAAGGGGATGCACGAGAACAACACCTCCGGCGGGTCGCCGGAGGCCGGCCCGACCTCGCTCGAAGACCGCGTGGCGTGGTTGCGTTCGCGTCAGGCGCTGGTCAGCCTGGCGCTCCGCCAGCTCCCGATGCCGGTGGTCGCAGCGCTGCCGGGCGCCGCTGCTGGTGCCGGGCTGTCGATGGCACTCGCGGCCGACCTCCGAATCGCTACCGAGCGAGCGGTACTCGTCACCGCATTCGCCAATGTCGGTGCGAGCGGCGACTTCGGTACGTCGTGGTTCCTGCCGCGCATCGTCGGCGAGGCCAAGGCCAAGGAGTTGATGTTCACGTCCCCGAGGCTCACCGCTGCTGAGGCGGCCGATCTCGGGCTGGTCAATCGAGTCCTCCCCGATGACGGATTCGCCGAAGCGGCGCTCGCGTTCTGTCACGACCTGGCGAGTCGGGCTCCGATCGCGCTGCGCTACATGAAGGAGAACGTCAATCGGGCGCTCGGCTCCACGCTGGCGGAGGCGCTCGATGCCGAGGCGTCGGCGATGGTGCGAACCATGGGCACCGCCGATCATCGCGAGGCGGCAGCGGCGTTCGTCGAGAAGCGCCCGCCCGAGTTCGCAGGCCACTGACGCCCCACTTGTCGGTTCGGGAGCGGCGTCAGATCCCGCTGGGGTAGGTCTCCGGGGGCTCGAGCGGGTCCCACGCGGCGATGTCGTCGAGCGGCTGGAGGGCTGATGTCCGGTCGAGGTGGATGACGACGTCGAACTGCTGGTCGAGGCGAGCGGGAAAGTAGTGGCTGGCTCGTTCGGTCTGCGGTCGATAGATCACGCCGATCGCTCGCTCCAATCGCGGCGTCTCGAGCACACCGGCGGCGCCGGCGTCCGCAGTCGGCAACCAGAACCGGGCGGTGGTCAGCCCGTCGAGCACCAACTCGTGCAAGAGGTGCTCGTAGCTCTCGGGCAGCGCCGCTCGAACCGTGCGGCGCCGTGCGGGTTGGCCCCAGTCGGTCGCTGCAGTGACCTCGCCGTCGTAGGTGGTCATCCCGATCAGGGCCACGGAGTGTTTGCCGTAGCGTTGGCGTGCGAGCTGACCGACGTTGAGCTCGCCACGCACGCTCATCGCGGTGGCGCGGGCATCGCCGATGTGCGAGTTGTGTTCCCAGACCACCACCTTGGTGTGGCCGTCTCGGCGGTCGAAGTGGTCGAGTAGCGCGTCGAGCGTCGCCGCCATGTGCCGGTCCCGCAGGTTCCACGACGAGACCTCGGCGCGGTACATCTGCTGGTAGTACTCCTCGGCGTCGCGCACGACGACCGCGTTCTGCTCGGCCGAGAACAACTCGTCCTCCTCGATCCACCCGTCGCGCTGCAGGTACTCCGAGGCGTGGCGCCGGAGTTCGACGAGCTGGGCGACCACCTCGGACTCGCATGGCACGGCGCGCTCGTGGGCCAACGCGAACCCGTACGCCTGGCCTTCGGCGCCGACGTGGTCGAAGCACGCATACCGGTCTCGGGCTCGGCGCGCCTCGTCGGGATCGACACGGTCGAGATAGGCCACCACGGCGTCCATCGATGCTCGGAGGCTGTACAGGTCGAGCCCCTGGAAACGCACCTTGCGTCGCGGGTTTCCCATTCTGTCGTTGTGGTCCCGGAGCCATTCGATGAAGCGCACGACCTCGGTGTTGCGCCACATCCACGCGGGGAACCGGCGGAAGTCCCTCAGCGCCTCGGCGGCGGTGACATCGTCGGAGTGTCCCATCACGAAGCGATTGGCCCGGTCGGCGTCGGGCCAGTCGGCCTCGACGGCGACGACGCTGAACCCGTGCTCCTCGACCAGTCGCTCGGTGATCCGGGCCCGTTCGCGGTAGAACTCCGCCGACCCGTGGGACGCTTCGCCGATCAGGACGACGCGACGATCTCCGACGAGATCGAGCAACTCGTCGTAGTCGTCGTCGTGCCCCTCGATCGGCCGGGCGGCCCGACCGAGATCAGCCAGCGACGCACGGCTGGCCGTTCGATACAGATCGGGGATGGTGGTCACCGGTCGCTCCTTCCCGCGGTGCGGCAGTGGTCGACGAACCAGTCGGCGGCGAGCGCGGCCACCGCTTCGAGCGTCCCGGGCTCCTCGAAGAGGTGCGTGGCGCCGGGCACGACGGTCAGCTCGTGCTCGCATCGCAGTTGCCGCGCGGCGTCTCGGTTCAGTGAGAGCACGGTGAGGTCGTCGCCACCCACGATCAACAACGTCGGCGCGGTGACGTGGCCGAGGCGATCGCCCGCCAGGTCGGGTCGTCCGCCACGGCTGACGACCGCAGCGACCGGACGTGATGGGTCGCTCGCGGCCACGAGCGCGGCGGCGGCGCCGGTGCTGGCGCCGAACAGTGCGACCGGCAGGTCGGCGGTGACGTGCTGGCCGCGCACCCAGTCGGTGGCGAGCACGAGCCGGGACGCGAGGAGGCCGATGTCGAACACGTTTCGGCGATCCCTCGCTTCGGCGTCGGTGAGGAGGTCGAAGGTCAGCGTCCCCAGGCCGGCGGCGTTGAGTTGATCCGCCACGAACTGGTTCCTCGGACTGTGGCGGCTACTGCCGCTGCCGTGCGCGAAGACCACGGTGCCGACCGCCTCGGGGGGAACGGTCAGGTGACCCGGGAGGGCCAACAACGCCCCGACGTCGACACTCACCTCCGCGTCCACGCCCACGGCGGGCTCTGATGCCGCTGGCACCGCTTCTTGTTGTGACCCCGTTGCGGCACCCCGTCGATGCGCTCGCTCGAGCAGCTCGACGACCGTCTGATCGTCGACCTGCGTGAAGTCGTCGTACCACTCGCCGACCGAGCGCAGCCACACCGGCTGTTCGACGCAGATGATCTCGTCCGCGTCATCGGCCAACGCCTTCACGGACTCCGGCGCGGCAACGGGCACCGCCAACACGACCCGTTTGGCACCGTGCGCCCGAGCGACCTGGCAGGCGGCCCTCGCCGTCGAGCCGGTGGCGATCCCGTCATCGACGAGCACGGCCACGCGCCCGACGAGGTCGAGCGCGAGGCGTGGCTCCGCGGAACCGGTCGGCCCGTCGTCGCAGCTCCTCGCGCTCGCGCCGTTCGACTCGGGTGAAGTCGTCCGCGGACACGCCGGTGAGGCGGACGACCTCGTCGTTGACGACGCGCACCCCGTCTTCGCCGATCGCTCCCATTGCGAGTTCGGGTTGACCCGGCACACCGATCTTGCGCACGACGATCACGTCGAGGGGTGCGTCGAGCGCCTCGGCGATCTCGACGGCGACCGGGACGCCACCTCGCGGGAGACCGAGCACGACGACGTCGTCACCACGAAGGTGCTCGAGGCGCGTAGCGAGTG
The DNA here is from genome assembly GCA_963705485.1 of Ilumatobacteraceae bacterium. Lineage (GTDB taxonomy): Bacteria > Actinomycetota > Acidimicrobiia > Acidimicrobiales > Ilumatobacteraceae > Sva-07. Next base: position 20,866 of record CAVPJT010000025.1, read on the forward strand.
CCGTGCCTGCTTCCGTCCGGTTGCGGAACGCTCGGGCCACCCGACACCTCCTCGAGGTCGGCGACGATCACGGTGATGTGTTGATGTCGCGATCATCTCCGCTCTGGTGTGCAGGGGCCAGGGCCCTCCGTCACATCGGCGGTGGTGGCGGTCAGGCGGGGTCGGACGCGAGGGCGAGTACCGCGACGAGGAACTCCGATTCGGCGGTGAACGGCCGGAGGTCCCACGTCGAGAATTTCAGCTCGGCCACGAGGCCGGCCACGTCGACGTCCTCGAAGAACTCGTCGAACGGGTAGTCGCCGCCCGACCCGAATCCGGTGACGATCCGACCGCCGGGACGCAGGTGGGTCGCGAAGCGCTCGAGTACCCGCTGACGTGTGGTCGGGTCGAGGAACCCCATGACGTTGCCCGCGGCGACCACGACGTCGAATCCGGGCTCGACCCCACGGGCGGGGAGGTCCAGTTCGGAGAGGTCGTCGACCAGCCAGGTCGGGCCGGGATGGTCGTGTTCGGCAGCAGCGATCAGCACCGGATCGAGGTCGACGCCGACCACGTCATGTCCGAGCTCGGCCAGACGACCACCCAATCGGCCGGGGCCGCATCCCGCGTCGAGAATCCGAGCGCCGCGGCCCACCATCGCATCGACGAGACGTGCCTCGCCGTGCAGGTCGGCCCCTTCAGCGGCCATCCTTCGAAAGCGCTCGACGTAGTTGGCGGAGTGATCCGGGCTCTCCTCGAGCTTCGCAAGCCAGCGATTGCCCGTCATTGCATCGTCCTCACTCCCGGAGTCTCACAGACAATGCGCCGTGCTCGCTGCGTGGGCGACCTGGCCGCTCGATCTTTCGAGGATCCTTTCCATTGGTTCGGCAGCCTTTCACCGAGCGCCGAAAGCATCGTCGACATGTCGATTCGAGCCGAGGACATCGCAGTGGTACGCCCGTCGAGCTCGTCGAACAACGCCCGGACGTGCTCCCGTGGTTCAGTTGGTTCGCCGACGCGCTGGTCGAGCCATTGGCGCTCGCCGTTGCATGGGTCGTCCTGATCGCCCAACTGGTGATCGGTGCGTGTCTGATCACGAACCGATGCGTCCGGCCGGCGCTGTGGGCCGGGATCGTGCTGAACCTTGCGTTCACGATGGCCGGTCGGGTGAACCCATCGGCCTTCTACCTGGTGATGGAGATCACGCCGCTGTTCGCCCTGGCTCGGCCCGTGAACGAATCGATCGCGGTCCGTCGAGCGGCGCGGTGGCGCGGTCGGGTGCTGGCCGAGGTCGGTGAACGACGGGTGGGCGGTCATTTCCGAGCGGCTCCGACTCCCGATTGCGAGTGATGCGCTGGCTACGTTCGGCGCACGTGGGCGATGCGCCCTCGACGATGAAGGGATTGCCATGGATCTGACTCCGAACCCCGAAGCGGCGGGCTTCGACGCCGAGCGCCTGACACGCATCGACGAGCACTTCCGTACGGCCTACGTCGAGCCCGGCAAGATCGCCGGCTACCAGATCGCCATTGGTCGACGCGGACACCTGGCCTACCGAACCACGGTCGGCACGATGGACCTCGAGACCGGCACCGCGCTCGACGATCAGACGATCTGGCGGCTGTACTCCATGACCAAGCCGATCACCGGTGCCGCGCTGCTGTCGCTGATGGAGCGGGCGCGGGTGAAGCTCAACGATCCGATCCACCGGTTCCTCCCGGAGTGGCGCGACGTCAAGGTGAGCGTGAAACGAAGTGATGGAAGCGTCGAGCTGGTCGACGCCGAACAGCCGATCAGCGTCAAGCACGCGTTGATGCACATGACCGGCATCGGCACCGGACCGCCCGAGGCGCGCCTGAACCTGGAGGCGCTCGTCGATGGAGGCGGGTCGCGATCGCTCGACCCGTCGGCGACGCTGGCTGATCTGAGTCGATTGCTGGCCACCGAGCCGCTGTGGTTCCAACCCGGCGCCCACTGGTACTACTCGTGGTCGTCAGACATCTGTGCACGCCTCGTCGAGATGATCGCGGACGAACCGTTCGGCGACTACTTGCAGCGAACGATCTTCGATCCGCTCGGCATGGCCGACACCGGTTTCCACGTGCCCGAGCGCAACGCCCACCGGGTGCCGTCCTTGTATGCCCGAACCGCTCGCAAAGAGGTCCGGCTGCTCGACGATCGCGCGAAGAACCGGATGTGTCGGGACCCTGCGCTGCAGTCGGGCGGTGGTGGCCTCGTCGGCACGCTCGACGACTACGTCCGGTTCTGCTCGGCGCTGACGGCGGGTGGAACGACCGATGGCCCGAGGATTCTCTCCCGGCCGACGATCGAGCTGATGCGTACCAACCACCTCCCGGGCAGCGGCCGTTTGCGCGACTTCGCCATGCCGGGCGGCTACGGCGAGGTCGGCTTCGATGGCAACGGATTCGGGCTGCAGGTCGCGGTCGGGCTCGGCCCCGCCAAAACCGCAGGAGTCGGACCAGCCGGCGACTTCATGTGGGGCGGCGCGGCGTCGACGTCGTTCTGGATCGATCCGACCGAGGACCTGTACGCGGTGTTCATGACCCAGCTCATCCCGAGCGGCGCGTTCGACTTCCGCGGCCAACTCCGCTCGCTGGTGTACGGCGCGATCACCGACTGATGAGCGAGCCCCCCGAATATCGGGGGTTGACTCATCGCTCTGGGGGTGGTTGGGCGGCCGATGAGCGAGCTCCCCGAATATCGGGGGTTGGCTCATCGCTCGGGGTTGGCAGATCCCGGCTCAACTGTGGGGGCTTCGGTGCCGATACACCACCGTGTCCAATGTTCGAACTGTCCTCCAACCGGGGATGATTCTGGTGAGTCCGACGGGCAGCGTGCGGATTCTTCGATCACGCACCGCTCGCGACGACGGCTGGAACTGCTCAGACGGCGCGGCGATCTCCGACGACGACGCCGGCAATCCCGATCACTGGGCTGCCTACAGTCCCGAGGAACTCGCCGCTCGGCTCGCGCTGGCTGCCGAAGTCTGCGATCTCGGAGGCCTACGAGAGCTGAGTGGTGGCTTGGCCACGTGGGATGCCTGCTCGGGGCGCCCGTGCGTGCTCCCGAAGCTCGCCCGCCTCGTCCGCTGAGACAACCCCGTTTGGGTTGCACTCTGGGTGACCCGCCCCACCGAAACCGTCACGCAAACGGTGTTCACGAGCGGTTGGCGAAGTACTTCCTGTAACGCTCGGCGGCTTCCTTCAGTTCGGGGTCGGCGGCGAACTTCGGCTGGAAGGCCTCCCAGGCCGCTTCGCGCTTGTACGGGATGTACTCGCGTGGGAAGTAGCCCTCGTGCGGGCGGTACTCCTTGAGGACGCGGCGCGCCACGGTCGACTTGTGCACCTCGTCGGCTCCGTCGGCGAGCCCCATCGTCGGAGCGCCGGCGTACATGTCCTGCAGTGGCGTGAGGTTGGTGGTGCCGAGCGAGCCGTGGATGTGCAGCGCGTCGAACGACACCTCGCGCAGCACCCGGGCCATCGTGAACTTCACCGCGGCGATGTCGGTACGCGTCTCCTGGCTCGATGTGCGATCCATGTTCCACGCGGTCTCCAGGACGTACAACCGCAGCATCCGGAGTTTGGCGTAGCTCTCGGCGATCTTCTCCTGCACCATCTGGTGCTCGCCGATGATCTTGCCGTGCGACTCGCGGCTGAGCGCCCGCTCGCACATCATGTCGAAGGCGAGCTTGCACTGGGCGATGGTGCGCATCGCGTGGTGGATGCGTCCGCCGCCGAGGCGACGCTGGGCGAGCACCTTGGCGCCGTCTTCCGGGCCGAGCAGGTGGTCGAGCGGGATGCGCACGTCCTTGTAGATGATGTGGTTGTGATTGCGGGGCTCGGGCATGATCTCGACGCCCGGGGTGGTGCGTGGCACCACGTACATGCCGTTGGTACACATCACGAACAAGATGTCGGCGACGCGGCCGGCGCTGGTGAACCACTTCTCGCCGTTGATCACCCACTCCTCGCCGTCCCTGACTGCCGTGGTGCGGAAGAGGTTGGGGTCCGAGCCACCCTGCGGCTCGGTCATGGAATACGCCGAGAACATCTCCTGGTTGAGCAGCGGCGTCAGCCAACGTTCCTTCTGCTCCTCGGTGCCGTACGCGGCGAGCATCTCCATGTTGCCGGTGTCGGGTGCGGCAGCACCGAACAGCTGCGGCGCAGCGGGATACTTCCCGAGAATCTCGTTGAGCAGACCGAGCTTCAGCTGGCCGAAACCCGGACCGCCGAGTTCCTCGTCGAGGAAGATCGCCCAGAGGCCCTGGTCCTTCACCTGCTGTTGCAGGCCCTTGACGAGCTCGCGCACCTTGGGGTCCGGCGACCGCACCGCGTACGGGAACACGTAGTGCAGCGGCTCGACCTCCTCCTTGCAGAACTGCTCGACCCAGTCGAGCTTCTTCTGGAATTCGGGCTCTGTCTCGAACGACCACATGCGTGCGAACGTACTGCCGCCGCCGTGTCCGCGCCGATGTGGAGCGGCGAGAAGCACTCGACCAGTCGTAATAGTTCACCGCTGACTATCGTGGTCGCATGCGCGCCGCCGTTGCACTCGTCGTTGCAGCGCTGCTCGTCGCGTCCTGTGGCTCCGACGACTCGGGATCGCGTGATGGCGCCGACGTCACGGTGTTCGCAGCAGCGTCGCTGACCGCGGCGTTCACCGAGATCGGCGAGGCGTTCATCGTCGACCATCCGGGTGCCGAGGTCACGTTCAACTTCGCCGGCTCGTCCGCCCTCGTGGCGCAGATCACCGAGGGGGCCCCGGTCGACGTGTTCGCGCCGGCCGACCTCGCCAACATGGACACGCTCACCGATGCCGGTCTCGAGGCCGCCGCCCCGGTGGTCTTCGCCACCAACCTGGCCGAGATCATCGTGGAGCCCGGCAACCCGCAAGGCATCACCGGTGTGGCGGATCTCGCCGACCCAGATCTCGTCGTGGTGCAGTGCGCTCCGGAGGTCCCCTGCGGGTCATACGCCGAACAGATCTTCGACAACGCCGGGGTCGTGGTGACGCCGGCGTCGTTCGAGGAGAGCGTCAAGGCCGTCGTCACGAAGGTCACGCTCGGCGAGGCCGATGCCGGCATCGTGTATCGCACCGACGTGATCGCTACCGGCGACGATGCGGCCGGCGTGGCGATCCCCGCCGACATCAATGTGATCGCCGAGTACCCGGTCGTCGCCCTCGCGGACGCCCCCAACCCCGACGGAGCGCGCGTGTTCCTCGACTTCGTGCTCGGCCCCGCCGGACAGCAGATCCTCGCCTCGTACGGGTTCGACTCGCCGTGAGCCGTCGCAGGCGAGGTCGGCGAATCGGGTTGCCGTTCCCGGCGCTCGTGCTCGCTGTCATGGCCGTCTGCTTCTTCGCGCTGCCGCTCGTCGGTCTCCTCTGGCGGGCGCCGTGGTCGAACGCGTGGACCTACCTCACCGACGACACGGCGGTCACCGCGCTGCGACTGTCGATGGTGACGTCGTTGTGTGCGATGGCGCTGTCGATCGTGTTCGGCGTCCCGCTCGCGTGGCTGCTCGCCCGCGTCGACTTCCCCGGACGAGGCGCCGTGCGTGCGCTGTGTCTGCTGTCGATGGTGCTGCCGCCGGTGGTCGGCGGTGTGGCGCTGTTCTTCGCACTCGGTCGGCGCGGGCTCGTCGGGCAGTACCTCGACGAATGGTTCGGCTTCACCTTGCCGTTCACGACCGCCGGTGTGGTCGTCGCTCAGACGTTCGTGGCGATGCCCTTCCTCGTCATCACCGTCGAGGCGGCGCTGCGGCAACTCGATCCGCGTCTCGAAGATGCGTCACGGACACTCGGCGCCTCGCGCTGGTACACGTTTCGTCGCGTCACGCTGCCGGCCATCCGACCGGCGCTGACCGCCGGCGCGGTGCTCGCCTGGGCGAGGGCGCTCGGCGAGTTCGGCGCGACCATCACGTTCGCGGGCAACTTTCCCGGCACGACGCAGACGATGCCGCTCGCGGTCTATCTCTCGCTCGAGACCAACCCCGAGGAGGCGATCGTGCTGGCCCTGGTGATGATCGCGGTGTCGTTCGCCGTGCTCGTCGGACTGCGCGACCGGTGGTTCGGTGCGCCGGCGCGTCCGACGCTGGTCGCGACATGACGCTCGAGGCGCGGATCGGGCTGCGGCTGGGGTCGCTCGATCTGCAGTTGGAGTTGGAGGCTCACCCGGGCGAGGTCGTCGCACTGCTCGGCCCGAACGGCGCAGGCAAGAGCACGGTGCTGCGCTGCTTGGCGGGGCTCGAACCCCTCGAGAGCGGCCGCGTCGCGATCGACGACACGGTGGTCGACGAACCGGCCGCCGACGTGTTCGTGGAGCCGGAGGATCGCCCGATCGGGTTCGTCTTCCAGGACTACGTGCTGTTCGAACACCTGACCGTGCTGGAGAACGTCGCCTACGGCCTCCGCGCCCGAGGATCGGCGAAGGCCGATGCCCGCACACGCGCGCACGAGTGGCTGGACCGCCTCGGCCTCGCCGAGTACGCCCGGCAACGTCCGCACGCGTTGTCGGGTGGTCAGGCGCAACGCGTGGCGTTGGGCCGCGCGTTGGCGATCGACCCGCGGCTGCTGTTGCTCGACGAACCGCTCGCCGCGCTCGACGCGGGTACGCGGGCGCTCGTGAGGCGAGACCTCCGCCAGCACCTCACCACGTTCGACGGGATGCGCATCGTGGTCACGCATGATCCGGTCGATGCGCACGCGCTCGCCGACCGGGTGGTGGTACTCGAGGCCGGACGCGTCGTGCAGACGGGGACGCTGGCCGAGGTGACCGCGCATCCCCGTACCCGCTACGTGGCCGACCTGGTCGGCGTGAACCTGGTGGCCGGTGACGTGCTCGATGGCGTGCTCACGACGCCGACCGGGGCTCGCGTCGTGATCGCCGACGCAACCGACGGGCCCGCGCTGGCGACGATCCGGCCGCACTCGGTGCTGCTCGCGCACGGCAACGCTGTCGAATCCAGCGCCCGGAACACGTGGAGCGGAACGATCGTCGACATCGATCGTCTGGGTGAGCGTGTGCGGTTGGTGATCGACGGCGAGCTGCCGCTCACCGCCGAGATCACCGCGGCAGCACTCGACGCGTTGGCGCTCCGGCCAGGCGATGGCGTGAGTGCATCGGTGAAGGCCACCGACATCGAGGTGGCGCCGGCATGACACAGACATCGGCGGATCGTCGTCGGCGCGAGCTCCTGCTCGGTGAGTGGGCATGCCTCGGGATTCTCTACGAGGGCTCGACGCATGGCTTCGCGATCGCTTCGGCATTGCGGCCCGGCGGCGACTTGGGTCGCGTGTGGTCGTTGTCGCGGGCGCTCACGTACCGATCGCTCGACCAACTGGTCGACCGCGGACTCGTCCGTGCCATCGCCGAGGAGCCGGGCATCGCAGGCGGCAACCGCACCGTGCTCGCGGCGACACGAACCGGGCGAGCGGAGCTGCGTCGCTGGCTCGCCGCGCCGGTCGAGCATCTACGCGATCTGCGCAGCGAACTCCTGCTGAAGCTCGTGGTCGCCGATCGATGCAACATCGACGTGACGGCGATGCTGCATCAGCAGCGCGCCCTCGTCGCCGAGCTCGCCGCCGCCATCTCGGCCGCACCCGGCCGGTCAGACGACCAGGCGTCCGTCGATGTGGTCACGCTGTGGCGTCACGAGACCTCCGACGCCGCCCTGCGATTCCTCGACCAGCTGCTCGCCACCGATCCCTGACCCCGCGCGCCCGTCCAAACCCCGTTTGCGTGGCATTCCCGGTGGGGTGGGTCACCCGAACTGCCACACAAACGGGGTTTGGACGGGCGGCGGTGGCAGGATTGCCGGCATGGCGCGTGTGAAGTTCGAACTGTCCCGACGATTCGACGTGCCGGTACGCGAGCTCTGGGACGAACTCGTCGACTGGCCTGCCCATGGTGCGTGGATCCCGGCGACCACGATCGAGGGCGACGACGGTGACTCGACCGCGGTCGGCTACTCGTTCACGGCGTGGACCGGGTTCCGTCCCGTCGCGCTCGAAGACCGCATGCGCGTCACCCGGTGCGACTGGGACGCCGACCAGCAATCGGGCGCGTGCGACGTGGAGAAGCTCGGTCCGATCCTCACCGGAACGGCGGGCTTCACGGTGCGCGCCGACGGTTCCGGTTCGGTGCTCGACTGGTACGAGGACGTGATGGTGCCGTACCTCCCGCGCGTGCTGTCTCCGGTGGCCGCCTTCGGGGGACGGATGGGTTTCACTCTCTCGCTCCGCAGCCTTGCAAAGGTGCTCGCCCGCACCTGACGTTCCCGCCGTCCGTGGCAGTGACCTTGGTCCCTTGGCGACGAGCCCGATCGCGCAGAGTGTGGGAACCGGGTATCGACCCGGATCGGAGCACGATGATGGCGAGCAAGCGGAATCTCCCGATTGTCGCTGCGTTGCTCATCGGCATCGGGATGATCGCCGCTCCCGCCGTGTTCCAGATGTTCGATCGCGCCCCGCTCGGCGGCGAGATGATCGACGACTTCGAGCCGTACATGACCGTGGACGAGGTCGAGTTGTTCCGTGGGTACCTCGACGAGATCGATGCCGCCAACGTCGAGTCGATCGACGAGCTGCGCACCGGCCTGGTCGCGGCCGGAGCGATCGACGACGGGGCCTTCGACACCACGTTCGTGTCGGTCGCGAACCTGAACGAACAGTGGCCGGCCATCCAGGAGGACATGGGCGACCTGATCGATCGGATGGAGGCAAACCTCGACAACTACGCCGCGGTCGCTGCGCTGCCGCCCTTTCCCATGTTTCCGTGGTTCTTCGTGATCCCCGGGCTGATGATCGTGGTCGCGGCTGCGGTTGCGCTGTTCCTACGGCGTGACGGACACGTCGGTCGCGGACGTCCGGCGATCTGGACACTGCTCGCGCTGGGCCTTGCGGTCGCGGCCGCGCCGGTGATGTTCCAGATGTTCGACCGGGCGCCGAAGGGCGCCGAGATGATCGACAGTTTCCGGCCGATGATGACCCACGAGCGGGTCCAGTCGGTGCAGGGGTACTTCGTCACGCTCGGCGCAGCCGAGGGGCAGCTCCGGGTGAACGCGCTGCCGATGGCCATCGAAGCCGGCGGCGACCCTGCGGACTACCCCGCGATCACTCAGTGGTCGGCGGACTGGCCGGCGATCCTCACCGACTTCAATCCGATGGTCGCGACGATGAGCGACAACGTCGACAACTATCAAGCGGTCGACGCGCTCCCGTCGTTCGACCTCTTCCCGTGGTTCTTCGTGATCCCCGGCGTCCTGGTTGCCGGCCTCGCCGGGCTGGCGCTGCGGACACGGACCGAACAGATCACCGCGTCACCTGCTCCGGCTTCAGCAGAGCAATCCTCGACACCAACTTCTCCATCAACTGTTTGAACGGCAAGGAGCCAGTCATGCGCAATCTCACCCCCCACCATCGTCTGTTCGCGTCCATCGCAGTGGTCGCACTGCTCGCCGCCGCGTGCGGCAGCGACGACGACAACTCGGACACGGAGTCGACGACCGCCGACACGTCGACCGAGGTGACCGAGCCGGAGACCACCGAGCCGATGGCCGAGGACACCACGCCTCCCGAGACGACCGAAGCAGCACCCGAGACGACCGAGGCAGCCCCGTCATTCGAGGGTGACCTCATCGGCATGTTCTCGATCGATGACGCGGTGTGTGACGACGCAGCGAACGTGACCGGTTCCTACTTCCGGATGCTGCAACCGGGCGGCACGCTCGATGCCGGTCCGTTCATCGCGAACGGCGACTCGACGTGCGCCGACACCACGTTCTCCGGCCTCACCGCCGGCGCTGACGGCGGGTTGATCACGGGCGACTGGCAGCCCGCCCCGGACCCGGCGTTCGACGAGAACGGCAACGGTCTCGTCGACAGCATCTTCCAGCCGGTGCCCTTCTTCGCTGTGGCGTTCGCCGGTGCGACCGATCCGGCCGAGGCGGTGCCGACGCTCACGGCGACCGACGGCGTCTTGACGGGCGACCTCTCCGCATTCACCGCCTACTACGGCGGTTCGAACTTCAACCAGGGCGCCCCGAAGCCGGACGGGAGCGGCGAGGCGCCGATGGGCACCATCGACTCCGAGACCGGCGCCTACGTGCTCGACTGGACCAGCCAGATCGTCGGTGGGTCGTTCAACGACTTCGTCGGTGTCTGGCACCTGGAGGGAACGTTCACACCCGGTTCCTGACCGCTCCGCCGACGTCGCGACCGGGTCTCTCGACCC